>JAJFIC010000019.1 GCA_021775315.1 Paracoccaceae bacterium
TGTCGCCGAAAAAATCTTCGGGCCGTTCAACGCCACTAAGCAGTTCGTCCAGTAGTTTCTTGGAAATCGTCATTGTCGTCATGCTCCTTCAGTTTGGAAGCATGAACCAAATTACTCATACACAAAAGTTCGGACACTCTCTCTATAAGAGGCAAAACTCAAGTTCCACTTTTTCCTCACAGCCAGCGAAACACTACCGTTCTCAAAATTCTTCGTTCTTGGCGTCTCGTGATAGCCGACATCTGTTCATCACGCAGCATCAGCCCGTTCGGGCTCAAACCGGACCTTAGCTGCGATGACCACGAACGTCTGCAATGAGTGGGGAGTGCCACCTGAACAATTCACCGATCTGGATTTAAACCGCCGTTAAACCCCTAATTCGCAAAAAGACCCCTGCTGCAACTATTCTTGTCAGGCACTGCAAATTTTCTTGGCGGGCTACAATGGCACTCACCTTGCAGGATTTTGCGGCTTTTTTGGTGCACGATTGGAAATGCAAGCCAGGTAAATAATCAATCATCTCGTCCGTAGGGTGGCGGTGAACCGCAACTCATCGTCCCAATTAACAGACCCGCGTTCCATGACCGGCATGCGCCCGGACATGAAAAACATAGGCAGCTGATCGCAGGTGGAATTAGTGCCGTTAGCAAGGCCAACGTTCGTGTGCAACATCACCGCCTGCGCCTGACCTGTCATCGTCGTGTCGCCATGGGCTATGGCGACAGCGATGTTTTTATGCGGCACCGCCTTGCGGAAACGGGCGCTTTCTACTTTCCGGCACCCGCCGACTGTGTGCTTTCCTTAGCCTTGCGGAATTTTTCGCTGACCCAGCGGTATGCGGTAAAAGCGCGGCGGACATCGGCCCGGTTCTGTTGGGTTTTGAAGGCATTTTCCATGATCGGTGACAACTTGTTCAGCCGGTTTTCAGCGTTGCCAAGCTTGCGGGTGTCGGTCAGATAATTCACAATGCAAAGATCCGACATCGCCCGCTGGAATTCGGTGCGCGACCAGTTTCGGCTGATTTCCAGCAGTTCGACGACCTCCGACGGTCGCATCTTGTTGAACGGATCGGGGTCGAGATCGGCAGGCAATGCCTTGGTGTTGAGGAATACGCAGGATGTTTCGGCATCGTCGACCACCTCGAAATAGTCCTGATGCAGTGCCATGAACGCGTTAATCCACCAGTCCAGATGCCAAAAGAAATCCTGCTGGATCACCAGCGATCGGCCCGGAATAAGATGCGGCAGAAAGGTCTGGTTGCAGTGCCGGGCGATGGCGCGTGTCTTCAGCACATCCAGGAACAGAACCTCGATCGGGCCGTGGGTCCAATCCTCGGCCATGATGTCCCCGCAATTGAGTTCAACCATAGGCGCCACGGGTTCCAGCAATTCCCGCAAATAGTCGCTATAGTCAGTGCGACGCTCAGGAAACCGTTCTTTAAGGATCGGATCACGAAGCATCGCTGGCATGATAGTGGCCCGCTCGTAGGAATGGATAATCGGCGCGGGAAAATCGGTGGCGTTGTCACTCAGCCCCCGGGCAAAGCAGAAGGTGGATGCACCAAGATAAATGCCTGCATCGACGATACGGCCAGCCCCGGTCACGTAGTCGCGGGAGATGCTGTAAAGCATATCGAGTTCCAGCGGCCACATCATTGATGTGACATTTGCAGGCAGATCGGGCGCGATCGAATGTGGGTAAAGCCGTTTGGAGGAACCCCTACCCTTAGCGTCTCGGTCCCTTTTAGATATGCGATCCGGCTGGGTGGTGGCCTGCACCTGCACCTGCAACGGTGCTTGCTCCTGCGCCTCTACTTTGGGCACGTACACTGTTTTGCGGATGTGGCCGAAAACCTGTCTGGCCAGCCGCGAATTCGGGTTCATGGTGTGATTGTAGAATTCATACTCAACCGGGAAGGCCGCGATGAAATCTTCCATGGCCAGATTTTCGTCCACCGCGAACTCATCGAAAATTATGTAGAATTCATCAAGCTCGAACCAGCAGGCGCAAAGCACGAACAGCGCTGCCGAATAGATGTCGACGTCAATATGTACAATCAACGTGTTAGAAGGATCGACGGATTTGGAATGAAGGAAATCAGGCAGGGTATTTTGAATCCACCCTTTGTAAAAGTTCACCCGATGGTCTGCCACATCCGGTGTCGTCCCATCAGTGGAAAACGTGCCCTTGACCATCTTGCCAGCCCAGTCTTCGGGCAGACCTTCGAAACTATCAAACCCATGGAAGGTGGATTTGGCATGCCCGAACTCAGACGCCCAGAACCTCATGCTGTTGCCCTTGTAAACACCGAATTCCAGAAGTGATACGGGCGTGTCGGCGCCGATCTTCTTGACGACTTCGGCCCAGAGATCCTCGCGGGTTTCGCTTTCAGGGGTTTTGCGGATGCCCTGGAACCGACCTTCTATGTTGGCGATCGCCAACGTGCGCAACAATTGGCGTTCTGAAAGGGTTTCTTTCACGGGGCTTGCCGCGCCTCTATAAGCTGGCGCTGCCCAATCGGCGGCTTTCGCAGTAGGTGCCGCGGGTTTCGCTTTCGCCAAGGCTGCAGTAGCCGCGGCGATCAGGCGTGGCGCCGCGGTCGCGCTGACGCCGCGCACCTGACTAAGCGTTGCGACCGAGGCATTGGCCAACCCTTCGGTGCTTTTGATACCGGATTTTGCCAGTTCGGTTGCCAATGTCGGGCCGATCCCCCGAATTTTTGTGATATCTGTCATTTGCTCGCCTAATCCACCCGATTTAATATATTTTGTGTTAACCGACATTTCCAAACAGTGTCAATTGCGCTAAAACTGACACGGTCTTCGCATTTAACGCGAGGCCTTGGAAGACAAAAATCATCGCACATTTCAGACTTCGTGGATGCCGATAATTCCGCCAGAAGACTAAAGACACTCAAAGGCCTCACGCCGTTCTAATACATCTCCAAAATCTGGGCATCTGGACTGGAAAGGTTCACTGTAGATCCAACCCATCACAAGCTGGGACTAAATACCTAGCCTTTGGAATTGCTCCTGTGGCGCGTCGACTTCTTTCATCAACTCGACCATCCGCAACCGCAGCCTGCTTTCGATCGCGGAATCCTCAAGCTCGCTTAGCTGCTGGGCGTCGTTTTTTGTATCCCACAACATCGTGTCAAACTGACGATCCCGCGCGACCCATGTGACATTCTGAACCTTCATCGTTTTGGCACCTTTGGTGAACGAAAACGGCTCGGCAAATTGCAGGTCGACGAAATCTTCAACAGCAAAGGCAGACCGCATATGGGTTGGCATCAGCGTGTATTGGTAAAGCGGTTTATTGTCGGGGCTTTGGGGCGCGCGCATATAAACATAGCGCCCATCGGTGATGTTCACATGCGCGCCATGCATGCCGAAAATGGCAGCGTCCCGCACCGGGGTGTCGTCGGCAATAACCTCTGCCAGATCCCTGCCCGTCATATCCTTGGTTGGTTCCTGGCCAAAGAAATTCAGCAATGTCGGGGCCAGATCAATCGAAGGCTGCACCAGCGATTGCCGCCGTTCACCGGCACTTTTGACCCGAGGATCCCAAATGAAAAACGGCGTATGGGCGATTTCCTGATACATCGGCATCGACATCTTGCCCCACCAGTCATGCTCGCCCAGCAGAAATCCGTGGTCGGTCCACACGATCAGCATGGTGTCGTCCCACAATCCCTTGTCGTTCATCATGTCCATGACCTGACCAAGATATTCATCACACATACTGACCAAAGCCGCATATTCAAACCGCAGATGCGCGGCCTCATTTGGCGCGTCATTGCTGCGGGCATACATCGGCCAGTCATTGACCGGCCCGTCATAGTTTTTGTGATGCTCGGCGTATAATTCCTTGTAGCGCTCTTGCGTA
>JAJFIC010000020.1 GCA_021775315.1 Paracoccaceae bacterium
CGGTGTCATAAGTCAGCCCGTGACCGGCATGAACCTCAAGGCCCAGCGAATGGGCAAAAGCAGCCATGTCTCGCAGGCGATCAAACTCGGCCTCACAATCCTTGATGCGACCTTCGGAATGGGCGTCGCAATAAGCCCCGGTATGCAGTTCCACCACGGGCGCGCCGATGCGTGCTGCGGCTTCGATCTGGCGCGCATCGGCGGCGATAAAGATTGACACACGACATCCGGCATCGCGCAAAGGGGCGATGAAATGCGCCAGTTTGTTTTCTTCGCGGGCCACTTCCAACCCGCCTTCGGTTGTGCGTTCCTCGCGTTTTTCCGGCACGATGCAGACTGCGTGTGGCGTGTGGCGCAACGCGATTTTCTGCATTTCATCTGTGGCGGCCATTTCGAAATTCAGCGGCACGGTCAGGTTTTCCATCAGCGCTTCGATGTCGCTGTCGGTGATGTGACGCCGGTCTTCGCGCAGATGTGCAGTGATGCCATCGGCCCCGGCCTGTTGCGCCATCAGGGCGGCGCGGGCCGGATCGGGATAGGCCGAGCCGCGCGCGTTGCGCACCGTGGCCACGTGGTCGATATTCACCCCAAGCCGGAGTTTTCCCAAAGGTGCGATAGGCAAGGCAGACATGTTCAGACTTCCACAGATGTGATTCTTTGCCAAAGGATAGGACCAAAACCAAGGATAGTCAGCCCGTACTATCTGTCGATTTCTGCGCCTTGGTGCGGCGTTCTTTCCAGCGGGCCATCAACCGGCCTTTGCGGCGGTGCTGATAGGCGGAAATCAAAGGACGGCTAAGCAGATAGGCCAGAATTCCAAGGACAACGCCCGGCCCGGTTCCGCCAACAAGATAGGGCAGAAACACACCGGACATGAAGTCTTTTACATTTGACCAATCCGCCACCCGGGACGTGAACAAGGCCTTGAAATTATACCAAAAATCGCTGGAAGCGTAAGCAAACAACTGAAACAGCGATTTGTGATGTTCCGGGTCAGGTTCGCCCCCCAATATCCAATGCCCAAGGGTCAGGCTGGCGGTCGCAATAAACGGGAAGGTCACGGGGTTGCCAAAGAACGTGCCCAGCAAGGCCGCCAAAGCATTGCCACGAAACAGCATTGCCAGAAACACAGCCACGACAAAATGAAGGCCAAAAAACGGGGTGAAGCTGATATAAACGCCGACGCCGACGCCGCGGGCGATCTTTTGTGGCGTATCTGGCAGACGTCTTAGGCGGTGACCGACATAGCTGGTTGCGCGTTTCCAGCCAGAACGCGGGTAAACGCCCTCGATGATCCAACGCCCCCAGGAAAGCTTGTCGCGCCGTTTGAAAACCATTTCCTTTTCGGGTCAGCCGCCCCCCCGGTGAAACTGACCACAAACCTTTTCTGTTTTGTCAGACCGGCAGCGGAACATCCCTGTGCCGCGCGATCTGCGCTACGTCCGAATCCGCCTCGACGGCGGTCATTACATTGTGCAAATGCTCTACATCCCGCACCTGAATGTCTACGAGCATTTTGTAGAAATCAGGTTTTTTGTCGGTGAATTGCATATCAGAGATATTGGCGTTCTGTTCGCCGATCAAGGTGCAGATACGCCCAAGTGATCCGGCGTCATTCGCCAGCGTGATTTCAAGCGAAGTGAAATGCACCGGGTTCTGATTTCCGTCGCCCCAATGCAGGTCAATCCAGCGGTCAGGTTGTTCTTCAAACTCGGTCAGTGCCTCGCAGTCAATCGCGTGGACCTTAACGCCTTTGCCGCGATAACTGATGCCTACGATCCGTTCACCGGGGACCGGTTGGCAGCAGGCGGCAGGTTCGGCGGTTTGTCCGGCGCTAAGGCCAACCATCGCGCGGGCCGGTTTATGGGTTTCCGTCACCGCATCGCGTTGCAGTTCGGGGTAAATCACCGCGACCACCTCGCGGCCACTGACCTCGGCATTGCCGAGCATCGCCAGCAAATCTTCGGCATCTTCGGCGCCCATGTGCCGGGCCGCGGTGGTCAATGCTTTGTCCGTTACCTTTTTGCCAACATGGTCAAAGGCCACCCGCGCCAGTTCACGCCCCAACCGAACCGAGCCGTCGCGCCGTTCTTCGCGCAAGGATCGCCGGATCGCCGATTTTGCCCGTCCGGTGACGGCAATGTCCATCCATGTCGATTGCGGGCGCTGGCCTTCGGCGGTGATGATGTCAACTGATTGTCCATTGCGCAGCCGGGTCCAGAGCGGCACACGAATGCCATCAATCTTGGCCCCGACACAGCCAGAACCGATGCGGGTGTGGATAGCAAAAGCAAAATCAATCGGAGTGGCACCACGCGGCAGTTTGACCACCTCGCCTTTGGGGGTGAAACAGAACACCTGATCGGAAAACATTTCGAGTTTCACATGTTCCATGAATTCATCATGGTCTTCGGAATGTTCGACCCGTTCGGTCAGCCCTGCCAACCAGGTAAAAGGATCAACCGCAAACGGGTTTTCGACGCGCTGGCCGTCTTTGTAAGACCAATGGGCCGCAACCCCTGCCTCGGCCACTTCGTGCATCAGGCGGGTTCTGATCTGAACCTCGACCCGTTTGCCATCCCGGCCAGAAACCGTGGTGTGGATCGACCGATACCCGTTTGATTTTGGTTGGCTGATGTAATCCTTGAACCGACCCGGCACCGCGCGCCAACGCTGGTGAATGGCGCCCAGAACGCGATAGCAATCCTCAATATCGCGGGTGACAATGCGAAAGCCGTAAATGTCAGAAAGCCGGGAAAAGCCTTCTTTCTTTTCCTGCATTTTGCGCCAGATCGAAAAGGGCTTTTTCTCGCGGCCAAATACATCCGCCTCAACGTTGTGCTTTTCCAGCACTTCACGGATGTCGTTGGTGATCTGCGGGATCAGATCGCCGGTCTGGCTGCGCAGCGTCAAAAACCGCCGGATGATCGAGTTGCGCCCTTCCGCGTTCAGCACGTGAAACGACAGATCTTCCAGCTCTTCACGCATGGATTGCATACCCATACGCCCGGCAAGAGGCGCAAAAATATCCATGGTTTCGCGGGCTTTTTGCTGCTGCTTTTCCAGCCGCAGATGTTTGATCGTGCGCATATTGTGCAGACGGTCAGACAGTTTGACCAGCAACACCCGCAGATCCTTGGACATCGCCATCAGCAATTTGCGAAAGTTTTCCGCCTGCTTGGTTTCGCTGGAATGCAGTTCAAGATTGGTCAGCTTGGTGACGCCATCCACCAATTGCGCGACCTCGTCGCCGAACCGACCGGCCACTTGCGAATAGGTTGAATGGGTATCTTCAATGGTGTCATGCAACAGCGCCGTCACGATGGTGGCGTCATCCATCTGCTGTTCTGTCAGAATGGCGGCAACTTCGACGGGGTGCGAAAAATACGGCTCGCCCGAAGAGCGCGTCTGCCCTTCGTGCATTTCCATGCCATAGCCATAGGCATCGCGGATCAGGGCCGCATTTGTAGCTGGATTATAATTGCGGACCAAATCGACAAGGTCTTCTACGTCGATCATGCGGTCCGCTTCCTCAAAGGGCGGGGCGCCGGAGGTCCGGCACTGTTGCCGTTATTTCGATACTTGCGCATCCATCAGGGCGCGCAGCAGCTTTTCTTCGCTCATGTCGTCCTCGGGCTTGTCTTCTTCGCCGTCGCCCATCAGCAGAGCCATCGAATCCTCAACCGGTTCATCAACTTCGATCTGGGTCTGGTTGCTTTCGATATACGCCTCGCGCAGACCTTCCGCAGTCAGCGTTTCATCAGCGATTTCGCGCAGGGCGCAAACCGGGTTTTTGTCGTTGTCACGCTCGATCGTCAGCTCAACACCAGACGACAATTCGCGGGCGCGGTGGGCGGCAAGCATCACCAGTTCAAACCGGTTCGGTACTTTATCAACGCAATCTTCAACGGTAACACGGGCCATCTGGCACTCCACTTGGTCATGAAAGGCGGGCAAGAAGCCGCTATCTAGGGGTATTATTCAGGGATTTCAAGCCAAATCACCCATATCCAAAGGGTTGAATCGACGCATTTATGCCTTAGCGGCAAGTTTACGCGCAGCAAGGCCGACTGCGGGCCTGATTGCACCCCAGACGGGGCCTGCCTATAGTCCCGCGATGACACAGGATAAACCCCTTTTCGGTATGATGTTGATGCTCGGCTTTTGCGTTCTGGCGCCGATGGGTGATTCCATTGCGAAACTGCTGGGGCCAACCATTCCACTGGCGCAACTTTTGCTGGTGCGGTTTGCCGCACAGGTGATCCTGTTGCTGCCATTCATCTGGTGGAACGGCACCCGACTGCACATGTCCAAACGCGTGCTGAAGCTGACAATCGTGCGCACGGTTCTGCACATCATCGGCATTGGCGCGATGTTTACGTCGCTTCGGTTTCTGCCACTGGCCGACGCGATTGCAATCGCATTTGTCATGCCCTTCATCATGCTGCTTTTGGGCAAAACCGTGCTTGGCGAACATGTCGGTCCCAGACGGCTGGCCGCCAGCGTGGTGGGGTTTGCCGGAACATTGCTGGTGATCCAACCCAGCTTTGCCAATGTCGGCCCACCTGCCCTTTTGCCACTGCTGGTCGCGGTGGTTTTTGCGTTGTTCATGCTGGTTACCCGTCAGATTGCCAAGGACGTCGATCCGATCACCCTGCAAGCCATCAGCGGCATGATGGCCACACCTTTTCTGTTCGGGCTGGTTCTGGTCGGTTTCACTGTGGATATGCCGGCCCTGAAAATCGTGGCCCCAAGTGGCCCTGAATGGCTGTTATTGCTGGCCATTGGCGTTCTGGGCACCTGTGCGCATCTGCTGATGACCTGGTCACTGCGCTTTGCCCCATCGGCAACCCTTGCCCCGATGCAATACCTGGAAATCCCGTTCGCCACCCTGATCGGCTGGTTGATTTTCCGCGATCTGCCGAATGGACTGGCAGCGGTCGGCATCGCAATCACCGTGGGCGCGGGCCTTTATGTTATTTACCGCGAGCATCGGCCCGCAAAAAGCCAACTCATCTAAACTTTCGCTATCATTGTTCCGCAAATACTCAAAAAAAATCTGTGCGCGCAGCGCGTAGCACAAAAGAAATGTCCCGCAGGGACGCAATCAGGTCAATGGCCAGATTCCATCCAAATCCTTGGCAGGTAGTCGGGCCAGCATTTCAGCAACCGACAGACCCAATCGCGGATGCATCCAGTCAGCCGCGATATCGGCCAAAGGCGCCAGAACAAAGCCGCGATCCTGCAACCTTGGATGTGGCAATATCAACTGATCCGGCGCGCGCGCCATCTGCGCGTCCTGTGGCAGTGCAATCCAGCGGTCCACCACCACTGAATCAGGCAGCACCAGATCGCCACACGCCAACAGATCCAAATCCAGAACCCGCGCTTCCCAGCGGTTGGTGCGCGTGCGGCCCAATTCCGCCTCGACGCTATGCAGGACGTCCAGCAAGGCACCGGGCGACAGGCTGGTCGTCACCTCACAAGCCGCATTGACAAAATCAGGGCCTGATCCCGGCGGATAGGCCGGGGTGCGAAACATCCGGCTTTGCGCGCTTAGTTCTATCATGTCAGAGGCACCCAACAACTCAAGCGCGACCGCCACAGATTCAGATACGCTTCTGGCGGGCGAAGACAGGTTGGACCCGATAGCCACTAGGCATTTCACCGCCGATTTTTGGAAACTTTGGGCTTGAAGCATTTAAATTAATCCCTATCTTTCGGGCATTGTTTCATCTCTGAATTTACTACCCATACCACTCAAGCTCTTTGGTGAAACGCAATTTTACAGGGGAAAAACACATTATGTTTTACCGAGACGAGCGCTTAGCGCTCTTTATCGACGGTGCTAATCTCTATGCTGCTGCGAAAGCATTGGGCTTTGACATCGACTACAAACTACTCAGAACGGAATTCATGCGCCGGGGCAAATTGCTGCGCGCGTTCTATTATACCGCTCTGTTGGAAAACGACGATTATTCACCGATTCGCCCACTGGTCGACTGGTTGAATTACAACGGCTTTAACATGGTCACCAAACCCGCCAAGGAATTCACGGATTCCATGGGTCGGCGTAAGGTGAAAGGGAACATGGATATTGAGCTGGCGGTTGATGCAATGGAGCTGGCACCGCATATCGACCATATCGTGATCTTTTCCGGCGATGGCGACTATCGCCCGCTGGTGGAATCGCTGCAACGCCAGGGCGTCAGGGTTTCTGTGGTTTCGACCATCCGCAGCCAGCCACCGATGATCGCGGATGAGCTGCGCCGGCAGGCCGACAATTTCATTGAACTGGAAGAGCTGAAAGACGTCATTGGCCGGCCACCGCGTCCGGATATGCCGATGCGACCAGACGAGCTGGAAATGGCAGACGAAGACTGACACCGCGTCAGAAGACACGGTATAAAGACCTAGCCCCGGCACAGCAATGTGTCGGGGTTTCTTTTTTGGCCAAGGCACGCTCGGTCATTGCAAGGCCTGCGGCTTGTTGGTTACATAGCCGGAATGATTTGCAGCCAGACAGGGCAGCCCGGAACCATGCAAAAACCCGATCTAACGCTTTATCTTGCCGCCCCGCGCGGTTTTTGCGCAGGTGTCGACCGCGCCATCAAAATTGTCGAACTGGCGTTGGAAAAATGGGGCGCGCCGATCTATGTGCGCCATGAAATCGTTCACAACAAATATGTGGTGGACGGTCTGCGCGACAAGGGCGCGGTTTTCGTTGAAACGCTGGCGGAATGTCCCGATGACCGGCCCGTGGTTTTTTCCGCCCATGGCGTGGCGAAATCCGTGCCGGAACGCGCGCAAGCGCGCAACATGGTTTATGTCGACGCCACCTGCCCTTTGGTTTCCAAAGTGCATATCGAGGCTGAGCGGCATCATCAAAACGGTCTGCAAATGGTCATGATCGGCCATGAGGGGCATCCGGAAACCGTCGGCACAATGGGCCAGTTGCCCGAAGGCGAGGTTTTGTTGGTGGAAACTGCCGGTGATGTGGCGCACTTGTCGCCAAGGGATGAAACGCGGCTGGCCTTTATTACCCAGACCACATTGTCGGTCGATGATACCGCAGAAATCGTGGCGGCCCTAAAGGCGCGGTTCCCTGAAATCGTCGGGCCGCATAAAGAAGACATTTGTTACGCCACCACCAACCGACAAGAGGCGGTCAAGGCGGTCGCGCCCAAGGTTGATGCGTTGCTGGTTATCGGCTCGCCCAATTCGTCAAACTCCCGCCGCTTGGTTGAGGTTGCCAGCAAAGCCGGGTGTTCTTATGCGCAACTGGTGCCGCGTGCCACAGATATCGACTGGCGCGCGTTGAAGCAGGCCAAAGCGGTCGGCATCACGGCGGGGGCCTCGGCCCCTGAGGTGCTGATCCGCGAAGTGATTGATGCGTTTTCGGCGCGCTTCAACGTCACCGAGGAAATCGTTGAAACCGCGATTGAAAATGTGGCGTTCAAAACCCCGCGCATTTTGCGTGAAACCAGCGGGGGTGCCTGATGATCTCGATCGAGTTTCTGTTGACCGCGCTGGTGGTGGTTCTGGCCCCCGGAACCGGCGTGATTTACACGTTGGCCACGGGGCTGGCACAGGGGCCACGCGCGTCAATCGCTGCGGCATTTGGCTGTACCTTTGGCATCGTGCCGCACATGTTGGCGGCTGTTCTTGGCCTTGCGGCGATCCTGCATGCCAGTGCGCTGTTGTTTCAGGTCGTGAAATTCGCCGGGGTTTTGTTTCTGCTTTATATGGCGTGGCAGACTTTGCGCCAGAGGGGTGCTTTGGCTTTTGACGCCCGCCCGACGTCTATTCCCATGCGCGCGATTGCGGTTCGTGGCGCGCTTATCAACATCCTGAACCCGAAACTGTCGCTATTCTTTCTGGCCTTTCTGCCGCAATTCCTAAGCGGCGATCCGGCCCGTGCCAGTTATGAAATGGTGGCGCTTGGATTGCTGTTTATGCTGATGACATTTGCGGTATTCGTGGTTTACGGCATTTTCGCAGCGGGCGCGCGCAAATGGGTTCTTGAAAGCCCAAGGGTTTTACAAATCATGCGATATGGCTTTGCCGCGGCGTTTGCCGGGCTTGGATTGAAACTGGCGTTTGAGCGGATATGAGCAAAGATAACGAAACTGTCGCGTTTTATGATCGCGAAGCAAAAACCTATGCAGCCGATGTTGCCCCCAAGGCCGTGCCTGACATTTTGCTGAGCTTTGCGACGCGGCTGCCTGCCGTGTCCAGTGTGCTTGACCTTGGCTGTGGCGGCGGTTGGGCAAGTGTGGCATTTCAGGATATGGGCCACGATGTGATTGCGATGGACGGCTCTGAAAGCATGCTGGCCGAGGCGCGCAAGCTAGGCGTGCGCAACACCCTGTTGGATGATTTTTCGGGCATCGACTGGCGGGGCGAATTTGATGGGATCTGGGCCAGTTTTTCACTGCAACATGCGCCGCGTGAAACAATGCCGGGGACACTGGGGAAAATTGCCGACGCGCTGAAACCCGGTGGTTGGCTCTATATCGGCATCCACGAAGGGGACGAAACTGTGCGCGATCCGTTGGCGCGGCTTTACTGTCATTACACACAAGTGGAATTGCAGGGTCTTTTGGCCAGCGCAGGCATTGAAATCCGGGCTGTCACCCACGACAAAAGCACGGGCTATGACGGGCGACCGATTGATTGCATGCATATCGAGGCGCAAAAACATGGCTGATCTATTCGTCTATACCGACGGCGCCTGTTCCGGCAATCCCGGCCCCGGTGGTTGGGGTGCGCTGTTGCAGGCCAAGGAAGGCGCACGTGTGATCAAGGAACGCTGCCTGTCCGGCGGCGAGGGTGACACCACCAACAACCGGATGGAACTTATGGCCGCGATTTCAGCCCTTGAAGCGCTTGAACGCGCCTCGACCCTGACGGTTATCACCGACAGCAACTACGTCAAAGGCGGGGTAACCGGCTGGATATTCGGCTGGAAGAAAAACGGTTGGCGGACTGCCGCGAAAAAGCCGGTCAAGAATGTCGATCTTTGGCAGCGATTGGATCTGGCGCAGGCGCGTCACAAGGTGACGTGGGAATGGGTCAAAGGCCATGCAGGGCACGCGGAAAACGAGCGCGCGGATGAATTGGCGCGCGAGGGTATGGAGCCGTTCAAGTCAAAATAGGTGGCAAGCAGATCAGGGATCAGGAACGGTCAGATAGATGCCGTAGGACAGCACCTCAAAGTCGCCATTCTCGCATTCCAGCCGGACAAGGGCATGCCCCGCGACGTGTGCGGCTACTTCTTGTACAAAACAATCCGCCAGATCTTTGGTATAAGCGGTGGCGTCAAATGTGATCGGGTTGACCGGCCCCGGATCATCCGTCATCGCACCCATCAACGGGTTTAGGCTGGCTGATATCCGGCTCAGAATATCGGGCGTTGGCAAGATCAGCGTTTGCTGGTCATTTCGCAGATCAAGTATGCCGTCTGCTGACAATTCCAGATCATTGGTCAATTCTATCCGCGACCCCGTCCAATCCGACGCGGAGCCGGGCGACAGGGGTGTGGCGTTAAACTGCGCCAGAATATCCAGAATGTCGATTTTCGGGCTGGCCCGATGATAGTCGACATCGTGTTGATCCACCTCGACAAAGTTTTGGCGGGTGGTGTCCAGCAGCCAAAGCTGGTCGAGCGCGCCGGATTTCACGTTCTGGGACACCAAAAACCGGGTGGTCGCACGGATATAATGCGAGCCTTCGTTATCGCTGACCAGCCGCAGCAAGAAGATATGGCTGGCGTTTGCGGCGATTGCGGTGTCGGAAATGCTGGCGTAACGCGGTGGGGTGGCCAGTGCCGGTGACAGGCCCGACAGCGTCAGGGCGGCGCATAATGTGATCTGGATCAGGTATTTCATCATGCGCCGAGACTATAACCTGCCCGATAATTGGCAAGGCCCTGCCGGGCGCGAAGACACCCGGCCACAAAAAAAGCGCGCCCTGAGGAGCGCGCTTTTCGTGGAAACAGTATTGAGCGGTGTTTAAGCCGCTTTGGCTTGGTTCTGGCGTTCGCTTTCTTCGCGCGAAAGTGCAACCGAGGTGCGAACACCACGACCGACAAATTCCATCATGCCTTTGACACAACGTTCGCTTGGGTCAATACCCGCGCACATCAGAACTTCACGACCATCGCGCGACCGTGCCCAACGGGCGATCACTTCGGGGCCGTTGCCGTATTTCTTGTCATCCGCAATTGCGTCATCCAACGCAGCCAGCACGACTGCGGCGAACAGTTTCCGCGAACGCGAACCCTGATCGTTAGTGAATGCTGCTGCATCAACGTAATCAAACATACGTTGTCCTTCTCTTTTGCTCTTGTCTTTTTGGCTTGAGGCGCAATATGGCAACTTTATGACGATTCGGGGGTGCAATATTGGAATACCTCCTATGCACACAGCGCATGGCTTAATTTGGACCATACGCACCGTCTCGCTGCCAACTTGCCAGCCTGCGACGCTCAAGATATAGGTGCGATCAAACAGGATTCAAGCAAAAGGTCTAAGACATCATGCCCAAAATCAACGGCAACGAAATTCGCCCCGGCAATGTGCTGGAACATAACAGCGGTCTGTGGATTGCGGTCAAAGTCAGCCACGTCAAACCCGGCAAGGGTGGCGCATTCGCACAGGTTGAAATGAAGAACCTGCGCAACGGAAGCAAGCTGAACGAACGGTTTCGCGCGGCGGACAAGGTTGAAAAGGTTCGGCTGGACCAGAAAGACCAGCAATTTCTGTATGAAAACGACGGAATGTTGGTGTTCATGGATTCCGAAACCTATGAGCAGATTGAACTGCCATCAGATATTCTGGGCGACCGCCGTCCGTTTTTGCAAGACGGCATGATGATCAAAATCGAATACCACGAAAGCGAAGCCCTGTCGGCGGCGCTGCCACAGAAAGTCACCTGCAAGGTCGTGGAAACCGAACCGGCGGTGAAAGGTCAGACGGCTGCCAACAGTTTCAAACCTGCGATTCTGGACAATGGCGTGCGGATCATGATC
>JAJFIC010000003.1 GCA_021775315.1 Paracoccaceae bacterium
AACAACTTGGGCTTCAAGGGGTTATCCGAGGAAAACATGTCAAAACGACGGTGCGTGATATGGCACTGCCATGTCCGCGTGACAAGGTTAACCGACAGTTCCGAGCACCCGCACCCAATATGCTTTGGGTCAGCGACTTCAACTGATGGAGCGGTTCGTGATCTGATCATTGCGGCAATCGCGAACCAACCGTTTTTAAAGGCCAAACACCTGCGCGCATTGGTGCTGGACAGGTTCGGCGAACAGCTTGAAGTGATCGACCCAACGACCGGTGAAATCAAAGTGCACCCGACACCAACCGTCCGGATGTTTCAGATCGCAATCAAACGCTGGCGCAAAGAGTTCCGCAACGAGCTGATGCGCCTGACCGACCCGGACGGATATCGCTCCAAGATCGAATTCACGGCCACCGGTAGCCAGCGCGCCGACCGGTTGAACGAAGTCTGGCAAATCGACGCCAGCCCAGCGGACGTTATGCTGACCACTGGTCGCCATTCGATCTATCTGGCCATTGACGTTTATTCGCGCCGCGCCGTTGTCTTGGCAACGCCGACACCGCGCGCTTCAGGCGTCGGCCTTCTTATCCGAAAATGCCTGATCGATTGGGGTGTTCCTGAACGCATTCACACTGACAACGGCAGTGATTTTGTCGCCAGTCAAACAAAGCGGCTATTTTCCGCGCTCGATATCGAAATTGAGCTTTCGCCGCCCTACCCTGATCCGCGAACAGGCGCGGCTGATCATTTTGAAATCTCTCGCGGCTCAGAAAGACGAAACGCTGAACAGCGATTTGATCATTCATGAGCTGCGCCCGTTTGGCATCCGCAAGGACCGTGCCTGGGTGAATGGCGAACTGGCCTATTTGAAAGAAATGGCTGCGGTAAAGCTGTTTGAGGCTGGCAGTGTTCAGGTGGCCACTCTGACCGCACTGGGGCATCGCCATGTTTTACGCGAAGTTGAAATCGAAGGGGTTCAGCGCCCGTCACGTCCGGAGGGCTAGATGTCAAAATCAGCAAAGCCGCGTGGTCGCGGTCGGCTATCATCAATCGAGCTGCTGCCTTCAGCCGTTGACGGGATCATAGCCTGGGCTTCACAAGAACTGGCTGGGCGGGAACGTCCGCAAACGGAAATTTACGATGAATTCCACGGGAAATGTACCGCCCTGATGGCAGAGCATCGCGGCGAGCTTGAATTTGATATCCCGAGTTTTTCGGCCTTCAATCGGTATTCGATTAAGCTGGCGACATTGACCCGCCGCCTTGAAGAAACCCGCGAGATCGCTGCATCGATGGCGGATCGGTTTGACCCACAAGGATCAGACGATCTGACGCGAATTGCGGCCGAGGCCGTCAAGACGCTGGTGTTTGAACTGCTCACCATGTCTGGCGAAGGCGGCTTACCCGCCAAGGACGCCATGCAATTGGCCAACGCGCTGCGCGCTGCCGTCCAGGCGCAAGGCTTGTCCACAGATCGACGCCAGAAAATCGAGAAAGAATTTGAGGGCAAGGTCGATGTTGCCGTTGAAGCCGTCGCCAAATCACGTGGTTTGACCAAAGAAACCAGCGAGGCAATCAAGGCGCAAATTCTTGGAGTGGCGGTCGATGAATGATCTGGCGCTTGGCAAACTGGTTATTCTGGCGGATGGCAATTATCGCCACGGCCCGCGCTGGCCAGCTTTCATGGCCCTGCTGTTTGGCCGCGCTGAGTGTTTTTCCCATTTGGGCCGCGCCTGCACTATCCGTTGGTGGAAAGGTCAGCCTTATCCGACCACAATCAAAGAGGTGGCCCCATGATCCGCGCCATCAACTTTGATGATTTCAAGAAGCTTCAGAAGCTCAAGACGCCGGGCAGTTTTCACATCAAAAAACTCGGCGCGAACAGCGGCTGGGATTTTTGGTACTACTGCCCCTGCGGCTGCGGACAATTGGGTGTCTTAACCGTAGGTCTGACAAAGCCCACGCGTTTGTTGTGCTGGGAGTGGAACGGATCTTATTCAGAACCAACGTTGGACCCTTTCGTCAGTCACGGTGATCATTGGTTCGGCTGGCTGCACAACGGCTACTGGAACGCGGTATGAACGCGCCAATCTCAAAAGCCGAATGGGAACGACAGCGCCGCGAAGCGATGCAGGCAATCCCGGATTTGGTCACCGAAATGGGTCTGCCGACCGTTTTATTGCGTTATCAGTCCAAAACCGTTGAGTTGATGGAATCCGCCGCCGTCGAAGTGCTGTTTATCGAGAAGAGCCGTCGGATCGGCGAGACCTGGGCGCTGGCAGCCTATGCGGTTCTGAAGGCAGGCAAGGAGCGCAAGGCCGATGGCGATGATGTGATGTATATCTCTTACGCCAAAGAGATGACGCGCGAATTTGTCGATGCCTGTGCCATGTGGGCGCGCGCGTTTTCAATGGTCGCAGCGGACACCGAGGAATACCTGTTTGATGACGGAGATGCCGAGGGCGACAAATCCATCAACGCATTTCGTATTCGCTTTGCCAGCGGTTTTGAAATCATTGCGCTTTCCTCAGCACCCCGCACCCTGCGCGGCAAGCAAGGGGTGGTTATCATTGACGAGGCGGCGTTCGTTGACAATCTGTCTGAGCTGCTGAAGGCGGCAATGGCCAACCTGATCTGGGGCGGCAAAGTTGTGGTTTGCTCGACCCATGACGGTGCCGAGAATTATTTCAACCAACAAGTTCAGGATATTCTGGCAGGCCGGTCGAGTTATTCGCACATTCGGATCGATCTGGATCAGGCGCTCAAGGATGGTTTCTACGAACGCATTTGTTTGGTCAAAGGTCGAGAGTGGTCACCAGAAGCCGAAGCCAATTGGCGGCAGGGTGTTATCGACCACTACGGCGACGGCGCGGATGAGGAATTATTCTGCATTCCATCGCTTGGATCCGGCGCTTGGCTGCCAGCGCCTCTGATTGAAGCGCGCATGACGGCCGAGGCACCGATCCTGCGACTGGAACTGCCAAATGACTATCTGCAGCAGCCCAAACTCGCCCAGCAGATATTGATGACGAAATTCATGGAAGAGCTCGAAGAGGCTCTGGGGTCAATTGATCTGGTCCCGCAATATGCTTTTGGCTTTGACTTTGCCCGTGTGGCTGATCTGACGGTTGGCATTTTAATGTCCATTGAACAGCGCTTGAAACGCCGTCAAAGGCTGGTTTTTGAGCTGCGCAATGTGCCGGGCGACGAGCAAAAGCAGATCACCGCCATGGTGCTTAATCACGTGCGCACCCGTCTGATCGGCGCGGTTTTTGACGCTACCGGCATGGGCTGGACGGTGGCTGAAGATATGGGGCGCAAGTTTGGCCTGCGCGAAAGCGAGGACAGCGCTGGGTTGGTCTGGGCCATCAAGTTCACTGAGGACTGGTACCGCTTCAACATGCCGCCACTGAAAACCGCAATTGAAGACGACACAATTTCTATCACCAAAGATGCTGATCATTTGTCGGATCTGCGGTCAGTCAAACTGGTGCGGGGCATTCCAAGGGTTCCGGCAACCAGGGCAAACGAAAAAGGCGATGGCGGCAAGAAGGGCAAAAAGCGGCACGGCGACTATGCCATCGCTTTGGCACTTGCCCATTTTGCCAGCCGGATGCGCTGGGTGGAATACGCCTATCGCGGCGCGACTGACAACCGAAGGCGCGCAGATCGTGAACCCGGCCGGATGCAAGACACAGCGGATCAAGACGACAACCAAATCAAAGGTCGCGGTTGGTGGGAAAGCCCACTTGGTGCCGGAATCAGAGGAGGTTTGTCATGAGGCTTGTCAAAATTGCTAAGGCCGTTCTGAGATCGCTGGCTTCAAAGAAGTTGCGTCGGCGAACGAGGGTCAAGGGTAACTCGAGAAGGCAAAGCTTTGGTCAAAATTACTACACGCCTGCGCAGGCTCTGATTGATCGGAATTATGGGCTTTCATTTAAGAACCCACCTGCGCCTCGGCTGGGAGAGAAACGGGCCGAACGGCGATTGGCAAAACACCGCGAACGGTGGGCGAACACGCCACTTGCATCGAACAAATTAAGTAGGGAGGCCTGAAATGGACTGGATCATTCCATTCATGACATTCGGATTTGGCATTGCTATCGGCATATTAAGCACGAAACGTGGCGCGACCGGTGCCGGATTGGGTGTTTTGGCGACAATCCTTGCTTTCATCGGACTTTCTTAAAATGGAAATTCGGCACGGGACAACAAGGACGGTTCTGCTAATCGGTCGTTGGGCTTTCAAAATCCCCTCATTCGTCGAGTGGCGGCTCTTTCTGTTGGGCCTGCTCGCAAACATGCAGGAGCGCAAGTTTACGACGCTAGGCGACCCACTGTTGTGCCCGGTGATATTTCAGGTGCCGGGCGGATTTTTATGCGTGATGCCCAGATGCACACCGCTCACCCGGCACGAGTATTCGGAACACCTGGTTGAATTGAAAAACTGGCCGCTACCGGTCGAACACAAACTGGACAGCGTTGGCTGGTTAAACGGGCGGATTGTGGCCGTCGATTACGGGAACTGAGGAGCAATAGATGGCACGTAAACCACAACTACTCGATCGCTGGGGCAACCCTGTTCAGCGCAGCATCCTTAGTCAGGAAGTGGCCGCACCCACATTTGGCGGTGTGCGGTCGCCGATCTCGGGCCATCCGGCCGATGGGCTCAATCCGTTGCGCCTGGCGCAGATCCTTCAAGAGGCGGATCGCGGCGATCCGATCCGGTATCTTGAACTGGCAGAAACCATTGAAGAGCGGGATCCGCATTATCTCGGCGTTCTGGGCACCCGAAAGCGTTCTGTCAGCCAGATTGAAATCACGGTTGAGGCCGCCAGCGACGACAAGCTTGATGTGGAAATCGCCGACATGATCCGTGACTGGCTCGATCGCGACGAGCTTGGCGACGAGATTTTTCATATTCTCGACTGCATTGGCAAAGGGTTCTCCGTCACAGAGATCGACTGGGACACGTCAGAAGGTCAATGGAGCGTGAAAGCCCTGGAACGACGCGACCCGCGACATTTCCGGTTTGACCGGATTGATCTGACCACGCCGGTTATGATTGGCGACAACGGTCAGGAGGAGCCGCTTAAGGCCTTCAAATTCATTTATGCAAACGTCAAAGCCAAATCCGGGCTGCCTCTCAGATCCGGGCTTGCCCGCGTTGCCGCTTGGGGCTGGACGTTCAAAGCCTTTGCACAACGTGACTGGGCGATTTTCACCCAAACCTATGGCCAGCCGCTTCGTGTGGGTAAATATGGTGGTGGGGCGTCAAAAGATGACCGCAACACTTTGTTTAATGCTGTGGCGAATATCGCAGGCGATTGCGCGGCCATCATTCCCGAAAGCATGACGATTGATTTTGTGGAAACCAAATCGGTCGGGGCGTCCAGTGATCTTTATGAAAACCGGATCGATCACTTGGACAAGCAGATTTCAAAGGCGGTTCTGGGCCAGACCGCTACGACAGACGCAGAGACCGGCGGGCTGGGCTCCGGTAAAGAACACCGGGAATTTCAGGAAGTCATTGAGCGCGCTGACGCGAAGGCCCTGTCCGCAATTCTGAACCGTGATTTAATCCGGCCGTGGGTCGATCTGGAATACGGCCCGCAAAAAAGATATCCCCGCCTAAAAATTGCCCGACCGGAGCCTGAAGATTTGCAACTGCTCGCCAGTTCACTCGGCTCATTGGTGCCAATCGGTTTAAAGGTCAAAATGAGCGAGGTTCGGGACAAGTTCGGTCTGGCAGAACCAGCTGAAGGTGACGAGATTTTGGGCCAAATCGCGACAATCCCCCCTCAACCGGATGGATCGTCTCCGGGTGAGGGACGATCAGCGCCCATTGAACGCGATAGCGCGAAATTTAAACGGGTTGCTGAGTTGCCGGGGGTGATTGCGCGCCAAGCCGAGGAAATTGGCCACACGGCCCTTAAAACGCCCCCCGATCCAGCGGAAATCATCACTGCGCAGTTGGAGAAAATAGCCTTGCCTGGTGTCGCCGGGATTTTGGGCCAGATTGAGGCCATGATGGCAGCTGCAGGATCAATGGAAGAGTTTCGGGAAATGCTGAACTCCGGCTTTGACCAGGTCGACGCTTCAGATTTGGCGAAACCGCTGGTCGAGGCTCTGACTGCGGCGGAATTGTTCGGGCGGGTTGAGGTGATTGACGAGAATGTCTGATCCTATTCGCGGCGTTTTGCGCAAACCTTTTGCCGAACAAGTGGCAGCGTTTCGTCTGTGTCTCGGGGATCTGGTTCCCACTCAATTCTGGGATGACCTGAGGCATAGCGCACATGATCGTGGTTTTATGGTCGCCGGTGCCATGAAGGCCGATCTGTTGGCGGATCTCGGCGCGGCTGTCGATCGAGCCATCTCTGAGGGTACGACACTGGAAGAGTTCCGGCGTGATTTTCGCTCCATTGTGCAAAAGCACGGCTGGCATGGCTGGACAGGCGAAGGATCGGCTAAAGGCGAGGCTTGGCGCACAAAGGTCATTTATCGCACCAATATTGCGACATCGATGGCAGCCGGTCGCTGGGCCCAGCTGGTCGACGGCAAATTCAACTATCTGATCTATCAGCATTCCGGGGCCATGCATCCGCGTCTGGATCATTTGTCCTGGAATGGAGTTGTGCTGAAATTCGACCACCCCTTTTGGAAAACCCACTATCCGCCAAATGGTTGGGGATGTGGCTGCAAGGCGCGTGGGGCCCATACGCTGGCCGGTGCGCGTCGGGTGAGTTCATTCGCCTGGTCGAAACCAATCCCGACACCTTGACGGACTTGGAGCGCGCAGCGCGGTTCCTCTACCTGCAGCGCACGTCATTTGGCGGCAAGGTTTCTGGTCGGAATTTCGGTGTGGCCAAGGACCGGCCGGGCCGGTTTAACCTGACCACGCTGGAGCCTATGCTCGAGGATCTGCATTCCCGGCTTTCCGGCGTGGTAATCGAGTGTCTGGATTTTGGTGATTTCATCCGACGCTATGACAGCCCGAAGACGTTCTTTTATCTCGATCCGCCCTATTGGGGCTGTGAGAATGACTATGGGAAATCAGTATTTGAGCGGGCTGACTTCCAGCGGATCGCGGATTTGATGTCGGGGATCAAAGGCCGGTTTCTAATGTCGATTAATGACGTGCCGGAGATCCGGGAAGTGTTTGCTGGGTTTGCGATTGAGGAGGTGGCAACGACCTATACGATCGGGAAAGCGAATGATGCGCGTGGCGCTAGGGCTGAGCTGTTGATTCAGACACCCTGAAAAAAACGGATACTGCGGCGCGATATGTTGCAGGAATGGCGTATTCTGTTGAAAAACTCCGATTTCCAACGAAATCTGAAAATATTTGCCCACACAGCGCAACTGAAGAATTTTGGCGAGGGGTCCGGCCAGAATGGGCTTCCGGACCCAGGGCGGTGTCGCGGAACCTTTCGCGGCAATCCTCTCGAAGTTTCAGCAAAGATATGCTTTTGGCGGAAATCTTCGTAATCTCAATTTGGGAGTTTTTCAACACAATTGGCGGAAAGGAGACCTTCGCTGCAGCAGGCACCGATGTCTGCTACCTGGATCAGTTTCCATCGTTCGCCCATCCTTTTCGTAACTTCGAATTCGTTACGGGAGATAAACGCGCGAGCGGCCGTGGTATTTATCATCCCCAAACTCAGGGAAAGATTGAACGTTGGCATCAGACTCTGAAAAACCGCATTCTGTTGGAAAATTACTTCTTGCCCGGGGATCTTGAAGCGAAGATCGAAGCCTTCGTCGATCACTACAATCACCAGCGATATCACGAGAGCCTGAACAACGTCACGCCGTCTGATGTTTACTTCGGGCGGGCTCAAGCCATTCTAAACAAAAGGGAAAGGATCAAACGTAAAACACTCGAAAACCGGCGCTTGCAACATCGCAAACTCGCCGCATAATGAAACCTACCAGATGAGCCGAATTCTCTCATACTTTAAGCTGACATTGGTTCCAAAAACCCTGACGACGGACACCATATCTAGCTCCATATCTCTCTTGTTTTCGCCCTCCAATCTAAACGAGAGTTTGGAGAATGTTATGCTTTCTTCTTCGGAAGTTGCGGAGTTGGACTTAAATGCAAGACTGGTATTTCTGTCTGCCTGTAATACTGCGCGAAGCGATTTAACCACTTTTTATAGCGGATTTCGTGACCTAGCCGCATCGTTTATGTATGCTGGTGTCCCGACTATTTTAGCTTCGCTTTGGTCAGTTGAAACAAATTCTGCGCAGGAATTGTCGACACGGTTTTTCAGAGGATTTTCTGGTGAAGCCCAGCTGACAGCATCGGAAGCATTGGCAACTGCAAAACGCTCATTTATTGCTGAGTCAGCTCGTGAGTTTTCACACCCAAGATTTTGGTCATCAATAATTTTGAATGGCGTAGGCGTGTTGACGGATCGTTAAGCAACCCGCGCCGCAACCGTGGGCCTGTTTTCGTTTCAGATATTTGCTCTTAAAGACTCAAGGCATCCATGCGCGCCAAGTAGCTTCGTTCGCGGCCATCCATAATTTGACCACATCATCAATGTTGCGCCCGTCAACATCAATCGCCAGGATCATGCCCGCCTGTGCGTCTGTGGGTGGCTCCTGCATTGCAAGTGTTTTCTGGTGATTTCAGCGGTCATTTTCGTCAGTACCTTCGTCTGTCCGGCCTGTTTATGTTTTGGCATTGCCTCCACTGGCCCTGATGAATTCCGCGAGCGAGGTTCCAATCGGCTTATCGACCTCAAAGGGCCGCTGCCATTCCCGGAGTGTCCTTGCTCTTGGTTGACTTAATTCCGCATCATCACTTCAACGTCTTGCATCTCGGATGCAGTCAGCGCGGTTAGAACGCTGGCTGCCGGTATTCCTGTTTCTTGGTGAGCATCGCCCAGACGGCCCGGGCTGCCTTGTTAGCCATGGCGACTGTTGCCAGTCGGAACGGTTTGTCGGCGATGATCTTGGCTGTCCATAGATCGACCTTCTCTGGCGAACGTTTCGCCATGACCGCGCGAGACGTCATGCCCACGACCAGCAACTTGCGAATGTAGCGATCACCCTGCTTCGTGATTTTGCCCAGACGTTCCTTGCCGCCGCTGGACTTGTTGAGAGGGGTCAGTCCGAGCCATGCCGCTAGATCGCGCCCTGTCCGAAACTGATGCGCGTCACCGATTGTGGCGACAATCGCCGATGCCGTGACCGGCCCAATTCCAGGCATGCGCATTAATCGACGCGCATCTGCGTTGAGCATTGCGTGTTGCTCGATCATCTTGGAATAGCCAGAGACGCGTTCGTTCAGGCCGATGAATTGGTAGCACTGGATGCCAAGCATGCCGTTCGCGATGTCGGGCATGTCCGGGTGATCCCCGTCATGGTGACGCTTTGCAAAAGCCGTAACTGCTTCGATCCCAATCGGCAAAATATGCCCAAACTCGCGCAACAGGCTACGGATCATGTTGGCCAACTGGGTGCGTTGCCGGACTGCCAGATCCCGCGTGCGGTGGATCGATAGAATAGCCTGCTGATCTTCAGTCTTGATCTCAACAAAACGCATGGTTGGCCGCCGAACGGCTTCACAGATCGCCTCTGCATCCACCGCATCTGTCTTCCCGCGCTTCACATAGGGTTTGACATATCCGGCAGGCATGAGCTTCACATCATGGCCGAGCTTGCGCAGCTGGCGGCCCCAATGATGGGATGACCCGCACGCTTCCATGCCGACGACACACGGCGGAAGTGTCTCAAAAAAGTTGAGCAACTTCGCGCGCTTGATCGCCTTGTTGAAAATAACGCGGCCATTCTTCGAAATGCCGTGCACTTGAAATACATCCTTGGCCAAATCCAGGCCTACGGTCTCTACTGTCATTGGGTGGCTCCTTTCCTAGCAGTTGATGACAACTGCACTTTGGCACATTCGATGCCGGTGGAGCAGGAGCCACCCACCTCATCCGCT
>JAJFIC010000021.1 GCA_021775315.1 Paracoccaceae bacterium
GAAATGTCGACCCGGTTTTTGGCAGCCCGACATGACACACCAACCCAAGTCGCTTTTCCTTTAGCTTTGGACCGCGTTTGAGCGCAAAGCGTTGCCAGCGAAACCCCATCACGTCTCCTATACCGGTAAAATAACGTTCACTGGCGGATCATCCGGGTGATGCCGCGCAAAGTTGGTTTTTGAGTTACCGCGATTGTGAGGTATCTCGCCCGCCATTCCAAGGGCTTTTCTGGTGAATTCCGGCGGCTGAGGCGGGGATTTGTAAACTCGTCCCTCTGGACATACGCGAATCGGCTGACAAGCCTTTGGCCATCGGGCATGATCACCGCGAACGCCCTGTTTTATGTAGGATGATGCCCCAACACCCCGCAATCGCTGCATTAACGACCGAGGATGGGTTCCGCGGTGAGGCAGTTGCAAAACCACGCAGCGGGTCTGTCAGGCACGCGTGATCTGGGTGGTGCGAACTACGTTAAAACCCTCAGCACATTGCGTCGGGACAGATCAAAATGGGCGGCAATCGCGGCTGGAACAATGAACGGAACCACAGAATATGACCATTGATCCGGTTCGCCAATACATCCGCAAAGGCAATAAACGTGTCGACGGTTGGTTGGGGCGCGCGGACAGTGAAATCATCAGAACCCTGATGGTGGCGCAAACAAAAAGCGGTCTGGCAGGCGCGGTAGCGGAAATTGGCGTGCATCACGGCAAGTCATTCATTCTGCTGGCGCTATGCAATTCGGGCAACAAATCCTACGCGATTGATGTTTTTGGCCAGCAGGACCTCAATATTGACCACTCGGGCAAGGGTGACAAAAGCATTTTTCTGGAAAATCTTGCGGACTTTGGAATTGACCACGAAAACGTCGTGATTGACGCGCGATCATCGAGCGAAGTGCGCCCTGACGACATCCTTAATTCCGTCGGTCCCGTTCGGATGTTCCATGTCGACGGCGGCCATCACCTTGGTGCAATCTTAAATGATATTGATCTGGCTGAGCGGTCAATTTGCGAGGGCGGCATCATCGCGGTTGATGATGTTTTCCGCCCGGAATGGCCGGAAGTGTCGATTGGCATTTTCCAACATATCCACAGTGGCGATTCTGATCTGGTGGCGTTCGCCTGTGGCTACAACAAAACCTATCTCTGCCATCCGCACCACGCTGCAACCTATCGCAAAGCATTGGCACAAAACGCCTTTCTGGCCATGTATCTAACCCGCCGCTACCGGATTGAGGCAGACGAGATTATGATATATCAACGCTACCCGCTGCCGGAATGGCGTCTGAAAATGCGGGTGTTTTACTACCTGTCGATTTACCATCCAGAATTCGGTCACTGGTTCTGGCGTCGGTTCATCAAGCGAAGATAGCCCGGCTTTACTTGTTCCGACCAAATGAAAACAACCGCTTTTTCCAGTCCTTTTCCGGCAAGGGTGGCACGTGTTTATCAAGTTCAGCCTCGACATCTTTGCCGTCGATCACGACCTGATCATTTTGCACATGCGCATATAAAAACTCGGCTATCGGCACGATTGCGGCGCGAAAATCCTTTTCCGCAAATATTTCCAGCGCCACGTCCTCCAGATCAAAATAGATCGTGTCGGAATCCCGTTCGCCATCCAGACCAGCCACCAGACGCGCCAGTTCGTCAATCCGCGCCACGTCGCCGCTGCAACAAGTGTTTGTCGCGCAAGCATGTTCTTCAGCGATTTGCCCGCCAAAAAGTTCGATAATGCGGTTTTCCAATGTGTCGCTTAGGGATGCCCAATTGTTGCCAACGAACGTCTTATCGCTGACAAGCACCGGCGGACGCGGCAACATGCGCACCGACAGAACCCGAAGGCCGAGCGCGCGCGCGGTCAACGCGTGCCCGGCCTCATAGACCGCCAACCGATAGGATTGATCGGCGCAGGCGCCTGTCGGCAGCGGGCAAGTGGGATCGGAATACATTACCCGGCCACTGGCGCCGATGTTGCGGGTGTTTCCGCTTTGGCTGCCGGGTCGACCACAGGCGGGGTTGCTGGCGGGACCACAGGCGGCACAGGGGCGGCAATCGCTTCGACCACAACATTAGGCCTGCCTGATGGGTCCGCATAGCGGTCGTTCAGGTCCTGAATATGTGTGGCCACGGTTTCGCGTACCAGACGCAGTTGATTGGCGGCACGCTTGCTCCAACCAGACGGCTCAATCCGAAAGATCGACTGAAACAGACCCGTGCTTTTCAAAAACGCTTTTTTGAGGTTCAGCTCCATTTGCCCGTAGGTTTCGGCAAGGCCACGCGCGATGCGGGCGGCCGCAAATCCCCGCGCCCAGAAATGAAAGCTGCCGGTCAGGATCAGAAACACGATGATGCCGGCAATCGTGTCAAACCGGTGGTTTTGCAACCATTCAAAGCTAAACACATCGCCCGATGGCACCCATTTGAAATAGAACATCAGGGCGGCAATGGCGGCAACGGCAAGACCCGCTGCGACGCCATCAATCAACAATACGTCCCGCCGCCAGCGGGCTTTGACCTGGCGAAGTTGCGGCAGGATGTCGTTATCAAGCTCGTTGGCAACCGTTTCCAGCACGCTGACGATGCGATAGTTTCGCTGCAACTCGACCTCGTCCATCCGCGCCAGAATTTTTTTCAGATCCTGATCGCGCTTTTCCTGAAACCGCAGACGCAGCGCCGGATCGTCAATGTCGACCGCTGCGGCCTCGTTATAGATCGTGTAAAACTGACCAGCGGCCAGACCAGCCTGCGCAACAGATCGCTGCCAGGCGCCGACGATTGCCTCGGGGTTGTCTTCTTTCGCGGCGGTGTCGATCTGATTGAGAACATAAAGGAATTTTGACGCATCCGTGCGATCGACAGTGCGCGCCACCAGATGTTCCAGTGTGTCCTGCATCGCGCCAGGTTCCGGGTGACGCGCATCAAAAAACACCAGCACAAGGTCAGACAAATCAATGATGTGATCGGTGATCCTAAGGGTCGAGCGACGCTGGTCATCGGCATCAAAACCCGGTGAATCGATGATGATCTTGTTCCTGATCCGGTCGTTTTTGGTGGTGCGCAATTGCAGATAGCTTTCGACATGTTTGCCCTCGCCCTGCGCGACCTTTTCGATCTCGTGCGAAATGCGGAAAAACGGAAACCGCGGGTCGGCGTCGAGCGCAGTGCCGGGCAATGTCTGACTGCCTGCAATGTCGGATTTGCGGTGGCAGATGACGGTGAACTTGTCATCCACCGCCTGATTGCCGGTACTTTGAATACCTTCACCGACATAGCTGTTGATAAACGTCGATTTGCCCGACGAAAACGTCCCCAAAATCGAAATCAGCGGCCACCATGATATCCGCGACGCCAGCGAGGTTTCCCTGTCCAGCAGCCCGGTGCGATACAGCAGCTTGTCGAACTTGTAATAGGTCGGAAGAACCTCAAGCAGAGCGGGGTTTTCCGCCTTGAGGTGTTCTTCCAGACGAGCGAGGCGATTGCTGAGAAAATGGCTCATGGTGATGCGGCTCCAGTTTGGGTTCCTGAGTGTTTACTGCGCGGCGATCTGGCTGCGCAGGTCCGTCGCTTTGTCGGGCGCAATGCTTTGCAGAACGCCGATCACAGCCATGGTTTTGGGCACGTTGCCAGCTTTGACCAACAGCACACCAGCCATGTGGTAATAGGTGGCGGCCTCAGCGTAGCGGGTTTGGGAAAAATAGATGTTGCCAAGTTCGCCCATGATATCAGGCTCTTGCGGGAAATCGGTAACCAAGGTTTTGAACTGCGCCTCGGCCCCGGCGGCGTCGCCCTGCCAATAAAGATTGCGCGCGTCGTTCCAACGGCTGTGCAGGTCGCCAGCCGGTGCGTTCGGCTCAATGGCGCCAGAAGGCGTCGGCGTTTCAAGCGGTTGCTTCACCTCGGCCGTTTGTGACGGCGCCGGGGTTTGTGTTTCAGTTTCCAGCGGGGCGTAAACCGGTTCGGTCTTAGGTTCGGTCGGTGAGGCAGCCACAGCGACGGGCGTGGCTTTGGCGGATGTGGGGATTGGCGGCAGGACCACCTCTTGCTGCGGGCCAAAGACCAAAAGTGCTGCTTTTTCACGATTAAAGACGATGAATATTACCAAAAACACGACGGCGTAGATGGTCAAAAGTCGAATAAACGGCATTACCATAAAACTGTTCCTTTTCATTGGGATTGCAGGGGCAGCGCCGCCACAATCAATTTATGCCTGAATGGTCACGGCCAGCGCATCCAATTCCAGCGCGGCCTTGCCATTGGGTTCAAGTTCAAACACCGCCAGCCCTTCGGAAAACGAGCGGCGAAATGCCAGACGTTGCACCAGTTTCTGAGGCAGCGGCCTGATGGGGTCGAGCATGCCCAAGGCTTCAAGCGTTTCGGCGTTTTCGCGTGAACGTGGATGCGGGTCTGCCCGGTTAACAAAGGCCAGTATCTTGGGCGATTTGGCCTTGCCACGCTCGGTCGCGATGATGTCCAGAAACTGCTGCGTCGCCCAGATATCAGCCTGTGAGGGGGTCACAGGAATGACAATCCGGTCAGCAATGCGGATCGCACCGCGCAGTGAGGCCATGTCGGACGTACCGACATCAATCAGCCATTCACCGCGCGCTTTGCCTTTTTCCGGCAGCGCATGCACGACGTTCAGGGCAGGCTTGATGCCGTCCTCGGCCCTGATCATTGCCACATCGCTTACGGTTCTCTGGGGATCAAGATCACAAACCGTGACTTTTTTTCCCTGCGCCAGACACCACATCGCCATATTGAAAACGAGGGTGCTTTTGCCGGTGCCACCTTTGAAATTTGCGTACAAAGTCAACACTGTACAAGCCTTTGTTAAGTTACTGACTGGCAGCTGGTGCCGGTTGCTGGGGTTGCTGGGTCTGTTTTGTCCAGCCTTCGGGCACAGCGAACAGCGCCGGGTCAATGGCGCCAACCCGGACGTCCTGCAGGTTGCGCGTTTCACCATTTGGCAATTGTTCACGAACCGCGACACGAAGTTCGGGATCAAACCACCAGCCGCCTGTAAGCGCCTGTTGACCCGGGGCCGTCACGGTGATCGTCCAATGTTCAGCCTGCCGGCCATTCACGTCTTCCATCGCCTTAAAGGCCATGACGGAACTGCTGCCGTCCGGATGGTCCTGACGTAAGGCGCGGCGACGGGCGGAATCCCACCAAATGTAGGTGGGGCGGGATTGCTGCGAAGTTGCGATAACCCAATGTTCAACCGTGATGCCGCTGATTTTATCCGTGCCAACACGTTGGCACTGCACGCCGGGGCGTGGGGTCTGGCAGGGCGAAACATACCCTTCGGCGGCCTCGTCTGTTACGGCTGGGCCAAGCACTTCGAAATAGGATTTGGTTTCGGGGTCAAGAATATACATCGCGCCAGCGGCAGGCAGCAGGATTTGCACCACGCTTTTGCCGTTCTGGTCAAATTCAAGGCGCATGTTCTGACCAGATTTATAGACCAGCCCAAAAGTTTCAGGCTGACCGGGGACTTCGTGAACTGCGCGGGCTGAATAGGCAGTTGATGTCGCTGATTGCGCGGTCGCTGCGGATGCAAAGCCAAGAATTGTCGCCGCAACGCATAGTGCCGCTTTTATCTTTTGGGGCATTATGTCCCTCCCATAATCTTCTGGTTGTCAGAGGCCTCCCACCCCTGAACGTGTCAGAGATGGAAGGTTTCGTATTGGCAGGTTGCCGATCAGTTGGTCGCGCCTTCAACAGGGGCTGTCGGTGTCTGAAGCTCGGCACTTGGCGCACCCGGTGCCGCTGGCTGCTGAGCGCCCGGCTGAACAGGGTAAGGCTGCTGTGGATAGCCCTGCTGCGGGAAAGGCTGCTGCTGGTAGCCTTGCTGCGGATAGTAAGGGCCATTGCCGCCATAACCGTTGTTATAGCCATAACCATTGCCTTGGCCCTGACCCTGACCAGCGCCTTCGGCATTGCCGTTGAAGCCAAAGTTGAACGAGCCGTTGCCGGTGCCGTTGGAATTGCTGTTAAACGGACCCCAGTTATTGCCAAAGCCGTTATTGCCACCCCAAGGTGCCCAGCCGTTATTGCCCCAACCGTTGTTGTTGTTGCCCCAGCCGTTATTGCCACCCCATGGTGCCCAACCGTTGTTACCAAAGTTGTTGTTGCCACCCCAAGGTGCCCAGCCGTTATTGCCCCAACCGTTGTTGTTGCCCCAACCGTTATTGTAGTTCGGGTATGCCTGATTATAGCCATAAGCCGGATTGTAAGCCGGGCCATTCACCGGGCCACCCCAGTTTTGGGCTGATGCTGGTACTGCAGCGATGCTTGTAAGTCCGGCAGCAACTGCGACGGCAATGATTGATTTACGCATTGTTAGTCTCCTAAGTTGTGTCCCGTGTTGATTTTGGACTAGGGCATCGGGACCTTTGCCGTCGTCCAATTTGTTTGCACCGCGAGCGATGCGCACCTTGTTCCTTTCGCGATCACCAAAATCCGAAAGGTGAAAATCCTGTGTTTGGCAAGCCAAAGCCGGGGAAATTACCCCAAGGGGCATTGCCGCCATATGTGTTGGGATATCCGGTGTTGGGATAGCCGTAGCCGGACGGTGCATAGGGCATCCCGGCCCCTGCGCCGTAGCCCGGAAAATTGCCGGATCCATATCCGGGAAAGCCGCCAAATCCGTTGACTGGCGGATACCCCGACGGGGCACCAAATCCCGGCGCAAGTGGTCCCGCGCCGTAACCGGGCGCGGAGGTGGCGACACCGTAGCCTTGGACAAGTGCGGCGCCGTAAGGATACGATCCCTGCCCTTGTTGGGTACCAAACTGTTGCGATGCCCTCATCTGCACGGGTGCAACCGGTGTTGCGGCGGACAGCATTTGGTCAAGGTTCGCTGGCGCGTATGGGTCTGGCTTAACCTGCGGTATCGGGGCTGCGGGCAGCACTGCCGCCGTATCCGTAACATAGCGCGGCTGGGTTTGTGCCGCGGTTGGTGCCGAGGTCTGCACCACAGCCGGGGCCTGTCTGGACCAAGGATTGACCGATTGCGCCGTTGCCGAAAAGGCAACAACGGCCGCTACCCCGGTCAGTGCCGCGGCAGATCGCCAATTCGCTGTTTTAAATTTCGTCCCAGACATTTCCGGATCCTTGGTTTTCAGTTCAGTTTTGCGGGCGGGCTTGTGCCCGATAGCCTTGTTGGTAATTCGGTTGATAGCCGGGCTGGAAACCCGGCTGATTCCCCGGCCAAAACCCCATGTTGTTGAACGGCACATATCCCTGCCATTGGCCGTAATTTTGGCCATAATTTTGGCCATAGCCCTGCCCGTAACCAGGCGCATAGCCTTGGTTCCAGCCAGCCGGCGGATAGCCCTGCTGCCCATAGGCTTGCGGTGCTGTGGTCTGAGGCGCGGTGGCCGTGCCCTGCTGCCCGGCAAATGGTCGGTATCCGGGAAAATAGCCCGGCGCAGTCATCTGACCGAATGCTGGGTTGGTATTTGCGCGCGCTTGACCCTGCGGGTTTTGCTCGACAAGCATCCAGCCCCGCCCGGGAAAGAATTGATAAACCGGCGGTTGCGACTGCCCGGTTGCCTGCCCGGCATAGACCAGCTGGCCCGGTTGCCGGGTCGCGCCCAGCAACTGGCCGATGGCTGGCGGCGTTGCAGATTGCATCCAATAGGGAACCTGTTGACCGACCCGGATCGGGGCACTTGGTTGCGGCCTTGCTGGCGTCATAGCGACCTGAAACGGGCCGGGAATTGGCGGCGGATTGATCGTGGTTTGCGCCTCAGCAAGACCCGTGCCAAAGACCAGCAAAGTCATGGCAAGAACCGGAGGTTTTACAAATATTTTGCGCATAATCAGCTTCCCTTTTGGTCCGTTCCGGAGCCGCCGGATGGCTTGAGGCGAATACCGCGCCGCGCTGATCCTTTGGCTTTGGTTTCAGTCGCGGCTTTTGCCGCCGGTTTCTTGACCGATTTGGCAGGTGGCGCTTTGGGCGGGGCCTTTTTGGTGGCCGGGGCCTTGGCCTTGGCTGGCTTTGGCTTTGCCACTTTTTTGGCAGCCACCGGTTTGACCGCCGGTTTCGCCGAAGCCTTTGGCTTTGCAGCGGCAACTGGTGCGGAAGCCTCAGGTGTCACCGGTCTGGGCGTTGGAGTTGGTGACGGCGATGACGGGGGGCCTGCGAGCGGCGTCACTGGCGGGACCGCTCGACGGGCCTTAAACCACGCGACAAGACGGCCAATCTGTGCAACCAGCAACACGAACAGGCCGCGCAATGCATAAAGTGCGGCGTCAACCAACAGCATCAGCAGATCAAACAGCCCCGAAAGAACCGCGCGCAACCCAGCAAAGGACAAGCGACGCGCACCGCGTTCAGAGCGGGCTTTACTCAAAGCGACATCTGCACGCGCCGTGGTTTCGATTGTTTCGGCCCGCACTTGCTGCGCGACAGACAAATCAGAGCCTTGACCGTCATTCACCAGCGCCTTTTGAAAGCTGACGCAGCCCAGCGGAATGACAACGAGGGTCAATATCGTTGACACCAATCCGCCCATCATCAGCGAAATGGCCATGCCCTGAAAAATCGGATCAGACAGAATGACCGACGATCCGATGACCAGCGCCAATGCGGTTATGATGATTGGGCGGGTCCGCGTCTGACAGGAATTGATCACCGCCTCGCGCACCGGCATGCCTTGTTCAACAGCGTGGCGCGAAAAGTCGACCAGCAGGATCGAGTTGCGCACAATAATCCCGGCAAGCGCGATAAACCCAATCATCGAAGTTGCGGTAAAGGATGCGCCAAACAACCAATGCCCCGGAATAATCCCGATCAACGTCAGCGGGATCGGTGCCATAACGATGGCGGGCATCACGAAATTGCCGAACTCCCAAACCACCAGGATATAGATCAGCACCAGCGCCACACCGAACGCGATGCCCATGTCGCGAAATGTCTCGTAGGTGACGGTCCATTCGCCGGTCCATTCCAGCGACGATTGCAGGCTGTCCTCGGGTGGGCCGATATAGTTGGTGTCGACCCGCACACCATCGGGTGAAACATAATCGTCCAACAGGTTTTCGATTTCCAAAATGCCATAGATCGGCGCGCCCAGACGGCCTGCGACTTCGCCGGTGACATATTCGACCGCTCTGAGGTCTTTGTGATAAACTGGCGGATCCACTGTGAACGGCTCAAACCGGCCAAGTTCGGTCAGCGGAACCATCGAGCCATTGGCAGATGGTATCGGCAACTGACCAAGGCGGCCAAACTGGCCACGCAGGGCAAGCGGCATTTGCAGATAGATGAACCGAGGTTCAAGCGCGCGTTCATTTTTAACATCGCCCAGACGGAAGCCGCCCATCGCCATTTCCAGCTGACGGTTGATGTCTTCAACCGACACCCCACGCCGCGAGGCTTTTTCGCGGTTCACAACAAAGCGCCAGCTTTCAAACGGAACCTGCAAATAGCTGTCAACATCGACCACGGTTTCAGCTTGTTGAAACAGGCCTTCGACATCGGCGGCAACCTGACGCCGGGTCTGGTCATCCGGGCCGTAAATCTCGGCCACCATGGTTTGCAGAACGGGCGGCCCTGGCGGCATTTCGACCACTTCAATGCGCGCACCCATTTCCATCGCGATCGGCGTCAGGGCCTCGCGTGCCAGCACGGCCAGCACCTCAGACGAGCGTTCGCGGTCATGCTTGGCTGTCAACTGAACCTGAATGTCGCCCTGCCAACTGCGGTCACGCAGATAGGTATGCCGCACCAAGCCGTTGAAATTGAACGGCGACGCGGTTCCGGTATAAGACTGGACAGCGACGACTTCGGGGAACTTCATCACCTCTTGGGACAATTTTGAGATCACATTGGCCGTGCCGGTCAGCGATGTGCCTTCGGGCATATTCACAACGATGTTGAACTCTGATTTGTTGTCCTTGGGCAGCATTTTGACGGTGACGTCTTTTGTGGCGAACATCGTCAGGCTTAGGAAAAACACCACCAGCAGACCCAGCCCAAAGGCCCAGCCTTTGATCCGGCTGTCGAGCAGCGGCACCAGAAGCTTCACATAAAACGCGTTCAGCGATTCCGCCTGGCGGTGTTCTTTTGCCTGCGCCTTAGCAAGTTGTTTCATCGACGGATGGATACGCTGCGCCAGCCATGGTGTGAAAATAAAGGCGGCAAATAGGGAAAACAGCATAGCGACCGAACCAAGGGCCGGGATCGGCTCCATATAGGGGCCCATCATGCCGGACACGAACCCCATCGGTAAAAGGGCGGCGATCACCGTAAAGGTCGCAAGGATCGTCGGATTGCCGACTTCGCGAACCGCGTCTACATTGCACCCAGCCTCGCATTCGCCTTTTTGCAGCCAGCGCCGGTAGATGTTTTCGACGACGACAATGGCGTCATCGACAAGAATGCCGATGGAAAAGATCAACGCAAACAAACTGACCCGGTCAATGGTATAGCCCAGCAGCCAAGCGGAAAACACGGTGATCAGAATGACAATCGGAATGACGATCAGAACAACAACAGCGGCGCGCAAGCCAAGCGCCAGCCAGATCAGCAATGTCACAGCGCCGGTCACCACGAACAGTTTGAAAATCAGTTCGTTGACCTTTTCATTCGCGGTTTCGCCGTAGTTCCGGGTGATTTCGACATGGACATTATCCGGGATCAGGCTACCTTCCAGTCGGTCAACATAGGCCAGCACCTCGTTGGCGACAGTCACACCGTTTGAGCCACTTTTCTTGGCAACCGCCACAGTGACAGCCGGGGCGCCGACCGGTGCGTGCTCTGTGTTGCCATACGCGCCGCCTTGTGCATTTTCATGGGCGTCATAGGCGGGGCCGGTGTAATAGGTCACCATATCGGTGGCGTCATCGGTGCTTTCGGTGACCAGAGCCACATCGCGAACATAGGTCGGTTGACCTTCATGCACGCCTACCATCAGGTTTTCAATGTCGCGTGCCGTCCGCAGGAAAGACCCGGTATAAAGGGTAAATGTGGTCTGACCGAATTCCACCTGCCCAACACCACGCTCGGCGTTTGCTGTGCGAATGGTTTGGGCCAATTGATCAAGACCAATGCCAAATCCTGCCAGACGCTCGGGGAAGACCTCAACCCGGATAGCGTCAGACCGGCCTCCAACGATGAAGCTTTGCGAGGTGTTTGGCACCTCTTTCAGCCGCTGCATTACATCCAGACCAAGCGAGCGAAGTGCGGCCTCGTCTACCAGATGCGACCACAGGGTCAGCGTGACAATCGGCACATCATCAACGCCTTTGGGCTTGATCAGTGGTTGCGACACGCCGGGTGGTATTTTGTCGAGATTGGATTGGATCTTGTCGTTCAGTTTGACCAGCGACGGGCCCATTTCTTCGCCGACCTCAAACTGCACCGTGACCATAGCACCATCGCGCTGCGAGATTGAATAAACATGTTTGACGCCCTGAATTTCCGACATCAGACGTTCCAGCGGATCCGTCGCCAACGAGGCCACCTGGCCCGCCGAAACCCCATGATACGAGAAAAAGATGTCTACCATCGGCACCGAGATTTGCGGGTCTTCCTGACGCGGAGTCAAAACCAGCCCCATCAGGCCCAGCCCAAGACACGCCATCAGCAACAAAGGCGACAGCGGTGAATTGATGAACATCTTTGCCAGACCACCGGCAAGGCCCAGACGCACTGCTTCGGGGTCGTCAGTTGGGTTTTCGCCGGGGGTTTTGATGTGATCCGTCATGTGGTCCTCCCTGAACCTGACTTGGTTTCCTAGTCGCCGGAAACCAGATTGGCAGGTGGGTTAAGGATGACGATTTCGTTGCCGATAAGGCCTGAAACCACGGATATGCGCCCGTCTGGCAAGGGATAACCGACCCGCACCAACCTGAGCGAGGGCCGCCCGTCTTCCAGAACAAAGACCGAAGGCAAGCTTCCGCGCCACAACAATGCCTCGGACGGCAGCGCGCTTTGCGTGCGAGTTGGAACGGACGGATCCGGTATCGTGACCTCGACATACATACCGGGGCCGCCGGGGGTATCTTTGGGCAGATCGAACTTTACTTTGACGGTGTGGCGACCGGGATCGGCCACCGGGAAAATCTGGGCCACGCGCGCCTCAACCACGGCCCCACCGGCATCAAGGCGGGCCGGCACGATCATGCCTTCGCTAAGGCCAGCGGCCAGTCGCACAGGCACATCGGCGTCGATGCGCAAAAACTCGATGTAAGCGTAAGATACCAACGGCATTCCGGGCTGAACGGTATCGCCAACCTCAACGTGCTTGCGCACCACAACACCGGCAAACGGCGCCAGTGATTTGGAATCCCTGACCTTTGCATCCAGTGTTTCAAGGTTCGCCTGCGCCTGCAAAACGGCACTTTGCGCCCGATTGATGCCAGTGCCTTGGGCATATAGGTCTGCCTGACGTTCAAGCCCGCTATCGGACTGGCCCATCATGTTGGAAAAACCGCGCGTGAAGAATTGATCGAATGTCGCTGGCACCCCCATGCCCGGAAAACCGGAAATGGAGTTTTGGCGCGGCGAATAAAGTTCACGCGAATATTGCATGTAGGAATTTCTGAGGGCTGAATCTGCCTGATAGATCTGCGCCGCCGCCGCACGGCGTTGGGCCTGAATGTCATCGTCATCAATTTGCAGCAGCAGGTCGTCTTTTTGGGCGCGGTGGCCCTCTGCCCCGGCAAGGAACGTCACCCTGCCCGGGATCTGCGCCATAAGCGTGACTTCTTTGTAAGGGATGACCGTACCGCCGATGGTTGCGCTGCCGCCGGTCTGGGTTGTGGACACCACGGCAGTCTGAAAATTGTGGTTCTGTTGATCGGCTGATGCTTCAATCGGTGATAAAATCAGTGCGACAATCGCAAGAAGCGTGCTGCGGACATGGCCTTTGGAAGCTTGCAAATATCGCATTTAATTTCCCCCTGGTCGCCTTTAGAAGCGTCACTTTTATATATATTAATTTTCATAACTATTAGCATAGCCATACTTAATAAGATAGGAATATTAGCATATTCTAATGTTGAGTTTGCACTTCGTACAATCCTGCCAACTGAAAGAGCAGATTGTTGCGCGCGGCCTGAATTACGCGAAAAAATTCAGTAATTTCAAAACGATTGCAGGGGTGACGGTTTTCATGCCAACGGCCCGGCGGCGTTTTCAGACAGTGATTTACAACTGCGCCAAACCGTCACACTGGGCGATACACGCCGCAAATCAGGCCCGATGGGTCGCGAAATTGCCCGTAAGGGATTCGTCACCTACACCTTAGAACGGAAACGGGTTGCCCCACATATACGACATCGGGTTTGAAAACGCATAGGTCGCCCGGCCAACATCCATCGTCATCCGGTTCATATTCACCGTCAAACTTTGCATCGCACCCGTCATAACGGCCATGGACCCGGCAATCTGGCCGATGTCGCTGTTCATCGAGGAAACCGAGTCGGTCATCTTGTCAACACTGGTGGTCATGTTGCCGATGTTTTCGTTCATCGCGACCATGCTAAGGCTCATCTCATGCATATCGCGGGCCATGCTTTCCTGCGTCACAACCATAGCTTTGAAGCTGCGGTTCAGGTCTACCATGACATCGGTCATTGTAAAAACCTGCTGGGCCATGCCGTACATCACCCAGGTAAAGACAGCCATGACGATGACAATCAACCCGGTTGTGACACCGATGAAACGCCCGCTATTTACGCGCCTATACATCACAGCTTCCTTTCGATGAGGTGCAGGAAATGCCCGCGCCGCATTACGTGCCGCGCGCGGTGTTGTCACCGCGGCCCCGTATATTACCGTTTCCTAATATATCAAAGCGGCGACAATGTTAAGCGCTTTATCCGGCCTGCCCGCTCGCACGCATTCGCGCAGGTTCTGTGCCTCGCCTTAAAAAAGACTGGTCGCGTAGAGTTTGAGGCAAAGCCCGCTCAGCAAAACCAGAATTATCCGGTCAAACATCTGTCGCGAGACATGTCGCGCCAACCGCGCCCCAACGGGCATGAAAAAGACAAGCGGCACAAGGGCCGCGCAGCTAAGCGCCAGATTTTCCCAAGTCAGATAGCCATATCCCCCAAGCAGCGGAATTTGGACCACACCAAGGGCCACGAAAAACATGGCAATGGTTGAAACGAATTGTTCCCTATCAAGTTTCATAGCGTTTAAAAACGTGATGGAAACCGGCGCTGACAGGCCGGAACTTGCCTGCAATATCCCACCGCAAAAACCCAGTGGCGCGGCCAGTCGTGTCGCGACCGAAAAGCGCAAGGTCCAGGATGGATGCACAAGGCGCAGCAAAATATAGGCCGTAATCACCCCGGCAAGGGCAAGCGACAAAGCGTCAGACGGGATATTGGCCAGCATATAGGTACCAACTGCCGCGCCCAACGCGCCTGCAATCGTAAATCCTGCCACGAATTTCAACGGCAATCGATGTTTTCGATAGGCCCAGCTTTGCCAGATATTTGGCAACAAGTTCGGGATCGCAAAAACCGTCACAGCAAAAGGCACATCGAAAAACAACGCCAGCAAGGGCACTGCAAGTATTGGCGCACCAAACCCGGTGGCCCCTTTCAGGATGCCACCAAAGGCAAAAGCGGCGGCGATTATCAGGACGGTTTCCATCAGATACCCATCACATTCTTGCGCCGTCTGGGCAGGCCGTTTTTTGTCATGGGGCAGCGACGATGTGTTTTAGGATTTCCACAGCCTGGCCAGATAAACCATCGCCGGTCCATGCCACAAATTGGTCAGGGCGTACCAGAACCAGATTTGCCGCATAAACCGAATTTGCGGGGCTTTCGGGGTCTGCAACAATTGTCAGCGGGATCTGCAATTCCGCCGCCGATCGCTTGAAATCCGCAAGTGTTTCGTCCGCGGCGTCGCCCACAGCGCCCAGCGCCAGCAACGTGAACCCATCGCCCAAGTGGTCAAACACATTGCTGCCATCCGACAAAACTGCCGGCGCCAGATGATGCCCCGCCCGGGCTTTAAACTCGTGACTTGCGTTCGCGCCGGGTTTCGCGCCCGCGCGCCCAAAGACGATGGACGAGCCGTCGTAATTCGGGGCAAACGCCATCACTTCGACCGAACCCTGATTGCGGGTGTTCCAGACCTGTTTAAATTCGGCCAGATCCTTGTCCGGGCTATAGGTGTTCAGGAAATCACGATCCTCGACTATGAACCGCTCGATGAAATCATCTGCGGTCGAGGCAAAGACCCGCTGGCGTTCCTCGTGATAGCTGTCAAGCAGCGCCTCACTGCCCCATCCATCCAACCTGGCCGCCAGTTTCCAGCCCAGATTTCGCGCGTCTTCAAACCCGGTATTGATGCCATAGCCACCATAGGGCGGGTGCGAATGGGCGGAATCGCCTGCCACAAAGACCCTGCCCGCACGGTAGCTGTCAGCCAACGCAAAGCGGAGTTCCCAAAACCCGATATGATCAAACTCTATCTCAAAATCCGCACCGACGGCTTGATGTAGATAGGCCTTGAAGTCGAAATTATCCTTGGTCGTGCCAAGCGGTACAGGCGCGTGAAAGAACCATGTGGTGCCCAGATCGACACGCCCGAAAAACATCCAGTATCCCGCAAGCTCCGGGTTTAAGACGCAATAGAATTGCTTGTCAGGATAGCGTTTCAGATGTTCATGCAGTTCGGTCGATTTGAACACCAGCAGCACCATCAGCTTGTCATGGTCTGATTTCGTTTGGGTAATCCTGGCGGCTTGGCGAATGGCAGAATTGCTGCCGTCAGCACCCACAAGATAGCGACCGGTCAGGGTGCGGGCGTCACCGGCACGGTTTCTGACGGTAACTGTGGCTTTGTTGTAGTCTTGCGACACAGCCGCGCCCGCCCAGCCGTATTCAATATCAACGCTGTCAATCTGCGCCACCCGGTCGCGCAGCACTTGTTCGGTTTTATACTGCGGCAGGCGTTCATTATCCGCAAAGTAATAAGGCCGCACAAGGCCACGCTGCATCCAGTCATAGTGATACCCTGACAGTAAACTCGCGTAAGAGGTCATGCCGCCAATCGCGTAGTCCTTGGGCACTGATCGCGCGGCATGCAATTCATCCCGGCAACCCCAAAAATGGAAATGTTCAACGGTGCGCTGGGTCAGGTTCTGTCCCTTTGGAACGTTATGCAAGCTTGTGTGTTTTTCAACCACCGCTACGGATTTGCCGCGCTGACCAAGCTCGATCGCCAAACCCATGCCGATTGGCCCACCGCCAATGATGACCACGTCGTATATTTTGTCAAAATCAATGGGCATTGTCAGGCGGCTCCACCCTCGGGTTTAACAGGCTTGTCGCAATATCGCTCAAACCAATCAATTGAACATCGTATTGGGCAGGATCAGGGTGATCTGCGGAAAGGCGATTAGTATTCCCAAGGCCACGATCATCACCAACCAGAACGGCAATACACCGCGAAATATCGTGCCCAGCGGCACATCCGGCGCCACCGATTTCACGATGAACACGTTTATGCCCACGGGAGGCGAAATCAGACCCATCTCAAGCGTCAGAACAACAAGGACGCCAAACCAGATGGGATCAATCCCCAGCGATGTTATGATTGGAAAAAAGATCGGCAATGTCAGAACGAGCATTGCGAAACCTTCCAGAAAACACCCAAGAACCAGATAGATCAGCAGGATAGCGGCAAGGGTGCCCGTCACCGAAAGATCCATAATTGTCAGGAATTCCCCAACGGCCGTGGGTATGTGACTAAGAGCCAGAAACGGGTTCAGCAAATGCGCGGCAATCAGGATCAGCATGACGGTCGCCGTGGTCACCACGGAATCGCGCGCAGCGGACCACAATTCGGCGATTGGCAACTGGCGTTCAGCGAAACCGATCAGGATGACAGCACCTGCGCCGACGGCTGCGGCCTCGACCGGGGAAAAGAAACCCCCGTAGATGCCACCGATTGAAATCACGATGACAAAGACTATGGGCGCGGCCCCTGCCAACGCGCGTAATTTTTGCATCAGACTTGTGCGCGGTCCTGCCGGGCCAAAATCTTCGCGCAGCCAACACAAGAGGGTTATTGTCAGAATGAATAAGGCCGCCAACAACAACCCCGGCAAGACCCCCGCCAAAAACAGCCGTCCAATGGATTGCTCGGTTAGGATGGCGTAGATCACAAACCCGGTGGACGGTGGGATCAGGATGCCAAGCGTGCCCCCGGCGGCAACGACGCCTGTCGATAATCTTGGGTCATAATTGAAACGATCCATTTCCTTGAGCGACACTTTGCCCATCGTCAGGGCCGAAGCCACCGAAGACCCGGAAAGTGCTGCGAAACCGGCGCATCCCAGAACCGTGGCCGAGGCCAAACCGCCCCGGACCGAACCGATGATGGCATAGGCCGCGTCATATAATTGTCGGCTCATCCCGGTTTTGTTGGCGACATTTCCCATCAGGATAAACAGCGGAATCACGATCAGGTCGGTGTTAGAGGCCAGCGTAAAGCTTTCTGACGCCAGCAGGGAAAGGGCCGCGTTTGAGCCTGACAGGATAGTGATGCCACCGAACCCGACCAGAAACATCGCAAAAGCCACCGGAATGCGCAAAGCCAGCAATACAAACAGGACAAGAATTCCATAGGTGCCAATGGCGGCTTCGCTCATAGATCAGGTTCCGTGTGTTTGCGAATGTCAGTTTGCCTGAACGCCATCTCAATTGCCCGTAATGCCATGCCCAGCGCCGTGCCGATGGCAAATATTGATAACACCCACTGAAACCAGGCTTTGGGCAAGTTTAGCAGATTGGTTGACAAGTTCAGCATTGTTGAAATTTTTGAGCTTTCCCAGACCGTCCATGCAATTCCGACAAATATAACGGCCCCGGTTACAGCAGCAAGCACATCTATCCATCGGTTCAGTCGGCTTGGAAAATAGCGTTCAAACAAATCAACCGATATGTGGCCGCCATTCCTGTCACAAAGCGCCATAGCGCCAAAAACAACGATGACCATGGTCATGCCGATCAAATCCTGCGAGCCATAAACAGGCCGCCCAAACGACCGCCCGATGACGTCAACAAGTATGACCCCCACCTCAAAAAACAGGCCAAGTGCGCCAATAGACGCGAACAGGCCAATCAGCCTGTCCGCAGTTTTTCGCATACGCAACATCCGCTGTTACTTGCTGCGCATCGCAGCAAGAACATTGTCTGTACCGGTTGCGGCCAGAACCTTTTCGCTGACGGCAAGTGTAATGGCTGCAAAAGCGGCAATTTCATCATCGCTCAAATCAACCATTGTGTTATTTGCGTCCGCCCGCGCGGCGACTATGGCGTCGTCTGCACGTGCCTGCCATGCGTCTTCAGCGTTTTTGGAAAGGCCACGGCCACTGGCCGCGTCAACCGCTGCTTTTTGCGCATCTGACAAACCATCATACTTGGCCTTGTTCATGACCGCGTAAAAAGAAATCACACCAAGCGGCGCGCCGATGGTGATGCTGTCGGCAACCTCGTCAAGTTTGAAATCCAGCAACGTGCTGGCACCCGTGAACACACCGTCGATCAGGCCGGTTTGCAATGCATTATAGACCTGCGTGATCGGCATCTGCACCGGCGTTGCCCCAAGGCCGCTGACCACATCGGCGGCCACAGCACCGGCAACCCGGATTTTCAAACCTATCAAGTCAGCAGGCGTGCGGATGACCTTTTCTTTCATCAGCATGACATTTGGTTCTGACACCCAAAGCGCCAATGCCTTTGTGCCCGGAAATTCCGATGCCAGATGGGCATCAAACGCGTTCCAGATCATGTCATGGCCTGCCATCCCAGCCGGAATAGCACCGGGCAATTCCACGGTCATGGATTTCATAAACTGGGACGAGGTATAGCCTTGCAAGCCCCAGCTCATGTCGGCCACGCCCTGCAGGGCGCGCACATATTGTTCGACCGGGCCTTTGCCAAGTTCACCGCCCGGATAATTGCGAACGGTCAGCTCGCCCCCTGTGGCCGCCGACAAATCCGCACCCAGCTTGTCTATCATCGACGCGGTTACCGTGTGAAACGGCGGCACAAAAGACGCGAATTTCAGTTCCTCAGCCATAACGGGGGCTGAAAGGCCGATCGCCACGGCAGCAGCGGTCATAATTTTGTTGGTAAGTTTCATGATTTCCTCCTTGGAAATTTTGACAGGTGACCCTGTCTTTCTTCAGTTCTGCGCAGGCAAGCAACCCACCTGCGCAGAACAGGTATTCACTGACCCAATGGGGTCAGGAATTGGTCCGCCAGCTATCGGCGTAATTGTCCCGCGCCTCAGAGGCGTAAGGCGTTGGGGCAACTCGCACCCGGATTTCGGCCTGTTTATGTGGCTCGGTCGAGGTTTTGCCGGTGGTTTCCGGCTCGCCCCAGATCAGGGTCAGCACGTCGTTTTCTTTGACGTCAGCACCCACAACACCCAACGACAGCATGCAACGCTCGTTGAAACTGTAACCGTTGAACATCGACATCCCGACCATCTTGTCGCCGTTCATCACCATATCGGCACTGGACGAAGCATAGTTTGGTTGCGGGAAATCTATCCATTTATAAGGTGTGCCGCCTTCAAAGCCGCTGGCGATGACCTTCAACACATCTTCGCGGTTCCATTCAAATGTGACTTTCTTCCGGTTCGGCCCGTCTTTCATAGCGGCCAGTGCGTCTTTGCCGATGAAGTCGTCCTTTTTCCAGCCGATATAAAAGCCATAGCCCAGCTCGAACGGGTTCACATAATAATCCGCAATGTTGCCCGAAACGTAAGACCCACCGATGGAGCCAACGGCCTCGTAAGCATCAGCGCCCAGCCAATCGCGATATTCCTGCATCATGCCGTCACCGGTATAGATGCCCGGCAGGGGCGATGGAATCCAACCAGATTCAAGCGTGTTGGTGGAATAGGCGCGGCTGCCAACCAGATGCATGTCCACGCCAACATCGCGCGCGGCCTGTTGTATGGTAGACTGGATGTAATGCTTGTCCGCATAGGGCCCCCAAACCTCAAGCCCGGGTGCGCCGGCCATGCCGTGGCGCAGGGCCTGAACCTTGCGCGACCCGATATTGATGGTGTCGACGTGGAAGAACTTGATATCCGCAACCGGGCCGCCATTGATCTTTTCAAATATCTTATCGGCATCTGGTCCCTGGATCTGGAACCGGTAATGGGTGCGAAATACGGCTTTGCCATCCGGGCGGCTGTCCGATCGTGGATCGTGGAACAAACGGACCTTCCATTTGCCGATAGCGGCCTGAAACTTGACCCAGTTCGCTGTTGGTGCGCGGCCTACAAGAACGAATTTTTCGGCGTGTTCGCGAAAGATAATCATGTCGCCAATCACGTGCCCGGCAGGCGTCACCGGTACAAAGTGCTTGGCCAGATTGGTCTTGAAATTTGCAAAGCTGTTGATGCCAACATGCGATAGAAATGCCTCGGCATCCGGGCCCTGGACTGTCAATTCATCCATGTGATGCGACTGGTCATAAAGCACAACACTGTTGCGCCACGCGGCCTGTTCTGAACGCCAGTTGGTAAATTCCGGGGCCACAACCGGGTAAACATACATCCCGATTTTGGAATTGCGCAGCATATCTACGGGGTTTCCGGCGGCATCCATTGCGTTTTGCAGGCTGTTACTGGACATAAAACTTCCTTTCAGTGAGTGGTGATTTTTATTCGGCGACAAGCGACAGACCGGGCACTTTTTCCATTAAGCTGCGGTCGTGGTTCATAACGTATTTCAGGTTTTTCAGCGCCAGACGGGCGTGTTCGCGGGCGATGAATTCCGCCCTTGCGCCTTCGCCTGCCTCAATAGCCTCAAGCAGGTCGCGATGCTGGGACTGGGCAATCAGCATGGATTGCTTGAATTCCTGCGAAGCCGCTTGGGCATCCAGAAACGCACTGGGCGAGGCAAAAGGCAAACGGTTGGCCCGCTCAAGCTCGCGCATAAGCGTGCGCCCACCGGCCAATTGGGTCAGGCAATCGTGGAATTTGGCGTTAAGGTCAGTGTAAGTAGGCAGGTCGAAATCGCCGGCTGTGATGACCACGATCTTATCCAGCGCCGCCAGCAATTCGCGCATCTCGGCCAGTTTATCGGGATCACCGCCGCGCTCTGCCGCTTTGCGCGCTGCCGCGCCTTCCAGCAGGCCCCTGATCTCGATCGCATCAACAACATCATCAAACGAAAACGTCCGCACGGAATGGCCACCGGTTGGATGACGCTCTAACAGCCCTTCATGTTCCAGCGTTCCAAGCGCCTGACGCAGCGGCGTGCGTGATATTCCGATCCGCTTAGACAACGTCGTTTCATAAAGGCGTTCACCCGCGGCGAGTTCACCGCTCAATATCAGATCCCGCAGTTCAAGCAGGGCAATCAGGGATTGGTTCTTACCTTTTCGGTGCGGCATGAGGCGAATCTACTTTGGCTACGATTGCTATCTCGTATACAAAACGGCGGAATATTGGAAGGATATAAGTGAAATGGGTGAAATTAGGCGGCATATGTATACAAATTAGCCAAGCGGGCGATCAATTACGCAACCGATAAAATCGGGTTGGATGGGCTGTTACGAGAATTTTCGGGACGGTCAGAAGTGGCCCGATCAAGATCGGCACCACATTGAATAGGATATCACGCATGAATGGGATGATGCGGTGATAGGGAACGCTACTGACCACATTCAGCGTGGCGAAGTTGGTTGCATTCCAAGCCGGCGTCGTTGAAATTCGATTTCACTAAATCTGATCCCGCCGATGCCTATTCGTTTTACCCCGCCATAAACCCCCAATTAATTTCCTTGCCGCCAAGAACCCGACAGATATTCAACATAACAACCTCTACATCTGTAATTGCTTCAGCGTTCGTCAGAATGTGCAATGACAGGTTAATTTCGTAGCTATCACCCGTGCTCATAGAAAACACATGCGTTGTACCGGATGGCGTAAACACTTCACAAAGCAACCGCCGCGCCTCAACAGAGCCCTCTTTACTAGGCAATTCACACACAAAATCAACTTCGGTGGAACCGGGAACCAGTTTTTGTCGGGCGAATATCTGTTTCAGGGCGTCTTGGTTGTCGC
>JAJFIC010000022.1 GCA_021775315.1 Paracoccaceae bacterium
GTGGTGTTGGATCGCTCAAGCAACACGGCCCCGGCAAACAACAGCGGTACCGCAACCAGAACAATGATCAGCGCAAAGACCAGTAAGGCCATTCGCCAGCCATACGCCCCGGCCAGCAAGGCCGCAAAAGGGAACGCCGCGGTCGAGGCAAAGCCCGCAACCAGCGTAATTCTGGTGATCGCCCACCGCGCGTCCACCCCAACCGTGCGGGTGACAAAGGCAAAACAAGGCTCGTACAGACACAGCGCGTGAGTGGCCCCGATCATCATCCACAGGATCAAAAACCCGGCGTGGCCCGTGACTTGTGACAGGCTGGCCAACAAAGCCGCGCCTAACAAGGCCCCACCGCTTAGCACCCATTTGCCGAAACCCGCATCTATCAGCCGCCCCGACAACGGTGCCACAATGGCCGAGGACAGGATTGCCAATGTAAAGCCCAGCATCAGATCGGGCTTGGCCCATCCCAGATCGCTTTCCCAGTGCAGCAACAGGGCGGCAAAGGTGTAAAACAGCCCGGCCCAGACCAGCAATTGGCCACCGGCCAGCAGGGCCACGGCCCGGCCCCTTTTGCCGCTTTGACTGGTTTTGGGCCTAACAGCCAAGCTCAGACATCGTAAATCGCGCCGAATTTGGTGTTCAGGTAATCCAGCAAAGGTTTTTCGCTAACGGTCTGCCCGGTCGCCCGTTCGATCACGTCAACGGGTTCATAAAGGCCACCATATTGTTGCAGGTTTTCGCGCAGCCAGCCAACCGCCGCCCGCGTGTCGCCCTGCGCCAGATCACTGTCCACCGATGGTACGGCGCTGCGCATCGCCTCGTTCAGCCCACCCGCATAGATATTGCCCAGCGAATAGGTTGGGAAATAGCCAAACAACCCGACCGACCAATGCACGTCCTGCAACACGCCGTTCGACGGCTTGTCGACCGCATAACCGAAATCAGCGGCAAACCGTTCGTTCCAGGCGCCTTCCAGATCATCGACCTCAAGATCCCCGGCAATCAGTGCGCGTTCCAGATCAAACCGCATCAGGATATGAAGATTATATTGCACCTCATCCGCCTCGGTCCGGATGAACCCCTGCCCGACTTTGTTGACCACGGCATAAAACGCGTCTTCCGAGGCCACACCGAAATCGCCGAAAAGATCGCGCATACGGCCATAAAGCCAGCCACAAAATGCCCGGCTCCGGCCCAATTGGTTTTCGTAGATGCGTGATTGGCTTTCATGCACGCCCATAGACACGCCGTTGCCCAGTGGCGTCAGCAAATAGGCGGGCCGGATACCCTGTTCGTAACAGGAATGGCCGGTTTCGTGGATGGTCGAATAGATGCAGTTGAACGGATTGGCCAGATCAACCCGCGTGGTGATCCGCGTGTCATTGCCTGAACCACTGGAAAACGGATGCACCGCCTTGTCCAGCCGTCCGCAGTTCCAGTCATAGCCAAACACCCCGGCCAGTTCCTGCGCCAGTTGCATTTGCACCGCGTCCGGGAATTCGCCCGTCAGATCAGGGACATCCACGGTCGAGCCGCGCACCCGGTCGCGCAGATCGACCAAACCGTCGCGCAGATTGCCCAGCAAAACCGCAAGGCGCGCGCCGGTCATGCCCGGCTCGTAATCGTCCAGCATGGCGTCATAAAGATCACCACCATCGCTAAGCGCCGCCGCCTCTTGCCGTTTAAGGTCCAGCACGCGCTTAAGGGTCGGGGCGAAGCTGGCGAAATCATCAGTGGCACGCGCTTCGGCCCAGATACCTTGCGAGACCGAGGTGACACGCGCAATCTCACTTGCCAAGTCACCCGGAATTTTTGTGCTGCGATCAAAGGAACGACGGATATGGCGCATATTGGCCTTGGCGGTTTCGTCAAGATCAGCGCCGACCAGATCAGCGCCGTCCAGCTGCGCCAGCCAATCCCCGATTCGGGGATCAGATTGGCGGGCATGCACCGCGGCTTCCATCGCGCCCATCCATTCACCGCGCTGGTTTGCCGCCCCGCGTGGCATCATGGTCTCCTGATCCCAACCCAACAGGCCCGAGACCTGTGACAAGGCTTGGGTTTGCCGCGTATGCGCCATCAATGCTGTGTAAGAGACGTGCATTATATGTCCTATCTAAGGGATTGGGCTTTGGGGAATTTGGCGGCGAAAACGGCGCGCAGGGCCATGATCATAACCACAATGGCGCCGATCTGGTGGGTGATCGCGATATGGGTTTGTGCCGCGTAAAGCACCGTCAAAATCCCCAGCGCCATTTGTAACAGAACGACCGCACCCAGCCAGTCAAAGGCCTGTTTGGTGGCGCGCAACGCACTGCTGCGACTGCGCCACCAGACAAAACCGGTCGCCAGAAACACCAGATATCCCAGCATGCGGTGATTGAATTGCACCAAAGCCGGGTTTTCAAAAAAGTTGGTCCAAAGCGGTGCGTAGTCAAAGCTTTCAGAGGGCAAAAACTGCCCGCCCATCAACGGCCAGTCGATATAGCCGCGCCCGGCGTCAATCCCGGCCACCAGCGCACCCAGCAGAATTTGCGCGAATATCAGCCCGGTCAGGATCGTTGACAATTGCGCCAATCCGCCTTCGCGGTTGCGCCGTGCCTGTAGCAACTCTTGCGAACCGCGCCTGAGCGCCATCAGATACCACACGATCAAACCCATGATGAAAAACGCCAGCCCAAGATGGATGGCCAACCTATACGAGGCCACATCTACCATCCGTCCGGTCAGACCGCTCGACACCATCCACCAGCCAATTGCGCCTTGCAATCCGCCCAAAACACCCAGACCTGCCAAGCGGCCGGTCCAGCCATTGGGGATTTGCCGACGCAGCAGGAACCAGAAAAAACCAAGCGCCCAAACCAGACCGATTAGACGGCCAAGCTGGCGATGACCCCATTCCCACCAGTAGATGGATTTGAAATCAGCCAGCGCCATGCCTTTGTTTTGCAACAGATATTCAGGCGTGGCCTGGTATTTTGCAAACAAAACCTGCCAGGCGGCATCGTTCATCGGTGGCAGGGCGCCCGAGATCGGTTTCCATTCGGTGATCGACAGGCCGCTATCGGTCAAACGGGTCAACCCGCCGATCACGATCATCAGCGCCACCAGCCCCAGCAAAACATGCAGCCACAACCGGATCGCCTTGCGCGCACCTTGTTTGCCGCCGTCGATCATCCCACCTTGGGGCATGGCCACAGGTTTCCCTGCGGTTTTGCCGTCGCCGGACACGTCTTCAAAAATGCTGCGCTTTTCGGCCATGCTGCCCTCCTTGAAACTGCGGTGAAACTAGGGTTTCGCCGACCGCGCTGCAAGACGCTATTGCGGCCCCTGCCCTAAGGGCCGCGCTTGGTGGTCAGCGCGCGCACCACGCCGTGCAGCATACGGATGTCGGGCTCGGTCAGGGGCATACGGCTGAACAGGTTGCGCAGGCTTTGGCGCATCGGTTCGGCCTTGTGATCCGGCCAAAAGAACCCGGCCTCGTCCAATTTGCCCTCAAGCCGTTCATAGAATTTTTCAAGCTCAACCGCGTTGGCCATCCTCAGCTTGCCAAGCTCTAACACTTCAGGCGGCACATCTTCACCCAACCGCCGCCATTCTGCCGCCAGCAACAACACGCATTGCGCCAGATTAAGCGAGGCAAAGGCCGGATTAACCGGCACCGAAATAATCGCATTTGCCCGCACGATGTCATCTGTCACCAGCCCCGAGCGTTCCGGCCCGAACAAAACGCCGACCTTTTGCCCATCGGCAATCAGCGCACGGGCCTGTTCCATGGCGCGTTCAGGGGTCACCACGGGTTTGGTCAGATCGCGGCTGCGCGCGGTGGTGGCAAAGACATAATTCAGATCGCCAAGCGCGTCTTTGGTATGCTCAAACACCTGCACCTGATCCAGAACCCGCGCAGCCCCCGATGCCATCGCCACCGCTTTGGGGTTTGGCCAGCCATCGCGCGGCGCCACAAGGCGCATGCGTTCAAGCCCGAAATTCCACATGGCGCGGGCTGCGGCCCCGATGTTTTCGCCCATCTGTGGCGCAATCAGAATAATCGCCGGTTGCGGGCCGCCCCACCCTTCGTCCTGTCCGTGATCTGTGCCTGACAAACTGCTGCTCCCCAACTTGATTGCCGCGTGATAGACTGGCACCGCAACAGTTTCAAGGAGGCCCCGCATGGCATATGACGAAGGGATCGCGCAAATAATGCGCGACGCTTTGACCGATACATTCGGCATTGACGAAAAGAAGATGTTTGGCGGCATCGCTTTCATGCTGAACGGCAACATGCTGTGCGGTGTGCATTCCGGTGGTGGCATGTTTCGCGTCGGCAAAACCAACGAGGCCGCGGCCCTTGGGATCGAAGGGGCCGGACCGCTGGCTTTCACCAAACGCAAAATGGGCGGCATGGTCGATGTCACAGACGAGGCGATTGCAAATGACGACAGCCGCGATCAGTTGATGGCGCTGGCGATGGATTTTGTCGGGGGATTGCCTGCTAAGTGAGCGCGGTTGTATCTGATAATCGGTTCCCACTTTTCGGATTGCGTTCTTACAATTTCGCGCAATTTGTCCGAAAACCGGTTCCCACTTTTCGGATTGCGCTTTAAGAGAGGCCAACGAACGTCAAGGAGCTCAGCAATGGCCGACGATGAACAGCCGCAGATTTACCTGATCTCACCGCCTGAGATCGAGCTTTCGCGTTTCTCTGATGATCTGGCCCGCGTGCTTGATCAACAGGATATCGCTTGTTTCCGGCTGGCTTTGGGCAGCAACGACGAAGACGCGATTGCCCGCGCCGCCGATCACCTGCGCGAGATTTGCCATGCCCGCGACGTCGCCATTGTGATCGAGAGCCATTATCGTCTGGTGGATCGGCTGGGGTTGGATGGCTGCCATCTGGCAGATGGCGCGAAACTGATCCGTGATGTGCGAAAAGAACTGGGTGCCGACGCCATTGTCGGCAGCCATTGCGGCGCCTCACGCCATAACGGAATTTCAGCAGGCGAGGCCGGGGCCGATTACGTCTGTTTCGGCCCGGTTTCACCCACGGCCCTTGGGGCTGCTGACGTGGCCGCGCCTGAATTGTTTCAATGGTGGTCCGAAATGATCGAAGTGCCGGTTGTCGCCGAAGGTGGTTTGACCCCGGAACTGGTGGCCACACTGGCCCCAATCGCTGATTTTCTGGGCGTTGGCGGCGAAATCTGGGGCGCTGAGGTGCCAACAGATGCATTGGCCGCTTTGCTCGCCCCGTTGGGCTGAAACCAGCCCTGAGGGTCAGACCTTACCGATTATGCCTTCCAACCCTTTGCGTGCTTCATCTTCGCAATGGCGCGCCAGTGCTTTTCTGTCAGCGAAATCCGCAACCCGCACCGGTTGATGAAAAATGATGTCGACAGCCCCGGCACGCTTGGCTCCCAATGTCTTGAAAAAATGCGAGGCAAAGGCCATCTCGCCCCACCAGCCATAAAACCGCGCATCCTCGCCCTTGGGGGCGTGGTAGACCAGACTTGCCGGTTGCACCCACATATCCTGCACCAATGCCTGTTCAAAAAACGCCGCGAACAGCGTTGACTTAAACCCGATCACCCGTCGCCCGTCGGTGCTGGTGCCTTCGGGAAAGAACAGCAAACGATCCCCGGCATTCAGGCGGTCTTCAAATTGCGATTTGTGTTTCTTGGCTTGGCTCGAACGTCGCTCAATGAACACCGTACCGGTCGAGCGCGCGACCAGACCAATAACCGGCCATTTGCTGACTTCGGCCTTTGACACAAAAAACACACGCGCCGCGGCGTTCAGTGGGAAAACATCCATCCAGGACGAATGGTTCGACACAATCGCGCCTTTGTGCTGCATCGGCACACCATGCGTTCGCACCCGCAGCCTCAGGATACGCAAAGACAGGCGGCAGGCCACCTGCACCACACCCGGCGATACAGCGCGAGAATTAAACGGGCTTTCCAGCAATCTGGTGATCGCCAGCACCAGCATCAGGCCGTAAATCACAATCGCCAGCATCACCAGTCGCACAATCCCGATGGCGATGCTTATGGGGCCGATCGGCGTTTCTTCAGGCTCGATTTCCGGGTGCCACGTGGTCACGTTTTGCCCCCCCTGCCTGAGCGGCGGGTATAGGCCTGTTTGTGGCGTTGGGACATGCGCGCGGTATCCATCATCAGACACACGTCAATGGTGTTGAAGGCCCGGTCAATATACGCGCCGTCGCCGATTGACCCACCCAGCCTGAGATACGCCTTGATCAAGGCCGGGGTCTGGGCCATCGCCTGCACCCGGTCGATCTGATCATCTGGTATCAGATCAAGGCGCTGGAAATGATCCGGGCGCACCCGCACCCGCGCCTCAGGCGGTGCAAGGTGGTTTTTGTGCAAGAACGCCAGCGACTGGGCAATCGTGGTTACATCCGTGCCGTGATAGCTTGCCACACCGAACATCACCTCGACCTCATGTTTCAGCACATATTCCGCCAGCGCGTTCCACAACAGATAAACCGCTATGCCGCCGCGATGGCGTGCATCAACACAGGATCGGCCAAGTTCCAGCAACCGCCGGCCTGAGCTTTCAAGCGACCCAAGATCATATTCAGCGGCGGAATAAAACCCGGAGCCTGCATTGGCCACCTCGCTGCGCAACAGACGGTAAACCCCAACAACATGGTCACCGCTTTGTGCATCAATACGCCGGTCAATCAGCAGCAGATGATCGTAAACCGCATCAAATTCATCGGATTCGCGTTTGGTTTCATGGTCAACTGTCGGGCCGGTCGCGCCAAGTTCGTCAACAAACACCCGATACCGCAACCGTTGGGCCGCAATCAGGTCCTCTGGACTGTCTGCCAGTTTCAGAACGAAATGCTGTTCTTCTGATTTCAGATCGTTGGCCATACGTCATCACTGATAGGTTGAAGCCCGCCGATGTCTAAGTCTTTCGCGGGCAAATGGCAACTACGTGACGCATTCAGAAAAAAGTGTTAATCAATCTTGCAATGCACGTTAAGGTTGTTAACCTATCACCAATCCGGTTGTTCAGTTTTTTGCTGGACGGCATAGCGCAATTCAATTTCCGAGGTCAGGATGACCACTTTGCCAGCATGTTCAAAATTCACCGTCAGCCGCGCGCCGATATGGGATTGCACCTGCCCCAGCCCCCAATCGGGCTGGTCGGGGTGGCGAACCAAATCGCCCGGCTCAAATCCTGTCATCGTCCAAACTCCGTGCTTTTCACGCCCCACAAGGACAATTCGTATGTTTCATGACCGACAAGAACTGACCGCCTTGATAAGTTCGCGCATTTGTCATGATCTGGTAAGCCCTTTGGGGGCCATCAGCAACGGCCTTGAACTGTTGACAATGACCGGCCAGCCAGACGGGCCGGAAATGGACCTGATCGGGCAAAGCGTTGATAGTGCCAATTCCAAAATCAGGTTTTTTCGCATCGCATACGGCAACGCGCCGAACGGCTCTACATTGGCGCAAGGTGAAATCCTGTCGGTTATCCGGGATTATTTCAAGGACAACCGCATCACCGCAGCTTGGCATCCGGCGCGCGAGGTGCAGCGCCGCGATGTCAAACTGATCTTTCTGGCCATCCAATGCCTTGAAAACGCACTGCCGTATGGCGGGCAGATCGACATTAATTTTGACAATGGTGAATGGGTTTTAGGGGCCAGCAATCCAAAACTGCGCGCCCTACCCGACTTATGGGGCCTGCTTGAAGGGCAGGAAATGGCTGAACCGCTGACCTCTGAACATGTGCAATTCGGCTTGCTGGCGATGCTGACCCAATGGCGCAAACCCGCCCTCAGCGTCACGGTTGGCGACGCGGCGATTGTGATCCGCCTTTAGGCACATTACCCGGTCTGTATCGCGCGTTTAAGCCCCCTCGTCCCTTCAATGCCAGCGCCTTGACTTTGACCAATAGGCACAGCACCGTGGCAAAGCTGCTGGCACCAAGGCGAATCTACAGGGGCCGTTGAAACGGATTGCCAGAGGGGCGAAATCAATGGCCAAACGCATCGTGCTTGTCACCCACAACACCCCGGTCAAAGACGACCGCGCCTCGGACCAGTTGGCGCGGCTTGGCTATGAACTGGACTGGAAAGCCCCCTGCAACGGCGATGCGTTGGACGCGCTGGATGCGGATGTGGCGGGCACTGTGGTTTATGGCGGCAAATACTGCATTTCCGAGATCCCTGATTTGCCGTTCATGCAAGCGGAAATCCGTTGGTTGAAGGCCTGCATGGATGCGGACCTGCCGGTTTTGGGCATCTGTCAGGGCGCGCAGATGATCGCCCATATTCTGGGGGCAGCGGTAGGCCCGCCCGATCATGGCCAGCACGAGTTTGGCTATTATCCGGTTGAACCGACGACTGAAGGTACCGGTTTTCTGCCCGAGACCCTTCACATGACCCAAGCCCATTTTCACGAATTCCAGACCCCACCCGGGGCCACCCGTCTTGCCCAGTCAGAAACATACAAAAATCAGGCATTTTCCTTTGGTGACAAGGTTTACGCGGTGCAATTCCACCCCGAGGTGACCCCCGCTGGTTTTGCCCGCTGGCAGACCGAACTCGATTTCAAATATACCGAACCCGGCGTGCAGAAAAAACAGCTTCAGGACCAGTTGGGGGCTGCCCATGACGGCGCGATGGACCAGTGGTTTCGCGGCTTTCTGACCGGCTTGTTTGGCCCCGCCACCTGATGAGGGCCTGTCTGTGAACACCTACACCAAAGGGTTCATTATCACCGCCCTTGGCGTGCTGGTGATAACCCCCGACACGCTATTGATCCGCCTGATCGAGGCCGACACTTGGGTGCTGGCCTTTTGGCGGGGCGGTCTGAGCGGGCTAAGTGTGTTGATCGGGTTTTTCCTGCTGAAAGGCCGCGCCGCACCGCGCCAGATTGTGGCCATGGGGTGGCCCGGCGTCTGGATCACGCTAATTTTCGCGCTTGGCACCCTGTGTTTTGTGTTTTCAATCACCCACACATCCGTGGCCAGCACCCTGTTCATTGTGTCAACTTCACCGGTGTTTGCCGCGCTGATTTCGCGGTTTTTCCTGAACGAGGCCGCCACCCTTCGCACATGGTTGACCATTCTGGCGACGCTAACCGGCATTGCGTTCATTGCATCCGACAGCGTTGGCAAAGGGGTCGGGACATTTGCAGGTGATCTGGCGGCCGTGGGTTCGGCCCTGTCACTGGCGGCAACCTTTGCCATTGCCCGCGCGCGCAAAACAGCCAGCATGGTGCCAGCCACGGGATTTGCCGCAATCCTGTCCGCCATCGCCGCCTATGTCATTGCGCCGGATCTGTTGATCCCCAGCGACGACTGGCTTTGGGTCGGGCTTTTGGGTCTGGTCGTGGTGCCGCTTGGCTTTGCCCTGCTGACCACCGGGCCGCAGTTTTTGCCCGCCCCTGATGTCAGCCTTTTGCTGCTGCTTGAGGCGGTGTTTGCGCCCCTGCTGGTCTGGTATGTGTTAACCGAATATCCCGGCGACCGCACTTTAATCGGCGGGGCGATCGTGCTGGGGGCCATGGCGATCAGCAACTTGATTGCGCTGAGATCAGTCCGGCGCTAACCGTCCACCGCCACCAACCCATCCCTGAAACGGCGCATGTTTTCCTGATAATGGCCCGCTGACCAGCCGAGTTTGGCAATGGCTGCCATATCAAGCGCGCGGACAACCTTGCCCGGCACGCCCATCACCAGCGAGCCATCCGGTATCTCTTTGCCCTCAGTCACCAGCGCGCCCGCCCCGATCAGGCAATTCGCGCCGATCTTTGCACCATTGAGGATCGTCGCCCCCATGCCAACCAAGGTGTTATTGCCCAAAATGCAGCCATGCAGCATCGCCTTGTGGCCTATCGTGCAATTGGTACCGATGATCAGCGGAAAACCGGGATCGGTATGAACAACCGTGTTTTCCTGAATGTTAGACCCGTCACCTATTACAATAGATTCCGTATCGCCGCGAATGGTCGCGCCAAACCAGATGCCAACCCCCGAGCCGATGCGCACATTGCCGATCACGTTTGCCCCCGGCGCAACCCAGTAATCGCCATCTTCGGGCGTTTGCGGCGAAATACCGTCGAGTTGATAAAGGGTCATGTCAGGGTCTCTCCAAATTCGGTATTTAGCTGTCGCACGTGATCGACCAGACCGGGGCGACGTGATCGTTTCAGCCGCTCAGCTTTCAGGATGGTTTTCAGCCGCGCCTCGCAGTCATCAAGATCGTCATTGATCAGGACATAGTCATATTCCGCCCAATGGCTGATCTCGGCCTCTGATTTTGTCATCCGGCTTGCGATCACTTCAGCGCTGTCTTGCCCGCGATTGTTCAGCCGCCGTTCAAGTTCTGCGATTGACGGCGGCAGAATGAAAACCGACACCACCGCCTCTTTCAAGGCCGAGTTGGTGATTTGCTGCCCGCCCTGCCAGTCGATGTCAAACAGCACATCGCGGCCATTTGCAATCGCCGCACTGACGGGTGCCTTGGGTGAGCCATAAAGGTTCCCAAACACCTCGGCATGTTCCAGCATGTCGCCATCGGCAACCATATCAACAAAGCCCTTACGGGATTTGAAATAGTAATCCTGCCCATCAACCTCGCCTTTGCGCGGCGCGCGGGTGGTTGCGGACACTGAAAAGCTCAGCGATGGATCCCACGCCATCAGGCGTTTTGCCAAGGTTGATTTGCCAGCGCCCGACGGCGAGGACAGGATTATCAATAGCCCGCTGCGGGTTGTTTCGGTCATGCTATTTCACGCTTCATTCGACGTTCTGAACCTGTTCACGCATCTGATCAATCACGGTCTTGAGATCAAGCCCGATCCGTGTCAGATCGGTCGAGCCTGATTTGGAACACAGCGTATTGGCCTCGCGGTTGAATTCCTGCATCAGAAAATCAAATTTGCGCCCAACTGCGCCGGTCACCGCCAGCAATTCAGCCGCTGCCAGAACATGCGCGCCCAAACGATCCAGTTCTTCTGTCACATCGGCCTTAACCGCTAGCAGGGCCAGTTCCTGGGCCAGTCGGGCCTCATCAACGCCTTCGGTGTTGTCCAGAACCAGCGCCAGATTCTGCCGCAAAGTATCGGCCACCTGTTGTTGGCGGTCCTGTGCGGCCGCGCCAGCCTGATCCACAAGCGACGTCACCCGCGACAATTGCTCACTGAGGATGCCGTGCAGCGCTTTGCCTTCATCGGCACGCGCTGTTGCGAAAAGGTCTGCCAGTTCGCTGACCTGTGCGGTCAGCATCGCAACCAGCGCCTTTTGGTCATCGTCGCGAGTGTCGCTGCTTTCCAGAACACCGCGCAGCGACAGGATGTCAGCCGCAGTGCTGGCCGTCAGGTGCAAACCCTGATCGCCTGCGCGGGTTTCAACCTCTTTCATCGCGACCAAAACCCGGTCCAACTGGTCGCTGTCCAAAGCGGTTGAGCCAGCCCCTGCATCTGATTGCATCTTAAGATTAAGGGAAACATTGCCGCGCGACAGCCTCTCGGTAAAGGATTTGCGTACAATTGTTTCTAAATTGTCCAACCCATCAGGCAGCCGCAATCGCAGATCCAGCCCACGTGCGTTGACGCTGCGCACTTCCCAAGCCCATCGGGTATTGCCAAGCGCGCCTTTCAGGGCGGCAAATCCGGTCATAGAATTAACCATTTAACAGTTTCCGCCTCACTTTTTATCACATTTTCTGCAATATTAACTTGTGGGTAAGTATTGCGAAGATAGGGTTAACAAATCTGGCCCTGCTTCACAACAAGGCTTCTCTGAAATCAGAGGGGTTTGGCGTGTTGAATGGGAAAGTAACGATGAACGATATTTATGCGAAAGGTGGCAACGTAACCCCGTTGCAGCAATACCAGAAACCAATGAAAAACCCGATACTTGTTGAATTGCTGGATCATTGGGAACACCTGCGGGCCGGGCGTATCGCGCCTTTGCGTTCAGAAATCGACCCACGCCAGATTGAAAATGCGCTGGAACACGCCTTTATCCTTGAGCGTCAGCAAACCGGCGACATCCGTTTTCGCATCGCGGGCATGGGCCTGAACCAGTTAATGGGGATGGAGGTCCGTTCGATGATCGCAACATCTGTCGTCGCACCTGAGGCCCGGCAACAGTTTACTGACATATTGAATCAGGTGTTTGACAACCCGGAAATCGTCGAGCTGAAACTGACAGCGTCTGATGCGGGGCGCCCATCCCTGACCGCCGATATGTTGCTGTTGCCGATGCATAACGAAGTCGGGGAAACCACCCGTATTCTGGGCTGTCTGGTGGCGAATGGCAAAGGCCACCCCGCCCCGAACCGGTTCACAATTCTGTCGCGCAAAGTGACACGGATCATCGCCGTTGATGCTGCCAAACGCCCCATGCAACACAGCCAACCGGTTGCCGGATTTGCCGAAGACCGGTCGCAATTCACGCCGCAAGCGGTGAAATCGCCCAGCCGGACACTGGCGCATGCGAAACCGCGTGATTATTTGCGGTTGGTGAAAACCGATGAATAACAAAAACCCCGGCGATCAGACCGGGGGTTTCTTTAATCGTTAGGAATGTTCGACCGGGGTTCAATCCGTGACTTAGGGAACCTCTGATTAATGCGGTAATTTTGAAAAAATGTCAGCCCCCGGCCGGGTGGGGGTTTGTGGAACGACAGCCGACCCCACCGTATCTCCAAAAATGTGAACCATATTTATTAGAAGCACCGTTGCAAATGCCCCCGCCGTGGGGCGGGCGGGGGCTGACATTTTTTCAAAATGTCCAGAGTTTTTCAGACAGCAGCGCGCCGTTCCAGAACCCGCGCGGCCAATTCTTCGGACACCAAAAACGCCAATTCCAGCGATTGGCTGGCGTTAAGACGCGGATCACACGCCGTGTGGTAGCGATCTGAAAGATCCTCGTCCTTCACGGCGCGAACACCGCCGGTGCATTCGGTGACGTCCTGCCCGGTCATTTCAAAATGCACACCGCCGGGATACGTTCCTTCGGCATTGTGGATTTCAAAGAATTCACGAACCTCGCGCAGCACACTTTCAAACGGCCGGGTTTTATACCCCGAGGCCGCCTTGATCGTGTTGCCATGCATCGGATCACAGGACCAGACGACCTTGTAACCCTCTTCTTCAACTGCGCGGATCAGTTTTGGCAAATGATCGCCAACCTTGCCGGCACCAAACCGGTTGATCAGGGTAATCCGACCGGCCTCATTTTCCGGGTTCAGAACCGAAACCAGTTGTTTCAGATCATCAGTGCTAAGCGTCGGGCCACATTTGACGCCGATTGGGTTTTGCACACCCTTGCAGAACTCAACATGCGCACCCTCGGGCTGTCTTGTACGATCGCCGATCCACAACATGTGACCAGAGCCCGCGATTGGCAGACCGGTGGTGCTGTCGACGCGGCACAGGGCCTCTTCATATTCCAGCAACAGGGCCTCGTGACTGGTGTAAAAATCCACGGTCTTTAGCGAATGTGACGTACCACCATTGACCCCGGCGGCATTCATGAAATCAAGCGCGTCGGAAATCCGGGCCGCCAGATCACGGTATTTGTCGGTGGCAGCAGCATCTTGGGCAAATCCCAGCGTCCAGGAATGCACATGGTGAATATCGGCGTAACCGCCCTGACTGAAGGCGCGCAACAGATTAAGCGACGCCGCAGCCTGCGTATAAGCCTGCAACATCCGCTTGGGATCAGGCACACGCGATGCTGCGGTAAAATCTATATCGTTGATAATGTCGCCGCGATAGCTTGGCAGTTCCACACCATCAATCACCTCTGTGTCGGCAGATCGTGGCTTGGCAAACTGCCCGGCCATACGCCCAACCTTGACCACCGGGCATTTCGCGCCAAAGGTCAGAACAACCGCCATCTGCAACATCACTTTGAACGTGTCGCGAATGGTGTCAGCGGTAAATTCGGAAAAACTTTCAGCGCAGTCGCCGCCCTGCAACAAAAACGCCTTGCCTTCAGCAACCTGTCCAAGTTCGGCCTTCAGTCGCCGTGCCTCACCGGCAAAAACCAGCGGTGGATATTGTGCCAGTTGCGCCTCGGCCGCGTGCAAAGCCGCCTGATCGGTATATTGAGGCATCTGCACCCGCGCTTTTTGCCGCCAGTCAGACTTGTCCCAGACCCGTGTCATAGCCCTTACTCCATTGAATTCTTCCATAGAACGGGGCTTATAGGTAACCGAAAATCGCTTGGCCAGCAAATAACACCCAAATTTGTTCAGATTTGACCCAAAAACCCCGACAGTGCAGGATTACCCCTTGATCCCGCGCAATCGGACTGATTTGGGTGGAAAACGTGCACTTTCGGATCGAATCCATTACTGGTCCGCTCCGGACTTCATCAAGGCCAAAGGAAAAGGTCAAATGCTCGCCTCTGACGACACCCGTATCCGGCATTTTGTGTTTCTGCTGTTGAAGAACTTTTCGATGGCATCTTTCACTGCGGCCAATGAACCGCTGCGCATCGCCAACCGCATGGCAGGCCGCGAATTATACACCTGGCGTCTGGCCAGCGAAGACGGCGAAACCGCGACCGCATCAAACGGCGCCAGGATCATGGCGGATATGGGCCTGGAGGCGGTTAACCGCGACGACACATTGATGGTCTGCGGTGGGGTTCACATCAAGGATGCCACGACCAAACCGGTGCTGAACTGGCTGCGCCGCGAGGCCCGTAAAGGCGTCGGGATCGGCGGGCTTTGCACGGCGTCCTATACCATCGCCAAGGCCGGGTTGCTGGATGGCAAGAAATGCACGATCCATTGGGAAAACCACGATGCCTTTGAAGAAGAATTTCTAGAGGTCGAGCTGACCAAATCCATCTATGTGGTGGATGGCAACCGCTATAGCTCCGCCGGGGGCATGTCTTCGCTTGATCTGATGCTGAATGTTATTGCCTCGGATCATGGTCAGGAATTGGCGAATAATGTCGCCGATCAGTTGATCTATACCTCGATCCGCACAGACCGTGACGAACAGCGCCTGTCCATACCAACCCGCATCGGCGTGCGCCATCCGAAACTGTCGACCGTCATCCAGATGATGGAAGCCAACATAGAAGAGCCGATCAGCCCGTCCATTCTGGCCCGTGATGTCGCCATGTCGACACGTCAGCTGGAACGCCTGTTCCGGCGCTATCTGAACCGCTCGCCAAAACGCTATTACATGGAATTACGCCTGCAAAAGGCGCGTAATCTGTTGATGCAAACGGATATGAGCGTGATTAACGTCGCGCTGGCCTGCGGCTTTGCCTCGCCGTCGCATTTTTCCAAATGCTACCGCGCCCATTATGACACGACACCCTACCGCGAACGCGGCTCGCAAGCGACATTGGCTTAAACCGGCAGCCCTACCCGGCCCCAGCCCTATCATTGTTCACCAAATACTCCCGCCGGAGGCATCGCCCCGAAGGGGCTGAAAGGCTTGGCCCAGAGGGCCGCAATTTGGTTCCGTTCCCATTGCACCCAACAGTCGGGCGCCCCACGCTGCTGCCCATCGTCTTTGAAACGACAAAGTCGCAATACAGCCAAAAATTGCACGAAACTTCCCTTACAGCCGCCTGAACATGCAGGGTTTTCTTTTAAGATAACCCGCTCTAAGGTGACTCCCACTGAATTTACCAATCGGGAGAAAACAATGAAAAAAATCTTGCTTGCCACTGCGGCAACAGCACTTATCGCAACCGGTGCCTACGCAGAGGATATCAAAATCGGTATCATCCTGGGTTTCACGGGTCCAATTGAAAGCCTGACACCAGCCATGGCTGCGGGTGCAGAACTGGCAATAAAGGAAGTTAATGATTCCGGCGCTTTGCTTAACGGATCATCCGTATCGCCTGTACGCGGCGACTCGACCTGCATCGATTCCGCGGCTGCCACTGCGGTTGCTGAACGTCAGATCACTGCCGACAAAGTTAACGCAATCGTTGGCGGCGACTGTTCCGGTGTTACCGGTGCCATGTTGCAAAACGTGGCGCGGCCAAACGGCATGGTCATGATTTCGCCTTCGGCCACTTCACCGGCATTGTCCACAGCCGAAGACGATGGCCTGTTTTTCCGTACCGCCCCGTCTGACGCACGTCAGGGCCAGGTTGTTGCTGAAATCCTGAACGAACGCGGTTTCAAATCGGTTGCTGTGACCTATACCAACAATGACTATGGTAAAGGTCTTGCGGACGCCATTCAGGCAGCTTTTGAAGCTTCAGGTGGCACAGTCACCATCAACACCAGCCACGAAGACGGCAAAGCAGACTATTCTGCTGAAGTTGGCGCATTGGCCTCGGCTGGTGGTGAAGTACTGGTGGTTGCCGGTTATCTTGACCAAGGCGGCAAAGGCATCATTCAGGGCGCGCTGGATTCCGGTGCATTTGACATCTTTGAATTGCCCGACGGCATGGTTGGCGACAGCCTTGTTGCCAATATCGGCGAAGGCCTGAACGGCTCGTTCGGTCAGCACCCAGGCACAGACAGCCCAGGGGCTGCGGTTTATTCCGATATGGCAAAAGCCGCTGGTTTTGACGGGACTGGCCCGTTTTCACCAGAATCCTATGACGCGGCTGCGTTGATTATGCTGGCGATGCAGGCGGCTGGTTCTTCGGCCTCGGCAGACTTCAAAGGCGCAATCATGGGCGTTGCCAACGCACCGGGTGAGAAAATCTACCCTGGTGAACTGGCCAAAGCGCTTAAGATCATCGCGGATGGCGGCGACGTTGACTATGTTGGCGCCTCGTCGGTTGAACTGATCGGTAGCGGCGAAAGCGCCGGTAACTACCGTGAAATCGACGTCAAAGACGGCGCGATTGTGACCAACAAGTTCCGTTAATCGGACGTCACTGTAAAATGAAGCAGCCCGGAGTTTTCCGGGCTGCTTTTTATGAGGGGGGCAGACGACAATGATCGTTGTTGAAAACATTTACAAATATTTTGGCGGCTTTTGCGCGGTTGACGGCGCAAGCCTTAGCATCAAGGCCGGAACAATCACCGGGCTGATCGGCCCGAACGGCGCGGGCAAGACCACGCTGTTTAATGTGGTTGCCGGTGTGCATGCCCCATCAAGTGGCAAAGTCACTATGGATGGCGAGGACATTACCGGTCTGCCGCCGCATGAATTATTCCACAAAGGTCTGTTGCGCACGTTTCAGATCGCCCATGAATTCAGCACGATGACCGTGCGCGAAAACCTGATGATGGTGCCGGGTAATCAATCGGGTGAACGCCTGCTCGACACCTGGTTTGCCCGCAAAAAAGTCGCCGCCGAAGAAAAGGCGCTGAAGGAAAAGGCCGACGAGGTCATTGAATTTCTGACCATAACCCATCTGGCCGACGAAATAGCCGGCAATCTGTCAGGCGGACAGAAAAAGCTTTTGGAACTTGGCCGCACCATGATGGTCGACGCCAAGATGGTGTTTCTGGACGAGGTCGGCGCCGGGGTGAACCGCACGCTTTTGAACACTATTGGTGACGCCATCATCCGGCTGAACAAAGAGCGCGGATATACCTTTTGTGTGATCGAACACGACATGGATTTTATCGCCCGCCTGTGTGACCCGGTGATCTGTATGGCCGAGGGTCATGTTCTGGCCGAAGGCACGATTGACGAGATCAAAAACAACGAACAGGTGATCGAGGCGTATCTTGGCACCGGTCTGAAGAACAAAGTCAAAGAAGGGGCGAACGTATGATTGATGCGCGATGTCAGCCCACGTGGCTTGGTCATATGTCGGAGCCTCCGGCGGGGATATTTGTAAAAAGAAGAACCGGGGGCGCGGCATGAACGACAATGATAATGCGTTTCTGATCGGCGAGAACATGACCGGTGGCTATGGCAAAGGTGCGGATATTCTGCATGATTGCACGGTGGCCGTCGACAAGGGCCAGATCGCTGTGATCGTCGGGCCGAACGGTGCTGGCAAATCCACCGCGATGAAGGCGATTTTTGGCATGTTGAACATGCACAAAGGCTCGATCCGGATTGATGGCGAGGATATAACCAGCCTGTCGCCGCAAGATCGCGTGGCCAAGGGCATGGCGTTTGTGCCGCAGAACCAGAATGTGTTCACCTCGATGACTGTCGAGGAGAATTTGGAAATGGGCGCGTTTTTACGCCGCGACGATATTTCCGGCACGATGGAGCAGGTTTACGAACTGTTCCCGATCCTCAAAGACAAGCGCCGTCAGGCGGCGGGTGAATTATCAGGCGGTCAACGCCAGCAAGTCGCCGTGGGCCGGGCCCTGATGACCCAGCCTAAGGTTCTGATGCTGGACGAGCCAACCGCCGGGGTTTCGCCGATTGTGATGGACGAACTGTTTGACCGCATCATCGAAGTGGCCCGCACCGGGATTTCCATTCTGATGGTGGAACAAAACGCGCGCCAGGCGCTGGCGATTGCCGACAAGGGTTATGTGCTGGTTCAGGGCACAAACCGTTTCACCGACACCGGGGCCGCGTTGCTTGCGAACCCCGAAGTTCGCGCAAGCTTTTTGGGGGGCTGAGATGCGATCGAAAAGTACTTTTGTAGCAGGATTGCTAGTCTTATATCCTTTGGTTTTGGTGGCCGAAGTTGATAACCGTTATACTTGCCAGATAGACTTGGATTGCTATGTTCACAATCACTGCGCGACTGATGATGATGTTCCTACAAGTTTAAAAGTCGTGGTTGAAGATACCGGTTTTGTGCACTTGGGGAATTTTTCGATAATTGACTATCGCAGACCTGACAATGACGTCTATTTTGCCGGATTTGCCACTAATTTCGCCTTAGACGACGAGCCAGGCCTGTCGGTCAACTGGATGACCGGGGACACCGCAAACATTCTGAAAATCAAAAACGATAGCAGCGAGTGGTTGCAAATTAATACTTCTCAAAGCAGCCGCAGTAACGGGGTTTCGTACATTCTGATGAAAGCAGATTGCAACCAAACGGACGGATCAAATTGATGGATTTTCTTAACGCCATTGTGGCCTTTTCCAATTTTGTATTAATCCCCGGGGTGGCTTTTGGCAGCCAGCTGGCGCTCGGCTCGCTTGGTATTACCCTGATCTTTGGTATCTTGCGGTTTTCCAACTTTGCGCATGGTGACAGCATGGCCTTTGGGGCCATGGTGGTGATCCTGACGACCTGGTGGCTGCAAAGTATGGGTGTGTCGATCCATCCATTGCCCACGGCCCTATTGGCACTGCCGGCGGGCATCATTGCCTCGGCCGCCGTCATGTTGGGCACGGACCGGCTGGTATACAAATTCTACCGACAACAAAAGGCGGCACCGATCATTCTGGTAATGTCCTCGCTGGGTGTGATGTTCATCATGAACGGGATTGTGCGCTTTATCATCGGCCCCAATGAACAGCGGTTTGCCGATGGCGCGCGGTTCATTGTCAAAGCGCGCGAGTTCAAAACCGCGACCGGTCTGAGCGAAGGTTTGTCGATCAAAGTATCGCAGGGAATTACGGTGATTACAGCAATTGTCGTTGTGGCCCTGCTGTTTTGGTTTTTGAACCGCACCCGCACCGGGAAATCCATGCGGGCGTTTTCCGACAACGAGGATCTGGCGCTGTTGTCTGGCATCAATCCCGAGCGTGTGGTGATGATCGTCTGGGTGATTGTCGCCATCCTGACCACTATTGCCGGCACGCTTTATGGTTTAGACAAGTCATTCAAACCATTCACCTATTTCCAACTGCTGTTGCCGATGTTTGCCGCCGCGATTGTCGGCGGGCTGGGCAATCCACTGGGCGCGATTGCCGGTGGGTTTGTCATCGCGTTTTCCGAAATCACCGTGACATATGCGTTCAAAAAGGTGGCGACTTATGTGCTGCCGGACAGCATGGCGCCGGACACATTAGTGCAATTGTTGTCGACCGATTACAAAATCGCCGTGTCGTTTTCGATCCTGATCCTGGTGCTGCTGTTCCGACCGACGGGTATCTTTAGGGGGCAAGTGGTATGAATTATCGCAATATCTCGCTTTTCGCAGTTGTCTTTATGATGCTCATTTTTGTCGGCTT
>JAJFIC010000023.1 GCA_021775315.1 Paracoccaceae bacterium
TGTGGTACCCGAGGCCGGACTCGAACCGGCAAGCCTTGCGGCGGCGGATTTTGAATCCGCTGCGTCTACCAGTTCCGCCACTCGGGCATCCTCGCTGCTTAACTTGGTGGACAGGCTGGTAGTATCTGTCGCATCAGCGAATCTGTGTGGTCTTAGGTATTTAATTTGCACCGAAAGGTAAATGGCCATATCTCTGTGCCAAACCAAAAACACCATCACAGGCGGAGCGCATCCAATGACCCGACATAAATTCGCAATAATTGCGCCACAACGCCTGCGCGAAATCGGGGCTGCCTGAGATGTTGCAAAGGCTTTACAACTGGACGATGTCGCTGGCCGAAAGCCCGCATGCGCTTTGGGCATTGGCGATTATCAGTTTCGCCGAAAGCTCGGTCTTTCCAATTCCACCGGATATCCTGTTGATCCCCTTGGTGATTGCCGCGCCGCATCGGGCTTGGCTGATCGCGGGGGTTTGCCTGATCTCGTCTGTTTTGGGCGGGCTGTTTGGCTATTTCATCGGCGCGGTTCTGATGGACAGCATCGGCAATTCGATCCTTGGGTTCTACGGCCTTGAAAGCCATTTTGATGAATTCAAAGCCAAGTATAATGAATACGGTGTCTGGGCTGTGCTGATGGCCGGGGTCACGCCGTTTCCGTTTAAGGTCATCACCATCCTGTCGGGTGCAACCGGGATGAACCTGCCGGGGTTTATCGCCGCGTCAATCGTAGCGCGAGGGTTGCGGTTCTTTCTGGTGGCCGCCTTGCTGTGGAAATTTGGCGCACCCATTCGTGATTTCATCGAAAAGCGATTGGGTCTAATGTTCACCATCTTTCTGGTTCTGCTGTTTGGCGGGTTCTTTTTTCTGAGGTATCTATGACTTTCACCAATTACCCGGCCAAAAACATCGCGATCCTTGCCGCTTTGGGATCTGCGGCCATGTTGCTGGGCGCGGTTGGGTTTGAGTATCTGGGCGAAATGACGCCGTGCAAATTATGTATCTGGCAGCGTTGGCCGCATGGTCTGGCCGTTGGCGTTGGTTTGCTGGTCTGGTTCCTGCCCAATCGGTGGCTTTATCTGTTGGGCGGTCTGATCGTGTTATATGGCGCAGGCGTTGCGGTTTATCACGCCGGGGTCGAGCAGCATTGGTGGGAGGGGCCGACAACCTGCACCTCGCAAAGCGTGGCTGGCATGACGTCCGAAGAATTGATGGAACACATCATGTCTGCCCCATTGGTGCGTTGTGACGAAATCCCGTGGAGCATGTTTGGCCTGTCGATGGCCGCTTGGAACGGTATCGCCTCGTTAGGGTTTGTGGCTTTGTGGTTAAGCGCGTTTCGCAAAGGCTGACGGGTTTAGGGTGGCCCGTTTATAACTTGGACCACCAGTCAATCGGCTTTAGCCGCGCCCTGACGCCTTGGCGGCTCATCCATGCCAGTGCCAGTTTGCGGCCCCTGCCCGTTGCCAGATACCGCCACAGACGATCCTGCCAACGGTCGTATTCGCGGTTAAACGGACAGACCCGCATGCAGATGGCGCAATCGGTCTTGAGTTTAGCCCAATAGCCGAAACATTTTTCGCAATCAGCCGACCATTTTTTGACCCCTTTGATGGTCGATGGATTGCCCGGCCCCATATCAGGCGGGCCCTTCGGCAAGGCTTTGGGTGGGCAGGCATCGGCACAAACGGTGCAGGAATGACAATAGGTTGTCAGGCCAAGGGGTTCCGGCGTGTCATTCATCAGCGGCAGGTTGGTGAAAATCTTGGAAAAACGGACTCTGGGGCCATATTCGCGCGTCAGAACCATCTGGTTGCGGCCATATTCACCAAGGCCCGCTTTGATCGCATAAGGGATAACCAGCGCCGTGTCGTTCATCGAGGCAACGGCCTCGTACCCCAACCCCCGGATATAGGCCGCCAACTGGATACAGGTCGCCGCCTCGTGGGAATATTCGCGACCCGACGAGGCCCCGGCAAGGGCTGACGGGTAGGTTTCAACCAGATCAAAATCCATCTCATGCGCCATGACGATGACGTGGGTGACGCCGTCTGGCAGTTTGTTTTCGGCCGGGGTGAAATCGCTGGTATCCACCCGGGCGGCATAGTGCCATCGGGGATCAATCGCGGTGATGCCGACCAATGACGCGCCAAACAGTTTGGCGATGCGTTTGATTTCGCGGGATTCCTGCGCGGGATCTTCAATTTCGATCTTGGTGTCAGCAACTGGCGTGTCCGCCTGAATGGCCGATTGAAACCCTTCGCGCAGGCCCATTTCTGCGCCGCGGTTTGAAATCAGGTCAGAAATGATCCACGCCGCATTCCTAAGCGCGAAATCTTTCGGGCTGAAGCCCTGACCACGCCGCGCCTGTGGGGCCTCGCGGTACGAGGCAAAGAACCCATCCGCGTGGTCCGATTTCACCAAGGGGTCCCAAAACGCCCGGGTAAATACATCATTCATCTGGTTAAAGGGTTGGAAATCCTCTGTGATTTCAAAACCAAGGGCCTGATCGCTTTCGGCAAACTGGTCTTTCCAGACGTCCCTTTTGGCGTCGCTGATGTCAAAATCGGGCGCATTGCTCGGCCAGGCCATGAGAATTCCTAAGTGTTACGCTTCCAGTTCCGCATCCCAATATAGAAAGTCCATCCAGCTTTCATGCAAGTGATTTGGTGGAAATTTCCGCCCTGTGTTGCGCAATTCTTCGGCCCATGGGCGACGCGGTGCGCGGCGCAGATGCATGGCCGTCTGGTCCAGCATTTTTGAGCCCTTTTTCAGGTTGCAAGGACCACAAGCCGCCACGACGTTTTCCCACATGGTTTTGCCGCCACGGGCGCGCGGCACCACATGGTCAAAGGTCATTTCACCCTTAGAGCCGCAATATTGACAGGTAAATTCATCGCGCAGAAACAAGTTGAAGCGGGTGAATGCGGTGCTTTTGGCCGGTTTGACGAAATCCTTAAGCACGACAACCGACGGTATCCGTATTTCGATCGAAGGCGAGTGAACGACCTCGTCATATTCAGCGACGATC
>JAJFIC010000024.1 GCA_021775315.1 Paracoccaceae bacterium
GTTGTGATTAATATCTGGTGAAGAAAGCAAGCAAAAGGCGGCCCTGCGGGCCATTACTTTTGAGCCCCTATGGGGCGGGTTGCCTTCGGCGAGAGTATTTGGCCAATAAAGAACGCAGGATCACGGGCGGATGGTTTCAGAGTGTCTGGTCGTAATCGCCAACGCTGGGTTCGGTGCGGATGATTGCGTCGAGGTCTTCAAAGATGGCTTTGAGCTCGGCCGCGCTGTCGGGGCTTTCGCAGACCACCACCAGATTGGGTGTGTTGGACGAGGCGCGCACCAAGCCCCAGCCGCCATTGTCAAGAATGACGCGAGCGCCGTTGACTGTGACCACCTCGGCGATGGCGCGCCCGCCAAGGGTACCGCCGGTTTGTGCATGTTGTTCGAGTTTGGCCACGAGGCGTGCCAGCACGTCGTATTTTTCGGTGTCGGGGCAAAACGGTGACATGGTCGGGCTGGAATAGGTTTTCGGCAGCGCCCGTCTGAGGTCGGACATTTTCATATCCGGGTTGCGGTCCATCAGTTTGCACAGTTCGACCGCCACGCGCATGCCGCAATCATAGCCACGCCCGATCGGTTCGGCGAGGAAGTAATGGCCGGATTTTTCAAACCCTGCCAGCGCGCCGATTTCCTTGACCCGTCGTTTCATATGGCTGTGGCCAGTTTTCCAGTAATCGGCTTTGATGCCATGTTTTTTGAGTTCCGGGTCTGAGGCGAACAGGCCGGTTGATTTGACGTCGGCCACGAAGGTGGCACCGGGATAGGTTTTGGCCCAGTCGCGCGCCATGATTACACCGACTTTGTCGGCGAAAATCTCCTCGGCTTCGTCATCGACGACACCGCAGCGGTCTCCGTCGCCATCAAAGCCAAGCGCCATGTCAGCGCCCGAGGCCGTGACACTGGCGGCCATGTCGTGCAGCATTTCCATGTCTTCGGGATTGGGGTTGTAGTTCGGGAACGTGTAGTCGAGGTCGTTATGCGAGGCCACAACTTCGACCCCGATGCGTTCCAGCACTTTGGGGGCGAATGCGCTGGCGGTGCCGTTGCCGGTGGCGCAGACGACTTTTAGTTTGCGCGACATTTTGAAGTCACCGCAGAGGTCGTCAATATAGGCGTCAAGCACCCCGTCGACAAATTCGTACGAACCGCCTTCGCGGGCTACGGTTTCGCCGTTCAGCACGATGTCGCGCAGGCGGTTCATCTCATCCGGGCCGTGGGTTAGCGGGCGTTCAAAGCCCATTTTTACGCCGGTCCAACCGTTGGGATTGTGGCTGGCGGTGACCATGGCGACGGCTGGCGCGTTGAGGTGGAACTGGCTGAAATAGGCCATTGGCGACACGGCGGGGCCGATATCGCGCACATGAATGCCAGCGCGCATCAGGCCCAGCATCAGGGCGTTTTTGATGGTCAGGGAATAATCACGGTAATCATTGGCAACCGCGATCACGGGTTCAATTCCGGCCTCATGCATCTGGGTGCCAAGGCCCATGCCAAGGGCTGTGATGCCGGGCAGGTTGATCTCGTCGGGGAATTTCCAGCGGGCGTCGTATTCGCGAAAACCGGTTGGGGTGATCATCGGGTCGCGCAGAAAGGCCCAGCTGTTTTGTGTGACTTCGGTCAGCGGTTTCATAAATATCTCTCCCGGTCAAAGGCGGTTTCAGATTTCAATCGGGTTGGTTTTAGCAAGTTTATCAAACTGCATTAAGACGTTTAAAAGGTCAGCCATCCTATCCAAACGTATCATATTTGGCCCATCTGACGGCGCATTGTCCGGATCCTGATGGGTCTCGATGAACACAGCGGCCACGCCCAGCGACACGGCTGCACGGGCCAGAACCGGGGCAAATTCGCGCTGGCCACCGCTGGAGCCACCCTTGGCCCCCGGTTGGGCGACGGCGTGGGTTGCATCCATCACCACCGGATAGCCGGTTTGCGCCATGATCGGCAGGCCGCGCATGTCTGTGACCAAAGTGTTATAGCCAAATGTCGTGCCGCGTTCACATAACATGATGCGCTGATTGCCGGTCGAGGCGATTTTTTCCGCTGTGTTCGGCATTTCCCAGGGCGCCAGAAACTGGCCTTTTTTGACGTTGATCGCGGCACCGGAATTGCCCGCTGCCAGCAGCAGGTCGGTTTGGCGGCACAGGAAGGCCGGGATTTGCAGCACGTCAACGACGCTGGCGACATCGGCACATTGATCTGGTGCGTGGACATCGGTGATGACCGGCACATCGAAGGTTTCGCGGATGTTTTGCAGCACCTTCAGTCCTGCATCAATACCAAGGCCGCGTTGACCTGCCAAAGATGTCCGGTTGGCTTTGTCAAATGAGCCTTTGAAGATCAGGCCAGCACCGACGCCCTCGCAGGCCTCTTTTAAGGTGCCCGCGATCATTTGGGCGTGGTCCAGACTTTCCAGCTGGCAGGGCCCAGCGATTAGGGTCAAAGGCTGGTTATTGCCGATGGTCAACCGGTCGATTTCAAAAGATTTCATGTCTAAGCCGTTATTTGTTCGCGCAGGATGGATGCGGTTAGGGATGCCATCAGGTAAATCCCGCCAAAGACCAGAAAGGCCAGCAAGGTATTTTCAAAGGCCTTTGGATAGGTGGCCTCGTCCGGGGGGACCGGGGACACGCCCAGAGACAGGTAGCGCACCTGACGATTGGCCTCGATCCGCGAGGTTTCAAGTTGCTGCATGGACTGTGCCAGCATCATCTGCCGGGTTGCCAAATCAGCCTCGGCCACGCGCAGTTCAACTGAGGTGGCGGCGAGCGAGTTGGTCGAGTTCGACCCCTCGGTCATTTCGCCCTGCATACTGGTGATTTCGTTTTCCAGCCTTGTGATGGCACGGGTGGCGATGTCGACTTTGGTTCGGTTCGGGCGCGGGTTGTCCATCTGTTCGGCAAGCTCAAGTTTGAGGTCGCGCAATTGCACTTTGCGGGCTGTTATTTGTTGCATCAGGGCGGCGATTTCGCCTTCGATGCTGACCACGCCGCGCTTTTCCTGCAATTCCAGAACCCGGCGGGTGGCGGCGAGCATTTTGTCTTCGGCCTCAGCAAAACTGGCGCGTGCGCCTTGCATTTGATCGCCGCGCAAGCGTTGCGTTAGCTGGTCAACCTGTTCTTCGGCATAGCCAATCAGGGCCTCGGAAAATTCGCGCGATGCTTCGGGCGAGGCGGCGACCACCTCCATCTTGACGATGCCTTCGGTCGGGTCATAGCCGATTTTCACCCGCTTTTGGTAAATCCGATAGGCAGCTTCGTTTGAACCCGTAGCCTCTAACCGTTGGATCTGGTCGATATGGGCCTGCTGAAAATGCGCCTTAAAGCCAAATTCGCGGTCAAGCCGCAGCATTGCTTCGCGGGAATTCAGATAGGACTGCACGGTTATGCTGTCTTGCGACGTGGCAAAAGACGTGCCGGAAAACAAACCGGATGCCGCGCTCATCGAGCCGCTGTCGGATTGCTGGATGACAAATTCGGAATTGGTCGCATACATCGGCGTGGCGATTTTGTAATAGTAATAGCCCGCCAGAAATGTCGGGGCCAAAACGAAAAACGCCAGCTTGACCAAAAGCAGGCTTAACCGTCGGCGTCTGCGGCGCGCCAGATCAACCTGAATTTTGCGCACTTCGCCAGCCCGGTCATCAGGCGTCACGACATGGGTCGAAGGGGGCGCGTGGCGGATCGCGGCGGGCAGATTTTGCGGCACACCGGTGCGGTCAGACACCACCAGTTCCAGCAGATCACTGCGTTTGAACGGATCAAAGCCGTTTTTGCGCAACAGGCGCACCGCATCCAGATCGCTGGACGGGTTCAGGCCGTGTTTCTGGGCTTCGCGGCGGGCCATGCGCAACTGGCGACCCGTCAGGTTTTCCTGTTTGATCTTTTCGATCTCTTCGCGCGGCGACAGAAAGCTTTCTTCCTGCGGCGATAATCGTTGGGGTCGCACAGGGGCGTCGCCTTCATTTGGCTGCGCCTCGACCACGTCTTCGTGTGGCGTTTGCGCCGCTTTGGCCTCGGCCGCTTTTTGGTCGGCCGATTGTGCGCTGTTGCCGGTGCGCCGGATCCGGAATCTTTTAGCTTTGGGCTTCATAATTATACAACTGCTTTGCTTCTTCCAGAGTGTCAAACATGATCAGCTTACCGTTTCGCAAAACAGCCGCCGAGCGACAGAATTTTTCCAGTACCTTGGCCTGATGCGACACGATGATAACGGTCGAACTTTTCAGGCGGTCTTGCAGGATTGAACCGGCTTTACGGTTAAACTCGACATCCGTGGTGCCGGGCATGCCTTCGTCAATCAGATAGATATCAAATTCCAGCGCCAGCATCAAAGCGAACGAAAACCGCGACCGCATGCCAGCCGAATAGGTGCCAACCGGCATGTCGAAATATTCCTCGATCCCGGTCATATAGCGGCAGAACGCTTCGACATAGTCAGGATCAAGGCCGTAAAGCCGCGCGATATAGCGGGCGTTTTCGGTGCCTGTGTGTTTGTTAACGACGCCGCCCATAAAGCCCAGCGGAAACGAGATGCGCGATTTGCGAATAATCGTCCCCTCGTCGGGCTTTTCCAGCCCTGCCATCATGTTGATAATGGTGGTCTTGCCGGTGCCGTTGGGCGCCAGAATACCAACCGAATGGCCAAGTTCCACGCGAAACGAGGCGCGATCAAGGATCACCTTGCGCTGCTTGCCCGTCCAAAAGGACTTGCTGACATTGACAAATTCAAGCATTGGGATTGATCCCGCTCATCTGTGTCGCCCCGCCTGCGTGCCTGCCATCCCGGCACTTACAAGCCTATAGATCAGGTCCTAATAAACATTGATTGAATGCGCTGAACCCGTTTGACTACATTATGTGGGGGGAATGGCCCCGCACGCAACCAATATCCCGGCAATATGGCGGTTTTTTGTCAATCCGGGCGATTCGCAATGGTCCGCTGCGCATAATGGCCGCCAAATTCTGGCCCCGCCCGCTGCACTGGGTGGCCTTGCGGCACATTGCAAGGGGGAGAAAGTGAAAAATCACAGCCTGAAATCCGTGATTTTGCACCCCGGTGGATATGTACAGTCGCATCAATTTTCAATATGGTGCGCCGGATCGGCGGGTTCACATAAAACGCCGCAAATAGTCATGCCAGTCCGGGTCAGGTTCCGAGGCCGGAATCGCGTTGGGGAAAACAGGTGAGAACACTGCTAACGGCAACTATCCTTTTGGGGCTGTGGCTGCTGATGTCGGGCATTTACGAGCCGTTAATCATCGGTTTCGGTGTCGGCTCGGTGCTGATCGTGATTGGCATCACAAAACGCATGGATGCTATCGACGATGACCGCATTGACGTGCGGCTGAAACCCGTTGCATTTGTCGGCTATATCCTGTGGCTACTGGTTGAGATTGCCAAAGCCAACCTTGCCGTGACGCGGCTGATCCTTGCGCCGAAAATGCAGCTGCGCCAGCATCTGTTTCCGGTGCGCTACACCCAAGACAGCGATCTGGGTCAGGTCATTTTTGCCAATTCGATCACGCTGACGCCGGGGACGATATCGGTGGAATGCGAACCGGGTCATTTTCTGGTACATGCGGTGGATTATTCCGCCGACGACAATCTGGCCCTTGCGGATATGGACCGCCGGGTGACCCGGGTTGAATTTCAGGGGCAGTCATAATGTTTGCGGTGGCCCTGATTGCAGTCTTTATCGCCATGGTGCTGGTTCTGATCCGCCTGTTCGCCGGGCCGACTTTGTATGACCGGGTGCTTGCGGTGAATTCATTTGGCACCCACACGGTGCTGTTCATTGGCTTGCTGGGGTTTTTGACCGGGCGGCCTGACTTTCTGGACATCGCCCTGTTATACGCGCTGATCAATTTTGTCGGTACCATCGCCATCCTGAAATTCTTTCGCTACCGGGCGATTGGCGATGTCAGCCAGATCCGAACCGAGGATCAGTCATGACTGTGTTGGAACTGATTATCGAGGTTGCCAGTTGGATTCTGATCCTGTCGGGGTCATTTTTTGTCATCGTTGGCGCGCTTGGCACCCTCAGATTTCCGGATTTCTGGTCGCGGTTGCACGCAGCCTCGATCACTGATTCAGCGGGCATGATCCTGTTGATGGTGGGCATGGGGTTGCAGGCGGGTTTTACGCTGATCCTGGTCAAGCTGTTCATCATCGGCGTGTTCTTGTTCATCACCGGGCCAACGGCCACCCATGCAGTCGCAAATGCGGCCTTGGTGTCGGGCCTGCGCCCGCGTGAGGCCGAGGGTTTGCACGGGGCCGAGCCTGAGCCAAAACCCAAAACCAATCCATAACAGATTGAAAACGTTCAACGAAAACGGCAGGTAAGTCATAGAAACGCTGATTAATATTATCTTGTTCACCATGTTGGTGGTCACCGCAATCGCCGTCGTGCGGATGCGCAGCCTGTTTGCGATGGTGATGCTGTCAGGCGTGTTCAGCTTGCTGTCGGCGTTGTTATTTGTCACGCTCGATGCGGTTGATGTCGCCTTTACCGAGGCCGCCGTGGGTGCCGGTATTTCGACCGTTTTGATGCTGGGCACGCTGGCCCTGACCTCGCGGTTTGAACGGCCCAGCAAGCATTCACCGCTGATCCCGTTATTTGTGGTTTTTGTTGCGGGCGCGGCTTTGATCTATGGCACGCTTGATATGCCGAATTTCGGCGCGGCGGACGCCCCGGCGCAAACCCATGTGGCCCCTGATTATCTGGCGCGCAGCCCGCATGAAATCGGTGTGCCAAACGTGGTGACCGGCATTTTGGCCAGCTATCGCGGCTATGACACGCTGGGCGAAACCGCTGTGGTGTTCACCGCTGGCATCGGTGTTTTGCTGCTGATCAGCGGCTTGCGCGGACGGCGGCGGCGCGATGACGAGGACGAAGCGACCGAGCGTGGACCGGGTGCCAACGTACAAAACGCCGCAAGCGATGCAGCCCTGAATACTGGCCCCAAAACAGGGGGGCAGGCCTGATGCGCCACCATCTGATCCTAAGGGTCGTCACCAAATTTCTGGTCGGCACGATCATGCTTTATGCGTTCTACGTGCAATTCCACGGCGATTTTTCCCCCGGTGGCGGTTTTCAGGCCGGGGTGATCATGGCCGTGGCTTTTATCCTTTACGGTGTGGTGTTCAGTCTGGAGCAGGTGCAGCGGGTGTTCCCGCCCTGGATCGTGCATAAACTGGCAGCGTTAGGGGTGCTGGTCTATGGCGTCACCGGGCTTTACAGCCTGCTGACCGGGTTCAATTATCTTGATTACACCGCCCTTAGCCCACACCACCCCGAACATGGCCAGCATTACGGGATTTTGCTGGTCGAGCTTGGCGTCGGCATCACCGTAACCGGGGTCATGGTGGCAATTTACTATGCGTTCGCCGCACGCAACCCGATCATCAGCGACGAGGAATGGTGATGTTCGACGAATTTACCGGCCCCTTCATCATCGGCCACATGAATTACTGGTTGTTCATCATCCTGATGATGACCGGGCTATATATCGTGGTCGCCAAAGGCAATCTGGTCAAAAAGATCGTCGGACTGAACATCTTTCAGACCTCGGTTTTCATGCTCTATATCTCGATGGGTAAGGTCACCGGCGGCACCGCGCCGATTTTCCCGCATGATTTGGACATTGATCCGGACGTGATCTATTCCAACCCGCTGCCGCATGTTCTGATCCTGACGGCGATTGTGGTTGGCATCGCCACCACGTCGCTGGGTCTGGCGTTGATTGTGCGGATTAACGAAGAATACGGCTCGATTGAAGAGGAACGTATTTTAGAGATCGAACAGGCCATCACCGTCGCTGAAAACACCGCTCATGGTGACGTCATGGGTGGGCGCGGCTGATGGAAACGGAAATTCTGCACCACACGCGGGCCTCGTTTCAAGACCACCTGCCGGTTCTTGTCATTCTTGTCCCGTTTCTGGCGGCCCCTTTGATGGTGCTGCTTGGCTCGCGCCGACTGAGCTGGCCGATTGCCTTTGGGGCCAGTGTGGCGGCCTTTGGCATTGCTATCCTGCTGTTGGCAAAAGTCATTGATGGCACCGAGATTTCGTATCACATTGGTGGTTGGGCGCCGCCTTTGGGCATTGAATACCGGGTCGACGCGGCCAACGCTTTTGTGCTGCTGCTGGTGACCGGCATCGCTGCGATTGTGCTGCCTTACGCGCGTGAAAGCATCAAGACCGAGGTTCCGGTCCGGCATCACACCTTGTTTTACGCGCTGTTCCTGCTGTGCCTGACGGGGTTGCTGGGCGTTGTCGTCACTGGCGATGCGTTCAACGTGTTTGTGTTTTTGGAAATCTCATCGCTGTCGACCTATGTTCTGATTGCACAGGGGTCTTATCGCGATAAACGGGCGCTGACGGCGGCTTATGATTATCTGATTATGGGCACCATCGGGGCGACGTTTTTTGTGATCGGCCTTGGCCTGCTTTATATGGCGACCGGCACGCTGAATATGGCGGATATCGCTGAACGGATTGCCGATCAGGGCGGCAACCGCACGGTGCGCGCGGCTTTTGCTTTTATCGTGGTTGGTGTTGGCCTGAAAGTGGCGATTTATCCGCTGCATCTGTGGCTGCCAAACGCTTATACCTACGCGCCCTCGGCGGTGACGGTATTTCTGGCGGCGACGGCGACTAAGGTTGCGGTTTATGTGCTGCTGCGGTTCATGTTCTCGATCTTTCAGCCGGCCTTTTTGTTTGAGGTCAACACGCTTGAATTCATCATTCTGCCGTTTGCCGTGCTGGCGATGTTCGCGGCCAGTTTTATCGCGATTTTTCAGAATGATTTCAAGCGGATGCTGGCCTATTCCAGCATTGCGCAGATCGGCTATATCCTGCTTGGCATCGGATTGCTGAGCGAGGCTGGCCTGACCGCCGCCATCGTGCATCTGTTCAATCACGGCATCACCAAAGCGGCGCTGTTTATGGGCGTTGGGATTTATGTGTTGCGCTCAGGTGGGTCGTTTCTGGATGACATTCAGGGGCTGGGGCGGGTGATGCCGCTGACCTCTGCCGCTGTGGTCATCGGCGGGCTTAGCCTGATCGGGGTGCCGGGCACGGCGGGTTTTATCAGCAAATGGGTGCTGGTGCAGGCGGCGCTTGAAAAAGGCTGGTGGCCGGTTGCGCTGATGATCGTGGCGTCCAGCTTGCTGGCGGTGATCTATGTCTGGCGGGTAATTGAAACACTGTATACCAAGCCCCCGGCCAGTGACGTGATCGCTGGCGAAGCACCGCTTTCGATGCTGGTGCCGCTGTGGATCATGGCGATTGCCTGCGTCTGGTTTGGTCTGGACACTGATCTGACAATCGGGGCGTCACAAACCGCAGCCCAAGGGTTGCTGTCTGGTTCGGCGGGGATGCGATGATGGAAACCAATACCGCCATTTTGCTGAGCATGCTGATCCCTGCCGGGGCGACCCTGAGCAATATCGTGCTGCATAACCGGGCGAATTTGCGCGACACGGTGACGTTGATTGCAGCGATTGCAACCTTTCTGGCCGTGCTGACGATCCTGATTAACGAGGGCAACGGCACCACCGCACCACTGGTGTTGTTTGAGGTGCTGCCGGGCCTTGATCTGGCGTTTTCGGTTGAGCCATTGGGCCTGCTGTTCGCAATTGTCGCTTCTGGCCTGTGGATCGTGACGCATATTTACGGCGTGGGCTATATGCGCGGCAATAAAGAAGGCCACCACGCCCGGTTCTTTGCCTGTTTTTCCTTTGCCATTGCCAGCGTCATGGGCATCGCATTTGCCTCAAACATGTTCACGTTGTTCCTGTTTTACGAGGCGTTGACCCTGTCCACCTATCCGCTGGTCGCCCATAAAGGCACGCCCGAGGCGATCCGGGGTGCGCGAACGTATCTGGGCATTCTGATCGGCACCTCGATCGGGTTGCAGCTGGTGGCGATTGTCTGGACATGGACCCTGACCGGCACGCTTGATTTCACCAAAGGCGGCATTCTGGAAGGCCATATCGCCGGGCCGATGGTGGCGGTTCTGCTGGGACTTTACGCTTTTGGCATCGGCAAGGCGGCGTTGATGCCGTTTCACCGCTGGTTGCCGGCGGCCATGGTGGCGCCAACGCCAGTTAGTGCTTTGTTGCATGCTGTGGCCGTGGTCAAGGCCGGGGTGTTCACCATGCTTAAGGTCGGGATATACATCTTTGGCATTGATTTTCTTGCCGAAACCGGTGCCAGTGAATGGCTGATGTGGCTGGCAGCATTTTCGGTTATCGCAGCATCCGTTGTCGCCTTGACCAAGGACAATCTGAAGGCGCGGCTGGCCTATTCGACCATCAGCCAGCTAAGTTACATCACGCTTGGCATGGCGCTGGCGACCTCGATGGGGGTTCTGGGCGGTGGCTTGCATATCGCCATGCACGCCATGGGCAAAATTACGCTGTTCATGTGCGCAGGCTCGATCTACGTAGCGACCCATAAAACCGATATCAGCCAGATGACCGGTCTTGGCCGCATCATGCCGATCACTTTTGGTGCGTTCCTGATCGGGGCTTTGTCGATCATCGGCCTGCCGCCGCTGGGCGGATCATGGAGCAAATGGCTGCTGATTGTTGGCGCCGCCGATACCGGGCAATGGGTGATGATCGGGGTTCTGATGGTCAGCTCGCTTTTGAATGTCGCCTATCTGATGCCAGTCGTCGCGCGCGGCTTCTTTTTAGGTGATACAGCAGGTGCCGAAATCAAGGAAAGCCCGACGCTGGTCTGGTTGCCGCCTGCATTGACGGCTGTTGGTTGCGTCGCCCTGTTCTTTTACGCTGGTGACATTCAGGCGTTTCTAGCGCCAATCGTGGAAAGGTAAGCCGCATGGACAAGCGCGATGATAGCGGGTTGCCACCTTTGGGGCGGATGATGCTGTGGGTCGACAAGCCGGGTTCAGTCACCAAGATTATCTGGATGCTGACGCTTGTCTGCGCGGCGTTGTTTGCGGCTGATTTCATGTACGAAAAGCATGGGCATTTTGAGGTCGAGTCGATCCCCGGTGCCTATGGCATCTATGGCTTTGTGATGTTTACCGGGCTTATTCTGGCCGCCAAAGCCCTGCGTTTCTTTATCAAACGGCCTGAAGATTTCTACGGCGACAAAGCGATTGATCGCGAGGAATACCCCGCCGATCAGCTGGACAAGGTTGATCACGATGCTTGACGCTTTGCCCACCGCATTTTTGTTCTTTGCCGCCGCGATTTTGCTGTTGGCCATGCCACAAGGCCGCCTGCGCGGGGTCTTGTTGCTGGTCGTGCCGCTGATTGCGGGCTGGCAGGTCTGGTCGCTGCCATTTGGCGAGCTGGTTCAGGTCGGCTTTTTCGGTTTTGAGCTTGAGCTGATGCGGGTCGATAAGCTTAGCCGGGTTTTCGGGCTGATTTTCACGCTGGCCGCGTTTTTGGGCAATCTTTACGCCTGGCATGTGCGCGACACCGTGCAACAGGTGGCGGCGTTGCTGTATGCTGGTTCGGCGATAGGGGCGGTGTTTGCGGGCGATTTGATCACCTTGTTTTTCTATTGGGAAGGCACGGCGATTGCATCCGTGTTCCTGATCTGGGCCCGGCGCACTGAAGGCGCGTATCACACCGGTATGCGGTATCTGATTATTCAGATCGGCTCGGGCGTGATCCTGTTGGCGGGAACGGCGCTGTTTTACCGCGAAACCGGCTCGATCGAATTTGGCCAGATGACGCTGGGATCCTTGGCGACATGGCTGATTTTCTTGTCTTTTGGCATCAAATGCGCCTTTCCGTTGCTGCATAACTGGTTGCAGGACAGCTATCCGGCGGCGACGGTGACCGGCACGGTGATCCTGTCGGCCTTTACCACCAAACTGGCGGTCTATGCGCTGGCGCGGGGGTTTGCGGGCACCGAGATCCTGATTTATATCGGCGCGATCATGACGCTGTTCCCGATCTTTTTCGCCGAGATCGAGAACGATCTGCGCCGGGTTCTGGCCTATTCGCTTAACAACCAACTGGGTTTTATGGTTGTCGGCATTGGCATTGGCACGGAAATGGCGCTGAACGGCACGGCCAGTCATGCGTTTGCGCATATTTTATATAAGGCCCTGTTGTTCATGAGCGTGGGGGCGGTGCTGTTTCGCACGGGCACGTCGAAAGCGTCCGAGTTGGGAGGGCTTTATCGCACAATGCCGCGCACGGCGATGTTCTGTCTGGTCGGGGCGGCGTCGATTTCGGCCTTTCCGCTGTTTTCTGGTTTTGTCACCAAGTCGCTGATTTTGGATCAGACGGCCAGCCAGCATTATCCGATTATCTGGGCCATATTGGTGTTCGCCTCGGCCGGGGTGCTGAGCCATTCCGGCATCAAAATCCCGTTTTTCACGTTTTTCGCCCATGATAGTGGTTTGCGCCCGCGCGAGGCGCCGATGCATATGCAATTGGCAATGGGGATCACGGCGGCGCTGTGCATAATGATCGGTGTTTACCCTGATCCGTTATACGCTTTGCTGCCTTATGAGGTTGACTTTCATCCCTACACCACCGGGCATGTGGTGACGCAGCTGCAGCTATTGCTGTTTGCGTTGCTGGCGTTTGCAGTGCTGATGCGCACGGGTATTCACCCACCGGAAATCCGGGCCATCAATCTGGATACTGACTGGACCTATCGCCGTTTGATGCCCCGTATGTTGAGCGCGGTGTCAAAGGGGGTGGCGGCGGTTTGGACCGGGTCGGCGACGCTTATTCTGAGCGGCATCAGCGGGCTGGTGCGGCGGTTATATCGTTCGCACGGGCCAGAGGGGCGCATGGCGCAGGTTTGGCCGACCGGGTCAATGGTGTTGTGGATTGCGGTTCTGTTGGGCGTGACGCTGGTGGTGAATTTTCTAAGCTAAAGGCGGCCCTTGCGGGCCATTATTATCAGCCCCTGCGGGGCGGGTATGCTCCGCAGGGGATATTTTTAGAAAAAGAGAAGATGCGGGGCTGTTCAGAATGCGGCGACGAGGTTCCACAGGCTGCCCGCGATTAGGGAGCCGACAAAAGCAAAGCTAAGATACGAGATAAAGACTTTGGGTTTGACCAGCGCCCAGACGGCGATGGCGGCGGGGATGCAACTGACGCCGCCGGCGATGACAAAGGACATGGCGGCGCCCTGGCTCATGCCTTGCTCTAGCAGGCCAGCGATCAGGGGCACAGCGGCGTAGCCGTTGAGATAGGCTGGGCCGCCGAGCAAAGCGCCCAGCAGAATCGGTTGGAAGCCATCGCCGCCAAGTGCGCCAGCGATCCATTCAGAGGGGATAAAGCGGATCATCAGGGCCTCGAGCAAATAGGCCAGGATCAGCCATTTCGACAGGAATAAGGCGTTGTTGAGGGTCTCGCGTTTGAAGACCTCGATGCGCGGGGACTCGCGCCAGAAGGCCCAGACCGGTTTGCCGGTGAACGGGTCGTCGCCACAGCCGCAGCCGGTGTTTGCCACCTGTTTTAGCGGGTTGGCGAAAAAGCCGGTTGGGGTCAGCAGTTTGACGCCAAAGCCGCCGAACAGGCCAAGGCCAATCGCGGCTATGGTTTTGGCGATGGCAAAGTCAAAGCCAAGCGTGCCGGATGTAATCAGGAACATGGCGGGATCCATCAGGGGTGACGCCAGCCAGAAGGCCATGACGGCGGCCAATGGTGCGCCAAGGGCCAGAAGGGCGGCGATGAAAGGGATCACCTCGCACGAGCAGAACGGGGAGATACCGCCAAAGATTGCGGCCATCAGGATCATTCGGGTTTCGCGACCTTCAAAGGCGCGGGCAAGCGAGGATTCAGCGCCGCTGGCCTTGAGATAGCCGATGGACAATACAGCGAAGGCGATGAAAATAGCAGTCTGGCCAAAGGCTTGTGCGGCGAAGCTAAGTGTTGGGATTAAGTCGGGTGTGGAGAAAATCGCCACGGCAATGACGATGAGGCCTGAGGTCAGCCACGCCTTGTCGATGCGTTTCCACAGCGCCGGGAGGTGATGAAAGTTTGAGGTAAGATCGGTCATTTGTGGGTTCCGTGTTTTTCGCCTTTGGCATCGACGCAGCATTCTGACAGCAGGAATTCTGACAGGCGTTGGACCATGTCATAGGCCACAGCGGCGCAGATGATGGAGCGGCCTTGCCGGGTTTGGGTGACCAGTCCGGCATGGGCCAGAAATTTGACGTGATGGGTGAGGGTGGCTCCGGTGATGCCTGTGATCTGGCCAAGTTCGCCAATCGGCAAGCCTGCGGGGCCTGAGCGGACAAGCGCGCGCAGTACGCCAAGGCGTTGTTCTGAGCCTAGGGCTGCGAAGGCCTGTGCGGCGTCTTCCAGCGAAGTGTCAGTGATCTGATTCATTTTCATACTTCTAAAATATTAGTAATATCGAAACGAAGTCAAGAGATTTCTGGTTGAGCCTTTTGCTGGGCAGGTTAGTCTGGCCGAATGTCGCAATCGCTTGATGATCTTGAACCACAGATTTCGGCCTGTCGGTTATGCACTGACAGGTTCGCGGCGACCCACAGTGGCCATGCGCCGCGCCCTGTGGTTTGGCTGGGGCCGGGCGCGCGTATCCTTGTGGCGGGTCAGGCACCGGGTGCGCGGGTGCATGAAAGTGGTGTGCCTTTTGATGACCGTTCGGGCGATCGTCTGCGTGATTGGATGGGGCTTTCGCGGCCCGCATTTTATGACCGAGGCGCGGTTTCAGTGTTGCCGATGGCGTTTTGTTTTCCGGGGTATAATGCGGCAGGCTCGGACCTGCCACCGCCCCGTATTTGTGCGCAAAGCTGGCATCAACAGGTAATGACTGCGATAGAACCACCGGCGTTGGTCTTGCTGGTCGGGGGTTACGCGCAGAAATGGCATTTTGGGGCGGCAGCGGGGCCGGTGACGGAAATGGTGCGCGATTGGCGCGCCCATGCGCCGCGGGTTTTTCCATTGCCCCATCCGTCCTGGCGCAATACGGGTTGGCTGAAGAAAAACCCGTGGTTCGAGGCGACGCTGGTGCCAGCCTTGCAAGCGCAGGTTTCTTCGGTGTTGGCGGATAGGAAAGATGCAACATGAGTTCGGAAAACACGTCGCTCGATATGGCCCATGCGGCCATGCAGGCCGAGGCTGAGGCCGACGCGCTGCGTTTGCGGTTTTACGAGCGGCTTGCCGATAGTGAGCTTTATTTATTGCTGCGCGAGGAGCCGGTTGGCGATGCCATATCGCCGCAGGTCTTTCCGGTTGAGGATTGCCAGTATGTGTTGGTTTTTGACACGGCGGATCGGTTGGCTGATTTCACCGGACAAGAGGCACCGTTTGTGGCCATGTCGGGGCGCAAAATTGCGGCCATGCTGGACGGGCAGGGATTAGGGCTGGGCGTTAATCTGGGGGTCGCGCCGTCAAGTTTTCTGGTTGGGCCTGAAGGTGTTGACTGGCTGGTCGAAATTCTGGCCAATCAGGCTGAGGCGCGTTCGGAACGGCCGATGCGGGTTCTGCCGCCGTTTGATCTGGACGAGGATCTGATTGCGGCCCTTGATCACAAGTTGACCAGTGCGGCGGGTTTGGCCGCGGCGGCGTATCTGGTTGGGGTCGAATATGAGGGCGGGGCGCAGGCCAATTTGCTGGCGTTTATTGATGCACTTAAACCGGCCGAGGCGGCGTTGCAGCAAGCGGTCAGCGAAGTGATGAGTTTTCGGGCTGAAACCGCAGTGCTGGATGTCGGGTTTTTCCGTGCCAGCGAGGCGATTTGTGCGGATTTCGCTAAGGCGGGATTTCGCATTGAGATTGCCAAGGCGCAAGAGGCTGCGTCGGATTATGCTCCTTCAGCGCCGGGAATGGATCCGGGGCGGCCACCTGTGCTGAAATAGCGGACTAGGCTTTCTGGCCTTCGGCGAGAGTATTTGTTGGAACAATGAGGGGGCTGGAGCCGTGTCTATTTAGGCTGATGTAGTGCGTGGCCCCAGCTTGTTTTGGCGCGCAATTTGCCCGAAAACCGGTTCCCACTTTTCGGATTGCGAGGCTTTTCATTTCGCGCAATTTACCCGAAAACCAGTTCCCACTTTTCGGATTGCGCTTTAGTAACCCCGTTCGCGATCGACGAGGTAGGCGAATGGCGCGCCGGTTTCGCCGTTTTTGATGTTCAGAGCGATGGTATCTGACGCGGTTTCGGCGCGGGTTTCTGAGGCGATATGCGGTGTTACCGTGACGTTGGGATGGGCCCAGTAGGCGTGGTTTATCGGCAGAGGTTCAAGGCGAAACACATCCAGTGTGGCGTGTGCGATTTGACCTGTGGCGAGCGCGGCAAGCAGGGCGTCGTCGTCGATCAGGGGGCCACGACCGGGATTGATCAAAAATGCGCCTTTGGGCAATTGGGCCAGACGCGCAGCATTCAGGATGTTTTCGGTGTCGCGCGTCAGCGGCAGCAGCAGGATCAGGATTTCAGACTGGTTCAGCACGGTTTTTAACCCGGCCTCGTCGCTGTAACAGTCGATGCCTTCGATGGTTTTTTGCCGTCTGCTCCACCCACAGACGTTGAAACCGGCGGTGTTGAGGTATTGCCCGGCGACCTGGCCAAGCTCGCCCAGACCCAGGATGCCGACGGTGCGGTCGCGCGCCAGTGGTGGGGCGATGCCGTTGCGCCAGATGCCGTCTTGGCCGAACAAATGCGTGTCCATGCCAAGGTGATAGCGCATGGTGTGGCCCAGCACCCATTCGGCCATGCCCACACTCAGGCCCTGATCCACCATGCGCGCCAACGGGGCGGTCAGGGTGGCGTTGTCCTGAAAGCTTTCGACACCAGCCCAGAGGCTGAGCACCGCTTTGAGCTTGGTGAAGGGGGTGAAATCCGACAGGTCTGCATTTGGGGCGTAGATGATGTAATCCACGTCGGTCGGATCACTGACCTGATTGCAAAGCGCGACCGTGATGCCCGCCCGCGAAAAAGCCGCCGCAAGGGTTTTGCGGTAGATCGGCCATTGATCGGGGTTTCCGGCGTAAAGGGCCTTGGCTGACATGGGGTATCCTATTCTTGGCAGTCTTACTTGGGTCGGTGAATATGGGCGCTTTGAACAAGGCCAAATGCCAGCATCAGCACCAACATAGCCGTCCCGCCGTAAGAGACAAGCGGCAGTGGCACGCCGACCACCGGGGCCAAGCCCATGACCATCGACATGTTGACCGCAAAGAACAGGAAAAACGTGGTGGCGATGCCCAATGTCAAAAGCGCGCCGAAACGGTCGCGGTTGTTGAGGGCGGAAATGACGCAAAACAGGACGATCAGCGCATACAGGAACAGCAGTGAAATGCCGCCGATAAAGCCAAGTTCCTCGGCCAATGTCGTAAAGATAAAGTCTGTCTGTTTTTCGGGCAGGAAATTCAGGCGACTTTGGGTGCCTTGCATAAAGCCGCGTCCGCTCCAACCGCCTGAGCCAAGCGCGATCTTGGATTGGGTGATGTGATAGCCCGCGCCCAAGGGGTCAGAGGCCGGGTCAAGAAAGGTGTCGATGCGGCGGTATTGATAGTTCTTTAGCAATTGCCAAGAGGTGCCGCGGGAAAACAGAACCGCGCTGATCAAGCCGACCACAGACAGGGTTGCGGCGGCGAAATAGCCCCAATGCACGCCCGCCAGCCACAAAATGGCGGTGCCGCCTAAGCCCAGCAGCAGGGCGGTGCCAAGGTCGGGTTGCTTCAGCACCAACAGCATCGGCACGGCGATCATCAACAGCGGCAACCCAACCCATAAGGGTTTGGAAACCTTCGATATATCCAGCCAGTCGTAATAGGCGGCAAGGGCCATCACCAAGGCGATTTTCATCAGCTCAGACGGTTGCAGGCGCATGAAACCAAGGTCGATCCAGCGTTGCGCGCCCATGCCGACCTCGCCAAATAGTGCAACCCCGATGAGCAGGAAAAGCGACACGGCATAGGCCAACCCGGCAACGTTGCGCCAGAAATAAATCGGTATGAACGCCACCACCAGCATCAGAACCATGCCAACACCAAACCGTTTGGCTTGGGCCGCGGCCCAGGGATCAAAGCTGCCGCCAGCGACGGAATAAAGCATCAGAAAGCCAAAACAGGCGACCGCCGTCACCAAAAGGAACAGCGGCCAGTTCAGGTGCAAAACCTTGCGCAGACCGACCGGTACGGTTTTGAGGTTATGGACCAGATAGCTCATGTTTGCGGGTCTCTGAGGATAAGTTTTTTACGCTCGTTGCTGATGCGGGTGCGCTGGCTGGCGGGATAGGCAGAAGGGGGTGGTTTGCCGCCGTAGAGGGCTTCAAGCATGATATCGCGCACAATCGGGGCGGCAAAACGCGAACCACCGCCGCCATGTTCAACGATGACTGCGACTGCAAAGCGTGGCGCGTCAAACGGTGCGTAGGCCACAAACAGAGCGTGGTCGCGACGTTCCCACGGTAAATCGGCGTTGCTGGTTACCCCGGCTTTGCGCTCTGCTGTGGTGATCCGACGGACCTGGGAGGTGCCGCTTTTGCCTGCCATGCGCATGGATTTTTCGGCCACGCGGGTGGAATAGCCAGTGCCGTGGCGCTCGTTTGACACAGCAAACATGCCGTCGCGGATTGCCGCCAGTACCGGGGCGGGGATATCCAGCGCCTCGGGCGGAGGCACGAAGGTATTGACGCCATCAACCGATTTTAGCAGCTTTGGCACCACCGCCCGACCGGTGGCCAAACGCGCCACCATGGTCGCCAATTGCAGGGGCGAGGTCAGCACATAGCCTTGCCCGATAGAGGCGTTGAGCGTGTCGCCGATGCGCCATTGTTCGCCATAGATGCGTTTTTTCCAGGCTTTGGTGGGCATCAAACCCGCCGCGATACCGTTCAACGGCAGGGCAAGCCGATCGCCCAGCCCGAACTGGCGGGCCATTTCAGCGATCTTTTCGATGCCGATACGCTGGGCCAGTTCGTAATAATAAACGTCGCAGGATTGTTTCAGGCTGTCGCGCAGATTGACCCGCCCATGGCCCGCGCGTTTCCAGCAGTGAAAGCGCTGGTTGCCCAGTTCCATATGGCCGCGGCAGGTGACTTCCTCATCAGCCGTGATGACGCCTTCTTTCAGGGCGGCGAGGGCCACCATCATTTTGAAGGTGGAGCCGGGTGGATATGTCCCTTGCGTGGCCTTGTTGGCAAACGGGGAAAATGGGTCGGCCATCAATTCATCGAACTCAGTGGTGGAAATGCCGGTGACGAATTTGTTGGGATCAAAGCTGGGGGCAGACCCAATCGCCATCAGATCGCCGGATTTGACATCCATCACCACGGCCGAGGCGGATTGACCGGCAAGGCGGGCCTGTACGTAGTTTTGCAAGCGGTGGTCGACGGTAAGTTCGACTTTTGCACCGGATTGACCTTCTTTACGGTCAATTTCGCGCATGACACGGCCAACGGAATTGACCTCGATGCGTTTGGTGCCGGCAAAGCCGCGCAGGCGGCGTTCGATTTTTAGTTCGACGCCGGATTTGCCGATCTGGAATTTCGGGATTTGCAGCAGCGGATCAGGGTCTTCGATGCGGTTGAGGTCGTAATCCGTAACGCGCCCGACATAGCCGACGATATGGGTGAAATCCTCGGCCAGCGGATAGTGACGTGTCAAACCGACCTCGGCCGTGACACCGGGCAGGGCGGGGGCATTGGCGGAAACCGCTGCGAGCTGTTCCCAGCTTAGATGTTCTGCGACCGTGATCGGCACAAAGCCTGAGCGGCGTTTGAGATTCTTTAGGGCGGTGGCGCGGTCGTCGTCGCTAAGGGGTATGATCCTGCCAAGCCGGTCTAAAATGGTGGTAACGTCGCCTGCCTGTTCGCGCACCATGACGATGCGGTAATTCTGGGCGTTCTCGGCCAGCGGCACGCCATTCCGGTCAAAGATCAACCCGCGTGCCGGGGGCAGCAGGTGGATATTGATGCGGTTTTCCTCGGCCAGCAGGCGAAATTCATCGGCCTGATCGACTTGCAGGAACCGCAGCCGCAGGCCAAGCAGCCCCATGAAACCCACCTGCGCGCCAAACAGGATCAGCCCGCGCCGGGTCAGGCGTTTGGCGGCGGGTTCATTATGGCGGTTGTTCAGGCTCATAAGCGGTGGCCGTATCGAATTGCCTCATCCGGGGTGACTTTGTGGATGCGCAGCAGGCTATAGCAAAAGAACACCACGAACGGATAGACCAGTGCTGTCAGCAGAAAATGCAGCATGATCGAACCGAATCCCGGTTGCGGCACCATGGTCAGGGACAGGATCAGGCGGTTGGCGATCAGGGCCAGAAAGATTGCGCCGGACACATAGGCCCATTCAAACGGAAAAACCAGCTCGCGAAATCGGTATTCCTGGGCGCGGCTGAACTCGACCAGCAAAATCACAATGGCGGTCCAAAGTCCCGGCGGGCGCATCAACAGGATGTCAGACAGCAGAAAAACCGTGGCCAGCAACCAGACCGGGACAAAATCAGGTCGACGCAGGGTGAAGGCGAGGGTCAGGCACAAAAGCAGGTCAGGCTGGGGCAAAAATCGCGGGGTGAACCCCAGCGGCACAAGCCCGACAAACAAGATGATCGCCGCACAGGACGCAAAGATCAGACGGCCAAGCCAGATGCGGGCGATTACGGTCTCAGCCATCATCCGCCCCGTTATCTGGATCGGTTGCGGGCGATTGTTCCGGCCCATCGTTTGGGCTGACGCCGACCAGATTATCCGGCACGTCAATCACCTCGGCCGGGGTAGAGCGTAAGACCTGCAAAAACTCAAGCCGTTGGTAATCTGCCGACAGTTTCACCAAATATCGCCCACCGCGCCCCAGCACGACCTGCCCGGCCAGCACACCCGGCGGGAACACTTTGCCGTCACCGGAACTGACCACCCGATCACCGGGATGCACCAGTTCGGGGGTTTCCAGAAACTCGATCACAGGAAACAGGGTGTTGGTGCCAGACAAGATCGCCTTTTGGCCCGATGGTTGGATGGTGACCGGAATGCGGCTGTTGCTGTCGGTTAACAGAATGACCCGCGAGGTTGTTTCCCCGACACCTGAAATTCGCCCGACCAGCCCCAGCCCGTCCATCGTTGCCCAGCCATCCATCACGCCGTCGCGCCGCCCGACATTGATCAGCGCGGATTGGCGGAAAGGCGAGCCTGAATCAGTCAGCACGACCCCGGTGATAAAGCTGAGCTTGGGACTGATGCGCACATTGTTCAGGTCCAACAGCTTGGCGTTTTTCTGTTCCAGTTGCAGCGCCGCCTCGCGCCAGCCTTTGAGGCGTTGCAGCTCGCGGCGCAATTCTTGGTTCTGCTCATAGATATTGGCGTAGGATTGAAAGTCACCAACCATGCGGCTGAATTTCGCCGCCGGGACCAGCGCCCAATCGAGACTGGGAATGATCCGGTCGATCATGCTTGAGCGTAATTGTTCAACGCGGGGGTTATCTATGCGCCACAGCAAAAACAGGCCCAGCAGCAAAAACACCAAGACACCAATCAGAACCCGCCTGATGGAACGGCCATAGTCCTGATCTGCTTGTCGGTCCCGTGCCACGCATATTCCTTTGCGTCGAAATCGCTTAAGGGCTGGCGCTGCTTCCCGTTGATCCGGCTGGGCGGCGCGGCCCTGTTCGTGTTTTCTGCGCGATCCGGCCCACAAAGCCCGCGCAGTATTCGGATTACGGTTTAGCTGTCGTAATCAATCACATGCTGAAGCTGTTTTTCAAACTCCAACGCTTTGCCGGTGCCCATTGCCACGCAGTTGAGCGATTCTTCGGCGACGGAAATGGCCAGCCCGGTCTGTTCGCGCAGGGCCAGATCCAGTTCACCCAAAAGCGCGCCACCGCCGGTCAGCATGACGCCGCGATCAACGATGTCGGCTGCCAGATCGGGCGGGGTTGCCTCAAGCGCTGACATCACTGCTTCGTTGATTTGCTGGACGGGTTCGGACAAGGCTTCAGCCACTTGGGCCTGCGTAATCTCGATTTCCTTGGGCACACCGTTCAGCAGATCGCGGCCCCGGATTTCCATGCTGGCCCCGCGTCCATCGTCAGGCATACGGGCCGTGCCGATTGAGGTTTTGATCCGCTCAGCCGTGGCTTCACCGATCAAAAGGTTTTGCTGGCGGCGAAGATAGGAAATGATCGCTTCGTCCATGCGGTCACCACCGACGCGCACCGAACGGGCGTACACAATGTCACCCAGCGACAGCACCGCAACCTCGGTCGTACCACCACCGATATCGACAACCATGTTGCCGGTCGGATCGGTGATCGGCATTCCGGCCCCGATTGCGGCTGCAATCGGTTCGGCAATCAGGCCCGCTTTGCGTGCGCCAGCAGACAGCACCGATTGGCGAATGGCGCGTTTTTCAACCGGGGTCGCACCATGCGGGACGCAAACGATGATTTTCGGCTTGGTGAAGGTGGTGCGTTTATGGACTTTGCGAATGAAATGTTTGATCATTTCTTCGGCGGTATCAAAATCAGCAATCACACCGTCGCGCATCGGGCGGATCGCCTCGATCGAGCCGGGGGTACGCCCCAGCATCAGCTTGGCATCTTCGCCAACCGCCAGAACGGCCTTGCGCCCGTCCTTGATATGATAGGCCACAACTGACGGTTCATTCAGAATGATGCCCTTGCCTTTGACATAGACAAGCGTGTTTGCAGTACCCAGATCAATCGCCATATCGGCCGAGAAAAGTGACGAGAAAAGCCCCACCATGCTGTCAGAAATCCCACCAATTTGTTGCGATAATAAACGACTCTGATAGCCGCGAAACTCGGTCTTTATATGCCCCTGAAAGCGGTCGCGTAAAGGGGGCGGTTTCACGAAAGTGGGCGCGTTTTCGCCGAATTGGTGGTTGGTATTCTCTGATTGGGCAGATGTGGGGCTTTGCTGTGATCAATTCTTGCGGCGCGTTTTACGGCGCCGCAGCATTTGGCGCCGATTTGGTGCGGCGCACCAGCAATTTATTAAGCGCGTTCACATAGGCCTTGCCCGAAGCCAGCACAGTATCGGTGTCCGAGCTTTGGCCGGTCACGATTTTGCCGTCCTCTTCAAGGCGAACAGAAACCGTGGCCTGTGCGTCTGTGCCTTCAGTCACAGCGTTCACCTGATAAAGCTGCAAACGCGCCTCGTGCGGGAACAGGGCTTTGACGGCGTTAAACACCGCGTCGACCGGGCCGTCGCCTGTGGCGTTTACCGACAGATCCTCGCCTTCAATGGTCAGGGTCAGCTCTGCTGTTTGTGGCGATTGGGTGCCGCAGATCACGCGCAGAAATTTGACCTGCACCCGGTCATTGGCGGCGTTGGTGTTGCTGTCGGTCATCAGGGCGACCAGATCGTCGTCAAACACCTCTTTCTTGCGGTCCGCCAGTTCTTTGAAGCGCACGAACACGTCTTTCAGCTGGTTATCGCCCAGCTCAAACCCCAGATCGCCCAATTTGGCGCGCAGCGCAGCGCGACCGGAATGCTTGCCCATCACCAGATTGGTTTCCACCAGTCCGATATCTTCGGGGCGCATAATCTCAAAGTTTTCGGCGTTTTTCAGCATGCCGTCCTGATGGATGCCGCTTTCATGGGCAAAGGCGTTTTTACCGACGATGGCCTTGTTGAACTGCACCGGAAAGCCCGAGACCGTGGCCACCATGCGGCTGGCCTGAATGATCTTGGTGGTGTCGATACCGGTCTGATAGGGCATGATATCATTGCGCACTTTAAGCGCCATGACCACCTCTTCCAGTGCGGTGTTGCCAGCGCGTTCGCCCAGTCCGTTAATGGTACATTCGATCTGGCGCGCGCCAGCCTCGACTGCGGCCAGGGCGTTGGCGGTGGCCATGCCCAGATCGTTATGGCAATGGGTGGCGAAAATAATCGCGTCGGCACCCGGCACGTTTTCAATCAGCATGCGGATCAGTTCGGCACTTTCGCGCGGCGCAGTATAGCCCACGGTGTCAGGAATGTTGATCGTGGTGGCCCCGGCCTTGATGGCAATTTCGACCACGCGGCACAGGTAATCATGTTCGGTTCGCGTCGCGTCCATCGGCGACCATTGCACGTTGTCACACAGGTTGCGCGCATGGCTGACGCTTTCATGGATCACATCGGCCATCTGATCTTGCGTCAGGTTGGGGATATCCCGGTGCAAGGGCGAGGTGCCGATAAAGGTGTGGATGCGTGGACGGGCGGCATGTTTGACGGCATCCCATGCGCGGTCGATATCCACCGCTTTGGCGCGGGCAAGGCCGCAGATAACGGAATTCTTTGCCAGTTTCGCGATGTCGCTGACGGCCTCAAAATCGCCATCTGAGGCGATGGGAAAGCCAGCCTCGATAATATCGACGCCCATGTCATCCAGAATGGCGGCGATTTCCAGCTTTTCGCTGTGGGACATGGTGGCGCCGGGGCTTTGTTCGCCGTCGCGCAATGTCGTGTCAAAAATCAGGACATGATCCTGCTGGGATTTTTCGATATGTGTCATGGTGTGATCCAGTATTTTCTTAGCATTTCGGTCTGTTTTCAGGCGCGAATTCCGGTCCCTCTGAGCGGACGCGCCATTACAGGCACGCTCAGAGGCAGCTAAGAAGGAGCAGACACGCAGCCAAAGGCCGGGCGGGGGTCGCCAGACGGATTTGGGGAATATGCGCGCTTTTCTTCATGGCGGCGACTATATCGTGGAAATCGGGAAGTTAAAGCAGTTTTTCGGTTGCTTGGGGTGAAGAATTTAAGTTAGTGTTCGCTAACTTAAACGGGGAGAGTATCATGAAATCGACGTGCAAATTCTGTTGGCTGATTAGCCTTGTTCTGGCGGTGGCCCTGGGTCTTGGGGTCTATAAGGTGGTGGTTGTCGGCAGTGTCGCGCCTTATGCGGACGGGCGCGTATCGGTTCTGTTGCTGCCAAATGAACGCAACAAGGTTCTGGCTGAAATGCGCGGATTGCTTGAGTCGGTGCAGGCCGTGACCGAAGCGGCGGTGGCGGGTGATATGGCGGCGATTGAAACCACGGCGCGCGCCGTTGGCATGGCTGCCGCTGAGGCGGAATCACCTGCGATGATGAGCAAGCTGCCGCTTGAGTTTAAAACGCTGGGCCTGGCGACCCATAAAGCCTTTGACGATCTGGCGGATTTGGCTGCAGGGGGTGCAGAACCTATGGCCGTGATTGCCAACCTTAGTCAGGTGATGCTGAATTGCACCGCTTGTCATCAGGGCTATCGCCTTGGTGTGGTTGGTGAAAATGACGAATAGAGGCGCGCATGGCGGGGGCTGTTGTGCCGATCCGTCACCGTAAATCAGCACCGGATCGCAAGGCCGAAATTGTAAAGGTTGCGATTGCGTTGGCGGCAGAGGTTGGACCGGATCGGGTCACGGCCGAGATGCTGGCCGTCAATATCGGCATTTCACAACCGGCGATTTTCCGGCATTTCCCAAACAAAGGCGCGATCTGGTTGGCGGTGGCTGAGCAGATCGCAGGGTTTATGGGGCAGGGCGAGGCTGGACCTGATGATCGGGGCGATCCTGTTGTCGCTTTGGTCACCCTTGTTGAGGCACATCTGGGCGGGGTCGTGCGCAATCCTGCGATCCCGGCCATTCTGTTTTCGCGTGAATTGCACGCAAAGAACGATGAGTTGCGCGCACATTTCGCGGCGATCATGGCCAATCGTCAGGCAGTTTTCGGGGCCTTGATCCGTCAGGCGGTTGATGCAGGCGCGTTCCGGCGTGATTTGGTGGCTGAGGATGCGGCCTTTCTGGTGTTGGCGTTGATCCAAGGGCTGGCGATGCGCTGGTCTTTGAGCGGGCGTAGTTTTGATTTGGTGGCAGAAGGTGGGCGGTTGATGCGGTTGCAGATCGCAGGGTTTGCAGCTTGAGGCTGGTGCGCCTGTCAGAAAGACGACCTTTGGTCGTTTTCTGCCAGTCCGGGCCGAAGGCGCTGACGCTGTTCGGCAGGGGGCGCTAGAGGGGGCGCTGCCCCCCGGAGAATTGCCGGGCGGCAATTCGCCTCACCCCGGAGTATTGAGATCAATAAAGAATGGCTGGTCCTTGCGCGCAATTGCGCCTGCCGCGCTTATTCTTCAACCAGACGCCCGTCTTTCCAATTGCCTGACCGGACTTCGCCGCTGGCATATTGCATTTTGCCTTCGCCCTGACGTTTGCCCTGATTGAAAAGCCCGGTGTAGACATCGCCATTGGCGTAGGTCGCCACACCTTCGCCGTCGATTTCGCCGCTTTTCCATTGGCCAACATATTTAAAACCGTCCGGCATTGCGATCTCGCCGCTGCCAGAGCGTTGACCGGCCTGAAACTGGCCGGAATAGACGGTGCCATCAGCGTAAGTTGCGGTGCCTTGACCGTGGCGCAGACCCTCGGACCATTCGCCGATATATTTGTAGCCGTCGCCATAGGTCATTGTGCCGACGCCGTGGTTTTTGGCGTTTTTGAAAGCGCCATCATAGACCAGACCGTTGGCGTAGGCTGCGCGACCCTGACCTTCGATCACGCCTTTGCTCCAGCCGCCTTCATAGGATGAGCCGTCGGAATAGGTGATTTTGCCGGCGCCATGCGCCAGGTCATCCTTGAAGCCGCCGGAATAGATTGAGCCATCGGGATAGACCACGCGGCCTGTACCTTCGATGCGGCCCTGTACCCATTCGCCGTCATAGATATAGCCGTCGGTGCCGGTGAACAGGCCTTTGCCTTGCCGTTTGTCGTTGACAAAGCCGCCCTCATACGTGTCGCCATTGGCGTAGCGCACGATGCCCGAGCCGTGCCGTTGGCCGTTGACCAACAGACCCTCATAGACGTCACCATTGGCCTGTGTCAGAACGCCAAGGCCATTGATCTGGCCGTTTTTCCACGCACCCGCATAGCCAAGACCGTCTGGCATTTTCAGCGATCCCTGACCTTCGCGCACGCCCGCCGTGATGTCGCCGGAATAAATCGCGCCGTCAGGATAGGTGATTTCGCCCTTACCGTCCTTGATGCCGTTGACCCAATTGCCCTCGTAACGATAGCCGTTCGGGCTGGTCATGGTTCCGGCACCGTGATGCAGCGCGTTTTCAAAGCCGCCTTCGTATTTCACGCCGTTGGCGTAGCGGGCGACGCCTTCGCCCGAGATTTTGCCGTCGCGCCACGTGCCGACATACGTGCCGCCATCAGAAAAGGTGATTTTGCCGTCGCCTTCGGGTTTGCCGGCAGAAAAGCTGCCTTCATAGACCGAGCCGTTGGGGAATTGGGCGACGCCTTTGCCGCGTATCTCACCCTCAAACCAGTCGCCGGTATATTCATAGCCGTTTGGCAGGCGATAGGTGCCGGTGCCATGTTGCTTGCCGTCCTGGAATGTGCCCTCATAGACGCCGCCGGTTTCCTCGTATTCTTTGACGATAACTTCGTCTGACGATTGCGCGAGCGCCAGCGGCGGAAAGCCTGCCAGTGCCAATGAAAGAGTGATTGCGTGAACAATAGGGCTGCGTGTGTTCAAATCCTGATCCCAGAGCGTGCTCTGGCCTCCGCCTCGTTTTTGTTGGGTTCCACCGGGGGTGACTGTAAGGCCTTGGTTTTTGCCTGACAATGTTTTTTGCACCTGTTCGCGCTTTCCCTTGGGCAAGGTTCTGCTAAGAATACGCCAAGACGGATAAATTGGCTAGGACGCACGATGACAGAACGGTTTCGCCTGACGCTGGCACAGCTAAACCCGACAGTGGGTGATCTGACAGGCAATGCGGCCAAAGCAAAGGCGGCTTTTGAGGCAGGCAAAGCGGCGGGGGCCGATATGGTGGCCCTGCCTGAGATGTTTATCACCGGCTATCAGGTGCAGGATCTGGTGCTAAAACCCGCCTTTACAGCCGACGCGATGGCGCGGGTTGAGGCCTTGGCGCGTGCTTGTGCTGATGGCCCGGCGTTGGGGATTGGCGGGCCGCTGGCTGAGGATGGCAAGCTGTTCAACGCCTATTTCGTTTTGAAGGGCGGCAAGGTTTCGGCCGTCGTGCGCAAGCATCATTTGCCTAACATGCTGGTATTTGATGAAAAGCGGCTGTTTGATCAGGGCGATATTTCCGGCCCTTATAGCGTTGGGGATGTGCGGATTGGCACACCGATTTGCGAAGACGCCTGGCATGAGGACGTGTGCGAGGCGCTGGAAGAATCCGGGGCCGAGATTTTGCTGATCCCGAACGGGTCGCCCTATTTTCGCGACAAATTTGACCGGCGCGTCAATCATATGGTGGCGCGGGTGGTCGAAACGGGTCTGCCGTTGGTGTATCTCAATATGGTTGGCGGTCAGGACGATCAGGTGTTTGACGGCGGGTCGTTCGTTTTGAACCCCGGCGGTGATCTGGCGGTGCAATTGCAGATATTTGACGAAGACATTGTGCATGTGGATTTTGTGCGCGGTGAGGCGGGTTGGACGGCGGTGCCCGGCGCGCGCAAGACTTTTCCCGATGTTTGGGAGCAGGATTACCGCGTGATGGTCGAAGGATTGCGCGACTATATGGCCAAGACCGGGTTCAAATCGGTTTTGCTGGGGCTTTCGGGCGGGATTGACAGTGCGATTGTTGCGGCGATTGCGGTTGATGCGCTGGGGGCGGACAATGTGCGCTGCGTGATGTTGCCGTCAGAATTTACCGTCCAAAGCTCGCTTGATGATGCGGCGGCGGTCGCGGATGGTCTGGGGTGTCGGCTGGATACTGTGCCGATTTCCGCCGGGCGGGCGGCGATTACCGAGACTTTGGCGCCGCTGTTTGAGGGGCTGGAACCGGACCTGACGGAAGAGAACATTCAATCGCGGCTGCGTGGTTTGCTGCTGATGGCGATGAGCAACAAATTTGGTGAAATGCTGCTGACGACGGGAAATAAGTCTGAGGTCGCAGTGGGTTACGCGACGATTTATGGCGATATGGCCGGGGGATATAACCCGATCAAAGACCTTTATAAGATGCGGGTGTTTGAAACCTCGCGTTGGCGAAATGATAACCACCGGGACTGGATGATGGGCCCGGCGGGCGAGGTTATTCCGGCGCGGGTGATCGACAAGCCACCCACGGCGGAACTGCGTGACGACCAGAAAGACAGTGACAGCCTGCCGCCTTATGAGGTGCTGGATGCCATTTTGGAGCGGCTGATTGATCGCGACCTGTCTGTGGCCGAGATTGTGGTTGAAGGGTATGATCGCGCGACCGTGAAACGGGTGGAACAGTTGATTTACATCTCGGAATATAAACGGTTTCAGTCGGCACCGGGGCCGCGCACGTCAGGCAAGGCGTTCTGGCTGGACCGGCGGTATCCGATTGTGAACCGCTGGCGGGATGAAACCTGATTGGACGGTTCTGCTAGGGGGCGCTGCCCCCTCGGTGCATTGCCCTTTTGGCAATTGCACCTCACCCCCGGAGTATTTTTGCAACGATGAAAGCTGGTAGGAATGGCTTGACCTGTGGCGGTGGCTGACCGTTACTTGGGTGAGTATTTCTGGCGATGGGGGCGAAGATGGCTGAGGCTGTATTGGAACACGCGAATATCACCGTTAGCGACGTTGATCGCACGGTCAAGATGTTGTGTGATTTGTTTGACTGGCAGGTGCGCTGGGCTGGCGCACCGGGCGAGTCGATCCACGGTGGCACCTCGGTGCATGTCGGTGGCAGCGGCACCTCTCTGGCGGTGTATTCGCAAGGCGGTGATGTGGCGGCGGGTGATACCTATAAAACGCCGGGCGGTCTTAATCATATTGGGGTGGTGGTCGATGACCTTGATCTGGTCGAGGATCGGGTGCGCGCCATGGGGTATGTGCCGAACAGCCACGCGGATTACGCGCCGGGGCGGCGGTTCTATTTTGACGATCACGACGGCATCGAGATCGAGGTTGTGTCTTATACTTGAATGTTATCCTGAAAACCGGTTTCAGGACGTGTTGGCGCTAGAAGCAGGCTCCCCCCTCCGTACAAATGGAGGGGGGCAGGTCGCCCTGCACTGCCTCAAAAACTCGTTACACTGACCTATTTCTATGACCTAGCCTAAGATAAAGTTAAGTTTGTGGCGACAAAGCGCGGAATTGGGCGGCTTTCCGTCCGTTTTCTGGCTTTGAGGTCCGAGGTGGGGCCGGATACTGGGTGGGAAAACATGTTATGTCATTGATAATAAAGCAATTCATCGTGCATTGAGGTCCAAATTCGCCGATAAGAAAGTCGGGCGAGTTTTATTCAAATGCACAACTTAATGTTGTAATTGCTGCTCAAAATAGGCGGTTATTCGCCGTCATAAGCGCAAAGGATGTGAACATTCATGCCCATTTTATCCAGTTTCGCGCTTCCACCAAGGGCTGGCAGGTCAATGATGAAGGCGCAGCCGATAACCTCGCCACCTGCGCGTTCGATCAGCTTGATGCCTGCCTCGGCAGTGCCGCCGGTGGCCAGAAGATCATCCACCACCAGGATTTTCTCGCCTGGTTCAATGACATCATCGTGCATTTCCATGATGGCCTGGCCGTATTCAAGCTCATAAGCCTGCTCGTAACTGCGACCGGGCAGTTTGCCTTTTTTGCGGATCGGCACAAAGCCGACGGAAAGCTGATGCGCGATGGCGCCGCCGATAATGAAACCGCGTGCCTCAAGCCCGACAACTTTGTCGATCCGCTCGCCTGCATAGGGGTGCAAAAGCTGGTCGATGGCGATGCGAAACCCGCGGGCATCGGAAAACAACGTGGTGACATCGCGGAACTGAATGCCGGGTTTGGGGAAATCCGGGATCGTGCGGATGTAGTCTTTGACGTCGCGCGAGGGGGCCATTTGGGTCTCCGGTGGTTTTGGGTTGCATCGGTAGTGTTAGCGACTGAAACGGACAAACGAAACCGGCTTGCCGCGTTTTTTGCACCATTGCGACGATTGCGCCTTGTTTTGGTGGGATTACTGACCAAAGATCGGATTTGGTAAGCTCAGACAGGTGTTGCGCGATGAAATATCCCCCCCAAAATTCTGCCCCGCCGGATGCGGGCGCACGCCGTTCGGTGGCCCCGGTGATCTGCTATCCGATTGAAACATTGCCGCCGCGCCCGATGGAAATCTACCAAAAGGCAAGGCAGGATCTGACCAAGGTGGATGAGGTTTTGGTGGCCCCCCGCGAGGCTGGATGTTTTAGCGCCCCCGCCGGGCATTTCATTCGCATGACGTCGGTTGAGGGGCCGCAAGTTGGCGATCTGAACCTGTGGAACGCCCATGATTTGTCAGAACGGTTCTATTCCGGCAAGACCCGCGCGCTGCATGGCACCCATCTGTCGACCGGTGACAGCATGTGGTCGGGCTTTCCGCAAATGCGGCCAATGGCGACCGTCAGCTTTGACACGCTGGACTGGTATGGCTGGGACGCCGATGGCGGATCGGTGCATGACGTGATCGGCACGCGCTGTGATCCATATACCAATCAGGTTCTGAGCGGGACCGAATACCATCATTGTTGTCACAGCAATCTGACCCGCGCGCTGGCCCAGCATAAGGGGCTGGATTTACAGGAGGCCGAGGCGCATGTGCATGACGTTCTGAATGTTTTCATGTGCACGGGTTTCAGCCTTGATACCCATCAGTATTTCATGAAGGCCAGCCCGGTACGCCCCGGTGATTATCTGGAACTATTCGCGGAAATCGACCTGTTGGGCTGTCTGTCGGCCTGTCCGGGGGGCGATTGTTCAACCGGGCATTCCGACGATGCGGCAGCCTGTTATCCGTTGTTGGTCGAGGTGTTCAAAACAGCGCCCGGCGCACTTGATGGCTGGTGGTCACCCGATGTGAATACCTATTCGCGTCGCCACGGGCTTTGACGCTGGGGTTGGCTATTTTGTGTTTCTAATCATGCTGTTAACGACGCGATAGACCAGCGTTTCCGG
>JAJFIC010000025.1 GCA_021775315.1 Paracoccaceae bacterium
GTTCAGGCCGTGTTTTTGCCAATTATGCTCGTACGCGCCGGACATGATGACGGCTTGGGCAATCACATCTTCGTCGTCGGTGATCAAAATGCCGCCTTCGCCACCATTGATCATTTTGTAGGATTGAAACGAAAAACAGCCAATTTTGCCGATGGTGCCGATTTTTTTGCCGTCCCAGAGCGTGCCCAATGAATGTGCTGCGTCCTCAACCACGGCTACGCCGCGCGCGTTGCACAGGGCCATGATCGCGTCCATGTCTGAGGTGTGGCCGCGCATATGCGAGATTACGACGGCGGCGATCTGTGGGGTTAGTTTGGCCTCAAAATCTGCCAGATCAATCCGGTAATTGTCGCCAACGTCCACCAGAATGGGCGTGGCCCCGGCATGGACAACCGCCGAAGGGACGGCGGCAAATGTAAAGGCCGGTATCAGCACGGGATCACCGGGTTTGACGCCAAGGGTTTTGAGCGACAGGAAGATGGCCGAGGAACAGGAGTTGAGTGCGAGGGCGTATTTCGCCCCCATCAGTTCGGCAAATTCGGCTTCAAGCCGGGCAACCGGGGCGGTTTGGCCCATTGGTGCCGTGTAGCGGAACAGATCGCCTGAGCTGAGCAGAGCCTCAACCTCGGCGCGGGCGGCGTCGGGGATTGGTTCGGAGTCATAAACGGATGAGGAAAGTTGGGCCATGTTCGTGTTTTCCGAATGTTAGGTTCGGAAAAACTGTACAACTGATTTAGCCCGAATACTAGGCCTGTTCGCTGGTTTTGTCGGCAAGTGTGCCGATCAGTATGGCGCGGAAATCATTGACATTTGTCAGGGTCGGGCCGGTGATGATCTGGTCGTTTAGGCGGGCGAAAAATGTGTGGCCGTCATTATCGGCCAATACGGTTTCAATCGGCAGACCGTGGGATTTTGCGCGAGCAAGCGTGGTTGGTGTGATGATCGCACCGGCGACTTCGGCGCCGCCGTCGACACCATCGGTGTCACAGGCCAGCGCGTGGATGTCGGGTGCGCCGTCCAGCGCTGCGGCCAGCCCCAACAGAAACTCGACATTGCGCCCGCCGGTTCCGTGGCCATGAAGTGTGACGGTGGTTTCGCCGCCGGACAGAAGGACAACGGGCGCGCTGTTTTCGCGTTGTTTAAGGGCCTGTACCGCCTGTGCGCGGCCCAAATCGCGTGCCTCGCCTTCCAGCGCGTCGCCAAGCATGATGGGGGTCACGCCATTTTGCCGGGCGAGGTTTGCAGCGGCCATTAGCGACATTTGCGGGGCGGCGATCACGATATTTGTGGTGTTTGCCAGACATGGATCGCCCGGTTTTGGGCTTTCATTGGCGGGGTTTTGCAGGGCAGCGGTGATGGTGCCGGGAAGATCAGTAGTGAGGCGGTCAAGGATGGCCCGCGCGTCGGATAGCGTGGTGGCATCACCCACCGTCGGGCCAGAACCGATAGTGCCCGGATCATCGCCCGGAACATCGGAAATCATCAGCGACACCACTTTTGCAGGCCAAGCTGCCGCCGCCAAACGACCGCCTTTGATGGCAGATAAGTGTTTGCGCACGCAGTTCATGTCGCCAATTGGTGCGGCAGAGGTCAGCAACATCTGGTTGACGGCCTGCTTATCTGACAGATCAAGGCCCGGCGCAGGCAGTGACAGCAAAGCCGAAGCCCCGCCCGAGATCAGGCAGATCATCAAATCATCCGGGCCAAGTGCGCTGGCCAATTCCAGAATGCGCCGCGCCGCTTGTTCGCCCGCGGCATCGGGAACCGGATGCGCCGCCTCGATGATTTCGATGGTATTGCAGGCCACGCCGTGGCCGTATCGGGTCACGACCAGACCTGTCAGAGGGTGATGCCAATGATCTTCAAGCGCGCGGGCCATCGCGGCGGAGGCTTTGCCGGCACCGACGATCAACGTCCGGCCTTTGGGTGGGGCCGGTAAATGGGCCGGCACAACCCGTTCAGGCATCGCGGCAGCAACGGCCGCGTCAAATAACGCGCGCAGAAAGTGGCGCTCAGACATTGACCAAAAGATGCTCGCGTTCCCACGGGCTGATGACCTGAAAGAACTCGTCCTGTTCCGACCATTTCACCGCCGCGTAAACGCTGCAAAAAGCCGGGGTCAGGATTTCAGCCATTTCGCTTGAGGCTTCAAACCGCAGCAACGCATCGCGCAGGGTGCGGGGCAGGGCGTCTTCGGCGTCATAAGCATTGCCGCGCAGTTCGGCGCGTGGCTCTGTGCCATCCTTCAGGCCAAGATAGCCGCAGGCCAGACTTGCCGCGATGCCAAGATAGGGATTGCAATCCATGCCCGCCAAACGGTTTTCGATACGTCGCGCTTCGGGCGGGGCGATGGGCACGCGTAGACCTGTTGTGCGATTGTCCCGGCCCCATTCCAGATTAACCGGGGCAGAATGATCCGGCACGTAGCGACGGTAGGAATTGACGTAGGGCGCGATCATGGCAATGGCAGAGGGCAGGTAGTTTTGCAGCCCGGCAATGAAATGATGAAAGGCTGGCGTTTCGCCACCTTTGGCGTCGGTAAAGACGTTGGCACCGGTTTTGTTGTCCAAGATCGAGTGGTGGATATGCATGGCCGAGCCGGGCTGGTCTTGCATCGGTTTGGCCATGAAAGTGGCGTAACAATTGTGGCGCAGTGCGGCTTCGCGGATCAGACGTTTGAAATAGAACACCTGATCGGCCAGTTTGATCGGGTCGCCATGTGGCAGATTAATTTCGATCTGACCGGCGCCGCCTTCGTGGATGATGGTGTCAATCTCAAGGCCCTGTGCCTCGGCGAAATCATAGATGTCGTCGATGATCGGGCCAAATTCGTCAATCGCTGACATCGAATAGCCTTGGCTGGCGGCGACCCGGCGACCGGATCGGCCGAAAGGTGGTTCAACCGGCTGGGTTGGGTCGGTATTCGGGGCGACAAGGTAGAATTCCAACTCGGGCGCAACCACCGGGGTCAGGCCCATTTTGGCATATAATTCAACCACATGCTTTAGAACGTTGCGCGGGGCAAACGGCACCGGATTACCCTTTTGGTCGTCTACATTGTGGATGATCTGAAGCGTCGTGTCAGCGGCCCAAGGGGCGGCGGTTGCGGTGGCGTAATCCGGCGTCAGCACCATATCGGGGTCGGTAAATCGGTCTTCGCTTTCAAAATCGGCCCAGCCACCGGTAATCGTCTGATAGAAGATCGAATCCGGCAGATACATCTTGCTGGAATTGGCAAATTTATTGGCGGGCATGGCCTTGCCACGGGAAATGCCGGGCATGTCCGAGACGATGCATTCGACCTCGTCCAGACGTGTTGTGCCAATATAGTCGCGCGCCGCTTGTGGCAGCTTTTCATGCCATTTTGTCGGGCTGTTCATTTTATCCGTCCTCAACCGCGTGGTTGTTTGAAAAATTCGGCCATCTGGGTCGATATTTGGGCGGTCGAAATCGGCTGATCCAGCCGATCAGACGCTGCCGCCAGCAAGCTATCGGGCACGACCCCACGCCCGCGTGTTTTGATCAATCCATCAACAAAACCGGGGCCGAATTCCGGGTGAGGCTGGATTGTCAGTGCCGTGTCGCCGTAAACCAGAATGGCGTTTTCGCACATCGGGGACGAGGCCAGAACAGTCGCGCCTTTTGGGCGTTTGACCACCTGATCCTGATGCCAGGCGTTCAATGTCACGTCTTCCCCGTCCATGGCGTATTCGGTCGGGCCGACGGACCAGCCGCCTGCGAATTTTTCAACTTTGCCACCTAAGGCCTGCGCCAAAATCTGATGACCAAAACAGATGCCAACGATGGGAATGCTGGCCGCAAAGGCCGCGCGCAGGAAATCTTCAAGTGGCGGAATCCAGTCGTGATCTTCATAGGCGCCGTAGCGCGAACCGGTTATCAGCCAGCCGTCAGCGTCGTCAATGCCATTCGGGAACGCGCCGTCTACCACGCTGAAAACTTCGAATGTAAAGCCGTGGCCATCCAAAAGCCCGACAAACATTTGACCATAATCACCAAAGTCGGCAATCAGCCCCTCGGGCGAGTGGCCAGTTTGCAGAATTCCGATTTTCATCAATCACCTGTGTTGTGGATTTGGCTAGTGCTAGCAGAGGGGCATATCGCTCGGCAAGCCCTGCTCAGACGGTTTCCAGATAGGTCTGTGCCTCAAGCGCGTCACCGGCTTCGGCAAAACGCGCGATTTCCTGACGTTTGCACAGAACCAGATTGTCGATCATCTGACGCGGGAAAATCCGTGCGATCAGCGGATCCGTTTCAAACAGATCAACAGCGTCGGTCCAGATATTTGGCAATTCGGGTGCATCCGCGCCATGGGCGTTTCCGACGACCGGTGCAGATGGTTCGATTTCGTCCTCGATCCCGACAAGGGCTGCACCCAATACCGCAGCCAGCATCAGATAGGGGTTCACGTCACCGCCAGCCACCCGATGTTCAATCCGGCGGGCAACGGGATTGCCGCCGGGAATGCGCACGGCGGCGGTGCGGTTTTCGTAGCCCCATGCGACAGCGGTAGGTGCGTGTGAATTGGGCTCAATCCGCCGGTAGGAATTGTAATGCGGCGCGAAAATCAGGGTCGAGGCACGCATGCCCGCCAAGACACCACCAATGGCGTTCTGCAAGGTCTGCGAGCCATTCGGCCCGCCATCGTCAAAGATGTTCTTGCCATCGGCATCCAGCACCGAAAAATGCGTGTGCAGACCGTTCCCGGCCTGATCGGCAAAAGGTTTCGCCATGAAACTGGCGGCAAATCCATGCTTTCGCGCCACGCCGCGCACCGCCATTTTGAACAGCCATGCATCATCAGCTGCGCGCAGGGCGTCATCCACATGCATCAGATTGATCTCAAACTGGCCAAGCCCGCCTTCGGCAATCGCTGCATCCGCCGGTATGCCCATGGCCGCACAGGCCGCGTAAAGGTCGGTGAAAAATCCATCAAAGGCGTCAAGCCCGCTAAGGGCAAGCACGTCCATTGATGCAACCCGCTGACCTGTCAGGGGGGAAATCGGTGGGGTTGGTTCCGCTGCCGCGCCGTCGAGCAGATAAAACTCCATCTCGGTTGCGACCACGGGTTTCAGACCTCGCGCCTTGTAGCGCGCCAAAACCCCGGCCAGCGCGTGGCGGGGATCACCTGCAAAGGGCACGCCATCTTCGTCATACATCCAAAGTGGCAACAGGGCGGATGGTGTTTCAAACCAATCCATCGCCACAAGTCCGCGTTCCGTTGGGCGCATCACGCCATCTGCATCACCGCTGGCAAAAACCAAGGGGCTGTCGGCGATGTCTTCGCCCCAGATATCGACGTTCAGAACCGAAAACGGCATCCTGACACTGCCACCCAATGCCTTATCCGCATGACCAACCGGCAGGCGCTTGCCACGGGCAATGCCGTTCAGATCAACCGCGGCCACGCGCAGGGCCTTGATTTCTGGGTTGGCAACAAGCCATTCGGTGTTTGCGTCGGTCATTTCCGGAGCCTTTATTGCATTCTGTCTATCGCTGGTTTACCCCCGGTCATCAGAACACTCAACACCCAAGGAAGCGACAATGACCAAGCCGAGTTTGAAAGCCAAAGATGCCCCCGACCTGTCATCCTTTAACTGGCAGGATCCGTTCATGTTGGAAAACCAACTGACAGAAGACGAACGTATGATCCGGGATTCAGCCAAGGCTTTTGCGCAAGACGTTTTGCAGCCTCGTATCATCGCCGCCTACCGCGAAGAAAAAGCCGACCCCGGCGTTTTTGCGGAAATGGGCGAGATGGGCCTGCTGGGCACCACGATCCCGGAAGAATACGGCGGTCTTGGCGCGGGCTATGTCGCCTACGGTGTGGCCGCGCGCGAGGTCGAGCGGGTGGATAGCGGCTATCGCTCAATGATGTCGGTGCAAAGCTCTTTGGTGATGTACCCGATTTATGCTTATGGCTCGGAAGAGCAACGCCAGAAATATTTGCCGAAACTTGCCAGCGGCGAATGGATCGGCTGTTTTGGTCTGACCGAAGCCGACGCCGGTTCTGATCCCGGCGGCATGAAAACCCGGGCTGAAAAAGTGCAGGGTGGCTATGTGCTGAACGGTACCAAGATGTGGATTTCAAACGCACCTTTTGCGGATGTGTTCGTGGTCTGGGCCAAATCCGAAGAACATGGCGGCAAAATCCGAGGCTTTGTTCTGGAAAAAGGTATGAAAGGTCTGAGTGCGCCGAAGATCGAGGGCAAATTGTCCTTGCGCGCCTCAACCACCGGCGAAATCGTGATGGAGAATGTTGAGGTCAGTGAAGACGCCCTGCTGCCACATGTGTCCGGTCTGAAAGGTCCGTTTGGTTGTCTGAACCGGGCGCGCTACGGCATTGCCTGGGGCGCAATGGGTGCTGCTGAATTTTGCTGGCACGCGGCGCGGCAATACGGTTTGGATCGCAAACAATTTGGCAAGCCGCTGGCTGGCATGCAGCTTTTCCAAAAGAAACTGGCAGACATGCAGACCGAAATTTCTCTGGGCTTACAGGCCGCATTGCAGGTAGGTCGCCTGATGGATCAGGCAGCCGCCGCGCCCGAGATGATCTCGATCATCAAGCGCAACAATTGCGGCAAGGCGCTCGATATCGCGCGTATGGCCCGCGACATGCACGGCGGCAACGGCATTTCAGAGGAATTTCAGGTGATGCGCCATATGGTGAACCTTGAAACCGTAAATACCTATGAGGGCGCGCATGACGTGCATGCCTTGATTTTGGGCCGGGCCCAAACCGGACTGCAGGCGTTTTTCTGAGCGTTTCTGAGGTGATTTAAGACCAAAGGGGTGCGCCAGGTTGCGCGCCCCTTTTTGGTTCAGGGATTCGCCACGGCCAGATAATCCGACGCAGGAATGCGCACCAATCCCCGCAGGCACAACAGATCACGATCCGCCGGGTCCAAACCGTCTATGGCGGTTTTCACCACATCAAACATGACGTCCGTATCCAGCTTGAGGTTGGTCACATAGGGCAGGCCGGGGGTCTGATCGGTCGCCGCAAGCACCCGAAGGTCAGCGGCGAAATCCGCGAATTCTTTAATCAGGTGCCAACTCATCCCATCAAGGGCGGCAATATCCGCACGCCCCTCGGCCACGGCTTTTGCCGACATTTCATGGCCGCCGGATTGCCAGATATTGGAAAAACCAAAGCCCATTTTGGCCACGTGGCAAAGCGGTGCGGCCCAACCTGATTGGGACAATTCCTCGTTATAGGCAAAAACCGCGTTTTCAAAGTCACGCAGGTTCTGGCGTGTATCATCGCTGCGTACCACAAATAACGAGCGGTAATAGCCGGGCGCGCAATCCGCCAAGCCATAATTCGGCGTCGCGATCAAGCCAACATTATCGTGTAATTTCAAACGGTAAGGTCGCCCGCAGGTTTGGCTGAACACAAAATCCGGATCTTGCCAGACCGCCCAGAACGGATCAACATGATCAAGCGCGTCAGGGGCGTTCAGTCCACGCGCCCGCATCTGATCGCGGATGCCCCCCCAAAACCGATCCGTTGCCGCCAGCGTTTCAGCCCGTACATACATGCCCAAACTGGCCTTCATAACCTGCGGGCCTCAACCCGGTGGCGCGCAAGCGCGGAATCGCGATCGCTGATGCCAAGCAGGCCGACAACAAGACGCATCAGCCCGTCTTCTTCATGGTCACGCGTGCCATCGGACAACACAACCTGCCAAAGGGATTCGATCACCTCGGCGCGATCTTCATGCGCGACGGCCGACTTGATTGCCCGGGTGAAACGCACGGTGTCCGGCGCATCAACCTCCAGCGCCTCAGCCTCGCTGCGCAATTCTTCGGCACTCAGATGATCCAGCCCATAGCGTTCCATCAGTATCCGGGTGATCTCGGCGGCCTCGACCATGTCGTATTGCCCGTCGGTGCGGGCCATGCGAACCAGCAACGCCGACAGGGCCAGCCTTGCGTCCGGTTCGTCCAACGTCTCAGGCGTCGGGGCCATCAGACGTTTCAGAAGCGAAAGAACCATTTCTCAGCCGTCCCAACCCTCGACAATCGCCAGATTGCCAACTGAATGCGCGACCCGCAGTTGCATCGCCGCCTGATATTCGGGGGAATCATAACAGGCCTGCGCGGTCGCTAAATCTTTAAATTCAATCACAACAACGCGGCTGTGCACTTGGCCCTCGCGAACGGTGTGGCTGCCGCCGCGCACCAGAAATTTAGCACCGTATTTGGCAAATGGCACCGCATTGGCGGCGACGTATTTCTTGTATTCATCAAGGTTATGCACTTCGACATTCGCAACCCAGTATCCTTTGGCCATCATGCCCTCCGTTTATGATCTGAACTAAAGGGATAGGGCCAATCAGGCAGCACTGCAATAGACGCGCTCCGCTCAGCCGGGCGTAAAACCCGCTCTTCTCTTTTTCAAAAAATATCCCGGGGGAGAGGCGAGGATCGCCGAGGGGGCAGCGCCCCCCGCCGAACAGCGTTCAGCGTATTCGGCCCGGTCCTGCAAAAGCGCAGCTTTTTCAGGAAACCCGCAAAACGCGCGACAAAATGGCCCTAGACCAGACGTGAATGTTCCATCGCGGCGCGCACGAAATCAGCAAATAGCGGGTGCGGATCGAACGGCTTTGATTTCAGCTCGGGGTGAAACTGCACACCGATATACCAGGGATGGCCGGGCAATTCGATAATTTCAGGCAGTTTCCCATCCGGTGACATGCCAGAAAAAACCAAACCTACGTCTTCCAGCAATTCACGGAATTTGGTGTCGACCTCAAACCTGTGGCGGTGGCGTTCGGAAATCGCTGTGCCGCCATAAATGCCCGCCACCTGGCTGCCTTCGGTCAGGGTCGCGTTATAGGCCCCAAGGCGCATAGTGCCGCCTTTGTCATCGGTCGCGTCGCGTTGGATGGTCCGGTTGCCCTCGACCCATTCTTTCAAATGGTAAACCACGTGGGTAAAGCGTTTCTGACCGGATTCATGATCAAATTCTTCCGATCCGGCATCTTTCAGACCCGCCAGATTGCGCGCTGCTTCGGTGACGGCAAGCTGCATGCCCAAGCAGATGCCAAAATACGGAATACCCCGCGTTCGGGCGAACTCTGCGGCCTTTATCATACCTTCGGTGCCACGTTCGCCAAAGCCGCCGGGCACAAGAATGGCGTTGAACTGGTCAAGATAGGCGGCCGGGTCTTCGCGTTCAAAAATCTCGCTGTCGATCCATTCAGCCGTCACTTTAACCCGATTGTGCATGCCGCCATGGGTCAGGGCCTCGGCGATGGATTTATACGCGTCGCCAAGCTGGGTGTATTTGCCGACAATTGCCACATGCACTTCGCCGTCCGGATGGTAAACTTTGTCCGCCACGTCCTGCCATTTCACAAGCTGCGGCTTTGGGGCCGGGGAAATGCCAAAGGCATCAAGCACGGCCCGGTCAAGCCCGACATCATGATAGGCCAAAGGGGCCTCGTAAATCGATTTCAGATCGCGCGCCTCAATCACGCAATCCGCGCGAACGTTGCAAAACAGCGCCAGTTTGGCACGCTCTTTTTCCGGGATCGGGTGTTCTGAGCGACACAACAAAATATCAGGTGCCAACCCGATTGAGCGTAATTCTTTCACCGAATGCTGGGTTGGCTTGGTCTTCAACTCGCCAGACGCTGCCAGATAAGGCAGCAGGGTCAAATGCATGAACAGACATTCGCCGCGTGGTTTTTCCTGCGAAAACTGACGGATCGCCTCAAAAAACGGCAAACCCTCGATATCGCCGACGGTGCCGCCAATTTCACATAACATGAAATCAACTTCGTCTTCGCCAATTCTGATGAAATCCTTGATTTCATTGGTGACATGCGGGATCACCTGGATGGTTTTGCCAAGGTAGTCACCACGCCGTTCTTTTTCCAAAACGGTCGAATATATCCGCCCGGACGAGATTGAATCGGTGTTACGCGCCGCCACCCCGGTGAAGCGTTCGTAATGGCCAAGATCGAGATCAGTTTCGGCGCCATCGTCGGTAACAAACACTTCACCATGCTCAAACGGGCTCATCGTGCCGGGGTCGACATTCAGATAGGGGTCAAGCTTGCGCAGGCGTACAGAATAGCCCCGCGATTGCAGCAAAGCCCCAAGTGCCGCCGAAGCCAGCCCTTTTCCAAGCGACGAAACTACGCCACCCGTGATGAAGATAAATCTTGCCATTGGTCGGAAAACCCCCGTGAAACCAGTAAGTTATGGGTGAAAACCCGCGCGGGTATCCCATATATCACGGGGTTTGAGATATATTAGATTCGCAAGGATTTTGCAAGATCAGACACGCAATATCCTGTGTAAAACCGCGAATAAAAAACAAGTGCTTGTGGTTGCTGGATTATTCGGTCGGTGTGGCCGGGGCCTCGGTCGCTTTCGGTGGAGTCGCCGGGGCATCAGTTGCCGATGGTGGCAACAGGTTGCCTTCCAGCGTGCTTGGCTGGCTGGTTTCCTGAACCGCAGGGGCATCCGCACCTAACCGTTCGATCACACTGTCGCCTGCGGCATTGCGCGCTGCCAATATCGTCAACGTAATCGACGTGGCAATAAAACCGATCGCAAGAATCCAGGTCAGTCGGCCCAGGGCATTGGCTGCTGAGCG
>JAJFIC010000026.1 GCA_021775315.1 Paracoccaceae bacterium
CGACGCATTGCTTGATCGTCTGGATGTACCACGCGACAGCACCCTGACCGATCTGCGCTATCGTGGTTCGGGTTGGCCCGGTCTAATGCAGGCAAAATACCGCGATGTTGCGGGTGTCGAACACACCAGCAAAGGGATTTCTTATGCCCAAGGTTGGGGCAGCGTGTTGCAGGCACAGCGCAAATGGCGTTGTCGGATATGCGCCGATCACACCGGTGAGTTTGCAGACATTTCCGTGGGTGATCCGTGGCACAATCCGCCTGCCGGAAATACGGATGCGGGCCGGTCACTGATCGTGGCGCGCACCGCACGGGGTGTAAAAATCATAGAAGATGCGATTGAAAGTGGCTTTTTGGTCGCTCAGGAACGTCATCGCAGTGTGATCGCCGAGGCCCAGCCAAATCTTTTGGAAACCCGCGGCGCGATCTGGGGGCGTCGTTTGGCGATGCGTTTAAGCGGCATGCACGTGCCTAAAGATCGCGGCCTGAAAACTTTTGATCTGTGGCGGACACAACTGACCACGAAGCGCCGTGCGCAATCAATTGCCGGCTCGTTCAAACGTATCCTGCGCAACCGTCTATGGCGCGCAGTTGAAATTACCGCGCTTGAGGCAGGCAAATGACCGACCGCGCGCTGACACTTGATGCCGCTATGTGCCGTGGCCGGAACAACAATTTCGACGTGCTGCGTTTGGTCGCTGCCTTTTCGGTTGTGATCAGCCACGCATGGCCTCTTGCGCTTGGCGCCGGTGCGACAGAACCATTGGAAGCCGCCCTTGGGATGTCATTGGGTGGTGTTGCCGTTTTGGTGTTCTTTTTCATCTCTGGCCTTTTGGTCACCCATTCTGCGCATCGCAATATCAACCGGCCAAAGGCCTTTGTTCTTGCTCGTGTTGGTCGGATTTTTCCGGGTTTACTGGTGGCGTTGCTGGTAACGGTACTAATTGCGTCCCTAAGTTCCGGCACCGCATTTCCGTTAAGCGAAATCACCACCTATATCCTGCGCGGCGCAACTTTGATTTCACTACAACACAGCCTGACCGGCGCCTATGCGGCCAACCCTGTGCCGATGATAGTAAACGGCCCGCTCTGGACGTTGTTTTACGAGGTCGGCTGTTACGCCATTCTTGCCGCTGCTGTCTGGGCAGGCCTATTGCGCCACTGGGTTGGCTGGCTGATTGCCGTCGGCTTGGTCGCCGCAAATTGGGCCGCTTTCGTTGTTTTTGACCTTTCGGGCGGCGCACTTGCCTACCGTCTCTCAGTGCTGGCCCCTTTGGCCATGGCATTTTTGGCCGGCGCGGTGTTCTGGAAAATCCGCGCGGTTCTGGTTCTCAACTGGCAATTCGGCACGGTTCTGGCAGTGGCGGCATTTTTTGCCCGCGATCTGCTGGTGTTCTTTCCGCTTTTTGTCTTGCCGCTGGGGTACGGCCTGATTTTGCTGGCTTACAGGGTGCCTACCTTCAAACTACGCCACGACTTTTCCTATGGGATTTACATTTACGGCTGGCCTGTCGCGCAGGCGGTTTTGGCGCTTTGGGGGCCGCTGACACCGTTTAATCTGGCGATGCTCAGCTGTCTGGCCGTTTTGCCCTTTGCAATGGCAAGTTGGTTTATAGTGGAAAAACCTGCCCTTACCTATACCATAGGGTTAGTCGCGCGCAAACCGGCACAGACCGGTGCAATCGCGGCCTGACCCGGTCAGAGCAGGAACAGATACGATGGCAGAGAAAAAACGACGGCTTTTGTTCGGGGTTCCGCTGCCTGTCGCGCTGTTCTTTATCGGCATCTTGCTGCCACCTGAAGTTTCGCTGAACTTAGGTTCGCTCAGATTGTCGGGCTTCAGGGTTGTTCTGATTATCGTTTTTCTGCCAAGCGTTTATGCGCTGATTGCAGGCAAACACGCAAAATTCGGGATTTTCGACGGGTTGGTTTTTGGCCACGCGTTCTGGGCGGTTCTGGCACTGATCAAATGGGGCGGCATTGGTCAGGGCATCGAAAGCGGCGGAATTTACGTGATCGAATATGCCGGTGCCTATCTGCTGGGGCGGCTTTATATCCGTTCGGTTGAGGATTTTGAGGCCTTCGCAAGGGCCTATGTTGCTATCGTGGTCGGAATGCTGGTTTTTACCCTGCCCGAAGCCCTGACCGAAATCCATATCATCCGCGACAGTTTCGCAGCCGTTTTTGGCGGCCCCGGTGCCCCATACATCGACAAACGCATGGGCATTGAACGCGCCTTTGGGCCGTTTGACCACCCGATCCTGTACGGCGTTTTTTCCGCGTCGGCCTTTTCCATGGCCTATTATGTGGTTGCCCAACGCGACTTTCGCAACTTTCGCGGCATGAGCAAAACCGTTGGCGTCATGCTGGCAACATTCCTCAGCGGCTCGGGCGGTCCTTATGTTGTGCTGGCGATGCAGATTTTTGTGGCAGCCTGGGAACGGGTGCTGAACGGCATTGTCGGACGCTGGCGGGCGCTGTTTGTGCTGTTTGGTCTAGTTTATATGTGGATCGACCTGTTGTCGAACCGCACCCCGTTTCATGTCTTTGTGACCTACCTGACTTTTTCACCGCAAAGTGCTTATAACCGGATCAACATCTGGAATTACGGAACCGCCGAGGTTGGCCGTCACCCGATTTTTGGCATTGGTTTGGGCAGTTGGGTCCGGCCGGTTTGGATGTCTGACAGCATGGATAATTTCTGGCTGCTGATCGCCGTGCGTTATGGCATGCCCGCATGGTTCATGCTGGTTGCCCTGTTGCTGGGCTTGGTGATTGTGGTTGGCAGCAAAAAGAAACTGCCGCAAAACTGGCAAAATGCCCGCCATTCATGGGCCTTCACCTTGTTTGGAATTTCCGTCGCGGCGGCCACTGTGCATCTGTGGAACGCACTTTTTGTGCTGTTCATGTTCCTGATCGGCGCAGGCGTCTGGATGGCTGACACCAAGCCCAAAAAACAACCCAAACCGGGCCAAACAGACGCCCCGGAAACCGAAAATAAACGCAAAAAACGCGAGACGCTTTTCTGATCGAATACGTAAAGGAGGTCACAAAATGGACCTGTCAATTGTCATCATCAACTGGAACACGCGCGAAATGCTGCGTGATTGCCTGACCAGTGTTTATGAAAACATCAACGGCCTTTCGGTCGAGGTATTCGTGGTCGACAACGCGTCTGATGACGGATCGCAAGCGATGGTTGTTGAGGCGTTTCCAGACGTCAAACTGATCTGCAACACCGAAAACAAGGGCTTTGCGGCAGCGAACAATCAAGCGTTGAAACTGGCGACCGGGCGGCATGTTTTACTGCTGAATTCAGACACATTGGTGCATGGTGACGTGATGGAAAAATCCGTGGCTTATCTGGATGCACAGCCATCCGCCGGCGCCATGGGTTGCCGGGTTCTGAATACCGATGGCAGTTTGCAGAAAACATCGGGCAGTTATCCCAGCCTGCTGAACCTTTTACTGCTGACCACAGGATTGTGGAAAGTCCCCGGCCCGGCCTTTTTTGATCGGTACCAACTGACACGTTGGGAGCGGCAGGACATACGCGAGGTGGACGTGATTTCCGGCTGTTACATGATGGTGCGCAAAACCGCGATGGACGAAACCGGTCTGCTGGACGAAAGCTTTTTCTTTTATGGCGAAGAAACGGATTGGTGCCGCCGGTTCCAGAACAAGGGCTGGAAGCTGATGTTTGCACCGGTTGGCGTCATTACGCATTTCGGTGGTGGCTCGGTCAAGAAACTGAACCACAAACGCGACGTGATGCTGACCGAAGGCACAGTGCGGTTGCACCGCAAACACAGTGGCCTCCTTGGCGGTGCTGCGTGCTGGACATTGCTGGTGGGGTTCAACCTGTCACGCGCCGTTTTCTGGTCACTGACCAGCATCGCAGGCGGCGCTAAGGCCCGTGAACGTGGTCAGCATTTTCGCCGGGTTTTTGGCGCCTCTGCACAGACATGGCCGGGTTCAGTTTGATGAGCCGGTTGAACGTATTACTGATCGCACCAAACATCGATGGCACCGATGTCGGCGAGGCCTATGTCGCCTTCAAATGGGCCGAGGCCCTTGCCGAGATTGTTGATCTGACGGTTCTGTCGTTTGAACGCGACGGGCGGACAAGGCTGGCGGCGCAGCTACCAAAGGCAAAAGTGGTCACGTGGATGGAACCGGAATGGGCCCAGAAACATGAACGTTTCAACGCCATGCTAAAACCCGCCTGGCCGATCTTTGGCCGCCATGTGCGCAAATGGATCAAATCAGCCCGGCAATCCGGCACCCATTTTGACGTTGCCCATCAGTTGATGCCACAGGCGGCGCGCTATGCCTCGCCTTTGCGCAAGGCCGGGATACCTTATGTTATCGGCCCACTCGGGGGCGCGCTCGACACACCAAAAGGGTTTAAATCCGAGGTCACTTCAGCGTCGTGGTTCACCCGGCTGCGCGCGCTTGATAAATACCGGCTGGCTTATGATCCGTGGCTGCGCCAAAGCTATGCAGGAGCCGAGCTGGTTTTGGGCGTTGCACCCTATATGCAGGATGTTCTGGGCAAAATTTCCCTCAAGCGCTTTGCCCCGGTTTTGGAACTTGGCATCGAACAACTCGCCCTCAAGATCCAACGCGGTCAATCCACCGAACGATTGAAACTGCTGCATGTCGGGCGGGGTGTGCGCACCAAAGGCTTGCGCGATGTGGTGCGCGCGCTAGCGTTACTGCCAGACCTACCGGGCGTAACCCTGACCAGTGCAGGCGATGGTGAAGAAATTGCACTGTGCCGGCTTGAGGCGGAAAAACTTGGCGTCGCTGATCGGGTGGAATTTCTTGGCCGCATTCCCCGACAAGAAGTCGAGGCGCTTTACCGTGACAGCGATGTATTTGCGTTTCCCAGCTTTCGCGAACCTGCTGGCGGTGTCCTTTACGAGGCGATGCGATGGGGTTTGCCGATCATCTCGGCGCGGCGTGGCGGGCCGGACTGGATCGTTGACGAAAGCTGTGGTTTGAAACTTGACGTGACCACGCCGCAAGCATTGGCGCAAGATATTGCAAACGCCGCGCGACGATTGACTGGCAATCCGGAACTGCGCCAAACCCTTGGCGACAATGCCCGTGCCAAGGTTGCGCGCGAGGGGCTGTGGCCGAAAAAAGCTGCCGCCCTGACGGAACTTTATCACAGCATTCTGTAGTTTTCCCACCTGAACAGCGCGAAATCAGCCCCTAACCTATCCTTTTGGTTAGACCGCTCTTCCTTTGCGTTGTGAACCCTCCCTTTGCACGACTGACGCACCCGCGCCCCATCCGATAGCAATGAGGCAAGTTAACGTCAATCGATCCCAGAAAGGGTGGAACATGAATAATTCTGGTAAATCAAAAAAACGCCGCGTGTTGGCAGTCGCTTCGGGCGGCGGTCACTGGGTGCAAATGCTACGCCTGCGCCCCGCATTCCTGAACAGTGAGGTGCATTTTGCAACCGTTGACGCTGCCGCTGCCGCCGACGTGGCACCGGCACCGCTTTATACCTTTCGTGATGCAAACCGCGACACCAAGGTCAGGCTGATCCTGTCAACGCTGAAAATCGCTGCCATCATCCTGAAGGTCCGCCCGCATGTTATCGTGTCAACCGGTGCAGCGCCCGGATATCTGGCCATCCGTATGGGCAAACTTTTGGGTGCGCGCACCATGTTCATCGACAGCATCGCCAACGCCAATGAACTGTCATTGTCGGCCCATATGGTGAAACGCCATGCCGATCGTCTGGTCACGCAATGGCCATCAGTCGCGGAAAAATCAGGGGCCGTATTTCGCGGCTCTGTACTTTAGGGGGAAATGAAATGATCTTTGTAACCGTAGGAACCCAATTGCCGTTTGATCGTCTTTTGCAGGCAATGGATGATTGGGCTGAAATCAACCCGGATCATCACGTGATCGCGCAAACCGGTGTCAGCAACCTTCAGACTTCGCGAATTGAGACCCGGCCTTTTGTCAACGCGTCAGAGTTTAAAACGCTGGTCAAACAGGCAGATGTTCTGGTTGCCCATGCTGGAATGGGTTCAATACTGACGGCTGTAGAGCTTGGCAAACCCGTCATCATCATGCCGCGCCGTGCTGGCCTTGGCGAGCATCGCAATGACCATCAGCTGGCCACGGCCGAACGTTTGGGTCATCTAGAAAACCTTCAGGTTGTTGAAAATGCACGTGAATTACCGATGGCGCTGCGAAAGGCGCTGAATGCCAAATCCTTCGCCGCGATGTCTGAAATGATCTCAGACGGGCACCGCCGTTTGGTTGGTGAAGTCCGCAACTTTATCGCAGATCCGGCTTGGGCCAGTGCCACTGAAGATCTGGAGCTGGCCGCATGAACCATCTTGCCAACATTTCAACGCCACGCGCGACAATCCTGATCCCGGCCTATAATGAAGCGGCGGTGATCGGTGAAACACTGCGTCGCCTGACCGCTGAAATGATCGGCGGTGAATTTGAATTGATCGTGATCTGTAATGCCTGTCACGATGAAACAGCAAATGTCGCAGCCAAAGCCGCGCCATCGGCCACCATACTGGAAACGGAAACTCCCGGGAAAACCAATGCCGTGCGGTTGGGACTGAAAATGGCCAGTGCCCCGATCAAAGTCTTTCTTGATGCCGATCTGGGTGTTGACGCTGCGGCCATTCGCAAACTGATTGCGCCGCTTGAAACTGGCGAAGCACTGGCCAGCCACGGCGACATGACTGTCAATCTGACCGGATGCAGCGCGTTGGTTCGCGGGTTTTATGCAGTTTGGGCCCTTAACCCTTACCTGCAAAACGGCAAGTTCGGCGGCCTGTTTGCGCTGTCTGGTGCCGGATGCCAGCACGTCAGCCCCCTGCCCGATGTTACGGCTGATGACGAATATATCAGCCGAGCCTTTCAAAACGACGAAAAAGCATTTGTGCGCGATGTCATCTTTGAAGTGCGCGCGCCCAGAACCCTTGGCGATCTGATGAAAATTCGCCGCCGCAGCCTGCGCGGCACCCGCGAGCTTGCCGCACTTGGCCTGCCAACCGAACGCCCCGTTGGCGCACAATCCGGTCGCACCATTCTGGCACATCTGGCAACCCGGCCAACGCTTTGGCCCGCTGCTCTGATCTATTTCGCAATGATGCTGGCGGTTCGTATTTCGCTGGCACTTGAATCCCCCAATACCGCGCCCCGATGGGAACGTGACAACAGCAGCCGACTGGCAATAGTGAATTAACGAGGTACCGCAATGGATGGTTCTATCATCGACACTGACGGCCATGACCGGCATGCTTTTGACACGCCCGTCAACAAGGTCGAGGATTTCGTCCACGAGGCGGAACCAGCCGAGTTCAGTCCCTTTGCAGCCCTTGCGCGTTTGATGCGTGGCCGCTGGCTGATCCTGTTCGCCCTGACTGCGGTTTTCGGTCTTGGGTTTGGCTTTCTGGGAATGTCCGCTGGTTTGGCCGTTTATGAAAGCCAGGCGATCATTAGAATTTCAGCACGCGAGCCTGGCATTCTTTATGCCAGCCGAGATGATTCAAAACTGAAGCTGTTTCAATCCTTTGTGAAAGGTGAAACCACCTATCTTGCAAGCCACGCCGTAATGGCGCGTGCTGTTGAGCTGATTGAACAGAACCCATCTGAAAATAGCGACGGCCTGACCGCCGCTGCTTTAAGCGAATCCATCGCGATCAAACGCAGCGAAGCCCTGATTATCGTCAAAACCATCAGCGTCTCGCCCGAATTCGCCGCCCAGAAAGTCAACGCCGTGGTTGACGCCTATATTGAGCTTTACGAAGAAGGAAACGTCACCCGCTCCAACTACCGCGAAAAGGAACTGGCCACGCGTGAGGCGGCCTTGTTGGCGAAACTGGATGGCATCAAAGACACGATGCTGAATGTTGGCGGCGAATATGGCGTGGCATCGCTTATCAAAACCCATATTGAAAAAGTTGCACAAATCGAAATCCTGGTGGCCCGTCAGGCCGAAGTCACAGCCACGTTGATCGCAATGCAAAGCGATAACGGAACCGGCAGTGCGGATATGGCAGATCAGGAGATCATGCGCGCAACCCTGTTGGACCGCGCCCTTGCTGATTTGAATTTCGACAAAGCCAAACGCGAGGCAGAACTAAGCACTCTGATCGGTCGCTATGCGGCCTCGTCGTCGCAGGTTATTGAAAAGAAACAGCAGATCGAAATTATCAACACCGCAATGGCGGACCGTCGCAAACAAATCAAAGTTCTGGGCCAAACTGGCGCGCTAACCGATGCAGGGGCCGCCAGCAAAGAAGAATCCATCGCCGAGATCAAGGCTTTGTTGACCAAAGTGACCGACCAATTA
>JAJFIC010000027.1 GCA_021775315.1 Paracoccaceae bacterium
TTGTCCAGAAAGTTCCGTGCAGTTGACGGGGCTGACGCCGTGAAATCGGCATTGGCCAAGGCGCGCCGGTCGTTGAAGTCAAAATCACCGGACATCGACAAAGCCATGGTCGAATATGAAAAAGCTGTGGCTGAATACACGTCACAACAGGATTGGCGTGGCAAAGCCGAGGCAAGCCTGCGCAGTGGTCTTGTGGCGTATCTGGATGCCATACGCGGCACGTTGGGCGCGCGGATGCAGCGAAATCTGAACCGTGATCAGGCGCTGTTCCTTGCGTCATGCAGTGCAGCACATCGCGACATCTCGTTGAATTTCTGATCTTTAGGCAGGGCGCGTACGTCGCGCCCTGCCGCCAAGTTTGCCCCAAAACGACAAATCGGCGTCGGGAATACTGTTGCGGTGATGCGCTGGGCTGTTAGGCATACTTATCCTAACCTGTCACGAGGTCCCAATGTCCAGCGATCCCCTGTTGCAGCCGTATCAACTAAAGCACCTGACCCTTAAAAACCGTATCATGACGACCAGCCATGAACCGGCCTATCCCGAAGATGGCATGCCCAAGGATCGGTATCGCGCCTATCATGAAGAACGCGCCAAGGGTGGCATAGCGTTGACGATGACGGCGGGGTCGGCGGCTGTTTCCAAAGACAGCCCCCCGGTTTTTAACAACATTCTGGCCTATAAAGACGAAGTCGTTCCATGGATGGCCAAAATCGCGGATGCCTGTCACGAACATGGCTGTGCCGTTATGATCCAGTTGACGCATCTGGGTCGGCGCACCGGCTGGAACAAAGGGGATTGGTTGCCCTCAATCTCGTCCTCGCACTGGCGCGAACCTGCGCATCGGGCGTTTCCTAAGAAGATGGAAGACTGGGATATCGAACGTGTCGTTTCGGAATATGCCGACGCTGCCGAACGCATGCAGGCCGCCGGGTTGGATGGCATCGAATTGCAGGTCTACGGCCATCTGGCCGATCAGTTCCTGTCGCCGCTGACCAATGATATGGAGGCCCCTTGGGGCGGATCACTGGACAACCGTTTGCGGTTTTCCATGGAAATGCTGCGCGCGATCCGCAAGCGTGTCGGTCACGAGTTCATTGTCGGCGTGCGCTATACAGCGGACGAGGCGCAGGCCGGTGGCATCGACGCCGTTGAAGGGATCGAAATCGCCAAAAAGTTCCGGGGTTCCGGCATGGTGGATTTTCTGAACGTCATCCGTGGGCGCATTCACACCGACCCGGCCATGACGGATATCATTCCGGTGCAAGGCATGAAATCCGCCCCGCATCTTGATTTCGCCGGTGAAGTGCGGCGCGCAACCGGTATGCCAACCTTTCACGCCTCGCGCATTCCTGATGTGGCGACGGCCCGCCATGCGGTGGCCTCGGGCCTGTTGGACATGGTCGGGATGACCCGTGCCCATATGGCTGATCCTCATGTGGTGCGTAAAATCACCGAAGGTCGCGAAGATGATATTCGCCCCTGCGTTGGCGCCACTTATTGTCTCGACCGGATTTATCAGGCGGGCGATGCCTTGTGCATGCACAACGCCGCGACCGGGCGCGAGTTGTCCATTCCCCATGTGATAAGCCCCGCCGCAGATCCCAAGCATGTGGTGATCGTCGGCGCTGGCCCCGCCGGGTTAGAGGCGGCTTTGGTGGCAGCAGAACGCGGCCACAAGGTCACGGTGTTTGAGGCCGCATCGGCCCCAGGTGGTCAGGTCCGCCTGACCGCGCAATCACCGCGACGACGCGAAATGATCGGCATTATTGATTGGCGGATGGCACAATGCGCGGCGCGCGACGTGATCTTTCGGTTTGATACATTGGCCGAGGCTGATGATGTGCTGGCAGAAAGCCCTGACGTTGTAATCATCGCCACCGGCGGAATGGCGCAGGTCGATGTTCTGGAAAACGGCGTGGATCTGGTGGCTTCTGGCTGGGATGTCCTGTCAGGTGATGTGAAACCCGGTCGCGATGTGCTGATCTTTGACGACGCGGGTGATCATGTTGGATTGCAGGCCGCAGAATTGATCGCCGCGACTGGTGCCAAGGTGGAAATCATGACGCCGGATCGCAATTTTGCGCCAGAGGTGATGGGAATGAATCTTGTCCCTTATATGCGGGCCCTACAGGATAAGGACGTCACCTTTACCGTTACATGGCGGTTATGTGCCGTAGAACGGGATGGCAACCGTCTTAAAGCTGTGATCGGCACGGATTATTCGGATCATCGCATTAGCCGCGATTTTGATCAGATCATTGTTAATCACGGCACCCTGCCGTTGGATGAGTTGTATTTCGACCTGCGGGCAGGCTCGACCAATCTCGGAGAGGTCGATCAAGACGCCCTGATTTCCGGACGTGTCCAAAATGTTTTGCGCAATAAAGCCGGGCAATATCAACTGTTTCGCATTGGTGATGCGGTATCCGCACGCAACACCCATGCGGCGATTTACGACGCGCGGCGTTTGCTCAAGGACGTTTGATTGTGAAATGACTGTGTCGGGGTGCGGCAGGGGCGCGACTGTTTTCGGTTAACAAACCGTTAATACTTTAGATAGAATAAAAAATACTTTCATACAACCTAAGAGGTATATTTTCCTTGCCGGGGCGAGCCTGATGTGCCATTGATAACAGGCAAGCAGCAGATTGGTTGCCAGCCGGAAACAGCACCACCCACCCCACCCCTCGCTCCCTTGTTTCCGGTTGGCACCTCTACTTTTAGAAATGCAAATGCCCCTTGCGAAATCCCGCCAATTTACAGATAAACGGGTCACCCCCACGGTCTTACCCAAGGAAAGCCGACATGCGCGCCCGTATCTACCAACCTGCCCGAAACGCCATGCAATCAGGCCAGGCCAAGACAAAAACCTGGACGCTTGAATTCGCCCCGGACACCGCGCGCGACGTTGATCCCTTGATGGGGTGGACCAGCTCGGGGGATATGAACAGCCAGGTCCGCATGAGCTTTGACAGCCTTGAAGCGGCTGAAAAATATGCCAGGGAACAAGGGCATGACTATACGATCGTGCAGCCCCACAAGCGCAGCCCGATTATCCGCAAAGGCGGGTATGGGGAAAACTTTGCCACCAGTCGCCGCCGCGCCTGGACCCATTGAACGACCGCGCAGATGAAGCCACATCAGCCGTGTGGCCTGAATTCAGGTTGCAGGCGTGACGCGAATGGAACATAGACAGGACACTGGGCAATTGGCCGACCGCGTGTGCCACCAGACCAACCGGCCCCTTAGCTCAACTGGATAGAGCGGCTGACTTCTAATCAGCAGGTTGGGGGTTCGAGTCCTCCAGGGGTCACCATTAACTCAAGAGCTTGCATAGAAGATCCTGGATATTTGGATATTGCCGGCTGCCACCGATTGTACTTTTGCTGCATAGATCCCGGCCCAAACAGACCTTTGTGCGTTCCGCAGCCTAAGTCCGGTTCGAACCTAAGTTGGGCGATGCTGCATCGGGCACATTTTAACGCGAAGGCGGTAAGTGTGAATTTGCAGCAGACGCAAAAATTACGGCTGGCGAGCAAACACCGGGCTCCACAGGCCGTATTTATCGGCTGTGCCTAAAGTGGGTGGGCGTCTGCTTCGTCTTGGGAATACAAGGCCTCGTAGTCGGCGGGGACCAGCACCCGTTAGGGTTTTATCAAGTGTGATCCTCTGGTTTCTGCACGTTGCGGCGGACCGGTTCAGGGGACGAGTCTCATCGGTCGTATGAGACAGAATCCGCCTATAGAACATCACGAAAATTTGATATTTTCGCGAAATTCTGTTAGATTGTGGTATCGACTGATCTTGAGCTGAGATGAGTCTTGTCGCAATTTTTTTTGGAGAGTTGCAATGGGCTTTGTGCCGCCGGGGATAGCTGCCAATTTATTTTCGTTAAAAATATGGGGTGTTGGGCGCCAACTGGGCCTGTTGGTTTTTCTGATTTTCTGCCAACTCCTTGCGACGAATTCAACTGCTCAGGATGGCCCTCTTTTGTTTCGGGGCTCGACCGTTGTCACCGGATTTTCAGGCACATTCGAACCTATTGGGGCCGGTCCGTTTGCCCCCGGTAAGACAATAATTGACGAAACCTTTATTGATCCTTCCGGGTCTTCAGCAAGGATTTACCTTCCGGATCAACCCGGTTTTGTTTGGGATGCCAGGCTCTGGGATTTACCGGCCTATCACACAATTGATGCACAGCAGATTGGTCAGGTTTTCGGCGCCGCGATTGACAATGGCTGGCCGATGACACGTGACGAAACGTTGCGGCCACCCAATCTATATCTGACGGCCACTTCGGCCTATGGCCTGAATATCGTCGTTCCCGACATTGACGGAAACGGATTGCCTGAACGGGTAAAGACCGGCCAGCCGGGGGCAAGGTTCATGGATTGGCAGTTCGGGTCTATTCCGGGCAACGGTGGGTCGGCCGGGTTGGTAAGCTCCCCGGGTTCTATTTATAAGATAGACGGCGTCACGCGCCAAGTCAGTCTGCTCACAAATATTACCCTGTCGGGCATAGAAAATTCAGGCCCGGCGCTTGGCAACATCGCTTTTGATCCTGAACACAACCAGCTTTTCGTATCAGACCGGGACACTGGCATGATCCACCGGGTTAATCTTGACGGGGTGGATCTTGGCCAGTTTGATCACGGCACAAGCGGACGACCGAATTTGGGATTGTCGTCAGTGGTTTTTGCCCCTTCAGACCGACTTGACATAACCGGCTTTCAATTTGATGCCGAGGACCCTGACACATGGGCCTATGCCCGAGCTGAAAGGCGGGTTTGGGGGTTAGCTGTCCATCAGGGGCGGCTTTATTACGGGGTGGCCGAGGGTCCGCAGATCTGGTCGGTTGGGATAAATGCTGCAAATGGTTTCTTTTTGAATGATGCGAGATGGGAACTGGATGTCTGGCCCGAGGGCCCGGATTATGAGGTAAGTGACATTGTATTTAACGCAGGTGGTGCGATGATCCTCGCACAGCGTGGCGAGCAGGTTTCGACCTACGATTACACCGCTTTTATGAAACCCCGTCGTGCCCGCGTGTACCGGCATTGGCTTGAAAACCCCGATGATCCGGCAACCGCCAGCCGTTGGCAGCCAATACCCGAAGAATACGCCGTCGGTTTTCAGCCCAATTATCGTAACAATGCCGGGGGGGTCGACCTTAACTATGGTTATAACGATGCCGGCGAGATGGATTTCGGCAATTGTCAGGGCACGATCTGGACAAGTGGTGAATCATTAAGGGTCAATCGCCAACTGAGTGAAACTCTGTTTTCCACTGGCGAACTTGTCGTTCATGGCCTGCAGGGCAGCCCATCAGGCCCGGTCCGCGAATTCAACGCACCACCATGGGCCAGCAATTTCATTGATTATGATAAAGAATACGACGACCCCGAGGCGACTGGCCAAATGGGCGATGTAGAAGTTTATCGGCCTTGCAAAGGGCGCATACCACCGCCACCGCCACCACCGCCGGGGGGGCAGTGTATCGAGGTGAAAACTGATTATGAATGCAACCGGGAAACCGGCCTGATTGACGTGACCGTTTCAGTCGATGAAGGCGCGTCAGGGCTTGGGGCCGATATCCTGAAAGTTCTCAGTCAGAATCCCGGCGTCTCGGTCGTTGGGGGGCCATTCCACAACCTGAACCCCGCCCAATTCTCGTTGTCAGGGACCGCACCCAACCAGACCGTCACACTGACACTTTGCGCCTTTAACAGCGTTGAGGCCCAAAGCGAAAAACCGTTCACGTGCTGTCGTGCCGAAGCCGAAATCAAAATACCAAAGAAAGAGTGTTCTAATCCAAACGGTATTTTGAAAATTCAGGACAATTAGGGGAGATGATCATGTTGAATTCCAGCTTCAAACCCCTCGCAAAAACCCTGCTTTTGATTTGCCTGTTTGTGGTTTTACAGTTGCCTGTTTCGGGTTTCGCCCAGACGGTGACGCATGTGGTCCCTTATGATCGCACCCCGCAATCCTGCCTGAGGTTTAAGCCCGAAGTTGAATGCGATAAAAACGGCGTGATCTCAGTTATTCTGCATGCTATCAATCCTGCGGGTTTTTCGCCTGACGAGCTTGAGGTAACATCGTTAACCCCCGGCGTCACTGTGCAACCAAATTACATGTCACCGGTTCCCCCCCAACCCAGCTTTGTTTTGAACGGTGCCACCATCGGGCAGGAAATCACCCTTATGTCCAACGCCGTTGATATCGGTGCAGGCGCCATTCAGGGATCAGATTTATGCTGCGCCGGCACGTTCACCTTTCGGATTCCACGGGGCATCTGCAAGCGCCCCGATCCGGACCTTGAAGTCAAGAAAAGCCGCGGCGCCTGTCGTGCCTGGTCAAATGGCAACGGCCATAGTTGCACGTTTCAGGTCAGTGTAACAAACGTCGGATCAGGCCAATTTACCGGCCCATTATCGATCACAGATACCTATACAGCGCCAAGCGCAAATGTATCAAACCCATCACCGCCGTGGGTATGCACCAACTTCCCGGCGACCAATAGTTTTACCTGCACCCACCCTGTAACAACAGTGTCTCCTGGGCAAACCGTTTGGCTGAATTACACATTGAATGTCGGTGGCTACATCCGGGGCGGACGGTTCCAAAACTGTGCCGAATTGCGACCAGACGACACGACGCGGGGACAAGTTGCCCGTGCGCAAGCACTGTTGAACGACGCGGGATACAGTGCCGGGACAGTTGATGGCGTCGCTGGCGCCAGAACAAGGGCCGCTGTGCTGGCCTGCCAGTCTGACAACGGGCAGCCCCTTACCGGCGATTATCGTGATTTTCTGGGCTTCATCGCATCACAATCATCCGTCGATGCCTTCCTTGGAAATAACAGAAGTTGCGTGAATGTTGACCTCAAAGCCATTCCGCAAACCGTTAAGCCAAAAACCTGTCCGAAGGGGACGGTTGGCATCTATCCGAACTGTCGCAAGATCATCCGAAAAACCTGCCCAAGTGCCACGGTCGGAACTTTTCCGAACTGCAAAAGAGTTGTGGTAAGGAAGTGCCCAAAAGGAACCATCGGAGACTGGCCGATCTGTGTGAAGATAAAACTGCGCTGAGACGGATAACATGCCGAAGGTGACGTGGGTTTGCCATAATACGCCGATTGGTGTGAAAATGCCTGCTCGCTGAAACATCCATTGCACGTCTGAGACCACAATCAAGTAGTCGCAATTGATTGATGTTGGCATTGGCACGACCGGAGTTTCAGGTGTGGCGCCCAGTTCCACCTTTTCGTCCTGTCCGTCAGATCAGCAATGCCTCATTTTGCAGTGCTGACAAGTTCTGAGGCGAAGGCTGCTGCCGTCTCGGGGGTTTCCATCTTCTCAAGGGCGCCCTCCAAACTCCCGGCAAGACGCGCCTTAAGGTTGAGGTAGGTAACTTGCCGCGACGAACCATGAATTGCGCAAAATCCTGCAACCACCGTCACACAATGGCAGACTGACAGCAGGTGTCACCCCAAGCCGTCAATCTGCTTCTTACTATTTATGGCACCCTTCCAGCCCGGGGACTTTTCTCGTTCCTGGCGGGCATTGCGGGATAATGCTGACACATTGCCCCGTGCCGATGTTAAGGATCGACCCAAACGGGCATTCCGCAATCACGTCGATGCATTGGCCGGTTCTGGGGCTTATGACCTTAGGAAAGACGCATTCCACCGGTTTTGGAGCCGGTTTTACACACGTTCGTGTTTTCCCGTTCCAGTTGGTGCCAGCCTTGCAAGACACGCAGGAACGACCATTCCAGTTGGAATTCCGCTCGGGGCAAATGGCCCGGCACTCTCCATCGACCGGTTCTTGCCCAAACCTGCAACTCAGCGTTTTGGTCACCTGAACCTTGGTGCAGGATTCACGGCTGAACTGCTCGCCCGTTGCAGGGTTTCGTACCAGTTCCATTCTTAGCGCATCCAGAATTGGAGTGGATTTCGGTATCCCACTATCTTTTCTGAATTGGGCGGCCCCTGCACGTGTTTGTCTGCCTGCGACGCCATCCACTTTGCCAACATTATACCCCAAAGCGTTCAACAAGAATTGGGTGGTGTGCATTTCGGTGCGCAAATCGATGTCCGCAAGTTTGATCAATTCCGCGCAATTCTTGATGCTCTGCCCATTTTTGAACGAGGGCGGAATTTTCAACGGCAATTGTAAGTTTCTGCTGGAACCTGCCGCGATCGTTACCGGAGGATGCGTGCACAGCGCCGTTGCACCAGCCCCAGACGTGCAGGTCCAGGGGGAAAATTGACCGCTTCCGATGCTTAGACCACTGGGCGATGCTAGATCCCGCACGACGACTGGGCCAAAATAGTCAACATTGCTGTTGTTTCGGACTTCGATATCGAACGCACAATCTGCACCTGCCTCGCATGTTGCCGGGCCGGTTTTTGTGACGACGAGGTTCGCGCGCGCCTTGGGTTGCCCGCCACCTGTTGTAGGTCCGTCACAATTAACCGTGTTAATCACCTTGATCTGATTGAACCCCGGCACAAGCGAAAATGTCGGAGGGCCCTGATAGCTGGTCGACCATTCGCAATGTTTTTCAATGCCCTGACCGTTTAATGGACGTTCCGAGATCACACATAAATCGCCCGCAGTAAGCCCGCTGACAATTGTCTGCAAATCAGATGGTAGTTTGAATTCATGGGTTTGCGTCACTGGCACATTTTGCAGCCCGCAGGTCAGATCAACCTCAAAAACCAACCCATCCGGGTCAACGGCTTGGTTCGGCCTGGGATTGATCACTTCCTTAGTAATAAGAAGTTCGGCTTTTTGCTTTGGCTTGATCTCTGAACAAACTGCCGTGTTGTACACGACCACCTGATTGCCCGTGGGGTGAAGGGTTATTTCCTGCCCCTGCGGATCATAAGACACATCCCATTTGCAATTATCTGGAAATCCGGGAACGGTTTGCGCGATTTCCGTCACGGTGCACTGCGTGCCTACATTCAACCCGGTCAGGATCTCGGTGAAACCATTGCCAATGTTCAAATCGACATTGTGATTTGAAGAAGGGCCACAATTAACATTCACTGTGAACTCGGCTCCTGACAAAGGCAACGGCGGGTTTATTGCGGACATGTCCGGTTTTTTGGTAATAATCAGTGCAGTTTCACCACCTTCCTTTGCTTTGCATATCACTTCGTTGACAACAGACAGCACATTCACACTGTTGCTTAGGATTGAAAGGTTCGCGCCAGCCGCGACAACCGTTCCATTGAAATTGTAGATCGGTGCAACCCAGACAGGTTCGCCTTTCCTACAAATTTCAGGATCAAGCGGGCCGTTTATTTGCTCGGGCGCAAATTCAGTAACGCGGCAATCGTTGGATCCCGTGCTGGCACTGGTTGGAACAAGAACCTGCCCCAAACCGCCGACGCCAGAACCCGAAGCCACGGCAGGCGTCACGATACCAACAGAAATCGTGTGAACCGGTCCGCTGCACGCGACTTCGAATTTGAACTCTGCGTCCGCAATGGTGCCATGCGTATTGTTCAGAAATGTTTTTCTGATCAACAGTTCGCTTGGGATCGGTGCAGGGCAAGACACGCGGTTCACAACGCTCAGATGTGCCGGATCAAGACCGACCGTGGTGCTTTGCCCATTAGGATATTCAGCGGCCCATTTGCATCCCTTCGGAGGGTCCGGTTGATTTGGCGACGGCAGCACTTCCACGATGTTGCAAACCGCCCCGACCGGCACATTTGTGTGAGAAGCCGAGTAGCCATTTGCAAAGTTTAATATCAGCGGGTTCGGCGTGCCACCGGATGGGGTACAGGTGACATTGACCCAAAAATCACCAGAGCCGGGCATCTTGCCCTCAAAAGACTTTGTAACGGTCAGGGTGCTTATTCTGGGTTCGCACACCAGTTCATTGATCACTTCAACGTTTGCCTGGCCACCTGATGGAACGTTAATTCCGCCGCTCGTGGCTGCACTTGCAGGAACGTAAACCGGCGCGCGCCATACCGCGAGGTGGGTTTTTTCGCAAAACGCGAATTCCGCATTTGCCTGATCCAGATCGAACGGATTCAGAATTCCGGCTTCACTGACCGTGCAATCGCCACCGCCGCTGTGAACCGGGAAGTTCAGATGGGTGTTGCCGCTGGCAGATTGACCACCTTGAACGCCTGCAACGGTCACGTGCTGATTTGCCGTTGGGTTGTTTGCGTCAAAAGTTGGGGCGGTTGCCTGGCTGCAGGACACATCAAATTGATAATCCAGTGTTGGGATCGTGCCAAGTGTATGATTCAAAACCGTTTTTGTGATTTCAAGATCGCCATGCTCCAACACTCTGAAGCATTTTGTTTCTGAATCAGCTGGCGGATGGGTGAACCAGTCTTCATCTGCATTGATACCGGCCATCACCGCCGACGCCGTGTTGCAGAATTTGTCGCCGCGCGTAAAACCATCGACTTGATAGGTCGCTGTAACGGCTTCACCGCCATCAAAATCACCTAAACCCAAATCGAACGGCAGTAATGGAAACGGGGCCAAACCGTTCGGCCGCCAGACGCAATCCACACTTCCGGGTGTGCCCGGGATTTGAAAACAAGTGGACCCAAGGACGTTTAGCGAACCGGGGACAACTCCGAAATCAAGTGTCGATGTTGTGTTTGTTAACGGCGAAATCACGTCTGACAGCAATATGCCGTTCCAGTCGTTATTGTTGCCCCAGCCAACCAAATCGTCGCCAAGATTGCTGACAGATACTTCAAAGACCGGCGATGGGCCGCCTTCCCAGGTAAGTCCGTTTTCCACAGTTTTGCTGACCGAGATGTCATAGCACTTCGGCAAAGGCAGCGACAGTGAGCTCCAACTATCCCAATCCGTCTGATTGGATGGATTTGGCACTGCCGTCCCCGTGGTTGGGTTGGTTAGGCTATAAATCCCTGACGGGCCCGATGGCGGAAAGGGCAGGTTGTTGTTGTACGTGCGTGAAATATCCATCAGGGCAATGTTTTCAAGATGGGCAAATTCGTCGCCCTTGCACAAGGATTTGTCAGTTGGTTGTTTGACGTTGATCGTAATATCACAGACCAATTCAGCCCCTGCCGCGTATTCCAAAGGACCGAAATCAATAATCCGCGCCCCCTGACTGGGCAGGGTGTTATGGCTGACAAAACCTGATAAACCGCTGTTTGCCGGAAAATCTGGCATGGCGCCAACCGGGATCACCGGCTTGGTAATGTCCAAAACCGCGCAGCTGTATTCATAGTCAAACTGCATTCCAACGGCATAATCGCTTTGGAAAATCCTAATGGCGTCATAGGTGGTGCCGACTATTCTGGATTGGCTGTCATTGTTGGAAAACAGCACCCGGTATTTGACATCCGTGTTAAAAACGATCTTTGGGTTTTGGGTTTTCTTGACGACCTGAAAATTACACTCATCCGCGTTGGCCATTTCCACCACCGCGTCATCGTGCATCGCATAGTTTACGTCGTGAAATGTACCATCAAAAAACTCAACATTAACAGGGCCATAGGCTGCCCAAGCGCGGTTTCTAATCCGATTGAGCGCGTTAATATCAAGGCTGTCACAAGTCAGATCATCAAAGGTCATCTGAAACTTGATCACAGCCTTGTCGCCAGCGGCCAAGGTAATATTTTGCGGGTTGAGTTCCCACATCTGATGGTGTGCGCCGTAATAGTTAAAATCCTGAGGCGAGTTTGAACTGACGGTGCTGCACTGGCTGTCAGGACTTGCCTGATTGCCATTGGAGTCTTCAAGCGTGCAGTTCCAATTGGTCAGCATCTCGGCCCGAAAGCCCGGCGTGCCCGCGAATTGTAGCAGCGTGTCGCGCAGGCGAATATTGTTAACGGTCTGGGCCGGAATGCCGGACGCTCCGCTGATGTTTTCAAGGATTATTTTGAAGTCAACCACGCCAGTGGTCCAATCGACAAGACCACCAGTGCCACCAATGGCTTTTGACACAGTAATAATAGGGTCGGGGGCGGTGGTGGGAGGAGGAGTCGGGCAATCTGGATTCAGAAAGGTTTCACCGGTTTCGATGTTAAACGCCGCAACATCCGTATTATTTGCTGCATTGGCTTCAAAAATTGTTCCAACGGTTTGGCCGTTTCCGTTCACATATGTCTGGTTGAAGAAAACAGTGTTGTTAATGCCGTCTGTGCCAAAACGGGTGCATTCAAGGAATTTGCTGTATTTGACTTTGTAGGTAAGGGTGATTTCGTCCTGCGGACCCAACTCGCCATTTTGGCCCGCCGGAAATTGCGCCATGAACAAATCGCCGGGGTTTATCGAACCCACAGTGATCGGTGAGACCACCGGCAGCGAAACGTTGCTGGGCAACACAACACAATCCCCACTTGCGTTGGTGGTCGCACAAGAAAACTCGGTCAGGCTTGCATGAAAGGCTACGCTGTTGGGCATAAGCGCTTGCTGATCGTGTACGCCGAAACCCTGGCCCAGAAGCACGGTTTGACCGGTGCTGGCAGGGCTTTCGTTCTTGATGACAACTGTATATTCAACCTCGACCGGACCGCCGGACACGTCAATAAATGACTCAGACGCAGATTTTGAAATACTGACATCGACCGGGAACTGGAGCGGGATATCCGTGTCATAACCAACATGATCTGAAACGAGGGGGCCCCAATCGCTGATGTTTCCCGGCGCATTGATGGGATCAAAAACGCCGATGTTGTTTTCCTCTTCAAAGGTATTTGGATCGCCGGAAAAGAATCCGTTTATGGCGCAGGTCGTGGTCTGGGCCCCGTTGCTGTTAAAATCTGCGTGCAAAACATCCGGTGGTCCGAAAACCACGCCAAAGGCGCTCACCGGAACATCGGGAGCACCATCTGTTGAGCAAGACATAGAAACAAAAGTAAAACCCGCTGGCAGATAGTCCTGAATCCGTTGATCCGCATTGGGTGCCGTTGTGTCAAAATCAATTTCCAGGCCAAAGGTCACGGGGGCGTTCGCATAAAGGCCGGCATATCCGTCCAAAATTGGCGTCTGGGAACAATCGTTCAAAATATCAGAGGCATGTGTATTTGAACCGATAGGGCAAAGATATTTCGTGACTGAATAGTCCGCCGGTTGAGCAATCGCATAATGAGCCGGCGCAACAGCCAGTAAAAGCGGTAAAATTAGACTTTTCAGGAGACTGGTGACATATCTAACTTGCATAATTTTCCCTCGAAATTTTTGAACGAACTGTTTTATCTGCGCCATCTTGTGTGGTTCATTCTGGGCTGATGCCCGGTTTTTGAAACCCACGAGAGTCTATTGTTTTGGGATTCGGGAAACCTGTCGCCTAGCAATTGCTAGGGTTTGTTTTAAAAAACCCCAATGTGGCGATCACCGGCAGACAAAGGCCGAAACACTGTCGTTTTTCACCCGAAAGGGTGAATACCAGTCCTGATTTCAAGACCTATCATTTGGCTGATTTTGCTAAATGTGGTGTGGCGCGATGAGTGTGGACGTTGGAATATTTATGCAAACTCCGGCGGCAATTGTGTCACGAAGCTATCAACTTCAATCCTACAATTCAGAAATCGGACGCCTCGATATTTTTCCAATTCTTCTATTGGGGCAGGACGGACAGGATTGCGGGGACGCATCCATGTCTATTTGCAAAAACCTGCTGGAATTGGGTGTCGCTACAGATTTCCATGAGCAGATCATCGCAACCAACGCGGCAAAGTTTGAGGCAACTTTGCAATCGTCACGTAAATCCGTCAGACGGACGACGTTAGAGGTGATCCCAATGAAGCCCGCTGACGATGATAATTCGCCTCAATCCTTTTTGTGGCTTCTGTTTGAAGATCGAATTCAGGCCAAAGTCAGTGAATTTTCAAAGGCGAATGGCCTTACGGATTCTGAAGCCAAGATATTGGACCTTCTGTCCAAGGGTGCAACTGCGCGGTCCATTTCGGTGCAAACTGGCCGCACATACGGCACTACGCGGTGGCACCTTCAGAACATTCTTTCCAAGACCAGAATGCGTTCGCAAACCCAACTGATTTCCGAACTGTTTGTCGAAACTGATCCCTGCTGATCCTAGGTTTTGCCAGCCATATAGCAATCGTATCTACGTCCCCAATAGTTCCACGTAGCTTTTTCAACACTCTGCGACAAATAAAATACGCGCCCCGCAATTTGAAATCTGCGAGGCGCGAAATTGAGGTCGGGAGATCAAACAACCGGCCAGATTACCGGTTATGCGGGGTTTGCCCTATTGCCACTTATATTTGATTTCAATGTTTTTACAGCCACCGGGTTGTTCGCTGTTGACACACCAGCAACCGTGATTGGTCGTGCCGCCTTTATGATATCCCGGCCCTGGTTGACCTTCGGCCACAATGATATCGGTGTTTACGATCCTGCACTGGAACTTCAGCAACAGATTGGTCAGCTCATAGTCGCCCTTGCCGCCAGTGTTGTCCCGTTGCAGCCACGGTGTCTGTCCTGCCGCCAGGGCAACGTCTGTTGCGGCCAAGGGAACCTGCACACCGACAGACAGCGCAAGAACCAGCGTCGCGCCGTTCAGAACCTTCTTTAGTGAGATATTTCGTGACATTTCATTTCCTTTCAGCTTTGCATGTAAGGAAACTTTAGCAATGCCAAATTTGCAAAAAATCACCCGAAAGGGTGAAAAGATATGTTGATCTTGCGAGCGAAAGGATTGGCCGAAATGGATGCCATTGACCGGTTTGAAAAACTGGTGGCTGAGGGCGCTGATGCGCAAGCTAGAAAAGCGTTCTCTGAAAGTATTGAGGTTCAAAAAACCGGGGCTTTCCGATTTGAAATAAAGGATCAGGAAAACACCCCTACGGGTCGAACCGAAACATTATTTGTAGCGCCAGAGTTGGAAGCGACACCCGGGGCCAAGGGCGTTTTGTTCCGCAACTTCGCCGCATTGGACAATAAATGGCGAAACACCGTCTATTTTGATGCCTTTGTCAACAAAGGCGGGACCAAAGTTATCACGCAAGGCGACAGTTGGTTCGCCTTCCCGCTGGTCGAGCCGGTTGATGTGGCGGAATGGCTTGCCAAACAGATGCCCGTTTTCGCGATGGGATGCCCCGGCGACGATGTTACCGACATGGCTAGCGGTCAAAAGATGGCCGATCTGGTGGCGGCGCTGAAAGAAACAAATGCAGAAATAGTTGCCTTGTCAGGCGGTGGAAACGAACTGATCGGTGATGATTTTCCGACGGTGCTTCGAACGCCGGATCATGCTTTATCAGCGGTCGACTTCATCGAGCCCGAGCAGCTTTCTGAAAAGATCGCCAAGGTCATTGATGGCTTTGAAGAAATTATTCAAAGGCTGATTTCAGTGGATCCAAAAGTTCAGATTTGCGCCCATAGTTATGATTATCCGGTTCCACGCCAGCAAAAAGCGACGTTTTTGGGGCCGGTCCTAAGCGATCTGGAGATACCTGATAAATATTGGATTGGGATATGTGCCCATATCATAGATCAGTTTGATGACGCGCTTGTTCATCTGGCGAAGCGGTATGCAAAAAACTTCTTTCGGGTGGATTTACGGGGCATTGCAGGTGATCGCAGTGCCAATTGGGCCGACGAGATACATTTGAACTCTGCCACCGCGGCGCTTGCGGCAAATGAATTCATCGTGCAGTTTAAAAAAAGGTTAGGAAGTGCCTTGAAGCTGCATGACCCTTAGGCACGCAATTCAGTGAGAAAATGACCGACGATATTGGAACGCATCTGACCAGCTTGGAAATGCCAGCAGAGTTGGCGACAAAATTCCTTTCGCTTTATGAATGTTTGTCTAATCCAGAACACACGGAATTGCTTATCCAAACCATCGGCGACTGGCTGGAGGAAGAGGACAATGCGCTCTACATCAGAAGTTTAGAGCGACACGCAGAAACCGTTCGAAACCTCGTTATTGACGTGCTGAACGAGGCACAGAACCAAGAATATTCGACCAGAAAACCGACATATCAAACGACAAAGCACAAAGTTACTGGTCTTGAGTTGGTGGATGTTGAAGCCCAATTGGGGGTGTCCTTTGTCGCCGATGACGTGCCAATTTATGGCAGTTGGATAAACGGACAAGAACAGTCGAAAATCTTTCAGGTCGTCGATGAAAAGGGGCAGGGCCATCTTTGTCTTGCTGCCAAAACGAAAATATCTGACAGCGAAACTGCCCTGAAATTCTGGCTGAATGATCCGGCAATCGCTGAAGCAGCAGAGGAATTGTTGGTCCGTGATCTTTCAATATCTCATAGCGAATGTTTGGTCTTAAGGGAAATCGCTTTGGGTCTTCGCCGCAGTGAAATCGCCGAGAAGTTGGGGAAATCCAACGAAACGATCCGGTCTCAGATCAAATCGATTGCGAATAAAATGGGGGTATCTGGCCAAATTGAGATTGCCGCTGAATTGCGAAATCTGGAAACCGTCGGGATTCCAAGCGTATCCGCGGCGGCGGCTAAATCGGCAATTGAAAACCATATCGTTTTGCCAGATGGACGAACATTAGAGTATTTGGAATATGGCCCAAAAAATGGCCGGCCAATATTGTTTTTCCACTGTTTTTTAAGCGGCAAGCATTTGCCTGCATCTATAGATGAAGCCTTGGCAGAAACCAACTTCAGGATTATTTCGGTTTCACGGGCTGGCTATGGCGGCTCGTCGATGCACACACCCCTTGCCGCAAGCGTTCTGGAAGCAAATTCAGATGACTTCAGGGCGGTTATTGCCACGCTTGGCCTTGGGCCTTGTTATATTCTGGCGAACGCCACAGGATTTGCCACAGCGTTCTATTTTGCCGCGAAATACCCCGAACTCACCCGCAAAATTCTTGGGCTGGACCCGGTTCCGCCGATAAGCCGCCTATCAGATATGGGAAAACTGGTAGGTCTTTTTAAGGCGTCCGCTTTGACGATGACCAAAGCACCAGCGACCTTTTCGTTGATGACAAAGTTTGCTATGCGCAGGCTTGATACCTTTGACGATGCCACAAAAACCTATCGCCGACACATCCTTTACCCCACCGTTAAACTTGAAAAACTGGAAAGCCCGGAAGGCATCGACGCGGGAACCAGGAATGTTCAGGATCTCAGGGTAAACCATCTGAAGCAATGGATGGCCGAGGCGCAGGCCTTTCGAAGTGACTGGTCAGCGCTGGGCCCTGAATCCAACCGACGCCCAGAGGTGATTTTGTTCCACACCAAAGATAATCCCTTTGTAACCAGCAAAGGCACCCGAGAACTGGCAAAGTTGCTGGAATGCGAAATTATCCAATTGGGCGACACATTTCCTTTTTTAGAGCCGCATTTGAAAACAATGTTAAAGAGAATTGCTTAGTATGACTGAAAACGAAAAACATCTTCTGCCGCCCGGATTTACGCAAGAGTGGTACGAAACCGGGCATATCAATACGACCCTGATTATTGCCCGCCTCGCAGGTGTCCAAGATCACCTTGCCCAGCAAATTGCAATTTATTGCCAGCTGCCGGATTATTTCAAGATGACCTATTCTGCCGGCACACCTTTGTGGGCGTGGATCAGCGGCAAAGGCAAAGATGCCGAGGTGATTTCCAAAATTCTACACGGTTTCCATGGTGGTGCTCAGGCTGAAGTCGAACGCCGCCAGCGGTTTTTCCGTGATCTGGTGCGAGATCAAATTATGCGGCAGGAAGACGTCTGGAAAATCGGTTTCACGGTTCATGCTTTCGGTGATTCCTACGCTCACACCTTTCTGGATGAGGCCGGGCAGCGCTCGGCTTACGGCTACCCAATGGGGCACGGTCTTGATTTCCTTTTTTGCGTCAAGCCCGACCACATCTCAAAACATCCCGACTTATACATGGATTATTGCGCCGCGCTTTTCTGGGCGCTTTGCGGTGAAAAAGCCCAAGACAGCGTCGAATTTGCCGGGTTTGAAGGCGGATTTCGCGCCGTTCGGATGCATCGCAACTATGTCCAAGGCACAGCCGGTGAAAAAGAAAGCATCGTTTCGGATTTCATAATTCGAGGGTCGTGTGACCGCACCAAACACGCAGACATGAAGGCCGCGATGGCGGCGCTGGACTATGACGAGGTTATTGGGTTTTTGGAGGGGGTGGGCGCGCAGCTAACTCGTTAACTGCGGTTCCAGCAATTGGCATAAGGCTGGTTTTCGATGTCCAGCCAAAATTTCTGTGGGTACTTTAAGTTTCTCAAAAAATGCGGATTTTCCATGCTCATGGAAAGCAACTTGACCATCCTTGTTCGCCAGCCCCAAGGTTCAGGCGGCTTTTTTGGGTCGTATAAATAGGCGTAAAGTGAATGAGCACTGAACCCATCCCTTATTCCGGCGACCTTATAATTCGCACCAAATGATTCTTGACAGATTTTGTCAGCGTCAGTGATATGGGCAGGAGGAAGCAAAGGTAGTGTGGCCATAACAACACCGCTTGTCCAAAAGGGCCTTGGGTCCTTCACTCCAACTATCAAATTATTACCCTCATCGCGTTCGAGCCCCTCTGGCATTGACCAATTTCCCGATTTATCAATGCACAGCAATGGAAGATAACTACGACAGCTGGTCGCTACCGCATCTAAGTTTGAAGCATTCCTGAATTTTGCATCTGGCCCTAGGTCTGTACGGGATCTGTTGTCCAAATCCACGCTGCCGTAATGATCACAGTTTTCTCGCCCGAATATCAGTTTTCGAAGGTATGAGACGCTGGAATTGGCCTGGCACCCGAAAACACCAATTCCAGAATGCGTGCGAGACGGCCCATTGAAAGTCCAAGCGTAGCCGGACAATTCCGCGTTAGCGATTGCGTAGCCATCCTGGAAAACCTCCTTTGAATCAAAGGTCTGTGTCGGTTGCCTGGGATTATAGATCAACAATATCAGAATCAAGCCTAACAAGAATAGAATGACAATTCCGATGACCGTTTTCGTAAGAACTGAGAGTTTTGAATACTTTTTCTGTGCAGCCGATTGCAGGCTCATCAAATCAGACAGGCCCTGCACAGCTTCCGCATCTGGATTTGGGTTCCGCGAAAATTCAAGATACCCGGCAGAGTTCGTCACATCCAAATATGGCCTAGTCTCTTTGCCGTCCTTGTTGCGCTGCGAATGAATATACCCGCTAATGTCTATTAGGTTGATTGTTGCCTTGCCTGGAGCAGCCTCACCTGATTCAACACCTCGAATGAACGCGTCAGTGAATAGCGAATAAGGTTTCCCGGTCTCATCGACGGTTTCATATGCACTTGCGCCTGATTGCGACGCGCCCAATACATAGGTGCCGGTCCCTTTGGGATCAAACGCCGCATTCAGCAATCCGCCACTAAAGTCAGCAGAGCGCGCGGTAAAGCTGCCATCATCGCGAAACGCACCGGCGTTACAGCAATCCAGCATCACCACTTTCTTTTCGGAAAACGATCGTTCCAGTTTCTCGCGAATGTAGCTGGCGTTAAGGGATACCGCGTCGTAGTTTTCGTTTGTTGTTCCCTTAAGCGCCAAAAACAACTCGCCTGAATCTCCGCGAATGCCGTGGCCCGCATAGTAAAAGAACAGAAAATCTTCTTTGTCGGCATTGCCAAAAAACCGCGAGACTTCGTCGCGAAAATCTTCCAAATTCAGGTTTGATTTGACTATGACATTTTTATCATCGAACCCAACATAGTCCTTCTTTAACAATTCCGTAAGTCGTTGAACATCTTCCGAAGTCGCCAGAAGCGGTTGAAAACTTTTGTCTAGAAACTTGTTATTGTGAATAAGTAAGGCGCGCTTGACCATCATAAATACCCTTCGCTAAATATAAGTCAGCCTGTCATTGTCAAACTCGTTTTGCAAGGCAGCCATCGAATGGGCATAGTTGCTGATCCGTTTCGCGCCTGCGAAGTGGATGCCGATGACGTTGGTCGACCCACTTCCAAGGTCAATCACAGGTGAGCCGGAATTGCCGCCAAGCGTCGTACAATCATGGCCAAAGACGGTGTCTTTGTGGTCCGCTTCAATATCCGCGAACGAGGCTGAAATCGTGCCGGGGCAATAGCGTTTGATGCCGTATTCGCTTTGAAACAGGTCCTTTAGCAATGTGAACCTCTCGGTGCCCGCTTGCGGCCGTCCGGGGTATCCAAGCACATAGACCGTGCGGTCAAAGATCACGTTGCTGCGCGTTTCTTCAAGCGACAAAGCTGCGGGGAGTTTTCGGCGAAACCAGCCGATTTTGAGTGGAATTATGGCGTAGTCGAAGTGATCAAAGCTGGTCCCTGTTTCGGATTTCGCATTGCTGGTGCTGGTTCCGTTCGGCTTAAGTTTGATCTCACGACCGCCTTCTCCGGCATCGGCAAAGGATATCGTGGCTCCGTCGCGGATTGTCCAGACATCGTTCGTTTCCTGACCGATTACAGTCAGCACATGCCGGTTGGTCATGATCTGATCACCTGTGACCACAAACCCGGTGCCTATCTGCTGACCTTGAAAATTAATTCGCCCGACAGACCGGGCCGTCGTTTCAATTTGCGACGCATCTGCGACAGTTTCCCCTTGCCATGGTCCAAGTGCCGCCGTGGTGTAATCAAGCCGGCCATCCTTGAAATCAATCACGGGTCGAATGCCTTCTGCAATGACGATCGCTTCGAGGGCAATGTTTTCATTGGGCGCCAATTCGGCCCTGGCAGCGTCTTTTGACAGTTTGCTAACCGCCAAAGTCGCGCTTTCAATCAGTGCTGCCTTTTGTTCGGCGGCCAATAGTTCAATATTCGGGATTTCGGACAACATGGATATCAGGCTTTGCGCGCGATCCTCATCCAGTTTCCTGTGCTCGGGTGGCACAATTATCGAAGCGCGTGGAATGTATTTCTGCGGCTGGTCGCCAGTTTCGGCTCCGCGATTGCCCAGAAGATCGATATATTCAATGGCTGAGCGCATCTAACACTCCAAAATGAAATCTGTTTTTAAAACAATAGAAACGGAAATGCATAATATGCAAACAAACAATGATGCCGAATTGCGTGATTTGGTAAGACTTGCGCCCCTTGGTCACGGGAAATTATTTAGTGTCCAAAGTTTTAAGACTTATAGCCGGGTCTGCTTGACGACAGTTTCCTTTCAGTATCGTATCAGCCGGAACAAGGGGAACGTCCATGCTTTCCATTAATCCTGACCGCTTTCTTTCTGATCTCCACACGCTTCGTCAATTTGGAACAAGCGGCATCGGAAAGGGCGTGGTGCGACCTGCCTATTCAGAGGCGGATATCGCGGCGCGGGATTGGTTGGCAGAGCAGATGAAAGCGTCGGGCCTGACGCCACATTTCGACCCGGTTGGCAATCTTTTTGGTCTGACCGACGTGCCTTCGATACTGTTGGGGTCACATACCGATAGTCAGCCTGAAGGCGGCTGGCTGGACGGCGCCTTGGGCGTAATCACAGCGCTGGAAATTGCGCGTGCCGCTAAAGAGTCCGGTAGCCCTGCGGTTTCTGTCGTTTCGTTTCAGGATGAAGAGGGACGGTTTGGTGTGACAACAGGTTCAGCCGTCTGGAGCAAAGAAATAACGCTAAAGGATGCCGATGCCTTGACCGACCGGGATGGAATTGCCTTTGGCCACGCTCGTCAGGCCATGGGGAAACGTTGCAAAGACTTCGTCGATCCTGCCCAATTCACAGGCTTCATAGAATTGCATATCGAGCAGGGTCCATCCCTTGATCAGTCCGGTGAAAAGATTGGGGTGGTGACTGACATCGTCGGTATCCGCGACATGAAGATGACCTTTCAGGGCCAGCAAAACCACGCAGGCACAACGCCAATGGCAATGCGGCGTGATGCGTTCCAAGCGCTTTCAACGTTCAACCATTTATTGAACGACCGCCTGCGCAATGTGGTTACACCGCGGACAGTCTGGACAATTGGGCATGTATCTTTGCACCCAAATGCATCTTCAATCGTTCCGGGTGCCGTCACATTTTCAATGCAATGGCGCGACAGCGACGCCAGCAGGCTGACACGGATGGAAGACATTATTCGCGCTACCGCCGCTGAAGTATCCTCGGAAATGGAAATAGGCGTGACCTATGGCCCGTTGCTTGGGTTGGAGCCGGTACAGATGGATAAGCGCCTACTTTCAGCCCTCAAGCTGGCCGCTGAAATCGAAGCGCCGGGTTTGTGGCGGACCATGCCTTCGGGGGCCTTGCATGACGCCACCAATGTTGCTGCAATGATGCCCGTTGCGATGTTGTTTGTGCCTTCTATTGGTGGTATCAGCCACGCATTTCAAGAAGATACCAAAGAAGACGATTTGGTAACCGGGCTTCGGGTGCAAGCGCGCGCCGTGGACGCACTGGCGTCGTGAAAACCCATTCTGTGCAAATATTAAAAAATTTTCAAATTTGCTGAAAAGCTTTTCACGCAAGCAAAGCGACTGCTTTGATCACGTTGCATCGTGGATTTGGGCGCAAGGTCGATATGGCTGAAGTTTCACAACGTGCGCCAAATTGCGCTGGTATTTCATGGCGGTTTCAACCATCTTTCCATTAGCTTTTAGGAGATATCACATATGAAAAAGATGGTTTGGTTGTTGGGTTTGGCAACGATGTCGCTTGCTGCCTGTGAAACGTATGATGCTGGGGACAGTGACCAGCCAACTCCATTCATCAAGCAATTGCCAAAAGGCGTGCTGGAGATTGCGGCACCCTATCAGGATCTGGAAGCGGTACGGATTGATCCGTCGACCGGATGCTATGTCTATCAGCATGTCGGCCCGGTCGAGACGACATTTCTGCCGCTGAGAACAGAAACCGGATCACCGATTTGCACGCGAAAGCTGTAACCTGAACGGGCCAACCCGCGCTTGTTTTCGGCCAAGCCAGCAGGTGATCTGACGCCGAACTTGCAGCCTGTACGAATGTTCAGCTTTCCGCTGTGATCCCATCTTTGGGGGGATACAGGTATGCAGTCGATCCGATTGATACGTGTTGGTAAAGTTCGTTGATATGCGCCATCACCATCCGAACGCAGCCGGAACTGGCCCGACCCCCGATGGATTCCGGGTGGGGCGAGCCGTGGATGCGCAAATAAGTGTCCCGATTGCCCACAAACAGATACAGCGCGCGTGAACCGAGGGGGTTTTTGGGCCCGCCGTCCATCCCACCTGCCAGATCGGTGTACGCTTCGGGGTCACGCTTGATCATGGCAGCGGTTGGCGTCCATGTCGGCCATTTGGCCTTGCGCCGAACAACGTAAGTCCCGGCTGTGTAAAGGTTTCCACGCGCAATCGCGACGCCATATCGCATCGCGGTGCCGTCGTTTTGGATGTGATAAAGGTATCTCGCCACCGCATCGACATGTATGTCGCCAGCCCGCAGACCAGAATTTGCCTCAACCCGCCGAGGCAAAAAGCGTGGGTACAGGCCCCAGGGATTTGACGTGGCAGGATCATAATTTGCGGGTGTTACCAGTTCGTCCCATTCCGTCCACTTTGATCTGTTTGTTGTCGGTCCAGCCAAAACCGGACCGGAAATTGGGGCTGAAAACATCGCCGCCGCCGAAATAATGAAATGTCGTTTGGTTAACATGGGTCAGCGATCCTCAAATTGCGGCGGCGTGAATGGCGAATGGGGATTAGAACTACCCATGATCGGGCAAATTGCCAGACACATACCTGTGTTCACACCAAAAAGAGAACGATGCTGGCAAAAATGCAAGTGCCAAAGCCAGAGCCGTTTTTGGTGCTTTTGATCTATTCACAAGGCCTGAAAGGAGCGCCGTTTTTGATACAGCGCTCCCCTGTTTCAAAGAATTAGACAAACATTGAAACGCCCCTAAATCCTCAATGCTGCGTGATCCACTGTCACAATCAGGTTCCCTCGTTTATGGCCTTTTTCGACATATGCGTGCGCCAACGCGATCTGCTCCAGTGGGTAGCATCGATCAATCACTGTGGTTAATTCCCCGTTGACGATCATGTTTTTAAGGATGTCCATATCCTTGATCTTGTCGGCATCCTTACGCAAACCCGTCGCTGCCATTTTCGCCCTTTTCCCAACGCCGAAGATGTGCGTCAGGGGTGATGCCAAGGTAGATACATCCGGAACGGTCGTCAGATATATGCCGTTTGGGGTCAGGTTGCCGCGCGCTTTGGTAAAGCTGCTTTTACCAACTGTGTCGAAAATCACATCATAAGTCTGACCGGAGTTCTGAAAATTTTCGCGACTGTAATCAACGACATGAGCGGCACCGAGTGCGCGAACCATTTCTGTGTTCGCAGTGCTGCACGCGCCCGTGACTTCTGCCCCAAAGCTGACCGCCAACTGCACAGCGACGGTTCCGATGGACCCTGCTGCGCCGATGATCAGGATCTTCTGGCCAGCTTGAAGCTTGGCATTGTCGCGCAAAAAAGGCAGCGCCGTCAGGCCGCCGTTGCAAATCGCAGCCGTATCCTCGTATCCCAATTGTTCAGGGATTTGGGAAATTGCGGCGTCTTCAGACATCACAATGTACTGTGCGTGTGCACCAAATCCGCCGGGGGCTGCCGCAAATACACGATCACCGCATTTAAAGCGGGTAACGCCAGCGCCAACCGCCTCGATCACGCCAGAAAGCTCGGTCCCAAGGATCGTATTCTTGGGTTTGAACAGACCGGTAAACAACCGGGCAAATTTTGGATTTCCGGAACGAAACGTCGTGTCGACCGGCGTCACGGTCGTTGCGAAAATTTTGACCAAAACTTCACGGTCTTGCGGGGTCGGGCGGGGGATGTCCTGAAGCTCCAGAACGTCCACTGGCCCGTATTCTGTGTAGATGACAGCTTTCATGACATGCCCCTTTCTGCGGATGATTTGATGCCCTTGATCAGCAGCCAGAAAGCGATGGACAGTTCGCCGACGGTCACGATGACCAACAGCCCAATGTAGATCGCGGTTATTGCATCGTTTTGGATATGCAAGAGTTTCGCCATTGCCTGAAAGAAGTACCCAAACGACCCAACTATTATCAGCCAGCCCAATATGCGCGGCAGCAGGTCCGATTTGATGATCAGGACGCCCAAAGCGACAAGGTGCACTGTGAAGAACAACTGCCAAACGTAAATGCCAAGGGCATGGGCATCAAAAAACACCAGCGCTGCGGCTTGTAATTGCGGTGTCTCAAACGCGCTCAGGTAATCTGCGCCCCCTAACAAAACCACCGGCATTATGTAGAGCATCAGGTTGATTGCCATCACCAGAACCATTGCCAGTCTCGACCAAGCTGCGATCAGCGAAAGCGTTAAGCTGACCGGTTTGAACATGACATAAAGCATGGCCGTTAGGATCACCTCGACCAGGAGGATGACGATGTCACCGAATATGCCCATGTTAAACAGCGTCTTGTTGGACAACAGATTGTTGGCTGTGGTTGCGGCGTCGCCAGCCACGATGATGACCGAAGGAACATAGCCGATGGCGAAGGCGCCGAAGACCGCGATGATCAGGTATAATAATCCGGCGGTGCGGGCGTAAGATTGCGTTGTCATTTGATGTCCTTTCAGGGATCAGGATTTTGCGGAAGGGGTGAAGCCCCTAAAGATCAGCCACAGGCTAAGGGCGATTTCAAACAGGCCACCGGGGCCGGACAGCATCACACCTATTGGGTAGCCAAACATCTCGGCTGTGGTGCCCGTTATGAAGACGAGGTATCCAAAGGCGCCCCAGATCGGGAAAAACCGTGGAACAAGGTTTGATTTGCGCAGGACATAGACGAACAGCAGGCCGCCTAAACCCCAGATGGTCATACTGATTTGGTAAGCGTAAAAGCCGCCCTTTTGCAGAAGCATTGCGAGGGTTTCCAGCTGTGCAATATCAGCGCCTGGGGTGGCGTATGCATCGCTTAAGGAGACAAGAAGTGCTAAGAAGATTGCGCCCATTATAGCAACAATTGTTGCTGTGATTGCGGCGGCGAAATATCCGTAGGTGGCGGTTTGGTTGAAAGGCTTTAGGACTGGCAACATCACTGTGGCCAGGCCGATATTTACGAAAGTATGGACGACCGCCATCAGAAGGATGCCGATGGTAAACATGGTTGCATTTCCGCTGATACCAACAAGGTCGCCACCGAAACCGGACGTAATTCCGCTGCCAAAGCCGTAGCTTAGGAATGCCAGCAAAAAGAAAACCCCATAGGCATGCGCTGCGGCTCTATGTGGCGATTTAGTTGCGATAGCTCGGTTCATTTCTCGTCCTCTCAACAGACATGGCGATACCGGTGTCCGCCCGGTGCTTGCCCAGCAGATGAAGTGTTTGGGTTGTTGGTGTTAAGTCTTGGGGAAGGTCTATGCGCCCACGCGAAATAAATGAATTGCCCAATTTCGTCAGTTTGATATGCATAAGTGCATGGATTGGCGATCAGTGAAATTTGACTGGAACCGAGCACGGGCGTTCTTAGTGACCGCCGAGGAAGGTTCGTTGTCTGCGGCCGCTCGTGCGCTTGGCATGGCGCAACCTACGCTTGGTCGGCAGGTTGATGCGCTTGAACAAGAGCTGGATATCGTGCTGTTTGAACGGGTCGGGCGCGGCCTTAGGCTGACCCCAAGCGGGCTGGAATTGCTGGATCATGTGCGGGCTATGGGGGACGCTGCGAACAAATTTTCCCTTGCGGCGATGGGGCAGTCACAATCGATCGACGGGTCGATCTGTATTGCCGCAAGCGAGATCTATGCCTCTTTAGTCTTGCCGCCAATAATCGCGAAATTGCGTCGGTTAGAGCCGGGAATAACCGTGGAAATCGTGTCCTCGAACGCCCCAAGTGACTTGCGACGACGCGAGGCTGACATCGCTATTCGAAACTTTCGCCCCACGGAACCCGACCTGATCGCCAAGAAAATCCGCGACATCCCCGCAAGGCTATATGCGTCGCCGCAATACCTAGACCGGATCGGGCGGCCCGAACTTCCTTATGATTTGCGCAACGCCGAATTTATCAACCTTGATAATACCGGGGCATTGATGAACGGGCTGAATATGATGGGGCTGGGCCTGACAAAAGCAAATTTTCCCGTGCTGGCGGAAAACTACACTGTTATGTGGGAATTGGTAAAACAGGGCGTCGCCATCGGTATTCTGGATGGAAACATCGGCGACGCAGAGCCGTTGGTGGAACGTGTGTTGCCGGATCTGGAGCCATTGATGTTCCCGGTCTGGCTGGTTGCCCACCGCGAACTGAACACCAGTCGGCGTACAAGAATGGTGTTCGATCTGTTGGCCTCTGAGCTGGCGAAAAACTAGCGTATCCCCCGCGTCACCCGATCAAACCATTATCCACCTGCAAAATTTGTGGCGAAGATACGCCCAAATTCAACGATGGTTGCCGCAACGCTCATAGACTGAACGAAATGTAGGCGGGTTGTGTATGGCTGGTTTTCAGCCAGAAAGGCGATATGTCTGATGTAATTCGATTTGGTGATTTTACGCTCGCTCCCCGGCGCTTTGAGTTGCGGTCTGGCGATGAGGCTATCCCAATTGAGCCTCAAGTATTCACCGTGATCTTGCATCTTGCCCACATCTGCCGCGATATTCAGGCTCTTACGAACGTCGTTCAAACGGGGTGCATTTATAGACTTCATTTAGAATGATTTCGACCAGTTCGAACTGCGACTGCCCGTTGACGTCCTCAAAATAAATATGGCTGGGCCAAGATTGGGCCACATGGTTGTCTTCAGGCAGATCGACCGTTTCGCACACCCGTTTGATCGCCGCCACATAACTGCGGGCCATTTTTGCGGCTTCGGTTTTGGCGGCCTTCAGATCTTCGATGCTGTTTCGGTCAATCTCGGGTGATCCGATGCCGATTGTAAGGGGCATATTGCGCTGGATTGCTTGCGCTTCATAAAATGAGACATCCACCTTGTCGGATTCAAGGCGCATCATGAACACTGGGTTCACGCTGACCTTGGCTTCGGTCAGTTCCAGCAACTTGCTTCGGCCCTCAGATGCACCATTTCCTGCGTTTATTGCACCACGGCGGCGCGTAGCCCGGACTTTTTTCTTAGCCTCAGCCACGAAATCGCCGCGATAGTTGTTGTCAAACACGCGATCGGCATAGGGTTTGTGCCTCAGCATATGTCGGATCGAACGGATTGACATGTTCTGACAGTTTTCCGGCCCGATGAAGAACGGCGATCCGGAAGCATCCGAAAGCTCGACCCAGCCATCCGGGAATTGACTAAAAAAATGATCCATCCAAGGGGCCAGCACCGTGTCGCCCAGATGATCAAGCAAGGCGTTTACAGTGTCCGGTTCATTCACAATATCCGCCAGCAAAGGCTCCTGCCCATAAATATCGGCGGCCAGACTGTAGGGTGCCGAGATCTGCAAAAGCGGCGCCGCGCCTGTCAGTTCTTGGGTCGCGCGCAAGATGTCATCAATGGCTTTTGGCACGCCTGTGGTGAAATTTGGCGTCTTTAGCAGGTGCCAGTTTTGTTTGTTAATCAGCGTAATATCCGGATCAGACCCCGGCGGGAACTTGTCGGGATACATCATTTTTTGACCCAGCGGTTCACAAGTTAAAGCATAAAGCGCCCAGGTCATGTAAAACTTGTTTATCCCCAAAAGGCGGCTGACGGTCAGATTGGTCCGGACATAACGATGGGGGTCCGTGTTGTAATAGTCCCATGATTGGGTGCCATAAAGATCATTCAGAATGGACAACGTGAGCATATGTACCGAGGCCGTCGAATGCACCTTGTTTGCGGGTGCCAGAACGGCAAAGTTTTCGTCAAACGCCCCGGCGATCGCGGCGTTGAAAACATTGGCCATTTCCAGTTTCGCATCCGGTTCGCCCGCCTGCCAACGTGTCAACAGGTGTAGCCCGGACGGGTACGCGTAGTTTTCAGTTTTCGTCATGATCCAAGGTGCTCTCGGTCTTGTGCAAAATATCAATGCGCCCATGCATGGCTATCGTAAATCAATTTATTCAATATTGGGCAATCTGCGTATACCCATTTTGCGACAAACAGTAACTCATCAAGAGAATGCAGCGGCTTTGCTAAACGGATTGCAAATTGATTGGGCGATAGTGTTTGTGACCAATGACGATGGCCGGGATGGTAGCGTTCGATGGGAACCCCGAACACCGGGTTGAGATCGTTTCGGTTGCCGCAGCTCAGGTTATTCAAGACAACAAAAAACACAAGCCCGCTATTTCGCGTTGGCTAGACTCTCGCCCGTATTCCGTGTTCATTGGCTTTAGCATTTCTGCAATCGAGATTTGGATTGTATGTCGGTTTACCGTTTTCAAATCATTCCAAGAAATGGCCCAACGGGAAAACGTTACCGGTGATTAAATTTATTCATTCCTCTGATCTGCATCTTGGAAAAGCCTTTGGTCTTTTTCCAAGAGATGTGCAGGTCCGCCTCAGGCAGGCGCGCGCCGATGTTTTGCCACGACTGGCAGCCCTCGCAAAAGACCATGCGGCCAGTCATATTTTGCTCGCGGGTGATACGTTTGACCAAACCACACCTGCGCCGTCTGTCATCAGGCAAGCGCTTAACATGATGCGGGTCGCTGATCATGTGACTTGGGTTCTGATGCCGGGAAACCATGATCACGCGAACGCCACAGAGCTTTGGCGACAGGCCGCACAGGACGCTCCGCCGAACGTCGTTCTGCAACTGAAGCCCGAACCTTATGTCTTGACCGCAAATGTAACATTGCTGCCGGCACCTTCGACCGAGCGCAATCCGGGCCGTGATCTGACTGAATGGTTCGACAGCGCCGCAACATCAGAAACACTGCGCGTCGGTCTTGCTCATGGATCAGTAACGGATTTCAACGCCAGCGAAGACGGCGCCTCTTCCATCATTGCGCCCGATCGGGCCCGGCGTGCAGGGCTAAGCTATCTGGGTTTGGGCGATTGGCATGGGCAACTTCAAATCGGTCCTGAAACTTGGTATTCCGGCGCACCGGAAGCGGATGGGTTTAAACACGCTCAAACGCCTTCCGTGCTGTTGGTCGAAATTGCTGGCAAAACCGCCCCCGCAATAGTGACATCACTGCCAACCGGCACCATAAATTGGCAACGCGCCACGCTGGATCTGACGGGTGTCGCCGATTGCAGCGCTATGCATAAGGCCATGCTACCACCCTTACCAGATCGCGCAATGACGTTGTTTGATTTGCTTATCACAGGTCGCGTAGGCCCCTTGGCTCGCGTAGCGCTTGAGCAAGCCATCGCCAAGGTCAAGCCGGATTTTTTGTGGCACAGGACGGATTGGACCGGTCTGGGGTTAGTGCATGACACAGCTGATCTTGACGCAATTGATCGCCAAGGTGCGTTGAGGGCAACGGCCGAAGTTCTGGCCAACGAGTCCGCAGATGACACTCTGTCGCCAGAAGCTCGTAAAACTGCCCAAGCGGCACTTTCACATCTGTTTTCTTTCGCGTTGGAAGAGTGAATGAAACTCTTAGCTCTTCACCTGACCAATGTACGCAAATTCACTGGCAAGCGCGCCAGCATTGCCGGGATCAGCGATGGAATAACGGTCGTTTCCGAGGCAAATGAGTTTGGAAAATCGACCTTTTTCGATGCAATCTACGCGCTGTTCTTTGAAAAGTTCAGTTCATCTGCCAAATCGGTGAAATCGCTCCAGCCCTATGCTGGAGGGGCGGTTGAAGTCGCGGCAGATGTGGAAACGGAAGATGGCAGTTTTCGTGTCGAAAAGCGGTTTCTATCGCGCAAAGCGGCGAAAATATCAAGATTGCCCGACGGGGCCGTCGTGGCACAGGACGACGAAGCTGAACGCTGGATTTCCAGCCTTTTGGGCAGCGCCAGCGAAGGGCCTGCCGGGCTTTTGTGGGTGCGTCAGGGGTTGGTTGGGCTGGAACCTGATAGCGCCAAAGAGAAATCGCAACTCATGGAAACCCGCCGCGATCTTCTGTCATCCGTGGCGGGGGAAATCGACGCCATGACCGGTGGGCGGCGTATGGATCGCGTGATGCGCCGTGTTGCCGATAGCCTTGGCGAGATCACGACCAAGACAGGCCGTAAAACCGGGGCATGGAAGGCGACCTCCGACGAAGTTGGCGTGCTTGAGGCTGAGTTTAACAGCGTGACCACGCAGGTTCAGGCACTCGATAAGGCCCTAACTGATCGCAGACAGGCCGAGGCGTCCTTGAAACGCCTTGATAACGCCGACGCCAAGGCGCGACGGGGTGATGCATTCGCGGCTGCAAAAGACGCAATGGATCAGGCGCACGCATATGCCGGGGCCGTTACAACCGCGCGCCAAGACTGCGATTTGGCGGGCCTGAAAGCCAAAAGTTCCGAGACGGAACTTGATGCATTTTTGAAAGCAATCGAAACGCTGCAAACAGCAGAAAAACAGGCCAGGGACAGCTCTGATGAGGCAAACGAGGCCAATCAGTGGGCGAACCGTTTGAAGACTGCTCTGGATAAAGCGCGAAACGTTCACAAAAATGCGATTGACGCCGTTGCTGAGACCCGCAGGCAGCTTAATGTTTCACGGCACCAAATTGCAGCGCGCAAAGCAAAGGCAGAGGCCACGCATCTGGAAAGCCAGATCACCAAAGCCGAAATCGCATTGGGCGAACGTGATGTTGCGCGTGCAATAGCCAAAGCGTCTTTGGCAACGCCAGAATGGTTTCGGCAAGCCGAGTTGGCCCAGGGCGAAGTCTCCAAATGCAACGCCGCCGTTGAGGCGCAGGTCACAACCCTGCGCATGGCCTATGATGGCACGGCCCGCATCACCCAGAACGGCGCGATTGTGCCCGCCGACCAGCATATCACGCTTGACGGCGAAACCCTTTTTGATCTCCCGGGGATCGGGAGGATGGCCATTCATGCGCAGGCTGTCGGAGAGGAGGGCAGGGCGCGCTTGGCAACGGCAAAAGGTTCGCTTAAAAACATTTTGTCACAGGCGGGTGCCAGCACTCTTTTAGAAGCCCGCACATTGGCGGCTGCTAGGGCAGAGGCCGAGACAAAAGCACACCTGGCGCAAGCGGTTTTGGACACACTTGCACCCAACGGCACAGAGGCAATGCGCGCCGCGAAGGCCGATGCAGATTTGGCCGCAACCGGCGCGCATGAAAGCGAGCTGCCCGCCATCGCCAGTTTGGAAACGCATCTTACGCAAGCGGAACAGGCCGAAGAAAAAGCGCGAGGACTTCTTAGCAGCACCGACGTGGAACATGCCTCGGCCCGCGAAACATCCATCAAACTCCGAGCTGCCGCAGAAACAGCAGAGCGCGCGCTTGAACAGGCCAAAGCGGATGCAGGCCCGGAAGAAACGCGGGACAGTCGCCGCGCTGAACGCCTGCGTCTTCAATTGCAAAGTCAACAGGCGCTAACCGAAGCCGAAGCGGAATTGCAGGCTCTGATCACAGCAGCGCCTGATCTGGACACCGCCAAAGCCGGATTGAAGCGAGCAGAAGACGCGGTAAATGCGGCGGTTCAGGAGCGCGCTCAGGTAAGCGAACGTCTGGCCGCGTTGTCATCTGAAATTCGGACATTGGCCGGAAATGGCATTGAAGAACGCCGTGATGAACTGGCGGGACACCTAGAGGCCGCCAATGCAGCCGAGGCCCAGTTTGCCCAGCAGGTCGCCGCATTGACCCGGTTGCAATCGGCATTGGACGCGGAACGCGACGCTGCACGGGACACCTATTTTGGACCCGTTCAAGAAGAGCTCAAACCGCTGCTTTCCATCCTGCACCGCGACGCAGCACTAAGTTTTGACAGCGATAGCCTGCTTCCCTCTGGCTTGTTGCGGGATCATGCCGAAGAGACGCTGGACGATCTGTCGGGCGGCACGAAAGAGCAGATCGCGATCCTGACACGCTTGGCCTTCGCGCGTCTTTTTGCACGCCAAGGGCGGCATATGCCGATCATCCTGGATGACGCGCTGGTCTATTCCGACGACGACCGGATCATCAAGATGTTTACCGCACTTACGCGGGTTGCGCAGGGGCAACAGATCATTGTCTTTTCTTGCCGCCAACTGGCGTTTCAGGATCTTGGTGGGGCGCGGCCAAAGATTGAGGTTGTTGACGTTTGAGAACGTCTAAAAAGCATGGGTTCATTTTCGGATTTGGGGACGCGACGCTGGCGCGCGGCTGAGGCCCGGGAAGTCCGCAAAAGACCGTTTCCGCTCTTTCCCCATTCGCCGCCTTGCCGCCTGCAAGCGTGACTAGGGCAACGGTGAATGGTTCGCCCGGAAGCGCGGGTTCTGCTCAGAACAAAGTGCCGGGTCGTCTGGTCCCATATTGAAAGGACCAGTGCCTAAAGTCCGCACCTATCCTACGCAAGCCTTTGAAACCACGCGCAGAAACGTCGTGAAAACTGGTAATACGGGTTTGCAGAAAACGAATGGCAGTCCCTAGGGGAATCGAACCCCTCTTTCCAGGTTGAAAACCTGGCGTCCTAACCGATAGACGAAGGGACCGCACGGTTCGTGGAGGGCCTTTTAGTCGCGTTGTGGCCGCCTTGCAAGAGGGATTCGAGGTCAAATTGCAGAATTACGCCCCAATTTTCGCCACATCCTCTAATCGCAGTTTCGGCTTTTTACGCCCGCCCCATGTGTCCACTTCCAACCGACCGGCAACATTGAAAATTGCGCCGTCATGATTTTCCAAAAGTGTCCCCATAGGGCCGTCAAATGCTTGAAACGCGATGGCGTCAATGCGCCCGCCTGATGCATCCTGAAAGGTCAGGCGCAGGTGGTTTTCGCCGGCCCGTTTGGCAAAGGCGACCCTGACCGAAGGCAGGGCAAATCGAGGTGCTGCGGCCCCTGCGCCAAAGGGCCCTGCGCGTTCTAACTGCTCGATCAAATCGGTTGTGATGGCCGAGGGTGCCAATATACCGGTCAATCTCAGGTCTGCGGGTCCGGCCTTGTCAGCGCCTTGCGCCGCCAGCAATTCACCCAGACGGGCCATTGCGGGTTCCAGTTTGGATTTATCGATACTCAGGCCCGCGGCCATCTTGTGCCCCCCGCCTTTGGTCAAAAACCCCTCGTTAACCAGTCGCGCAATCGCGGCCCCCAGATCGACGCCGCTGATTGAGCGGGCCGAGCCTTTGCCGTCTTCGCCGTCAAAACCGATGACCAGTGCGGGTCTGTTGGATGCTTCTTTCAGGCGCGACGCGACGATGCCGACCACGCCCGGATGCCAGCCTTCGCCAGCGGCCCAGACCAATGGGACTTCAAGGCCGCGCACCTCGGCCTGCTCCATCGCTTGCAGGCGCACGTTTTCCTCAACCTCGCGGCGCTCGCGGTTCAATTGGTCCAACTTTTCCGCAAGCGCGCCGGCCTCGTGCGGATCAGACGCCGCTAATAGCCGCGCGCCAAGGTCGGCTTTGCCGATCCGACCCCCGGCATTGACCCGTGGCCCCAGCAGAAAGCCCAGATGATAGGCGTTCGGCGCCGAATCCATGCGGGCAACGTCAGCAAGTGCTGTCAAACCGAGCCGATGACGACGCGCCATTACCTTAAGGCCTTGCTGCACGAAAGCCCGGTTCAGCCCCTGCAAAGGCGCCACATCCACAACCGTTGCCAGCGCCACAAGGTCAAGCAGCGCCATCAGATCAGGCCCGGCGTGGCCTGAGGCACGCATCAGGCGATTAACCGCAACCAGCATCATAAAGACCACGCCAGCGGCGCAAAGATAGGTCAGTTCGCTGGCTTCGTCCTGTCGGTTCGGATTGACCACCGAATGCGCGAGCGGCAAAGTCTCACCCCCCGTATGGTGATCAAGCACGATCACATCGACCGGCGCGGCGGCGGCAATCGGGCCATGCGCCAGCGTTCCGCAATCAACGCAGACGATCAAATCGTGATCCTGCGCCAGCTTTTGCATCGCTGCGTCGTTCGGCCCATACCCTTCGGCAATGCGGTCAGGCACGTAAAGCGTGGCGTCAATTGACATGTCGCGCAACCACGACAGCAGCAGCGCTGCCGAGGCCCCACCGTCCACGTCATAATCAGCAAAAACCGCGATCCGCTGGCGGGTTTCAACCGCGTGGCTGAACCGCGCGGCGGCCTTGTCCATGTCTTTCAGGGTCGATGGGTCCGGCATCAATTCGCGCAACGAGGGATTAAGGAACTGATTGGCCTCGTCGGCTGTCACGCCGCGCTGGGCGAGCACATAGCACAATGCTTCGGGCAAGCCAGTTGATTGGGCCAGACCACCCGCGCGGCGGTCCTGTTCAGGATCCGGGCCGACCCAGCGCCGACCTGTGGCCGATATTTCGGTTCCTAAAAAGGCACTCATGTCGGCTCCGCCATGTTTCGCGTCAGACCATAGGTAAGTCGGGGCCGCACAAAGGTCCAGAAAATTGGCGGCCCAATGCTCTGTCGCGGTCCAAGGCGAACAGGGCCACGTGCTAGCCGTCGCGCCGAATGGCGACAGAGCTCAGACGTCTTCAATCCGAATGGCAACGGGCGATTCCAACGTCACCCCAGTGGCCATAATACCGTCCAGCGCGTGGTCGAGTTCGGCCCTCGTGGTCTTGTGTGTCACCATCAAAACCGGTGCCGCAGCGTCCTGATGACTGTATTGCCGCATTCGGTCGATCGACACGCCCGCATTGGCCAAGGCCCCGGTGATTTTGTGCAAAGCACCCGGCGCGTCCTTAAGCGTCAGGCGCAGATAAAATGCCGCCGGAGCAGAGGCTTGCGCCGCCTGAATGTCCTGCAAACCGGTCGCTGGTTGGCCAAATGTCGACATGCTAAACCCGCGTGCGATATCCATAACGTCGCCCATCACAGCCGAGGCTGTTGGCCCTTCGCCTGCACCCGCGCCCCGCAGAACGACCTGGCCGACAGCGTCGCCTTCCAGCACAACCATGTTGGTGGCGTTTTCCAACTGCCCCAAGGGTGAGTTCACTGGCACAAGGCAGGGCTGCATGCGCTGTTCCAGCCCACGCCCGGTCAATTGCGAAACGCCCAACAGCTTGATCCGAAAGCCCATGTCGCGGGCCTGTTCGATGTCCGTGGTGGAAATCCGTTGAATCCCCTCCAACGCCACACCGGCGAAATTGACCTTTGTGCCAAAAGCAATCGACGACAAAAGCGCCAGTTTGTGACCGGCATCAATGCCACCGACGTCCAGATTTGGATCGGCCTCCAAATAACCAAGTGCCTGCGCATCAGCAAAAACCTGATCGTAAGGCACGCCCTCGTTTTCCATCCGGGTCAGAATGTAGTTGCAGGTGCCGTTCATCACGCCCATGACCCGGGTGATTTGATTGCCCGCCAGACCTTCCGTCAGGGCCTTGATGACCGGGATGCCCCCGGCGACTGCGGCTTCAAATTTCAGCGCGGTTTTCCCGGCTTCCGCCTGTTCGGCCAAGGCCTGCCCGTGCATCGCCAGCATGGCCTTGTTGGCCGTCACCACATGTTTTCCGGCCGCAATCGCGGCCTCGGTCGAAGCTTTCGCAGGGCCGTCTTCGCCCCCCATCAGCTCCACATAAACGTCAACGTCATCGCGGGTTGCCAGCACGACCGGGTCGTCCTCCCATGCGAAACCTGACAGATCGACACCCCGGTCCCGGCCTTTTGAACGTGCCGAAATTGCCGTGATTTCAATCGGTCGACCCGCGCGCTTGGCCAACAGGTCGGCGTGGCTTTCCAAAATGCGGACAACCCCGACACCGACAGTTCCAAGACCAGCAATTCCTAGGCGTAATGGGTTTGACATCAACGATGCTCCGATATGGATGGTTCAGGCTGAACGGTTGTTATCGGGAATCGCCCGGGCGCGCAATGTCACGGAAGGCGACGTTTTACCGCCTGTTGCATCCTAAGCCGTTCCTGAATCGCCAGCACCGGCCCTTTTAGCAGTCGGGCCCGGCGGCGCAGATTGGCAGCACGGATTTCAAGGGTTCGGATTTCGGCCATCGAGCGGTCAAAATCGACCAAATCATTGCTTATAATGGTGTTCACCGGCAGAAAACCCGGCCAGGGGGCGTTCAGCGTCTCTTCAGAAAAGCTTGACGTTACATCAGGGAATCGTTGCTGCGTGCAGCCCAATAACAGGACAGCACAAAACCCAAACACAAAAATATGTCGTATCATCGACATTGCAAAAAGTCTTCTGGCAGCGAACGGTCGGCAGATGGCCGTGCTTAACAATAGGCGAGGTCGGTCTGAGTCGCCAAGCCTCTGAAAAAAAATACTTATCCACAGGCTGGGAATTGAACAGATGTTCAGTTATATTCCCTGTACAGGAGGGGTTATGGGGCGAAAAACCGGATCACATTCAGAAATTACCGGCCCGAAAATTCGGTTGGCGGCGCTGAAACTGTTCGCGCGACACGGCTTTGCGGCAGTTTCGATGCGCCAGATCGCCCTGGATGTCGGGGTGCAGGCGGGTGCGCTATATCTTTATACGCCGGACAAACAAAGCCTGCTGTTTGGCCTGATGCAAGATCACATGACCGGACTGTTGGCCGCTTGGGCAACCCAGCCGCAACCGGCAAACCCTGTCGATCAGCTGCGCCATTTTACAGAGTTTCACATTCTTTACCATCTGGACCGGCCCGACGCGGTTTTTGTGTCCTATATGGAACTGCGCAATCTGACGCCGGAAAACTTTGCCATCATCGAAGGGTTACGACGCAGTTACGAGGACGAGCTGGAGGCCATCCTGAAGCGCGGCCAGACCACCGATGTGTTTTCGCTGCCAGACACCAAGATTGCCACGCTTGCGCTGATTGCGATGCTGACAGGTGTTAACACCTGGTATCGGCAATCCGGTCGTCTGAGCCGCAACAAGGTTAACGCGATCTATTGGGATATGGTGCGCAAGGCCGTTGCTGCCTGAGGGATATCGCCAACCTTTCTAAGTTTACAATGACGGATAAATCAGGCCGCGTCAGCCGTCGTTCGAGCTGTGTTGGCATGCATGGCGCGCAGATCTTCCAGCGACAAATAGCCAATGCCGGCGGCATCCCCTGCGAAAACCGAAAACGGTGCCGCCGGGTGCCCCAGATCGCTGATGACCAAGCGCGCGCCAACAAACCGGTCGCCCAAAGTGTAAAGGCTTGGCGTGGCGATCACGCCCATCCCCAAACTGGCGGCGGCAGCGGTGCCCTGACCGCCATCTTCGATCACTGTGACGCTGTCCGGGCGCTGGCCCAGCCGCTCAAGACAGGTTTTGTATGCCTGCACAGGTGATGCGCCTTGCAGGTCTTCTGCCGCGACTGAGACTGACAATGCGTCAAGGATTTCCAGCCCGAAACGGTTGAACAACAGCGTTTCAAATTCGGCGCGTGGCCCGGTCGAACACAGACCCAGTTTCACACCGGATGAAATAACCTCGCCCATCAGGCGGGCGACACCGGGGCGCAGGGGGGCGGCCCCTGCTTCAAGCAGATTGAGGTAAATACTGCTTTGGCGTTTTGGAATTTGGTCCAGCAAACCGTTGCGTTCCAACCGGTTAAACATTTCGGGATGGCGAAGCAGGGCGTAAAACTCAACCTCGGCCCCCGGCAAAGCGTTGGCAAGAATTTGGGCAAAAGCCGCCCGGCCCCAAACCCAATCCAGCCCAACCTCGGCAAAGGCCTGATTGAACGCGGCCCGTTTGACATCGGCCGTTTCAGCGATTGTTCCGCCGACATCAAAGATCAGTGCCCTGAGTGTCATAATAGCCCCTTTCACGACGTTTCCAGAGGCTCAGCATGTGACAGAATCAGTTAACGAGCGGTTACCGCGCCCACAAAAGCAAAGGGCGGCACATCAGCACCGCCCTTAATGGCTTGAATTCAAATGAAAATTACAGATCGTCGTAGATCGGGAACCGCGCGCAAAGTTCGCCAACCTTGGCCTTGACCGCAGCCTCGACCGCGCTGTTGCCGTGTTCGCCATTGGCCGCCAGACCATCCACAACTTCGACAATCATCTCGCCGATCAGGGTAAATTCATCAGCGCCAAACCCTCGTGTCGTCCCCGCAGGCGAGCCCAGACGCACACCGGATGTTACGGTCGGCTTTTCCGGGTCAAACGGAATGCCGTTCTTGTTGCAGGTGATGTTGGCGCGGCCCAATGCGGCCTCGGTCGCGTTGCCTTTGACGCCTTTGGGGCGCAGATCGACCAACAGCACATGGGTGTCCGTGCCGCCTGTGATGATATCAATTCCGCCTTTGATCAATGTGTCCGCCAGCACTTGTGCGTTCTTGATCACCTGTTGCTGGTAGGTCTTGAATTCGGGCCGTAAAGCTTCGCCAAAGGCCACGGCCTTGGCGGCAATCACATGCATTAACGGGCCGCCCTGAATGCCGGGGAAAATGGCGGAATTCACTTTCTTAGCGATTGCTTCATCATTTGTCAGGATCATGCCACCACGCGGACCTCGCAAGGTTTTGTGAGTCGTCGTCGTTGCCACATGCGCATGCGGAAAGGGCGACGGATGCTCACCCGCTGCAACCAAACCGGCGAAATGCGCCATATCAACATGGAGGTATGCACCAACCATATCAGCAATCTGACGCATCCGCGCGAAATCGATCTGCCGTGGAATGGCCGATCCACCCGCGATCAGAATCTTTGGCTTATGTTCTTTGGCCAGTTCCTCGATCTGATCGTAATCAATCAGGTTGTCTTGCTTTCGCACGCCGTATTGGACAGCATTAAACCATTTGCCCGACTGGTTTGGCGCAGCACCGTGTGTCAGGTGACCGCCAGAGGCAAGGTTCATGCCCAAAATGGTGTCACCGGGCTGGATCAACGCCTGCATCACGCCTTGGTTTGCCTGGCTGCCGGAATTTGGCTGCACATTGACAAAGCCGCAATCAAACAACTCTTTGGCGCGCGCAATCGCCAGATTTTCAGCGACGTCGACATATTCGCAGCCGCCATAATACCGCCGCCCGGAATATCCTTCGGCGTATTTGTTGGTCATGACGCTGCCTTGCGCCTGCATCACGGCCTTGGATACGATGTTTTCCGAAGCGATCAGTTCGATCTCGTCGCGCTGGCGGCCAAGCTCGTTGCTGATGGCGTTGGCGATGTCGGGGTCGCGGGTTGACAGGTCTTCGCTGAAAAAACCGGAATCGCGGACAGTTGCAGTCATGGTGTGTCTCCTTGCGGGGCAGGTGTCGAGTTCACTGGATGCGCGTTTAGCGGATGCTTTGGCCTGTCGAAACACCAAAACCGACAAGGGCGACGATTTGCGCGCCATTGATGGCTGCCAAACGCAGATGCATGATCGATGTGCGTCAACGCCGCCCGATCCGGCTGCCATTGCCCCTTATGCAAGTTTATCCTTGAACCCGGCGGTATCAAAGGCAAGATTGGCAGAACCTTTTCACCGGAGCCTGATCCGCCATGCAACCGCGCCCCAAAATCTGCTTTCTGGCCAGCGACGCTGACATGGCCGAAGATTCTGCGATCAGCCTGCGGGCGATTTACGGCAATGTGGAACCGGCGCAAGCCGACATGATCGTGGCGTTGGGGGGCGATGGTTTCATGCTGTCGACGCTTTATTCAACCGAACGGCTGGATACGCCGGTATACGGAATGAACCGTGGCACCGTTGGATTTTTGATGAATGAATTCAATCACGAAGGCCTGTTTGAGCGGCTGGAGCAAGCGGAAGAGGCGGTTCTTAATCCGCTCAGGATGCGCGCAATTTGCGTTGATGGAACAACGGTTGAGGCTTTGGCGATTAACGAGGTTTCGCTTTATCGCGGCGGCCCGCAGGCGGCCAAGCTCAGGATCACGATCGACGGGCGGGTTCGGATGGATGAACTGGTTTGCGATGGCGCGCTGGTGTCCACACCTGCCGGTTCGACCGCCTATAATTATTCCGCCCATGGCCCGATCCTGCCAATTGGTGCCGATGTCTTGGCCCTGACCCCGGTTGCGGCCTTTCGCCCAAGGCGTTGGCGCGGCGCGCTTTTGCCGAAAACAGCGACGGTCCGGTTTGATGTTCTAGAGGCCAAGAAACGCCCGGTGTCAGCCGTTGCCGACAGTCGCGAAGCCCATGATATTTTGTCCGTTGAAATCCACAGCGAGCCGGATATCCGCCACCGTATCCTTTTTGATCCCGGTCATGGGCTGGAAGAGCGGCTGACCCGCGAACAATTCGTCTAACACCAGCGAGGAATGGTTCCATGGCAGATTTCACCGGTCCCGAGCTATGTAAGCTTTCAGCGGTCGAGGCCGTTCAAATGCTGCGCCGCAAAGAGGTTTCAGCGGATGAATTGCTTGACGCCTCACTGACCCGGATCGCTGAGGTTGAACCAAGCGTTAACGCCACGGTCACGGTTTGTGCAGATCGCGCCCGCGCCCAGATCAGAGACCTGCCGGATGGGTCAGATCAGGTGGGTTGGTTGGCGGGATTGCCGATTGCCATCAAGGACTTGAACAATGTCGCGGGTGTTCGGACTTCGTTTGCCACGCAAGCACTGGCCGATTTTGTGCCGGATGTCAGCGAGCCGTTGGTCGAGCGGTTGGAAAATCGCGGTGGCGTGATTGTTGGCAAGACCAACACGCCGGAAATGGGCGCGGGCGGCAACACGACCAATGCTGTTTTTGGCGCGACGCGCAATCCGTGGGACACACGCAAAAACGCCGGTGGGTCTTCTGGCGGCGCGGCTGTATCACTGGCAACGGGCGAGGTTTGGTTGTCGCAAGGCTCCGACCTCGCAGGCTCAATCCGCACCCCGTCAGCCTATTGCGGCGTGGTTGGATTGCGCCCCAGTCCGGGCCGGGCCGGGGGAGGTCCCGCCGGGATCGCCTTTGAACGCGAAGGTTTGGCCGGGCCGATGGCGCGCAACCTGGCTGACACCGCGCTGTTTCTTGACGCAATGACAGGGTTTGATCCGCGTCTGCCCCTGTCAATTGAAGCACCAATGCAGTCGTTTCAGGCGGCCTTGTTGGCGGAACCGGGTGAAATTCGTGTGGCTTTTGCCCCGACCCTGAAGGGTTTTGGCGAGGTAGAACCGGAAATTAAGGCCATCATGCAAACGGCGCTGGAAGCTGCGCAAGCAGTAGGCGTTACCGTCGATCACGCCTGTCCGGACCTTTCCGGGTTAGAGGAAACCTATCTGACCCTGCGCGGGGTGCATTATGGTGCGCTGACCGCCAAATTGCCGCCAGAGGTGCGCCAACATTTCAAACCCACCCTGCAAAGCAATATTGCCTTTGGGCTGGCGCTGACGGCAGATGACATATTCAGGGCGATGGCGCAGCGCACGGTTTTGTATCATTCTGTGCGCGCGTTTTTGACCAAGTGGGATGTGCTGGCCTGCGCTGTGGTGGGGCTTGAACCGACGAATGTCGAGGTTGAATATCCCGGTTCCGTCAACGGCGTGGCCACCAAGGATTACGTGGAATGGCTGAAGTTTTCCTATTTGGGTGTTACTACGACATTGCCAAGCATGTCTTTGCCGTGCGGGTTTACGGCCTCTGGCATGCCCGTTGGTTTGCAGTTGATCGGACCATCACGGGGTGAGGCGCGGCTTTTGCAAGTGGCTAAACGGCTCGAGTTAATCTGGGGGTTTGACAAGGCCGTGCCGATTGACCCAGTCGTCAAAGTGTAGCCCCCAAAAAGATTCTATGCCTTCGGCGAGGATATTTTAGGAAAAAGAGAAGGCATGATGCAGGCAGTGCCTTCGTTCCGTTTGGTCCAGCCTTTATGGGTTGATATAGTGGATTTTATCGAAATCCCGGCGGAATCCGCTTACACGCTGGCCGATTAAGGCCGGATCATTGCTGATTAATGCGTCAGCGATAAAATCCGCGATTTGTTTCGCATGGGTTTCATCCATGCCCCAGCGCACGATTTCCGGTGTGCCGATGCGCAGACCATTCATGTCATTTGGCAGGGTTTCGATCGGCAGGCCGATACCGCAGGTCAGAATATTGGCAAGGCGCAATTTCTTGGCTGCGGTTTGCCCACCGCCCAATGCGCGCGCGTCAATGGCAAACTGGTGCGACGTGGTTACGCCTTTTGCTGAGGCAAAAATCTGAATGCCGCGTGCCTCAAGCGCTTTGGCCATGGCTTGGGCGACCGACACCATTTTTGCGGCGTAATCCGCGCCGTGATCGCGCCAATCCAGCATTGTCATCGCCAGCGCTGCCGATTTCGCCGCGTCGAAATTCGCGGTCAGCCCCGGAAAAGCGATGGCGTCAAGGCGTTCGGCCAGATCAGCCTCGTTGCTGACGATCAGACCACCAGCAGGACCGCCGAGGCTTTTATACGTGCTCATTGTCATCAGATGCGCGCCTTGTTCCAGCGGGTTATCCCAAGCGCCGCCTGCGATCATGCCGCACAGATGGGCCGCGTCAAACAGCACGTAGGCCCCGATTTCGTCGGCAATGGCGCGCACGTCTTTGATCGGGTGGGCGAACAGGTTGAGGCTGCCGCCAGTGGTGATCAGTTTCGGGCGCACCTTTTGGGCCAGCGCACGCAATCCTTTCAGATCAAGGGTATAGCCGTCGGCGTTGACCGGGGCATGATGGATGTCCAAGCCGTAAAGCCCGGCCGCCCCGTCCTTGTGGTGGGTCACATGACCGCCGATGCTGCCGGGTGGCACGATGATGGCATCACCCGGTTTGGTGGTCGCCATGAAAGCGTAAAGGTTTGCCAGCGCGCCCGATGCGACCCGGATTTCGGCATATTTCGCCTTGAAGACCTCGGCGCAAAGCTCAGCCGCGATCACCTCGATCTGTTCGATGCCTTCCAGACCCATTTCGTATTTATCGCCGGGATATCCCAGCGATGGCCGCGAACCTAGTCCGCGCGCCAACAACGCCTCGGCCTTAGGGTTCATCACGTTGGTGGCGGGGTTAAGGTTCAGGCAATCCCGCTCGTGGATTTGCGCGTTCAGAACCGTCAACGCCTCGATCTGATCGGCGATTGTGGCACTTGATTGGCCGGGAATATCACGCGCGACGTTCTGGATATAGGTTTCGCAATGGGCGGGAACCCAAGGGCGGGCGGCGAGGTTTGGCATGGGATGCTCCGGATTAAAGTCGTTTGCGGGATGAAAGCCCGGATTGACTTTTGGCGCAAATCAGTTTTCCTATTTACTAGGCATAGAAAAACTAAGGCAAGTGATGAGCGTCAAACCCCCGCGACACCGGCTGCCACCACTAAACGCCATGCGCGCGTTCGAGGCAGCGGCGCGTCTTGGCGGCATTTCGCGCGCCGCAGACGAGTTATGCGTGACCCCCGGCGCGGTCGCACAGCATATCAAAGCGCTGGAAGACTGGGCCGGGGCGGCCCTGTTTTCGCGCCACGCCCGTGGTGTGACGCTGAGCGATCTTGGGCAAAGATGTCTGGGCGATTTTGAGGCGGCGTTTGATCAGTTGCATATGGCGACGCAAAACCTGCGCATCCGGGCGGCACCCAATTCGATCCGCATCGCGGCCCTGCCGTCTTTGGCACAGCTTTGGTTGTCACCGCGAATGCCGGGGCTGCGGGCGCGGTTTCCTGACGCGCGGATTTCGGTCGCGGCACTGGAGCAGCCGCCGAATATGGAGCGCGAAGGGTACGATATTTCGGTGTTTCTGGAAACAAATGCCGACGGTTCTGCGTCGCCTGCTGAGGTTCTGGCCGCCGATCATATCCTGCCGGTGTGTGCGCCTGCCTTGGCGGCGCAATTGCAGCATCCGGCAGATTTGGCCGACGTCTTGTGGTTGAGAGATTCCATCTGGGAACAGGATTGGGCGCTATGGCTGGAAAAGGCGGCGGTCGAACTGCCAAACCTGCCGGACTCCGTAAGTTTTTCACTGTATTCTTTGGCCGTTGAAGAGGCGTGCAATGGCGCCGGGGTTCTGATGGGCCACAAGGCGTTGGTTGAACGGCATCTTAGCGATGGCAGTCTTGTGGCGCCGTTTGCGGATGTGGTGCCGACCGGCAAAGTGATCACTGCACGGCTAAGGTCCGGCGATCAGCGGGATTTGCCCGCTCAAATATTAGCGGCATTACGCCTTACGCGCGCGTAGCGTCTTGTGACGCAAGACGCTGATCTAGTCGCGGATTTCGGTGTTGAACACGCCGGGCAAACTGGCTTCGAGCAATTCCAGATCATCCGAGCAATTTGCATAGGAAACCGCCATGCCGGGCGGGATGACAAAGGCGTCGCCAGCCTTAAGCTTGCGATCCTGATGGTCAACAGATTGCAGCGTCATGCTGCCTTCAAGCACAAAGGTGAAATGGATGTCTGTATCATGCGCGGTTTGCAGCGCGATGCCGCCATCATAGCGCACAACCTGAATACCGGCGACGCCTTTGGTGCCTTTGGCGATGCCGGTGTCACGACAGACAAAGCCCGGAACGCGAAACGGCTGCCATGTTGCCTGATCTTTGATGTGGTGAACGAATGTCTGGCCCTGCCATTCGCGTGCCGGATCGCCTTGGCCATTCGGCAGGGCCATTTCGTGGTCGATTGTGGTGATATGTTCCGCCGGAACACCAATTTCGATCACCTCGATATCGGGCGAGGCATGGCAGACGCGATGGCGGATTTCGGGTGGTTGGATGACGCAATCGCCGGCGTGCAGCCGTAGCATTTCGTCGCCCTGATCCTCGTACAGAACGTCAACCCAACCCTTGTAGCAGTAAATAAGCTGAAAACCGACGGTGTGGTAATGCACCATGTCAGGCACCGGCCCACCATCGGGAATGCGGATATGGCTGGCAATGATCGACCCGCCCAGCCGGGATGGGATCAGATCGCGGTAATGCATGCCTGCGCGTCCGATGATCCAGGGAGCCTCATCACGCAGGCGGCGCACCACAAAGGCGTGTTCGGTTGTGGGCATGACGATGGCCGGAGTCAGCGGGGCGATTTCAACCTTGGTGCCGTTCGGTGCGGTCAGTTCCGTCGCGCCGTCAGCAAAATCGCCGGGCGTATCGGTTAGGATGCGCAGGGTTCCCGGCGCTTCCGTCGCACCCTTTTCGATGCGTATGCGCAGGCCATGGCCCGACAGAACCGCCACGGATGGATTGTCCGCCGGAAAGATTGATTCAAGTCGCATGCCCAGCTTTTGGGTGTAAAACGGCAGATCGTCGCGCAATTCCTGTGTGGGAAGGCGAATTTCGGCTTGGGCTTGTGACATTGTGCAGGCTCCCTTGATTGACGTGAACCTGCCCGAAGCCTGATGCAAGCGCAACCCGCCCGGAATGGTTGAGATTTGCCCGTACCAACGCTAGAACAATCCCAGCCGCCGCTTTGGCGTCGATGGAGGGCCGCTTGATGGTGATGTCAGTCAAAGATCAGATGAAATACTGGGGCGTCGGTCTGGCGATCCTTGCCCTTGTCATGTGGTCGCTCGGCAATGTGATCCTGCCCTTTGTGGCCGGGGCAGCGATTGCCTATTTTCTTGATCCGGTGGCGGACCGGCTGGAACGGATGGGATGCACCCGCGTTGTCGCCACGGTGATTATCACTCTGGTTGCGATGTTTGCCTTTGTCGTCATGGCCCTGCTGCTGATCCCGACATTCGTCAACCAATTCGGGGCTTTGATCGCCGAAGCGCCGACTTATTCGGCGCAGATGCAGGTGTTTTTGCAGGACCAGATACCGTCCCTGATGGAGCCTGAATCAGCCCTTAGAAAATCGCTGGACAGTATTGGTGAAACATTGCGCGCCCGCAGCGGTGATTTGGCCAACACCCTGATTTCATCGGCTTTTACGGTGATTGATGTGATAATTTTCATCGTCGTTGTTCCGGTTGTGGCGTTCTATTTGCTGCTGGACTGGGACCGCATGATTGCAGTGATTGACGGCTGGCTGCCGCTGGATCATCTGGACACGTTGCGTGAACTTGCGCGCGAGGTCGATCTGGTTCTGGCGGGGTTCGTGCGGGGGCAATTAACAGTTTCGGCCATTCTTGGCGCGTTTTACGCGCTGTCCCTGATGCTGGTTGGGCTGCAGTTTGGCTTGGTGGTCGGGCTGATTGCGGGGCTGATCTCGTTCATTCCTTATGTCGGGGCGGTGTTTGGCGGGGTGTTGGCGATCGGGCTTGCACTGTTTCAGTTTTGGGCCGAACCGTGGTGGATTGGCGTGGTTGCCGGAATTTTTGTTGTCGGTCAGATTGCCGAAGGGAATTTTCTGACCCCCAAACTGGTCGGACGTTCTGTCGGGCTGCATCCGGTTTGGCTGATGTTTGCGCTGTCGGTTTTTGGCACCTTGTTTGGTTTCCTCGGCATGTTGGTAGCGGTTCCTGTAGCGGCAACTTTTGGCGTTTTCTCGCGCTTTGGTATTCGCCAATATCTGGCGGGTCGGCTGTATCAGGGGCTGGAAGGCCCGCAGTGAACCGCCCGTGGCACCAACAGACAACACACAAAGCGTGAGATCAGAATTGCCTGAACAATTGACCTTTGATTTGCCAGCCAAACCGGCCCTTGGGCGGGATGCGTTTTTTGTCGGGCCGTCCAATTCACTGGCTGTGGCACGGCTTGAGGCATGGCGCGACTGGCCGGGCAGGCGTTTGATGCTTTGCGGGCCTCAGGGGTCGGGCAAAACCCATCTGGCGCATGTCTGGGCGGGTGAGACCGGGGCCGAAATCGTGTCGATTGACGTGGTGATTGAGGACAATGTCGCGCAGCTGGCGGCGCAGGATTTTCTGGTGGTTGAGAACGCCGATCAGATGGCCGGTGACGCCGCGCGCGAGGCCGCGATGTTTCATCTATACAATCTGGTTGCGGCTGAGGGTGGGTGTCTGTTGCTGACAGCGATTTCGCCACCGACGCGCTGGGGGATTGGCTTGCCTGATCTGCTCAGCCGTTTAAGCACCATCGACATTGTTGGGCTTGAGCCGCCGGATGACGCGCTGTTGGCGGCATTGCTGGTCAAATTGTTCAGGGATCGACAGATCGAAATCAGGCCGGATTTGATTGGCTATCTTGTTGCGCGGATGGACCGCTCGGCCGTGGCGGCGCAGGCTGTGGTTGAGGCTTTGGACCGCATGGCGCTGGAGCAGAAACGCCCGGTGACCCGGCGGTTGGCGGCAACGCTTTTTTGATCCCGACAAAAATCGCGGGGTACAGTTGTTGAAGCCAAGCCGGGGGGCTGTCTGCCCCCCGGAACCCCCCGAGGATATTTGCAAAAAGCAGAAGCAATAAGGCGTTTGGATGTCTGGACAAAATGTCTGGATTTAGGGCATAATGAACCTCTGATCCCCCTATGATTGTTGCAGCCATGACCAATGCCGATTTTCTGAACGCGCCGTTTGTTGAACCCGTCGCGATCGACTCTCTTGACACTTCCGGGCCGTCGCGGTTTTTCAACCGCGAAATGTCATGGCTGGCGTTCAACTGGCGGGTGCTGGAAGAGGCCTCGAACCCTGCGGTGCCGCTGTTGGAACGGGTGCGGTTCTTGTCGATTTCAGCGGCCAATCTGGATGAATTTTACACGGTTAGGGTTGCGGGATTGCGTGAATTGCAACGCGCCGGGGTCACGCATCCGGCTGTCGATGGGCTGACGCCGGGGGAACAGTTGGAATTGATTGACGCCAATGCGCGCGATCTGATGCTGTGCCAGCAAGAGGTTTGGGCGCAACTGAAGGCGTTGATGAAACAGGCCGGTATTTGCATTCTGACCCGCGACGCGCTTAACAAAGATGATCGCGCCCTTTTGGCCGAGCATTTCTTAAGCCAGGTCTTTCCGGTTCTTTCACCGCTGGCCATTGATCCGGCGCATCCCTTTCCGTTTATCCCCAACGAAGGCCTGTCGCTGGCGCTGGAACTGGAGCGTGAAAAGGATGGCCGCAAGCTGTTGTCTTTGCTGCCAATTCCGCCCCAGATCGACCGGTTTGTCGCCCTGCCAAGTGATGCGCAGGGACATATGCGGTTTCTGCCACTCGAAGAGGTGCTGCTGGAAAATATCGGCGCGTTATTTCCCGGCTACAAGGTCAGGGGCAATTGTTCGTTTCGGGTTTTACGCGACAGCGATCTTGAGGTCGAGGACGAGGCCGAGGATCTGGTGCGCGAGTTTGAAACCGCCCTGAAACGTCGCCGCCGGGGCGAAGTGATCCGCCTGAGCGTGTCGGGTGACGCGCCTGAGAACCTGAAAAAGCTGGTGACGGATGCGCTGCATGTGGCGCGCGATGAGGTTATTGAAATGGGTGGCATGGTCGGGATTTCTGATCTTGGCAAATTGGTGCTGCCCAGCCGCCCTGATCTTTTGTGGCCGAAATTCACACCGCGTGTGCCAGAGCGGGTGCAGGATCACGAGGGGGATATTTTCGCGGCGATCCGCAAGAAAGACATGCTGCTGCATCACCCGTATGAAACCTTTGATATGGTGATCCGGTTTTTGAAGCAGGCCGCGGCAGACCCGGATGTGCTGGCGATCAAGCAAACGCTTTACCGCACCAGCAATGAATCCCCCATCGTGTCGGCCCTTTGTGAAGCTGCTGAAGAGGGCAAAACCGTCACCGCATTGGTCGAGCTAAAGGCGCGCTTTGACGAGGCGGCCAATATCCGTCAGTCGCGGCGGCTGGAACGGGCCGGCGCACATGTGGTTTATGGCTTTCTTGATTGGAAAACCCACGCCAAAATCTCGACAGTTGTGCGGCGCGAAGGTGGCCGTCTGGTCACATATACCCATTTTGGCACCGGCAATTACCATCCGATTACTGCACGGATTTACACCGACCTGTCGCTGTTTACCTGCGACGATGCGATGGGCCGCGACGCGACCAAAGTGTTCAATTATGTGTCGGGATATGCCAAGCCTTCGGCGCTCGAAAAACTGTCAATCTCGCCCGATGGTATGAAGCAGACCCTGCTGACGCTGATCGAGGCTGAAATTGACCATGCAACGGCTGGGCGGCCTGCGGAAATCTGGGCCAAGATGAATTCCGTGGTCGAGGCTGATGTGATCGACGCGCTTTACCGGGCCTCGGGCGCTGGGGTTAAAATCAGCCTTGTTGTGCGCGGGATTTGCGGTTTGCGGCCTGGGATCAAAGGCCTTTCGGAAAACATCCGGGTGAAATCCATCGTCGGGCGGTTTTTGGAACATTCGCGGATCGTTTGTTTTGGCAATGGTTCTGGCTTGCCGTCAAAAAAGGCGCGGGTTTTTATGTCATCGGCTGACTGGATGTCACGCAACCTGAACCGCAGGGTGGAAACCCTTGTCGAGATCACCAACAAAACCGTGCATGCCCAAGTGATGAGCCAGATCATGACGGCAAATCTGGCGGATCAGGCGCAAAGCTGGGTTTTAGGCCCGGATGGCGTCTATTCGCGGCATCAGGGGCAAAAGGGTGAGCAATTGTTCAACTGCCACCGTTTTTTCATGGAGAACCCATCGCTGTCCGGGCGTGGTTCAGTTGGTGCAAAGGATGTGCCGGAACTGACCCACAAGAAAGATAAGTGATCCGACGTCCAGTTTTAGCCGCCTTAGATAAACGGGTCGCTTGTGTGGTTCACTGGCAGGGATTAGGGTCTTTTGGAATGCGGATAACGGGCGGTTTCAGGTGACATCCAGCAAGAATTCCAAAAACCGGCGTTTGTCTGAACTGCCGCATTTTAGTTATACCGCCAAACGTAAACTCGAACGTCTTGGCGTGGTCGACGTTGGCTCAAACTCGGTTCGACTGGTGGTTTTTGACGGCGCGGCGCGCTCGCCCGCGTATTTCTTCAACGAAAAAATCCTGTGTGGGTTGGGCGAAGGCGTGGCTGAAACCGGCAAGCTGAACCCAAGGGGGCGCGATCGTGCTTTGGTCGCGTTGAAACGATTTGCCCTGTTGGCCAAGGGCATGGGGGCCGAACCGTTGTATTCTGTTGCGACCGCTGCCGTGCGTGAAGCCGATGACGGGCCGCAATTTTGCGAAGAGGTCAGAAAAGCCACGGGCTTGGTGCTGAATGTCGCCAGTGGCAAGGAAGAGGCGCGATTGTCCGCGCAAGGCGTCTTGCTGGGCTGGCCGGGCGCGCGCGGGTTGATGTGTGATATTGGCGGATCATCCATGGAACTGGCCGAGATCGCCAAAGGCGAGGTGGGCCAATGCGTGACCTCGCCGCTTGGGCCGCTCAAGCTTGCCCCGTTTCTTGAAAGCGGAACACTTGATGACGAAATTGCCCGGCAGGTGGCGCTGTTGCGCGCCAAGATGGACGGCCAATACAAAACGCTGTTTTTGGTTGGCGGGTCGTGGCGTGCGATTGCCCGTCTGGATATGGAGCGGCGCAATTACCCGCTGAAAGTGCTGCATGAATACGCGATGCAGCCCGCCGAGTTGATCGAAACGACCGACTGGATTGCCTCGCAACAGGTCGCCGAATTGCGCGCTATGACCGGATCATCGCCAGAACGGATGCGACTGGTGCCGATTGCGGCGCAGGTTCTCAAAGAACTGATACGGCAGTTTGAACCTGAGCACATCGCCACCTCCAGCTACGGTATTCGCGAGGGGCTGCTGTATCAGCAGATGCCCAAAAGCCTGCGCAAACGTGACCCGCTGATCGAGGCGTGTATTCATATGGAACGGGCCTCGGCCCGGATGCCGGGATTTGGCAAGGTTCTGTTTGAATTTCTCGCCCCCCTGTTCAAACGCGAAAGCCGCGAACGCAAACGGCTGGTGCGCGCGGCTTGTCTTTTGCATGACGTAACATGGCGGGCCCATCCCGATTACCGCGCCGAAGTCTGCTTTGACAATGCCACGCGGGCCAATCTGGGCGGGCTGGATCACCGGGGACGGGTGTTTTTGGGTTCGGCCCTGTTGCATCGCTATAAGAACTCGGCCAGCGGCAGCAATTTTGACGATGTCATCGCGCTGTTGGACGACAAAGACCGGCAACTGGCCGAAGTTTTGGGCAAAGCTATGCGGTTTGGTGCGATGCTGTCCGGTGCCACAGACAATATGTCCTGCACACTTAAGATCGACAGACGGGCGGGCAGTCTTGAACTGATCCTGCAACCAAAGTCGCGCGATCTGTTTGGCGAGGTGGTGCTGGCGCGATTTGAAAGTCTGGCCAAAGCCTTGGGGTGTCAAACCAAACTGACAGTCGCCCAAGACGCATAAAGGCCAGCGGTTATTGCGCTGGCCCGGTCAATCGCCTAAAGCAGAACGCGATACGAATTTCCCTTGCCTGCCGAAAGTTGCCCCATGCGCCTTAGCCGATATTTCCTGCCCGTCCTGAAAGAAACCCCATCAGAGGCGAGCATCGTCAGCCATCGGCTGATGTTGCGCGCGGGCATGATCCGTCAGGCCAGCGCCGGGATCTATTCCTGGCTGCCGATGGGTTTCAAAGTGTTGCGCAACCTTGAAAATATCGTCCACGAGGAACAAATCCGCGCTGGCCACAACCCGATGTTGATGCCAACCCTGCAATCCGCTGATCTGTGGCGCGAAAGTGGGCGTTACGAGGATTACGGCGAAGAAATGCTGCGGATCAAGGACCGGCACGGGCATGACATGCTGTATGGCCCGACGAACGAAGAACTGATTACCGATATTTTTCGCAGCACAGTCCAGTCCTACAAGCAATTGCCGCTGACGCTGTATCATATCCAGTGGAAATTCCGCGACGAACGCCGCCCTCGCTTTGGCGTGATGCGTGGTCGTGAATTTTTCATGAAGGACGGCTATAATTTTGACATCGACAAACCATCCGCCTTGCATGCCTATAACCGCCATATGGTCAGCTATCTGCGGACCTATGAACGCATGGGTCTCAAGGCGATACCGATGCGCGCTGATAGTGGTCCGATTGGTGGCGATGACACGCATGAGTTTTTGGTGCTGGCGGATACCGGCGAAAGCGAAGTGTTCTATGACAGCGCGATCCTTGATCTGAACCTTGGTGCGCGTGCGGTTGATTACGACGATTGGGACCAGTGCGCCGCGATCAACACCGAATGGACAACGCCGTACGCCCGGACCGACGAAACCCATGATGAAACGCTGTATGACCAAATTCCTGAGGAACGGCGTATGTCCTCGCGCGGGATCGAAGTTGGCCAGATATTCTATTTCGGCACAAATTATTCCGACGCGATGAACGCCAAAGTCGTTAATGCCGAGGGTGAAAACGTACCCGTTCACATGGGCAGCCACGGCATCGGTGTGTCCCGTCTTGTTGGCGCGATAATTGAGGCCAGCCATGACGACAAAGGCATCATCTGGCCTGAATCCGTGACCCCGTTCAAGGTCGGTATCGTCAATCTGAAACAGGGTGACGAACAGGCCAACGGCGCTTGCGAGGCGCTCTATAAAGAACTGACGGCACTTGGGCTTGAACCGCTTTATGACGACCGCGAAGAACGCGCCGGTGGCAAGTTTGCAACCATGGATCTGATCGGCCTGCCATGGCGGATAACGGTTGGCCCGCGCGGGTTGAAAAACGGTGTGGTCGAACTGACCAGTCGCAAAACCGGCGTCAGCGAAGAGCTGATCCCGGCCGAGGCTGTGGCGCGATTGGTCGAGATTTACGCAGCCATCTGACATGCTTGACCTTAGCGGTGATTGCACCCATCTTTGCCGCAATAAAAGTTAAAAAAGGGCAGGGCGTGGCGCAGTCAACTCATCCGTTTGCAGGTTTTGAATGGCTGATCGCCTGGCGTTATCTGCGCGCCAAACGCCGCGAAGGTGGTGTATCCGTAATGACATGGATTTCGCTGGTGGGAATCGCACTGGCGGTTTTCGCATTGGTGGCGACGCTGGCGGTGCGATCAGGCTTTCGCTATGAATTTGTGCAGACCATTCTGGGTGCCAACGCCCATGTCACGGTAACTTCGTCCACATATCGCGATGAAAACCAGCGCAAATCACGCGCCATAAAGGATTTCGATGCGATTGCCGATAATATCCGCGCGGTTCCCGGTGTTGTGCGTGCAGCACCGATTATTCGTGGCCAGCTTATGGCCTCGTTCAACGGGCGAAATGCCGGGGTTGAGGTTTTTGGCGAACGCGAGGTTGATCTGCTGACATTGCCGCTGATCGCCACGCCGGAAACCCAATATGGTGATCTGACCCGGTTTCAGCACGGCATCGCCATCGGAACCGGGGTCGCGCGTGAACTTGGCGTGGCAACCGGGGACCGTATCAAAATCATCTCGCCCGATGGCGTGAAAACCGCCTTTGGCACCGCCCCCCGGATCAAAAGTTTCGAGGTGGTTTATGTCTTTGGCGTCGGTCGCTATGACATTGACCGCACCCGGGTCTATATGCCGTTCGCCGAGGCGCAAAGTTACTTTAACCGTGAAGGCACCGCGGACGAGATTGAAATTCTTGTCAGCGATCCGGACAATGTCGACGATTACGTGATTCCGATCATCAGCGCCGCCGGGCCGCGTGCGCTTGTGTGGACATGGTGGGACAGTTCCGGCGGTTTTCTGCAAGCGCTTCAAACCGAAGACAATGTGATGTTTATCATTCTGTCGATCTTGGTTCTGATCGCCTCGATGAATATCGTTTCCGGGCTGATTATGCTGGTCAAGAACAAAGGCGGCGATGTTGGCATTTTGCGCACAATGGGCCTGACCGAAGGGTCGATCATGCGGATATTCTTTATCGTCGGGGCCTCTATCGGGGTGACCGGGACATTGATCGGATTGATCGCTGGCTGTCTGTTTGCAATCTATATCGACCCGGTTTTTACCGCCGTGAACTGGGCCATGGGCGGCGGCGTCTGGGACCCTTCGGTTCGGTATCTGTCGCAACTTCCTGCCCGGCTGGAAGTCAAAGATGCAGCCGTTGCCGTGTCGCTGTCGCTGGTGCTGTCCTTCGTCGCCACGATCTTTCCGGCAAGGCGTGCGGCCCGCATGAACCCGGTCGAGGCGCTGCGTTATGAGTGATCCGGTCCTCAGCCTGCGTGGTATCACCAAGACCTATATGCAGGGGCAAGAGGGCGAAGTGCAGGTTCTGCGCGGCGTTGATCTTGATCTGCAACCCGGCGAAATCGTCGCCCTTGTGGCACCTTCTGGCGCGGGCAAATCGACTTTGCTGCATATCGCTGGTCTGCTGGACACATCTGACAGCGGCAGCCTGCTGTTATGCGGCAAAGACCTTGGCGGCCAAAACGACCGGCGTCGCACCGCTGCGCGTCGTCAGGATGTTGGCTTTATCTACCAGTTTCACCACCTGCTGCCGGAATTTACCGCTGTTGAAAACGTCCTGCTTGCCCAGCTTGCCAACGGCACGCCACGCCCAAAGGCCGAGGCGCGGTCGCGTGATCTGTTGACCCGCGTTGGTCTGGCGGAACGGATGGACCATCGCCCGGCAGAACTGTCCGGCGGTGAACAACAACGGGTCGCCTTTTGCCGGGCGCTGGCCAACCAGCCGCAAATCCTGCTGGCGGATGAGCCGACGGGCAACCTTGACCCCGAAACCTCAGCGCAGGTGTTTGACATCCTGACCGGGCTTGTGCGCGAAACCGGTCTGGCGGCGCTGATCGCAACCCATAATCTGGACCTAGCGGCGCGCATGGACCGGGTGTTGCGGCTTGAGGCTGGCAGTCTGGTCGAAACGCCTTAACTGCCGCAAATCCCCTGCAATCCGACCCAGTCAGTATCGCTCAGCAACGGCGTGTAGGCTTGCGCGCGGTAAGGATCGGCCTCGATCAGGGTCAGGGTGGTTTCGCCAGAAATATCAATGGCATAGGCCAGTGGACTGCTGGCAAATCCAACCGTTTTAAAGCGCGCCAACAGGGCCTCATTCGCGGGCATCGGGTCGATTTGGGTCAACACAAACTCAGCATAATCGCGCAAGGCGTCAGTGCTGATCTTGCCTGTCGTCAGCAGACGAAAGGCCTCAAGCCCGCCCGCATGTTGCAACAGTTGCGCCAGCGGATCACTGGCTTTGGCCCGAAGCTGTTCCAGCAAAACATAGCCCGCAGCCACCTCGACTTGTTCATGATCCTCAACCAGCACTTTGTTCAGCAGGATGTAACCACCCGGCAAATGCGCGCTTTTGGCAATGCCATCGCCCAGAACCAATATCCGGCTGCGAACGTCCGCCTGCAATCGGGTTTTCAGTTTGATCAAGGCGCGATTCCCCGAACTGGTCGAACACTGCGCACCTGTCAGCTTTGTGATATGGCCCAGGATTTCGCCGCCGATTTGTTTGCGGGTTTCAAACGGAACCACACGCACGGTGTGACGTTCCAACGCGCCCGGCAGCCAAAAGAAACCCAATGAGCCGATCACAACGCTGATGGCCAAAAGTATCCATAACCGCAGGCGACCCGGATGCGGGCGGCGGCGGTTTATCGCAGCGCGAACCTGTTCGATCGCCTCGACCATCGTCTCATCGCTCAACTCAAGGGTTTCACTGGCGTCAGGGGTCGGGGAATACAGCGCCGGTTCTTTGCCGGGATTAAGCCGCTGAACCGCAGGCAGCGACCAATGCGACAGCACCTCGTCCTTTTGATTGCGAATCATCAAAGATGTGTCGCCAAACCCCACGTAAACCTCGCGCCGCTGCATAGCAGGGGATTCCCGCCACAGCCCCGAGGCCTCTAATTTCTCATATTGTTTGAGCGCAGTCATGCTGCCCGATGCCCGCCCGATTTTTGTCCCTGCGGCAGGTATACCGGATTAAATCAGCCAAATCCACGCCGATAAATGCAAAAGGCCACCCAAACGCCTATGCGTCGGATGGCCAAAGCTTGATAGGTCTGTCTGGCTCTAAAAGAACACGAAGTCAGCAGCAGTCAACGTGATGCCACCCACACCTTCCAGATAAATCGTGTCGCTCGCGCCGTAATCCACCATGACCCCGGTGCCATGAGCACTGAAGCTCAGATCGCTAAAGGTCAGGCCGACAAAGGCCATTAGGTCCAGCCCATGCTCATAATTGGCAATCACGTCATTGCCATCGCCAACCTCAAACAAGAACTTGTCGGCATCGGCCTGACCATCCAGATAATCGTTGCCCTTGCCGCCAACAATCGCATCCTCGCCGCCGCCACCAAATATCCGGTCGTTGCCATCAAGACCAAACAGATGGTTCTTGTCCTCGTTACCATAAAGACGGTTATTAAGGCTGTTGCCGCCGCCATAAGACACCCCGGCATTGGCATGCAGGCGCAGCGTTTCAAAATTATCCTCTAGGATATATGAAAAATGCGCGACCACCAGATCCCGCCCTTCATTGGCCACCTCGTTCAAAACATCACCAACGTCGCGCAGAATATAGGTGTCGTTGCCTGTACCTCCGGTCATGATGTCATCATCCCCGCCGCCATCCAGATAGTCATTGCCCTGACCACCCAGCAACGTATCGGCGCCGCCGCGACCAAACATACGGTCGTTGCCATCCAGCCCGTTTAAAGTGTTGGCGCTTGAATTGCCGTAAATCTGGTTGTTGAGGCTGTTGCCCGTGCCATCGGCAACACCAGCGGCATTCGCCAGCCGCAAGCGTTCGACATTGTTGTCTAGCGTATAGCTTAGAAACGAAATCACCGTGTCGTTGCCTTGGCTATGCCCCTCGTGAACTGTGTCGCCAAGATCACGCACAACGAATGTGTCGTTGCCGAGGCCGCCATACATGTCGTCGTCACCCGTGCCGCCGTCCAAATAGTCGTTGCCGTCTTCGCCGATCAATAGGTCACCGTCAGCACCACCAAACAGCCAGTCAGCCGAGGTTCCGCCTTCGATCCGGTCACTACCGGCACCGCCGAAAATGCGGTCTCGTCCACCGTCGCCGCGCAACGTATCGCCATCCGCACCGCCCGAGATCCGGTCGTTGTCAGCGCCGCCGTTGATCACATCAACGCCGGCATCACCGGTCAGAAAGTCATTGCCAGCATCGCCGTTGATCACGTCATTACCGCCACCGCCACGGATCGTGTCTGACCCCGCACCGCCGAAAATAATGTCTACGCCGCCCAATCCGGCGATCCTGTCGGAGCCATCCAAGCCGCTGATAACATTGTCACTTGAATTGCCCGTAATGCGGTTGTTCAAGCCATTGCCGGTGGCAGAAGCCGCCCCTGCGGCATGGTTCAGGCGCAGGTGTTCAACATTTGCACCAAGTGTATAAGACACAAGGGACACCACGGTATCCGTGCCCTCAGCAGCCAGTTCGGTCACCGTATCACCCGCGTCGCGCACGACATAAACGTCGTTATCCGCGCCGCCCAGCATTGTGTCGTCGCCGGTGCCGCCGTCCAACCGGTCGTTGCCAGCGCCACCTTCCAGATAGTCGACCCCGTCGCCGCCGAACAATTGGTCGTTACCGATGCCACCAAACAGGTTATCCGCCCCGTCCCGGCCTAAAATCTTGTCATGGCCTGCATAGCCATAAAGCGTGTCGGCAAAGTTCGACCCGCCCAGTGTGTCATCGCTGGCAAACACCACTGTCTCAAAATAAGAAAAACCTGCGTTGTAAAGATCAACCAACGACAGCGAAAACTGATCGAGCGTGAAATCCGCCGCACTGCCGCCCAGAAAATCCACGCTGAGCGAGGTTACAGTACCGCTAAGCGGGATATGATCGCCGCCGACCAGATTGGTTGTGAACCCGGTGCCTTCAAACCAGCCATGGCCGGTGCCGCCAAAAAAGGCGCTGAGGAATTGAAAATTGGTTGCATCAAAAACCCCAAGACCGCTGACATCCGGCCCGGCAACAACAAACTGGCCTCCGCCACCACCGGTTGAATTATCAATTCCGTAGCGCGAGCCTATTGCGTTTAATCGAGCCATTTCCTTACCCCTTAATAGGTCTGCAATATCGAATCCGGCCCCTTCGTCACCCGGAATTCCCGCGCATCACGCGGATAATTCAGGCAAAACAGCCGCTGCCATAACGAAAAAACCGTCCTTGGCTACGTGCTATACTTTCGGGTGGGCGCGACAAAAAAAAGCCACGATTTGACCATATTTCAAGTCAAATCAGTGGCAATTACCCGTCAAATACAGGGATTGTATCCGCTAACGAAACGTTAACCATTTCAGGTAGATTCGGCGTTATGCAGACAAGTCCTTTGCTTGCGCCCGCAGGATGAATTTCTGGATCTTACCGGTCGAGGTTTTTGGCAGCTCCTGAAAAATCACCGTCTTGGGCGTTTTGAAACCCGCCAATCGTTCGCGACAAAACGCCATCAGCTCTGGTTCTGTGGCCTCAGTCCCCGGTTTCAACTCAACAAACGCACAGGGCGTTTCGCCCCATTTGTCATCCGGGCGCGCCACGACCGCGCACAGGCTGACAGACGGGTGGTGCATAATCGCGCCTTCAACTTCGACCGACGAGACGTTCTCGCCGCCGGAAATGATCACATCCTTCAACCGATCAGTGATTTTTATATAGCCATCGGGATGGCGAAACGCGATATCGCCCGAGCGGAAAAACCCGCCCTCAAATGCCTCGGCTGACGCCGCCGGGTTCTTGTAATAGCCTTTCATCACCGAATTGCCCTTGATGACAATCTCGCCCAGCGTTTGGCCGTCACGCGGAACTGGCAACCGACTGGTCTGGTCAACCACGTCAATGTCTTCCATCATCGGCATCAGCACCCCGGTGCGGGCCTTGATGGTGGCGCGCGCGTCCTCGGCCAGATCGCCCCATTTGTCATCATCCCACACGGTTTCGGTGACATGGCCGTAGGTTTCCGTCAGCCCGTAAACCTGCGTCACCTCAAAGCCGATCTTTTCAATCGCCAGCAAGGTGGCCGCAGGCGGCGGCGCACCTGCAGTATAGACGTTCACCACATGGTCAAATTCCCGGCGTTCACTGTCATCCGCATTGACGATGGTGTTCAAAACAATCGGCGCGCCACCGAAATAGGCGGCTTTTTCGTCCGCAATGGCGTTGTAAATCGGGGCCGCCGCAACGTCGCGACAACAAATAATCGTGCCGCCCAACATCGGCATCATCCAGCTATGGTTCCAGCCATTGCAATGAAACAGGGGCACAATCGTCAAATACCGCGCATAAAGCGGCATCTGCCAGGCAATCGCTGTGCCGGTTGTCATCAGGTAAGCGCCCCGATGATGATAGACCACGCCCTTGGGTCGTCCCGTGGTGCCGGATGTATAGTTTAGTGCTAAACTATCCCATTCATCGCTTGGCATAACCCAGGGAAAATCGCGGTCCCCCTGCGCCAAAAAAGCCTCGTATTCGGTATGTGCGCCACTTGCCGGAAAGCCCGCCTTAGCATCGGCGATTTCGATAAGTTTCGGCCCATTGCTGTCCATCTTTGCAACGGCAGCCTCGGCCAGTTCAATGAACTGGCTGTCAACCAGCGCAACCTTGGCTTCGCCATGGCCAAAAATATAGGCAACCGTATCTACATCCAACCGGGTGTTGATCGCATTCAGGACCGCGCCACAGGCCGGAACGCCAAAATGCGCCTCGACAATGGCCGGAATGTTTGGGCAGATCACCGATACAACATCGCCCGACTGCACCCCGGCCGCGACGAGGGCTGAGGCCAGTTGCGAACAGCGCGCGTGCATTTCACGATAAGAATTCCGCCGATCCTGATAAACCAACGCCTCGCGGTCGGCAAAAACATCGCGCGCCCGTTGAAGATGCGACAAAGGCGTCAAAGGCACGTGGTTTGCGGCCACCTTGCCGAGGCCGGATTCATCTGCCATTTGTCCCATTGGCTTTTCTCCCTAAAAAAAGCAGTTCACACGATCTGGCGTCGTATTCTGGACAGATTTTGTCGATGTGCAAGGCGATTGAAGTCAGATTGTTGCGTGAGGGAGCGTTATGAACAACAGCGTGGAAAACAGGCCTCTTTTGGGGGCCCTTCTGGTGGTTTTGTCGATGTCAGGCCTTGGCTTTATCGACAATTTCATCCGTCTGATCGCTGAACAGGCCGGACTGTGGCAGTTTCATTTCACCCGCTCGGTCATCATCTGTGCGACGATTCTGTTGCTGGCGCGGGTTTTCAACTGGCGTTTGCGGCCAAAAAACTGGCGGGCGGTTGCGGTGCGCAGTGGGTTCTTTTCAACCGCGATGGTGCTTTATTTCGGCGCGGCAGGGATGATGCCGATTGCGCAGGTCGCCGCCGGATTGTTCACCTCGCCAATTTTTGTGCTGGTCATATCTGCGTTGTTTTTAAACGTACGGATTGGCGTGTGGCGCATTTTGGCGGTGGCGCTTGGATTTGCCGGCGTGGTTCTGATCCTAAGGCCGGATGCCGCCGCGCTGTCTGTCCTAACCACCATACCGGTAATCGCAGGTCTGCTTTATGCGTTAAGCAGTATAGCAACCCGCCGTTGGTGCGAAGGCGAAACCACCATGACCCTGATAATGGGCCTGTTTTCCGCCCTTGGCCTGTGGGGGCTGGTCGGACTTTTGGTCTTTAGCACCGTGTCTGTGCCCGCCAGTGTGTCGGCCGAACTGCCGTTTTTCACCGCCGGTTGGGTGGCACCAAGTGGCGTGTTCATGTTCTGGGTGATGGTGCAGGCCTTTGGCTCACTGATCGCGGTTGGCCTGCTGACGCGCGGCTATCAACTGGTCGAGGTGTCCTTTGTCGCGGTGTTTGAATATGCGTTTCTGATTTCCGCAGCCTTTTGGGCCTACATGCTGTGGGGCCAGACGCTGGATATGCGGTCACTGCTGGGGATCGGTCTGATCATTGTGGCAGGGGTTATCATCGCGGTCCGCTCGCGTTAGAAATTCGGTATGATTATTTCGCGCGGACGCAAATACATATTTGTCCACATTCCGAAAACCGGTGGGACATCGCTGGCTTTGGCGTTGGAATCCAAAGCGATGAAAGATGATATTCTGATCGGTGACACGCCCAAAGCGGTGAAGCGGCGAAAACGGTTGAAGGGGGTCGCGACCTCTGGCCGTTTGTGGAAACACGCGCGCCTGCGGGATGTCTATGGGCTGGTGACGCAGGCGGAAATTGAGGCGTATTTTGTGGTCACCATTGTGCGCAATCCTTGGGATCGGGCCGTCAGTTATTACCATTGGTTGCAGGATCAATCGTTTGAGAACAAAGCCGTGGCCTTGGCGCAAACGCTTGATTTTTCAGCGTTTCTGAACCATCCCCATATTGTCGAGGCGTTCCGGCAAAGCCCCTATTCCAGTTATGTCAGGGACGAGGCGGGGGTTGAGCGATGCGATCTGTTTTTGCGTCTGGAAGATCTTGCCAAGGGGGTTGAGCAGTTGCAAACCGCGCTCGATATCCGCTTGCCGGTGCTTGAGCATGTCAACCAATCCAGCCGCAAACGCGATTGGCGCGGGTATTACAACGACGCTGATGCGGGTTTGATTGCCAGAAATTGCGCCATGGATATAGCCCGCTTTGATTACAGGTTTGAATGAACGGCAAAACAGTGACCTCGCCGAAATCTGGCACAAGAGTATTTTGGCCTTCGGCGAGGATATTTTTAAAAAGAAGAAGCCCCGGCGTGGTGACCGGGGCTTTTGGTGTTTAAGCGGCTGCGGCGTTAGGGGCAAAGCGGCCATAAAAGCTTTCGCCTTTTTCCGCCAGTTCCCGAAGCAGGGCCGGTGTTTCAAACCGTTTGCCATAGGTTTCCGTCAGGCGATCACAGATTTTGACGGCTTGTTCGGCCCCCAGGATATCCAGCCAGCTGAACGGGCCGCCCGACCATGGCGCAAAGCCCCAGCCAAGGATGGCGCCAACATCGCCTTCGCGAATGTCCTCAAGCACACCACTTTCAAAGGCGCGCACGGCCTCGAGCGTTTGTGACATCATCATTCGCATTTTGACGTCTTCCAACGAGATGTCGTTTTCCGGGTCCAGCCAATTGTCGCGCAATCCCTGCCACAGACCTGTGCGTTTGCCGTTTTCGTCGTAGTCGTAAAACCCTGCTTTGGTTTTGCGGCCATAACGCCCTTCGTCGAACAGTTTGAACACAACCTCGTCGGTAAAGTCGTTGTCATAGGCGTTGCCCATCGCGGCCTTGGTCGCTTTGGCAATTTTGACGCCCAGATCAATCGAGGTTTCGTCGTTCAACTGCAAGGGGCCAAGCGGCATGCCCAACAGTTTCGCGGCGTTTTCGATCAGTGCAGGCTCGACACCTTCCCGCACCATCATCACGCTTTCATTGATGTAGGGGATGATGCAGCGATTGGCGTAAAAGAACCGCTCGTCATTGACGACGATCGGCGTTTTGCGGATTTGCCGCACGAAATCAAGCGCCTTGGCAACCGCGCGCGGGCCGGTTTGTGCGCCCTTGATGATCTCAACCAGAGCCATTTTGTGCACCGGGCTGAAAAAGTGGATGCCGATGAACTGATCTGGCCGCGAACTTGCAGTTGCCAGCGAAGTGATCGGCAGGGTCGACGTGTTTGACGCGTAGATGCAGTCGGCGGGTATCACGGCCTCGGCCTTTTTGGTGACCTCGGCCTTAACGCCGACATCTTCAAATACTGCCTCAACGATCAAATCACAGCCTGCAAGCGCGGCGTAATCCGTGGTGGCGGTGATGCGGCCCAAAACCTCGACTTTTTTGTCTTCGGTGACTTTCTTGCGTTTGATACCACCATCAAGGATACCGGCGGAATGGTCCTTGCCTTTGTCGGCACTTTCCTGGCTCGCGTCGATCAAAACCACATTGATCCCGGCGAGGGCCGAAACATAGGCGATCCCGGCACCCATCATGCCAGCGCCCAGAACACCAACCTTTTTCACCGATTGATCAGCCACGTCTTTGGGCCGTACAGCGCCTTTTTCCAGCGCCTGTTTGTTCAGAAAGATCGAGCGGATCATGCCTTGGGTCGATGGTGTGGTCATCACTTTGGTGAACCAACGCGCCTCGACCTTAAGGGCGGTGTCAAACGGCACAAGGCTGCCTTCATAGATCGCCGCCAACAGCGCCTTGGCCGCGGGATAGGCGCCCTGCGTCTTAGCGTGGATCATCACTGAACCGCCAACAAACATCGGCAGACCTGATGGTGTGTAAGGCCCGCCGCCGGGGAATTTGTAACCCTTAGCGTCCCATGGTTTGACCAGATCGGCATCCTTGGCCGCACCGATCCATGCTTTGGCGGCAGCGATCAACTCGTCTGCAGGCACAACATCATCAATCAGGCTGAGGGCCTTCAGCTTGGCAGGGGCTTGCATGCGCCCCTCCATCAGAATGGGGGCAGCCCCCATCAGGCCCAGTTTGCGCGACACACGCATCGCGCCACCAGCACCGGGGAACAGGCCGACAAGGATTTCCGGCAGGCCGATTTTGGCCTTTGGATTGTCAGACGAAATAATGCGGTGGCAGGCCAGCGGCAATTCAAAACCAATACCAGCGGCCGTGCCGGGCAGGGCGGCGACAATCGGCTTGCCACCTTTTTTGGTTTTGAAATCCATCCCGGCCAGTTCGATTTTGCGCAGTAAGCCATGCATGCGCATGATACCGTTGAAAACCGTTTCCGCCGGGTTGTCGTCGTCAGGATTGGCGGCCAGCACGTTCAGGTCCATGCCACCGGCAAAATCTTTCTTGCCAGATGTGATGATCACACCTTTGACGGCGTCGTCACCCAACGCCTTGTCAACGCAGGTGTTCAGTTCTTCCAGACCGTTCCATGTCATGACGTTCATGGATTTGTCCGGGCAATCCCAGCTGATGATCGCAATGCCGTCATCATCCAGTTTATAGTGAAATTCAGCCATTTTATTCGTCCTTTTCAGGGTTATAACTCTGTTCCGTCTTTGCGGGTGAAGCGGTCGTTTTTGCCGTCAATTTCCACCCGCAAGTCCACATCCGAATAGGTGCAGACATCTTTTTCAACCTTGGTGCCGACTACCAGAAACCGGGCCTCGGTATCTGATTTGTTGATCAGGTGATGGCCATTGGTGTCACCGGCTGGAAAGCCCGCGCAATCACCCGGACGCACGATGGTTTCGCCCTCGTCAGTGATCAGGGTCAACTCACCCATCGTCACCATCACGAACTCATCTTCCGTCTCGTGCCAATGGCGCAATGAGGATTTGGAGCCAGGTTGCATGATCATCATCCTGACCCCAAACTGGGTCAGACCAGCAGCATCGCCAAGACGCTGCCAAGCCCGGTTTCCCATCTCTGCCGCATAGGGTGCGGGATAGGACGACCCGGTTTCCACCGGGATCGCATCAAGGTCAAGCAGGCCCATCAGACCCGCTCGATTATGGTGGCGGCCCCCATGCCGGACCCGATGCACAATGTTGCAAGGCCAACTTCTTTGTCGCTGGCTTCCAACTCGTCCAGCAGCGTGGCGATGATTACAGCGCCCGTTGCACCCAAAGGATGCCCCATGGCAATCGCGCCGCCATTGACGTTGATCTTGGCGTGATCGGCATCAAACGCCTGCATAAAGCGCAGCACGACCGAGGCAAAAGCCTCGTTCACCTCAAACAGGTCAATGTCGCTGATTTTCATGCCAGAAGTCTCAAGGATGCGCCGCGTCGCAGGCACAGGCCCGGTCAACATGATCGTCGGATCGGTGCCGATTTTAGAGGTCGCCCTGATCCGCGCCCGTGGCTTGATGCCAAGCCGTTCGCCATATTCCTTGGAGCCAATCAGCACAGCCGCCGCACCATCCGCAATGCCGGACGAGTTGCCAGCGTGGTGCACATGGTTGATCTTTTCCAAATGTGGATATTTCATCAGGGCGATGGCGTCAAAACCCGGCATAACTTCGCCCATATCCTTGAAGGATGGTTTCAGCGCACCAAGGGACTGCATGTCGGTCGTCTCGCGCACCATTTCGTCATGGTCCAGAATGGCGATGCCGTTCTGATCGCGCAGGGTGAAAACCGTTTTGCCAAACTTACCAGCCTTTTGTGCGGCGGCGGCGCGTTTCTGGCTTTCCACAGCAAAAGCGTCGCATTCGTCGCGCGAAAATCCATATTCGGTGGCGATAATGTCAGACGAAATGCCCTGTGGCACGAAATAGGATTTCATCGCCAAGGTCGGATCGGCGGCAATTGCACCACCGTCTGATCCCATCGGCACCCGGCTCATGCTTTCAACACCGCCCGCGATATAAGCGTCACCCGCCCCGCCGCGGATTTGGTTGGCGGCCATGTTGACCGCTTCCAGTCCACTGGCACAAAAACGGTTGATCGACACACCGGGGATGCGTTCATCAAGGTCAGAATACAGCACCGCTGAGCGCGCTAAACACGCGCCTTGTTCGCCGACCTGGGTGACATTGCCCCAGATCACATCCTCGACCGCGTGGCCTTCCAGATTGTTGCGTCTTTTCAGCTCGTTCAGGGCTTCGGCAGACAGGCGCACGGCAGGCACTTCGTGCAGCGTGCCGTCTTTTTTACCCTTGCCGCGTGGGGTGCGCACGGCGTCGTAAATATAAGCTTCGGTCATTTGTCTTTCCTCTTTCTTCAGGCGCGATCGGCGGGGGAGCCGGGCATCAAATCATAGGGGGCTTTCCAGCCGGGTTGGGTGGCAATCCGGTCCATCCAGGCGTTGATATTGGGGTATTCTGTGCGATCAAACCCGAACGGTTCGGGGTAATACAGATAACCACAGCAGGAAATATCGGCATTGGTGATGCTGTCACCAACCAGCCAATCCCGACCCTCAAGGGCTGCGTCCAGCGTTTGATAGGCAGCTTTCAGGCGGCCCTGCATAAAGCCGATAACCTCTTTGGGTTGCTTGTCAGGTGGCAGAAAGTTCATCAAAAACCGGGTCAGACCGGCGTTCGAGGATAATTTGTGATTGTCCCACAAAACCCACCGCAAAATCTCGCGCCGCTCTGCTGGCGTGCTGCCGCCCAGCTTGCCGGATTTTTCGCCGACATAATCCTGAATGGCGCCCGATTGGGTCAATTTGTAATCGCCGTCAATCATCACCGGGGCCTCGCCCATGATGTTCAGATCGGATTTATATTCGGCAGACCGGGTCTGGCCTTTGAAGAAATCGACAAAAACCGGTTCCCAATCAAGGCCGGATAGTTGCAGGCTCAAAGCCGCCTTATAAGCGTTACCGCTTTCGCCAAAACAGTGAAGTTGGATCGTCATGATTTCAGTCTCCCAAGTATGCGCCCGGTTCAGGCAGTGGAATTGAGTATTTTAAGCAATAAAGAAGCGTAAGGCTTTGTTAACCTGCTTTGGCTTAGGCTCTGAGCACGGTACAGGCTGGAGAGCCGATGACCGTCAATGAAGAAGCCGCCTCTGTTCTTTGATCGGATTTCTGATCCGGGCTTTGCAACAGGGGCGCATCCCCTGTTTCTTTATTGCCCAAATGCTCTCGCCGAAGGCGTTCCGCAACAAAAAGCCCAAGCAGGTTTCACAGTTTACGCGATATCAGCTCCTTCATAATCTCGTTGGTGCCACCATATATCCGCTGCACCCGCGCGTCAGTCCACATTTCCGCGATCGCATATTCCTGCATATAGCCGTATCCGCCATGCAGTTGCAGGCATTCGTCCAGCACTTTGCCCTGCATGTCGCTTAACCAATATTTGCACATGGCGGCAGTTTCGACCGACAGTTCGCCTTTCATATGGGCTGAAATGCAACTGTCCAGAAACGCGCGCGCGACCGTAGTGTTGGTTTTACATTCCGCCAGTTTGAAGCGGGTGTTCTGGAATTGCAGCAGATTGCCGCCAAAGGCCTCGCGTTCGCGGCAATACTCGATGGTCCGTTCAACTGCGCCTTCCATGGCACCAACGGCGCCGCAGCCGATAATCAGGCGTTCCTGGGGCAGTTGTTTCATCATGTTGTAAAAGCCCTGGCCCTCGACCCCGCCCAGCAGGTTTTCCGGCGGGATTTCCACATTGTCAAAGAACAATTCCGAGGTATCGGCGGCTTTCAGGCCAATTTTGTCAAGGTTGCGACCGCGCGAAAACCCTTCCGCCCCGTCGGTTTCAAGCACCATCAACGAGGTGCCCTTAGAGCCTTGTGACGGGTCGGTTTTTGCCGCCACGATGATCAGATTGGCATGTTGGCCATTGGTGATGAAGATCTTCGAGCCGGTCATTTTGTAATTGTTGCCGTCTTTGATCGCGCGGGTTTTGATCGCCTGCACGTCGGACCCGGCTGAGGGTTCGGTCATGGCCAATGCGCCGACCAGCTCGCCCGATACCAGTTTCGGCAACCAGCGTTTTTTCTGATCTTCGGTGCCGCAATTCAGGATGTAATGCGAAACGATGCCGGAATGGATGCCTTGTCCCCAACTGGCCAAATTGTTGCGACTGGCCGCCATCAGGATCACGGCCTCGTGGCCGAAATCGCCGCCGGGGCCGCCGTATTCTTCGGGGATTGACGGGCAAAGCAGGCCAAGTTCACCGGCTTCTTGCCAGGTGCTGCGGTCCATTTCGCCCTGTTCGCGCCATTTGTCGAATTTCGGTGCCCATTCGGTTGTGATAAAGCTGTTGGTCATGTCTTCGAGCATTTTATGCTCGTCGCTCATCCAGTCTGACTGCAGCGCTGAAACGTTCATCTGGTCACCCTTCCTCAATTCTGGCCCTTTGTCTGGCGCGCGCAACTTTCGGTCGCGCGTGCCTTTAGTTTTGTCAGCGCACCTGAAAGGGCGCAAGCCACAAACACGGTTTTGCCGCAACGGCAAAACGCCCGCAGCGCGGCGTTGGCCGCCTAAAAAGACTCAGCCGCCAGCGCCATGACTGTGTCTGCACCCGACTGAATGCGCGCCAGGTGCAGTTTCGTGGCGGGCAAACGACGCGCCATATAATAGCGACCGGTTGCCAGTTTGGTTTCATAAAACTCGGTATCGGACGCCCCGGCAGCCAAGGCGGCGGATGCGGCTTTTGCCATGCGGGCCCACATCAGGCCAAGGCAGACATGGCCGAACAGGTGCATGAAATCGCTGGAACCGGACAAGGCCGCGTTTGGGTTTTTCATGCCTTCTGCCATAAAAAACATGGCCGAGGTTTGCAGGTCTTTGCTGGCGGATTTTAGCGGCTCAAGGAAATCGGCCTTAAGGGCCTCGTCGCTTTCGTTTTCCTTGATGAAATCCTTGACCATGGCAAAGAACGCCATCACATGCTTGCCGCCATCGCTGGCCAGTTTGCGGCCCACAAGGTCCAGCGCCTGAACGCCGTTGGCGCCTTCATAGATCATGGCGATGCGGGCGTCGCGGGTGAACTGACTCATGCCTTGTTCTTCGATATAGCCGTGGCCGCCGTAAACCTGTTGGGCCTGCACGGTCATGTCGTAACCTTCGTCGGTCAGAAAGCCCTTGATGACCGGGGTCATCAGCGAAATCAGACCCAGTGCATCGGCGTCTTTGCTGCGTTCTGATTTGTCCAGCAGGGTGGCCGACCAATAAGCAAAAGCACGCGCGCCTTCGACAAAGGATTTCTGGTCCATCAGGCTGCGGCGAATGTCAGGATGCACGATCAATGGGTCCGCCGGGCCATCGGGGTTTTCAACACCAGTCACAGCGCGCCCCTGCAGGCGGTCTTTGGCATAGATGACAGCGTTCTGATAGGCCGCATCGGCCTGCGCCAGCCCTTGCAGGCCAACCCCCAGCCGGGCGTGGTTCATCATGGTGAACATGGCCCGCATGCCTTTATGCGCGTCGCCAAGCAGATATCCAGTGGCGTCGTCAAAGTTCATCACACAGGTCGAATTGCCGTGGATGCCCATCTTTTCTTCGATCGACCCAACCGCCACGCCGTTACGCGCGCCAAGGGAGCCGTCTTTGTTAATCAGGAATTTGGGCACGATAAAAAGCGACACACCTTTGATGCCTTCCGGCCCGCCATTGATCTTGGCCAGCACCAGATGAATGATGTTTTCCGACATGTCATGTTCACCGGACGAGATGAAAATCTTTTGTCCGGTGATCTTATAGCTGCCGTCGTCCTGCGGCGCGGCTTTGGAACGCATCAGACCCAGATCAGTGCCGCAATGCGACTCGGTCAGGTTCATTGTGCCTGTCCATTCGCAATTGTTCATCTTTGGCAAATAGGTGGCTTTCTGCGCCTCTGTGCCATGCGCGTGGATCGAGGCATAAGCACCATTGGTCAGGCCCTGATACATTGCAAACGACTGATTAGATGCATTCAGCATTTCACCGACCGCCGTGCCAATCACGCCGGGCATGCCCTGTCCGCCATATTCCGGATCAAGCGCCAGCGACGGCCAGCCAGCCTCGCAAACCATATCAAACGCTTCTTTGAAACCTTTGGGCGTGTAAACCACACCGTTTTCCAGGCGGCAGCCTTCGATATCACCAACCGCATTCAGCGGTGCCAGAACTTCTGATGTGATCTTTCCAGCTTCTTCCAGAATGGCCGAGGTAAAGTCGGCCTCAAGATCGCTATATCCGGGGATGTCGCTTTGGGTGACTTTCAGCAAATCGTGCAACACAAATTGCATATCTTTGGTCGGGGCGATGTAGGTGGTCATTTGCTTACTCCGTTAACTGATCTTATTCAGCGGCGTGATTTGATTTTTCCTGAGCCAGTATTTCTTCCCCTTGAGAAATCTGAGATTTCAGATCCTCAATGGCGTTACACAGCTCGTCGCGACGGTTTTCCATGTCGGCCAGTCGTTCATTGGCGATTTCCATGGTGCGCGATATTTGCAGGTACAATCCGTCGCCGACATAATACAACTCCAGCAATTGCCGGATATCTTCCAGGGAAAATCCAAAACGCTTGCCGCGCAGGATAAGTTTCATGCGGGCCTGATCGCGTTTGGTGAACAGGCGTTTTTGCCCAACCCGATCAGGGCAGAGCAGTTCTTTGGCTTCATAAAAGCGCAGTGTGCGTGGTGTTACATCAAACAAGTCACACATCTGCCGGATGGTCAGGCGTGAGTCGGTCATTGTGAAATACCTAAGTTTCTTTTCGATCGTTTCTGTCTGTACATGACATGGGTGCCATTCATACTGCTGCCAAGGCATAGCACAAGGTTTACGCAAATCTACGTTACGTCAAATCAATTTACGTCAAGTATTCGTGGGGTTTCGCCACCCCATTTGCCCATTGTCTGCGCTGAATCGCCCTGCTTACTCGGCCTGCTGCTCCAGATTCTCGATGGATATCCGGTGCAGATGCTTTAGCTCTTCTATGGTTTCCTCAAGCTCCAGCTTGCGGTGTTCCAACTCGTCAATCTGGCGGGCCGACATTTCGATCCAAATCTCGGTCTGTTTGCGATTGTTCGGATCAACATCATAAAGCAGCAACCACTGGCGCACCTCTTCCAACGGAAACCCAAAGCGGCGGCCGCGCAGGATCAGTTTCAGCCGGGCCATTTCGCGCGACCGATAATACCGGGTGCGACCGATCTTTTCCGGCTGCAACAGCTCGATATATTCATAGTGGCGCAGGGTGCGTGCTGTGACACCGAACCGGGCGCACATTTCATTGAGTGTCAGTGTTTCTTCATTCATTGCGGACCATCAATGCTTGTTCAGCCCTAGGCTGACGTGTTTGCGCTGATTTTTCAAGGCTTAGAAATAATCAGGCGCAAAGCCATAGAAAGCGACACTGCCATCGCAGCACAAGCGCCACCGAAACCACTGTGATACCACTGTGAGACCGGTGTCGCTACGGCTGCCATTTCGGGCACAATACCTGTCCTCGTGATCGGGAGGATCCCGCGTAAATTGCAATTGCAATTGCGAATTGTTATCATTCTCAAAAATAGGACTTGCACCGGGAAAGTCAAAATCAAATAACAGAGCAGCAGAAAGCCGCGCAAGACCTGTGCAAAAAGGCAGCCAAGTGACTGAAATGACCCCTCAAATAAAGGCCAAGATGGCCCGCCAGTTTATGGAGGCGATTCCCCATTCGCGCGAACTGGCGATGGATCTGGTTTCGATCGACAACGGAATTGCCGAAATAACCATGCCTTATGATGAAAAGTTGGTGGGCGATCCATCAACCGGCGTGATCCACGGTGGCGCGGTTTCCGCCCTGATGGATTCCTGTTGTGGTGCGGCAGTGATGAGCCACCCTTCCTCGCCAACCGGCACCGCGACGATTGATCTGCGCATTGATTACATGCGCGCCGCCACACCGGGGCAGGCGATCAGCGCCGTCGCTGAATGCTATCATGTCACCCGGTCCGTCGCCTTTGTGCGTGCCACGACATTTGACGATGACCGCGACCGGCCCGTGGCCACAGCAACCGGCACCTTCACGGTCAGTCAGCCGCGCGAAAAACCTGCCGCCGAAACGGACCCAAAAACATGAGCCGCCAACCCGTCGAACCCGTCCAGATCGTGCGCCAACGCCGCGACGAGGCATTGAACGCCCTTGTCGATGGTGTGCCTTATATTCGGTTCATGGGCATTCGGTTTGACCGGCGCGGGGATGAATTAACGGCCGTGATGCCGTTCGACCAAAAGCTGATCGGCAATCCAATCCTGCCCGCACTGCATGGCGGCGTAACTGCGGCGTTTCTTGAGGTCACGGCGATTGTTGTTCTCAGTTGGAACATTGCTTGGGACCGCATGGAAAACGGCCACCGGGGGGTGGATGAATGGGATGGCAAACATCTGCCAAAAATGCCCAAGACCATTGATTTTACCACGGACTACCTGCGCTCTGGCTTGCCGCGCGATGCCTATGCACGGGCGCGTGTGAACCGATCCGGGCGGCGCTATGCCTCGGTCCATGTTGAGGCATGGCAGGACAACCGTGACCGGATGTTTGCCCAAGGCACCGGGCATTTTGTTATGCCCACGCTGGATGAGTAACATAACCCTCGGCAGCCTGACCCATAAACGGGTGCTGAAAATTGCCATCCCGATCGTTCTGGCCAATATCACGATCCCGCTGCTGGGCGCCGTCGATACCGGTGTGGTGGGCCAGCTTGGCACTGCCGCCCCGATTGGCGCGGTTGGCATTGGTGCGATCATTCTGACCGCAATCTACTGGATCTTCGGGTTTCTGCGCATGGGCACCACTGGGCTGACCTCGCAAGCGCGCGGCGCAGGCGATCAGGCCGAAGTGACGGCGTTGCTGATGCGCGTGATCCTCAGCGGTGCGGCGGCGGGTCTGTTGATCATATTGATGCAATGGCCAATCCTTTGGGCCGGGTTCCAAATTTCACCCGCCTCAGCCGAGGTTGAATCCCTCGCGCGCAGCTACATCACCATCCGCATCTATTCCGCACCCGCAGCGATTGTGATTTTCGGCATAACCGGCTGGCTGATTGCACAGGAAAGAACGCGGGCGGTTTTGCTGCTGCAATTGTGGATGAACGGCCTGAACGTGTCGCTGGACCTGTGGTTCGTGCTGGGCCTTGACTGGGGCGTCAGCGGTGTGGCGTTTGCAACATTTCTGGCCGAATGGTCCGGGCTGGCGCTGGGCTTGTGGTTGTGCCGCGATGGGTTCCTGGGCGGTGCGTGGAATAACTGGTCGCGGATTTTTGACCGGGCGCGCCTCAAGGTCATGCTGTGGGTCAACAGCGATATCATGATCCGTTCGGTTCTGTTGCAGGCGGCGTTCATGTCGTTTCTGTTCATGGGGGCCGGGTTGGGCGATGTGACACTTGCGGCCAATCAGGTGTTGTTGCAATTCTTGGCGATCACCGCCTACGCGCTGGATGGTTTTGCTTTCGCCGCTGAAACGCTGGTTGGTCAGGCGCTGGGGGCAAAGGCGCGCCAATCTTTGCGCCGCGCCGCCCTGATGACCAGTTTCTGGGGTCTGCTGATCGTCGTATTGCTGTCGCTGTTTTTTGCGCTGGCCGGGCCTTGGCTGATTGATCTGATGACCAAAGCCCCGGATGTGCAAGCAGAGGCGCGGTCCTATCTGATCTGGATAATTGCGGCCCCTTTGATCGGCATCGCCTCGTGGATGCTGGATGGCATTTTCATTGGGGCCACCCGAACCCGAGACATGCGCACTGCCATGATCATGTCGTCGCTGGTTTATGTTTTTGCTGTGTGGTTGTTATTGCCTGCCTTTGGAAATCATGGCCTGTGGGCAGCGCTGATGGTGTTTAATGCCACCCGCGCCGTGACCCTGTTTATGTATTACCCAAGGCTAGAGGCGCAGGCGCAAGGCTAGCCATTACAGCAAGGCAAGAACCGCCTCGGGCGGGCGGCCAATCGCGGCTTTGCCAGCCCTCAGCACGATAGGCCGTTCGATCAGAACCGGGTTTTGCGCCATCGCCGCCAGCAATACCGCCGCATCATTGTCTGTGCGCAATCCAAGGGCGGAAAACGCCGCCTCTTTCACGCGCATCATTTCGATGATTGGAATACCCAACGCCATTTGGGCCGCTCTGATCTCGGCCTCGGACGGCGGGTCGCTCAGATAAGCCACAATCACCGGCTCCACCCCATTGGCGCGCAACAAAGCAAGGGTTTCGCGCGATTTTGAGCAGCGCGGATTGTGCCAGATCGTAACATCGCTCATAAATAGCGGTCCATTTCGATGCCAACCGCGTCAGCCACATTCTGAAACCCGTCTGCCGCCAAAAGGTCATCCAAACCACGCGCAACGTCCGCTGCAAGGCTAAGGCCCTGATAAACCATCGCCGTGTAAAGTTGCACCGCCGACGCCCCGGCCTTGATCTTAGTATAGGCCTGTTCAGCCGAGCCAATGCCGCCAACCCCGATCAACGGCAGTTTTCCTTGGCTGCGCTGGGCAAGTCGCGCCAGAACGCGGGTCGAACGTTGAAACAAAGGCGCGCCGGACAAGCCGCCCGCCTGATCGCGGTGCGGGCTGGTCAGACCGTCGCGTGACAAGGTGGTGTTGGTGGCGATGATCGCGTCAATGCCGCAGGTTTCGGCCACCTCGGCGATTTCGTCAATTTCAGCGTTGCTCAGATCTGGTGCGATTTTCAGAAATACCGGCGGTTTGTTCGCCAGATGACCACGTGCATCCAACACGCCCGACAGCAAGGCAGTCAGCGCCTCGCGCCCTTGCAGATCACGCAATTTTTCAGTGTTGGGGGACGAGACATTGACCGTGACAAAATCCACAAACCCACCGCAGATTTTCAGCACGTCGACATAGTCCTGCGCCCGGTCACCGCTGTCTTTGTTGGCCCCCAAATTAAGCCCGACCACACCCGTTGCCGGACGGTTCGCCAAATTCTGCGCGATCTGTTCTGCCCCTAGATTGTTGAACCCAAACCGATTGATCGCGGCGCGATCCTGCGTCAGGCGAAACAGCCGTGGTTTGGGGTTTCCGGGCTGCGGGCGCGGCGTGGCGGCGCCGACTTCGATGAACCCGAAACCAGCATCCAGCAACGGCGCAATCGCGTCGGCGTTCTTGTCAAACCCGGCGGCCAGACCAATCGGATTGGGCAGGAGCAACCCGGCAAAGCTGGTTGTTAATCGCGGCGAGGTGACAGGCCCGGGCCGCGCGGTCAGGCCCAGTTTCAGCGCGTAAAGCGACAGTTTATGGGCGCGCTCAGGATCAAGTTGGCGAAGGGCAGTCAGGCCCAGTTTTTCGCCAAAATTCACGCCAGTTCGCCCGGAAAATCATGCCCCTCGCTGGTCAAAGGCAGCGGCACGCACCATGCCAGCTCGTCAATCTTAAGCGGGCGGTAAAGATGCGGGAACAAGGCATCGCCGCGCGATACCTCCCATTTCAGCGCATCGCCTAAATCAGCCTCGTCAAACGCGGCCAGCCACAAACCGGATACACCGGCAAAATACTTGGCGGCCGTTTCGCGAACGGTTTCAGCGGTCGAGAAATGAATGTACCCGTCCGCCAGATCAATCGGCGCACCATTGGTCACGCCAGCATCGCGCAAAACGGCCCATTCTTCATCACGGAAAATCTTGTAAATCATGCCTGTCACATGATGCAATCACACCAAAGCGTCAAGGCCGGGTTTGCAAGATTTGCCTTAATCAGGGTCAAAATGCCGTGGTAAATTTGGCCCATCAATCAAACGTGGTGTGGGCACACAGCCCAGCAACGTCACCGCCAACAGGGCTGCTAATGCAATTTTGACAGAAATTCGATGCATGATATCCTCCTGATACCGAAACAGGGTTTTCGGCACAAAACCGAAGATCCCAAACGCTGATCTGCGGCCCTGAAACACGAACTGCAATGGGCGGCATCAGCGGCGGTATTCTACGCTTTCAGACGCGATTTTTGAACTGGCTTTGCGTGCGGCACCTTGTCCTTGCGTCAGCTTGGGGATCATTTTTTACCACCCGGACAATAATGTGCTAAGCTGCCCAAGTAATCGGCCTTTGGGGGGAGCGCTGAGCATTCCCCCAACCATGCTTTGACAACAATTACGGAGATTTACGACATGTCCCTTTCCCGAATCGCCCTTGCGGCGGCAGCGCTTGGTTTAAGTGCCAGTGGCGCGCTGGCGGATTATCAATTGACGATCCTGCACACCAATGATTTCCACGCCCGGTTTGAACCGATCAGCAAATATGACAGCGGTTGTTCGTCAGACAGCAATGTTGAGGGCAAATGTTTCGGCGGCTCGGCCCGGCTGGTTACTGCCATCAATGCGGCCCGCGCCCGGGCTGGAAATTCCATCCTTGTAGATGGCGGCGATCAGTTTCAGGGCACGTTGTTCTACACTTATTACAAAGGCAAGCTTGCCGCTGAAATGATGAACAAGATGGGTTACGACGGCATGACCGTCGGCAACCACGAATTTGATGATGGGCCGGAGGTGTTGCGCGGCTTTATGGATGCGCTGAATTTCCCGATCGTGATGTCAAATGCCGATGTCAGCCGCGAACCTTTGCTGGCGGGTAAACTGGCGAAATCCGCCGTGATCGAAAAGGGCGGCGAGAAAATCGGCCTGATCGGTTTGACACCGCAAGACACAGATGAGCTTGCCAGCCCCGGCGCCAACATCACCTTTACCGACCCGTCAGGCGCGGTGCAGGGCGAGGTCGACAAACTGACAGCCGCAGGCGTCAACAAGATCATCGTGTTGTCGCATTCCGGCTATGTCGTGGACCAACAGGTCGCGGCCAATACCACCGGCGTTGACGTGATTGTTGGCGGCCATTCTAACACCTACCTGTCTAACAGTTCCGACCGCGCCAAAGGGCCTTATCCGACCATGGTTGGGGCAACAGCGATTGTGCAGGCCTATGCTTACGGCAAGTTTCTGGGTGAGCTGAACGTCACCTTTGACGATGCAGGTAATGTCACCGCCGCCTCGGGCGAGCCCTTGGCAATGGATGCCAGCGTGGTTGAAGATGCAGCCACCAAAGCCCGCATTGCCGAGGCTTCGGCCCCGCTTGAAGAGGTCCGTCAAAAGGTCGTGGCCCAGTCTGGTGGCATGATCGAAGGCGACCGTGGTGTCTGTCGGGTGCAGGAATGCGCCATGGGCAATCTGGTGGCGGATGCCATGCTTGAACGGGTCATGGATCAGGGCATCACCATTTCCATCGCAAATTCCGGCGGTTTACGGTCCTCGATTGATGCGGGTGACGTGACGATGGGCGAGGTGCTGACCGTGCTGCCGTTTCAGAACACGCTGTCGACCTTTCAGGTCAGTGGAGCGACGGTCATTGCCGCTTTGGAAAACGGCGTCAGTCAGGTGGAAGAGGTCAAAGGCCGCTTTCCACAGGTTGCCGGGCTGAAATTCACATGGGATCTGGCGGTTGCCCCGAACGAGGGTCGGGTGTCTGACGTGATGGTGCAAAAAGACGGTGCTTGGGTGGCGATTGACCCGAACGCGACTTACGGCGTTGTGTCCAACAATTATGTGCGCGGTGGCGGTGACGGCTATAAAATGTTCCGCGATGCGGCCAACGCCTATGATTATGGGCCTGACCTTGCCGATGTGGTTGCGGAATATCTGGCCGCCAGTTCGGGCTATCAGCCCTATACAGACGGGCGGATCGCACAGAAATAAACTGATCTGACCTGCGCCCTGTGGCGCGGTTAAAGCCAAGGGCGGTAACCAAGCGTTGCCGCCCTTGTTAACCTTTGGGCCGCAAATTAGCCGCCAAATGTTTCGCACGCGAAACAAATTTCCCGTAAGCCGTTGATACTTGGTTGGCGAATTCGGCGACGCACATGCAGCCGTTAATCATTTGGCTAAGATATCGCACGACGATGATCGTCTTGACTGGCATCAAACTGCATGGGCGGGGAACCGCAGACCGCGCCGGGCTGTGATTGCCTTTTGTGCCTAAAACGGCCTTAATGACACCATGATCACACATCCCAATCTGCCTGCCCGGAGCCTGCGAAAAATGGCTCACCCGCGCCCATATGCCTTTCTGCACAACCTACTTGCGGCCCTTATTGTTGGCCTGTGGATTGTTGCCAGCCCCGCAGTGGCGCAGAAAATCAACGGGCAGGACGCACCGGAATTTACCGCCGCGCTGGAGCTTTGGCTAAAGGATGACGAGGCGACGGCCCTGCCGCAACTGGCCGCTTTGGCGCAGGATGGCAATCAGGCGGCGCGGGTTTTGGTCGGCATGATCGACAAAAACGCAGCCCTTCAGGGGCCGTGGGTTGCGCTGTTGACCAAAAAGGAACGGATCGACCTGCTTAGGACCAAAGGCGGATTGTCCGGCACCAGTTGGCTGCGCCAGGTCGATGACGTGCCATCGGTTCAAGCCTGGCTTGATGTGGTCGATTCAACAGCGGATATTGAAACCGTGCTGTCGCTGGTCGATCTGGGCGAGCCACGATTGGCGCGGGCCGGGTTGATCTGGCTTGACGCGCGACAGGTGGTTGGGTTTGCCGATTTCGCTGATGACGCGCGGTTCCCGAAAGAAGTGCGCTATCTGATTTGGCGGGAATGGCAAAAGACCGGCGATCTGGACAAGGTGGCGGACAGCCTGAACCTGTTGCATCCGGGTGATCCGCAATTGGATTTGCTGCGCGTCACACGATCTGTGCCGGACACCGAAAACTGGTTAATGCAGACCGACCTAGGCGCGCCGCTAATGGCGCTGTGTCAGGCGCAATGTCAGGGCGGCGTGGCGGCGTGTTTGCGCGCCGGGCTGGTAACGCTGGGTGGGTATCGCCGTGTGGTCAGTCTGGGCACGCCACTGGTGTCGCTGATTGCTGAGGAACGGTTTTCCCAAAGCCCGCGCGGACAACTTGGCGTTCTCAGGCAATCGCTGTCTTACATGTTTTTATCTGAATCACGCCTGAAACCGATCCGGGCGATTGATATGTGCTTTGCCGAATTGCTGGAAGACGAGGGGCAGAATTTTTAGCCGCCGTTAAGATCCTCGAAGGCATCATTCTGGCTGAGGTAAATGTTGCCACCCAATGCGCCCAGTAGTTCTGAGCGTTTCAGGCGGTCCATCACCGGGCCTTTGACCTCGGACAGATGCAACCGCACGCCGCTGTCTTTCAGACGGGCATTCAGCGCCTCTATGCTTTCAAGGGCTGACGCGTCGATGAAATTGACCGCCGGGCACATCAGCACCACGTTTTCAATCGCCTGATCTGCGGCAAGGCTGGAATTGATCGTGTCTTCTAAAAAGCGCGCATTCGGGAAATACAGGCTTTCGTCGATGCGGATCGACAGGGTTTTCGGGTCGGTTTCAACCGCGTGGCGCAGGATGTTGCGGAAATGCTGCGTGCCCGGCACGCGACCGACGATGGCGTAATGCGGCTTTGAGGTGCGTTCAAGGTGCAAAAACAGCGAAATCCCGACACCGGACAGAATACCGATCTCAACCCCAGCCAGCAGCGTCAGCAGGATCGTCGCCGCCATCGCCGCGAAATCCGCCTTTGAATAGGCGAAGGTGTGGCGGATGGTCTTGAGATCAACCAGCGACAGCACGGCCACAAAGATCGTGGCCCCCAGCGTGGCTTTGGGCAGGAAAAACAACAATGGCGTCAGGAACAGCGTGGCAAACGCGATGCCAATGGCGGTGAAGGCCCCTGCGGCCGGGGTCTGCGCACCTGCCTCAAAATTAACGACAGAGCGGGAAAATCCACCGGTAACCGGGAACCCACCACTAAGGGCCGAGCCAAGGTTCGCGGTGCCAAGGCCAATCAGCTCCTGATCCGGCTCAATCCGTTGGCGACGTTTTGCGGCCAGTGTTTGCGCCACGGATACAGTTTCGACATAGCCGACGATGGAAATCAGCAGCGCCGGCATAGCCAGTTCCGACCAAAGCGCGATATCAAAGGCGGGCAGGGCAAGGCTGGGCAGAACATTCGGCACCACGCCAACAACGGCCACGCCCTGATGGTTCAGCCCCAGCGCAAACACCGCCAGACTTGTCGCGGCGATCGACAGGATTGGCGCGGTTTTCGCGCCGATATCAGACAGCCGCGCGTTTAGCCCCAATGCAGCCAGCGACCGCTTGGCGTATTTGCGCGCCCAGTAAAGAAACGCAATTGCAGAGGCACCCAGCAGGCTGGTGGCCAGACTGAACTGGTTCAGATGCGCCCAAAAACTATGTACAAGTTCAAGCAGCGTATGACCCTGAACTGGCACGCCCGTCAGGTTCTTGAACTGGCCCGCCGCGATGATCAGGGCCGAGGCGGTGATAAAACCGGAAATCACCGGATGGCTTAGGAAATTGGCCAGAAACCCCAGCCGCAAAAGGCCCATCACGGTCAGCATCAGCCCGGACAGAAACGCCAATGTGATGGCCGCCGCCAGATATTCCGGCGTGCCCTGCGCGGCCAGTTCCCCCACCGCCGCCGCCGTCATTAACGAGGCAACCGCCACAGGCCCGACCGCCAGCGTGCGCGATGTGCCGAAAACCGCATAGATCAGCAAGGGCGCGATTGAGGCATACAGACCGATCTCGGGCGGCAGACCCGCCAGCAAGGCATAGGCCAATGACTGCGGGATCAACATGATGGTGACGATCACCGCCGCGATCAGATCACTGGTCAGGGTTTGCCGGTCATAGCTGCGCGACCAGATCAGAATGGGGAAATATCGGCTTAGCATGATGATGTTGGCTTAGCTTTGAACCGCAAAGGATTCGATTTGCGGGCGCATGTTTTCGATCTGATAGCCCGCATGGGCGGCTGCCGCGATGATCTGGTCCACCGGCATCCGGTCGGCCTGAACCAGCGCCCAGCAGATGGTGGATCGGGTGCCAGATCGGCAATAGGCGAAAACCGGGCCGTTCGATTCTTCAATTGCTTTGGCCTGCAAGCGCAGGTTTTCCATCAGCAGGCCCTGATTGGAAATCGGGTTGATGACAAAATGCAGACCCAGCCGCTTTGCCTCGGGCTCGATAAACTGTGCGTGCAGATCTGAGCTGATCTCGCTGTCCGGGCGATTGCAGATCACAGAGGTAAACCCAGCCGCCGCGATTTCAACAAGATCGGCAGGAACGATCTGGCCGCTGACGGCGTAATCTTTGGTGACCTGATTGATATTCATTTGGCTATCCTGTGTTCACTTCGGACGCGACGCGCGACCTATGCGACATTCCTATCGCCAAGCCGCCGCTATCGCCAGACCATCAAAGCTTGTCTATCGGAGTTTTCAGATAAGACACGCCGTTGTCTTCGGGTTCGGGCATGTTGCCAGCGCGCATATTGACCTGCAACGACGGCACGATCAGCTTTGGCATCGACAATTCACCGTCACGCTTGTTGCGCGCTTCAACGAACGCCTCTTTCGTTTTGCCCTCACCGATATGAACGTTGCGCGCCTTTTGCACCCCGACCGTGGTTTCCCAGGCGAACTCGTCGCGCCCCGGTGCTTTGTAATCATGGCCAACAAAAATCCGGGTTTCATCCGGCAAGGCCAGTATTTTCTGGATCGAATTGTACAGCGTTTCAGCCGAGCCACCGGGAAAATCCGCCCGTGCCGTGCCGAAATCCGGCATGAACAACGTATCGCCAACAAGGGCCGCGTCGCCGACAACAAAAGTCAGACAGGCCGGAGTGTGACCCGGTGTATGCAGGATATCACAACGCATCTGGCCGATATGAATGGTGTCGCCATCCTTGAACAGTGCATCAAATTGCGAGCCGTCGCGCTGGAACTTTGTACCCTCGTTGAAAACCTTGCCAAAGACGTCCTGAACCACAATGATCTGATCGCCGATGCCGATTTTACCGCCAAGCTGTTCCTGTAAATAAGGTGCAGCGCTTAGATGATCGGCATGGACATGGGATTCAAGGATCCATTCCAGTTCCAGCCCTTCAGCGCGAATATAGTCGATAACTGTGTCCACAGGCGTGGTATCAGTGCGACCAGAGGCCGGGTCAAACCCCAGAACCGAATCTACAATTGCGATTTTTCGGCTGTTCGGGTCGGCAACAATATAGGTGATTGTATTGGTGGCATGGTCAAAGAAGGCTTTGATATTGGGGGACATCGTTTCTCTCCAATCCGTTTGTCTGAGTAGTATATAGCAAAAGTTGCATACATTACAATATTCATAACTATGATAGACAATGTCACAGTGACAGATCACATAATTACGTGTATTGGTAACTGTGTAATGATGACAGAACCAGAAAACGAACACCTATCGCGGGATTTGCATTCGCAAGCTGACGCCGCTGCGTCGCTGATGAAAACGCTGTCCAATACGGCCCGCCTGATGATTTTATGTCAGTTGGTCGAAGGTGAACGCTCGGTCGCGGAACTGGAAAAGAACCTCGACACCAAACAGCCAAATGTTTCCCAACAATTGGCACGCCTGCGGCTTGAAGGTTATGTTGCGCCACGTCGCGACGGGCGCACGATCTATTACCGATTGGCCGACGAACGGGTCGCAGCGGTCATCAGAAACCTGCATCAGACGTTTTGCCCGCTATAGGCAGGGTGGTTTGATTTGTGTCAATGTGCCGCCAATACCCGCACCCTAACTTAGCGTGAACCAAAAGCGTTCCAACATGATACTGGCGCCTGATTTTTACCGGGTGCCCAAAATGGATAGGGGTCGGATATGACAGATATCAAAAACAGAGAAGCCCAGCTTAACGCGCGTCTGGCAGAACTGAACGCGCGTCTGAACGGCATTGAGGACAAGCTCGACGAAAAGCCGAACCCAGACGTCGAAGACCGCGCTTCCGAACGTGAAGATGACGAAGTGATGGAAAGCCTTGGAAATTCCGGCCTGAAGGAAATCCAGATGATCGAGGCAGCCCTTGGCCGGATCGCAGACGGAACTTATGGCGAATGCGCCAAATGCGGCGAAACCATCGTTGAAGAACGCCTGGATTTGTTGCCCTATACCCCCATGTGCCGCAATTGTGCGACATAAACCATTAGGAGCAATCCATGTCATTTGAAAACCTGAAAGCCGGGATCGCGTTGTTGATCGAACAAATGACCGACAACCCCGAAGATGCCCATGAAATTCAGGAAAGCCTGCGCGAAAAACTGGCGGAAATGCGTGGACTTGGATTGCCCCTGCCACAGGATCTGGTCGATCTGGAGCGGCACCTGCAACAGGATCTAAGCAAAAAGACCTGATGCAGGGCGCGCAAGCGAAATATCCCTTATAGCTGAATGTAATGCCCCCGGTCCGGGCTGATCTGCCCATCGGCGATGGCGCTGTAAACGGCGACGGCGCGCTCTAGTCCGGTGCTTAGCTCTATCTGCATCCAGTCACCGCTATCCGCCGCCACCCGCCGCCAGGCCTGATCCAGCTTTTGCTCAATCACACCAGAACCCCATTCAGAACGGCGCTTTTCGATCTGGGCCGGGGCAAAGAAAAACCTTGGCCGCGCGCCGGGCAATTCGCCCGTCGGTTCAAACTTGTCCCAATGCGAGGTGCCAACGGCGGCGGAATGCACCATGTTGCCGCCCAAATGATGATGCAGCGCAGATCGCACCGCAGCATTGCCCGCCATGTCAACATAAACGCTTGGCACAAGGTCGATTTCGCGCGCGGCATCACCGTAGGCCACGACCTGATCACAAGCGCCGAGACCCTCAACAAAGCCCTTGTTGCTGGCAGAGGTCAAACCAACCACACGCGGCCCATCCGGGCGTGCTTCGACCAGATATTTGCACAGACCAAGACCGGTTTTGCTGGACGCACTGCCGATGATGATCTGCTTGGCCCTGAACCAATCATTGTCTTGAAGAAAGTCAAACAACAGATATGAGGTCACCAAAAGCGGGAAAAAGATGGATTTCAGCGCATCGTCTTGCGGCGTGCCGTCGTCAACCCGCTCATAGGCATTGTAAACCGGCGGCAATTCCTTGCGGTGCGGTGAGGCATCCACCAGAATTCTGGCCCCTCGTGGCTCAGGCCGGATCGTCAGATGGCTGGCCATCGGAAAAAACCCGTATAGCCGCGCACCAACGGCCAGATGCGCGTTGTTGCTTTTGACAACGCGGGCAAAACCCCAGACCGGCACAATACCGGTGGCCGCATCATCTGTGGGAAAGAACTTCCAATAGCCGATCACATCGCCGGTGGCAGCGTAAGTGACGTTATTGGCGGTCAAAGCAAAGCCTTCAATCGCCAGCAAAACCTCGCCATCGCCCGGCTCAGACAACGGCACCTGATGGGCCGCAATCGCGCGAATATCACTGCGGGCAACATGAATTTCTGTGGCGTTCATTGCGCCCTCCATCGTCTTCTTTTGAAAAATATCCTCGGGGGCAGGCGCAATTGCCTTTTGGCAATTCGCCGGGGGGGCAGACAGCCCCCTTTGCCATCGCCCTCGTGCGCAGCACGGGGCAGACCCGCCTGACACTGGCCGCAACCCGACGCACTCAAAAAAAGGGCGAGGGAATTCCCCCGCCCTTTTCCGTTATCCTGTCAGTCTACTGACGGCTAAGAACTTTCCATTTGCCACCTTCGACAACGGAAATCACAACCTCGTCTGCACCCTGGTGATCATCCGCACTATAGCTGATGTCAGCGTCGGTCAGATCATCATGGAAGCTGACGCTTTCCATGCCAGCCAGAAAGCTGTCATGCGTCAGATCAGCGCCAGCAGCTTCCAATGCGCGCACAAACGTGTCCGCAGCTGCATAACCCAGCATAGCAAATCCGCTGGCGGGTTGGTCATACTTGGCTTTATAGGCGGCGATAAACGCAGCAGGTGCTGCCTGATCGGCACGGGCATAAAGATCAACCCAACCTGAAGACGCATACAACCCCTCGGTCACGCCACCGGGAACGGCAGCGACAACCCCAAGGAAACCAGCCGATGTGTTCATGAATTTCACATCGTTCCAGCCCAGCTTTTTGGCTGTGCCAACGACCGTGATGCCCTGACGAACACCCAGTGCCATTGTGATCACGTCACAACCAGCCGCTTTCAGCTTGGTCAATGAGCCAACGAAATCAAGCTCGTCCGGCTTGTGTGTGGTTTCACCAGCAAAGGTAAGACCCAGTGAACCTGCTACGTCCTTGGTGCTGTCGGCGATCTCTTTGCCGAAATCGGACGGGATATACATGGAGCAGATTTCTTTTGAGCCAAATTCGCCCGCCAAATAAGTCACGCCTTTTTGCACTTGGTCCCAATAGCTGGAAAACCCGGTGAAGTGGGTTTTGATCGGCTCTTGCAACATGCCCCGCGCCGCAGATAGCGGGCTGACATTCGGGATGCCTTTAGGGTCCAGCAGTTTGAAACCTGCAAGGTTATGTGGCGTGCCAAGCGACAACAGCATGGCGAACACTTTGTCTTTGTTCAGCAGCTTGTTATAGCCCTGCATCGCGCGCGGGATCTGATAACCGTTGTCTTCAACGATCAGTCGGATCATGCGGCCATGCACACCACCGGCGGCATTTGCCTCGTCAAAACGCATGTTGGCGCCGTTGACAGCAGGCACACCAACAGCGGCAAAAACGCCGGACAGGTCGTTGACCGACCCTACCAGAATTTCATCGGCTGAAACGCCTTGAGTCTGGGCTTGCGCAGTCACGCTAAATCCCAGCGCAATCGCGGCTGCCATAAAGGTTGAGTTTATCTTTTTCATTGTATTCCTCCCATTGAAAAAGCTGTGGGGAAGTTGCCCCGGTTAATACATCTGGTCGATCAGCGCGTTGTGTTTCTGTTCCACCAAGCCGCGCTTGAGCTTCATGGTTGCGGTTAGTTCTTCGTCCTCGGCGGTTAACAGTACGTTAATCAGCCGGAAATCCTTGATCTGTTCAACCCGCGCAAATTCCTTGTTCACCGCCTCAACCTCGCCCCGGATCAGGCTGTTAACTTCCTCGGCGGCACAAAGTGAGGCAAAGTCACTAAACGGGATTTTCGCCTCTTGCGCAAACTTTTCTACGTTTTCCTGATCAATCATCACCAGACAGGTCAGGTATTTACGCCCATCGCCGATCACCACCGCATCAGAAATGTAATGGCTGAACTTAAGACGGCTTTCGATTTCCGCCGGGGTGATGTTCTTGCCACCAGCGGTGATAATGATGTCCTTCATCCGCCCGGTGATCGTCAGATATCCATCCGGATCCATCGCACCCACGTCGCCGGTTTTCAGCCAGCCATCACTGGTATAAGTTTCCGCGGTCTTTTCGTTGTTGCGCCAGTAGCCCTGAAAATTATTCAACCCGAATGTCTGGATTTCGCCATCATCCGCGATGCGCACCTCAACCCCTGGCACGGCGCGCCCGACGGTGCCGACGCGGTTATCTTCCGGCGTGTTGATGGTCGAAATTCCGGCATTTTCGGTCATGCCGTAGCCTTCGATTAACGGAACCCCGATTGACCAGTACCATTTCAGCAATTCCGGCGAAATTGGTGCCGCCCCGGTGCCGCCCCGGCGCATTTTGTCCATGCCCAGCATCCGGCGCAGGTTTCTGAGTACCAGAAAATCCCAGATCGCGTAATTGATCGCGACACCCGTTGGCACAGGCTTGCCGCTGATGCGGTATTCAGCCTGTTTGCGCCCGGCGTTCAGTGCCAGTTTGAAGGCCAAGCGACCGATCCACGTGGCCTCTTGCGCCAGAACCAAGACGCGAGAATAGATTTTTTCCCAAACACGCGGCACGGCAAAGAAGGTCGATGGCGAGACTTCCTGCATATTGTCAAAAACCGTTTCCGGGCTTTCGGCAAAATTCACGGTGGTCTTTGCGCCAAGCGGAAAATAGATCGACACGTTGCGTTCCAGAATATGACACAGCGGCAGGAAACACAGTTGCTCATCCGTGGCATAGGCGGGCAGGGCGTGCACGCCACCTTCGATCGCGCCGATGATGTTTTCATGGCACAGCATTGCGCCTTTTGGCGCGCCGGTGGTGCCGGAAGTATAGATCAGAAGACCGGTGTCGCCCGGTTTGGCTTTTTCAATCTCGGCCTCAAAAAAACCGGGGTTTTCGGCGTCGAATTTCTTGCCAGCGGCATAAAGATCATCAAGAAAGATGCAGCGGTCATCGGCAAGGTCGTGCAGGCCTTCGGTTTCCAGAATGATGACTTTGCTGACTTGCGGGGCCTGATCCGCGATTTCCAGAAACTTATCAAGTTGTTCATCATCTTCAACTATCAAAAAACGGCTGTCGCTGTCGCGCAGCAGGTATTCAAGCTGGGAAGGACTGTCAGTTGTATAAACGCCCGAGGCGATACCGCCGACGCATTGAATGCCCATGTCAGCATAGGCCCATTCGCGCCGGTCCTCTGACAGGATCGAAACAACTTCGCCGCGTTTAAGGCCAAGCGACACCAATCCAAGGCCCAGCCATTTGGCGTGGTTCCAATAATCCTGCCAGGTATAAGCGCGCCAGATGCCATAGTCTTTTTCGCGGTGCGCGGTGGTGGTGCCAAGTTCGGCGCAGCGTCCGGCGAACAGTTTGACGACCGTGTCATAGCCGTCGACAAAGACGGGGCGTTGGCCCGGTATGGCGTTGACCGTCAGGCCGTTTACGTTGATCTGGGCTTGCATGTTCATGTGCTTATCTCCAGGTCTTTTTGCGTTTCCAGCGGCGTTCGCTGCGTTGGCCTTCTTCCTGATGGCCAAGGTAGAACGACTTGATGTCCTCGCTTTCCATCAGGCGATCGGCCGAGCCATCCATGACGATGCGCCCGATTTCCATCACATAGCCCATATCGGCCAGCTCAAGCGCTACTTTGGCGTTCTGTTCAACCAGCATCATGGTGACGCCTTCGTCTTTGTTCAGCCGCCGCAGGATGGCGAAGATTTCCTGCACCAAAAGCGGTGAAAGGCCCAGCGACGGTTCATCCAGCAGCATGATTTTCGGGCGCAACATCAGGCCGCGACCGATGGCCAGCATTTGCTGTTGGCCACCTGACAGGGTTCCGGCCTCTTGATTGCGCCGCTCAGCGAGGATGGGAAAATAGTCAAACACCAGCTGGCGGTCTTGGGCGATTTCGATCTTATCGGAACGGGTATAGGCACCAAGTGACAGGTTTTCGTCAACCGTCAGCAGCGGGAAAACCTCGCGCCCCTCAGGCACGTGAACGATACCGCGTTTGACGATCACATGCGGCTCCAGCCCCTGAATTTCGGTGCCTTCAAAAATGATCTGGCCCTTTTCGGGGTCCATGATGCCGGAAACGGTTTTGAGCAGGGTTGATTTGCCCGCACCATTGGCACCGAGAACGGTGACGATCTGGCCCTTTTGCACGGTCAGACTGGCGCCCCGGATGGCCATGATCGGGCCGTAAAAGCTTTCCAGATTAAGGATTTCCAGCAGGGCTTGATCGGGCTTTGCGTTGCTCATCATGCGGCCCCCGCGCCCAAATAGGCCTCGATCACTGCCGGGTTTGACTGAACCTCGGCAGGAGTGCCTTCGGCCAGTTTGGCCCCGTCGGCCAGCGCCAGAACCCGGTCACAAACGCCCGATACCAGCCCCATGTCATGTTCGACCATCAGCACCGTGATCCCCATCTGTTTGCGAATATCGTCGATCCACCAGCGCATGTCCTGCGTTTCCTCGACCGACAGGCCCGAGGCCGGTTCATCCAGCAATAACAGGCGCGGCCCCGAGGCCAGCGCGCGGCCCAATTCGACAACTTTGCGAATGCCGTATGGCAGGCCCGCGATCATTTTATTGCGGTAAGGTTGCAGGTCAAGAAAATCAATCACCTCTTCCACGGCGGCGCGGTTTTCATGTTCCTGACGGCGCACGCGTGGCAGGAATAACATCTCTTCCACCAGTGTGGTTTTGCGGTGCCGATGCCTGCCGACCAGAAGGTTTTGCAGAACTGTTGCGTGATCGAACAATTCGATGTTCTGAAATGTCCGGGCCACGCCAAGATCGGCAATCTGATCGGCGTTAAGGTCCAGCAGGTTCTGGCCGTCAAAGCTGAATGAACCAGCGAAAGGATCGTAAAACCGCGATATCAGATTGAAAACCGTGGATTTACCGGCGCCGTTCGGGCCGACGATGGCGTAAACCTCGCCTTCTTCGACGCTGAAGGACAGGTCATTCACCGCAACGACGCCACCGAATTTCAGGGTGGCGTTTTTGATCTCAAGCAGGCTCATCGCAACCGCTCCGTTTTCAGATAGGATTTCTGTCGGCGGAACATGTCTTTGCGCGCGAACGGAAACAGTTCAAACCAGATGCGGATTTTCATCCAGCGGCCATAGATGCCCATAGGTTCAAACAAAATGAACAGGATCAGGATCATGCCAAATACCCCGGTTTCAAGCCCCGGAATGGCCACGCCACCGCCACCGATCCAGTCTTTGGAAATCGACAGGCCTTGCGGCAGAAACGCGATGACAAAGGCCCCGAAAAACGCGCCGTGGATTGAACCCAGACCACCGATCACGATCATCATCAGCAAACTGATCGAGATCACCAACGAGAAGGTTTCGTTGTTAAACGCCCCGGCGTAATAGCCCATCAATGACCCGGCCAGCCCGGTGATGCCGCAGGAAATGCCAAAGCTGGCGGCCTTGGTGCGGGCGATATGAACGCCCATCGCGGTGGCGGACACTTCGCTGTCGCGCACCGCTGCAAAGGCGCGGCCAAGGGGCGAGCGCAGCAGGTTGCGGTAAAACAGGGTGCAGATGATGGTGACGATCAGCACCAGATAATAAAACCGGGTTGGCATGGTCCAGCGTTCAATCTGAAAGCCGAATATGTCAATCGGAGGTGGGAATT
>JAJFIC010000028.1 GCA_021775315.1 Paracoccaceae bacterium
TTCAGCAAAGTCATACGCCTCCGTACTAATGAGCTGCCTGCTTCTAGTTGATAAAAATAGACCCCGGAGCTCATCAAACTTCCGGATCGATTGCGGCCATTCCAAACCACATTATGCATTCCTGCTCCTTGTTTAGCATCAACCAAGGTTCGAATTTCCTGGCCAAGTTCATTAAAAATTTTAAGCGTTACATGTGCAGATTCATTCAGTTCATAACGAAGCGAAGTTGTCGGATTAAACGGATTGGGGTAGTTTTGATGCAACGTAAATATCTGAGGTACACTTTCATCCCTACCTTCTACGCCGGTCGGATTTTCAAATACGATTTTGCGAAGAACCATTGGTGATAAAATTGACTGATTAGGGGCATTCAAGACATCATTTACGTAAAGGATTGTACCGGTGGAATCGAACGCCAGGTCGTTGGGGGAACCAAAACTCGCTTGAAAAGCCGAGCCATCTCCAACCAGACGGGCGCCGTTTCCGGCAATATGGGTTGTCTGACCATCCAGACTGACCTTCCAAATTTGGTTAGCACCACGTGCCGCCACCCATAAGTCCCCATTTGCAAAAGTGATATGACCATTGTTATTCCCGGGAATCGTCGCAAATATAGTCACAAACCGACCGTCCGGGGTGATTTTGGCGACGATGCCATTATTAAAATTCGCAACGTAGAAATTACCGTCATTGTCGCGAGTAATGCCATTGGGGCAGCTCAAAATTGCACTGGCGGCAAACTGTGTGGAAACACCATTCGGCGTAACTTTGCGAATCGTATTATTGCCACAGTTACAAACATAAAGATTGTCAGCTTCATCCATGATTATACCCACAGGTGCAGAGAAGCCGGTGCTGGAAAAAGTCGTAACAGTGCCATCGGGCGTTATTTTGCTAATACGGCCAACGGCAATATTCGATTGAAACAGATTGCCTTGAGAATCGAACGCGTTACCTGAGGCACCGACCAGACCGGTCGCAAAAACACTTACTTCGCCATCCGGGGTAACTTTGAATACTTTATCCCCCGGTATGTTTCCCGCGCCAAGCCTGGTTCCGAAATCAGCGATATAGATATTACCCGCCTTATCAAGGGCAACACCACCTGAGCCGCCCGGTATCGACTCAGTAAGTGTACTGACAGTTTGCCCCCAACAAAGGCTCACTACAAAAAGCCCTAAAACATAAGTTTTTATTAATTGAATCATACCATTATCCTTCTCTAAATATATATGAGAGTTATTTGATAAAAGTCATTTTTCGGCTTAAAACTAAACCAGCAGTCTCCAGCCGGTAAAAGTAAAGTCCGGTGGAAACACTTCTGCCTGTTTCATCGCGGCCATTCCACTTTATTGAGTGCGTTCCCACCTGCTGATCCTTCTTCTCGATGAGTGTACGAACTCTCTGTCCTCTAATATTATAGATTGATAACTTTACATCAGAAACCGCCGGCAGCGTATAATTGATAGTTGTCGTCGGGTTAAAGGGATTGGGGTAATTCTGCGCCAGACTGAATGTTTGCGGGGTTAGATCGTCGGATGCAACGGAGGTTACGTCACTCTGAATCTCCAGGTTATCGATGGCCCAGCCCCAACCGGCCAATCCGGCGTCGCCGAACAGACGGAAGCGGATAAATATATTTGAACCTTGTTCGAATAAACCTTGCTGAATGGTGATATTTCGCGGTCTAAACAACGCTGGTGTGCCCGGACCGCCGGCGGAAAAAGTTGCCAGCCAACTGGCATCATCGCGGGAATCATAACCCGGCGCTAGCGCCACCCAGCTAATACCATCCGAACTGCCTTCCACCACGCAAAAGTCGAAGAAATTGGGATTTGTATGATTGGGCACGCCGGCAATGCCAGGCTCCACAATCACAACCTCATCAAAAGAAATCGTACCGGTAGACATAATGATCGGGGCAGTAATGGTAAATATCTGTTCAGCGCCATTTGGGTAGGGATGCGGCGAATGCAAAGCGGCGTCCTGAAATCCGACCGCTGTGGTAATGGCAAACCCGTTCGACACGAAGTCAATGAATTGTCCTGAGTTAAAATCGACCGCCAGCGAAGCAACCGGTTGCGACAACGAAATTGCCTGAAAAGTACGCTGCGATGACTTATAAACGTCACCATTTTTAAAAGACATTGCCGACATACTTATGGGCGCACTTTGGGTCGGGACAAAACTAAATAAAGTATCCAGCGGCGCATCATTAACGCCAATGTTGGCAAATAAATTCCCGTCAAGAAATACTTTGGTGGAATCATAACTGCTGCGTAGATCGAGTTTCACAAATATAGCGCCGCCAAGACTAAAATCCTGCTCCAAAGGGCGCAACCGTGGCGCCAGGGTAACTACGGGAGGGCTATAATTTGCCAGCTCGGGTAACTCGACAGACCAGATGCCGCGGCCGTATGTGGCCACAACTATTTGATTCTCGCGAAGCTTCATTTCGAATACTGAGACGGTGGGGAACCCGCTATCCGTCAGCGCCCACGAAGCGCCGCCATCATCCGAAATGAACAATCCGATCTCGGTCCCAGCCCAGAGAATATTCGTGTCGAACGGCATGACGACCAGACTGAAAGTGGCAACATCCGGAAAACCGCGTGTACTGCTGGCAGATCCACCAAACCCGGAAATATCTACAAAGGTTTGACCAAAATCGGTAGTCTTCAGAATTTTAGGTCTGCCCGGCGCTGAAAACAAAAAGTAGGCAGTGCCGGGATCCGACGGATGCGTCGCGATGCCGGAAGCCTCAATAACATTGGCCGGAAAATTAGCTGATATTTCGGTAAAGTTCAAACCACCATCCCGCGAAATATGGATGCCGCCACGTCTCCCAATAGGGGGGTCAATATCGAGACGGGATGAAATCCAGACTACCCTCGGGTCTGCGTTGGAAACTTCGACATTGTCAAATGGCCGATAGCCAAGCCAGTTGCCGGTAATGGGGTTAATTTCCCAGGAAGCGCCAAAATCATCAGAGCGCCCAACACCGTTAAAACCAACGGTAAAAACCTGATCCGGGTCGGCGTGACTATAACCAAGCTTGCTGATAAAAGGTGAGAAACCGGCTTTGGCAGCAGGAATGGCGGTCCAGGTTGCGCCCGCATCTGTGGAGCGATTATAACCGCCGCCCTGTGATGAACCAAGTACGAGATTGGGATCAGAGGCGTTCCAGGCGACTTCGGCTCCGTCACCGCCAAAATCGAAACTCCATTGAGAATTGGGTCCCGGGTTAGCACCGGAGTGCCAGGTGCTGTTATCCTGAGCCCCGCCAATGTAGACATCCTCGCCCGGCTTTTTATCCGCCGCATAGAATTGGGTTGTATTCTG
>JAJFIC010000029.1 GCA_021775315.1 Paracoccaceae bacterium
CCGTCAGCATTGAGACTGGTGACGGTGTGATCCGGGTTGGGGCGCTGCGCGAGTACAAAGGTGTCTCGGTTTCGCGGCTCAGACATCGGCGCTATGCGCTGGATGAACAGACCGAGCCGTGAAATCTGAACTTGGCATTACCGACCGGGGTTCCCGACGGTGTTGCTGCTCCCATCCGGAAAATGAATGGTGATAAACGTCGAGCGCTGGTTCGTTGGGTGGAACACCGTGTGGCGCGAACCGTCCGGGAAGTGCCGAGTGGCGGAGTCCCGGCGCTTGCTGGGGGTCGTGACCGTGCGGCTGGTGCCATCTGGGTTGAAGATGGTGATGAAAGCTTTGAGATTCTTCTTGATTTTCTTCTTGTTAATAACTTTGCCATTCTTGGTGCGAGTGCGAGTGTAAGTCTCGGCGCCGTTACGAGAGCGGATAGTGGTCGTCGTACCATAGGTGGTTGTGCTCGAGATGGTGCTAACCCCTCCTTGGGGGCCGCCGTCAGCGAAGGCTGGAGTGGCTAAGAAGCTCGCTGCAACGATGGCTGCGGTCAGGGCTCCAGGGAAGGTTTTGTTGAAAGTCGGAATAAACATTTTGATCTCCGTAAGTTTCAGCCGATTGGCTTGTTTGGTTGCGTTACATAGATGTGTCGCTTGGGCGCCTGAAAAGGTTCAAACAAAGTTGGACAAAAATTGCAAAAAGGCACCAGATCACTGTAATCATTAAATTTATTGTGAATTTTTTTCGTTACGGCACCCTTCAATTCTTGGATACCTCTGATCCGGCCCATATAAGTGGTCCAGTTTGATTGGTGGTTTGTCCGCTTCTATGCGCCGGGCAACGTTCGCGTAGAACACGCACCAATCCCGTGACGCAACCATGCCCCAAGGCCACCTTTCCACATAGTAGGCCTTGGCTCGGCAGCGCTGAATGGCGGCATTCCGCCCTTTATGCAAAATGTCGCGAACGGCCCAGTGCTGCCTTTCACCGATGGTCTCGGCGCTGCGGTGCAGCTTTCGCATTGCGGACGTTCGTACATCGCGCAGCATTTTGGTCGGTGAAATGACGGCGGTGCGGGACCTTCCCGACATTCACTCTCGTGACTTGAAAGTCCGTTTCTCGCCGCCTCGCTACAAATATTGAAGGAAACAATCGACAAAGAATCAACGCGCTCAGCAAGATTTAGGGTCTCTGAAAGCTGTCTTTCATTCACATGGGAAGCAGCTCGTAGGTGTGTGTTTCTTGAACAACGAACTATAAACGAGAAGTACCCTACAACACCTTCACATAGCCGCCAGTGTATGTTTAAGGCCGTTTCGAATATGATCCTCAAGATACCCGGCAGCTTTCTCTGCGTCTCTGTTCAGAGCCGCTTCAAACATCGCTTTGTGTTCGGTGACGGCGACTTCGCCGCGATGGGTTAGCACCAACATCTGGTAGCGTAGGTATTTGTCATAGATCGTCGCGTGCAAGTTCAAAAGGTTTCTGGAATTGCAGGCCTGTACTAGGGCCAGGTGGAATTCCCAGTCATAGCGTTTCCATGTTTCTTTTTCGGAAACGTCGCCTGTAAGCATGCGTTTCTCCATCAGGTGCAGTTTATGGTGTGCTGCTACTAGGTTACCTTCCCAGTCCGTGTCACCGTTTTCAATCGACGCTTTCAAAGCGTTGCATTCAAGCAGGATTCGCAGGTTGGTGATCTCTATCAGATCTTCGTTAGACACTGGTGTAACGAAAAATCCACGCTGTTCTTCTGCTGCGACAAATCCTTCGCTGGCAAGGCGGTTAAGCGTTTCGCGCAAAGTTGATACACTGGCAGAATAGCGTTCTTTCAACACATCAAGTTTAAGTTTCCCGCCTGGGGCAAGTTCACCGAATATGATATCTCGCTTGATCTTCTCGTAGGTCGACGTGCCGACCGTATTAGATTGCTTTGTCATTTTTGGATAACGCCTGATGTTTCCGAATTCATCCACTGAATAACACTTCATCTGATTATCCTCAAGAGTTGTGAGTATATGCTAAAAAAGAAAACATCATATATTATTGTCAATATCTGTTTAAAGCTCTAATCTGTAGAAAATTTGGCCAGCAATCAGATTCTGATTTGCGGAATGCAGCCATTTTCGATCAGACAGGGATATTTACTAATGACTGACAATGAGGCAACGGAACTGAATTCTGAAGATACTGGTTCTGCCACGCCTATGCGCCTTGTGATCGCCGGTATCGGGCTTGTCGGAAAGCGGCATGCAGAAGCGATCGAACACCTGAAGCATGTTGCGCTTGTTGCGATTGTCGATCCCAGCGAAGATGGTCGAAGCTATGCCAATGCACGCGGCATTAGTTGGTATAAGACACTAACCGAAATGTTTGCGGTGCAAGACCCTGACGGGGTGTTGCTGGCAACGCCGACCCTTTTGCATGTCGAACAGGGGCTGGAATGCATTGCGAACGGCTGCCCGGTTTTGGTGGAAAAGCCGTTGGCAACCTCGGCAAACGCGGCGAAATCATTGGTCGAGGCCGCTGAAAAATCAAATGTGCCGCTTCTGGTCGGGCATCACCGGCGGCATAACCCTTTGATCCAGAGGGCCCGCGAAGCGATAAAGGAAGGCAAAATCGGGCAGATCCGTGCCGTTCACGTGAATTGCTGGTTCTACAAACCCGACCACTATTTCGATATTGCTCCTTGGCGAAAGCGCAAGGGCGCGGGGCCGATTTCGGTTAATCTGGTGCATGACGTGGATTTGGTTCGTCATCTTTGTGGTGAGATTGTCAGCGTTCAGGCGCAGGCAACACCCTCGATCAGAGGGTTCGAAAACGAAGACGTGGCTGCAGCAGTATTGCAATTTGAAAACGGTGCTATCGGAACCATTACCGTTTCCGATACGGTTGTGGCGCCCTGGAGCTGGGAAATGACCTCTGGGGAATACCCGGTTTATCCAACAACACCTGAAAGCTGTTACCAGATCGGCGGCACCCATGGATCGCTTTCCGTTCCTGACCTGAAGCTTTGGACACATCAGGAACAGCGTGACTGGTGGACGCCGATTTCTGCAACCATATTGCCGCACGAAACATCGGATCCGCTGATCAACCAGATTGATCACTTTTCTGATGTGATCGCGGGCACCGCGTTACCGCTGGTGTCCGGGCGCGAAGGATTGCGCACTTTGCAGGTGATTGAGGCCATCCAAATAGCGGCGCAGACAAAAAAATGTGTAGAGGTTGGTGATCTTTTTGTGACGGATAACGCAAGGCGCGAAGCGAAGGTGCCTGATGCATAGCGCGATAATTATGGCTGATATATCACCAAATATCATATATTTTGAAAAACATATTGCAAAAAGGGAAAAATAAGGTCACAAGTCGAGTCGACGCAGGCACTGCGTCACGACATTTTTGGGAGGACTAAACAAATGATCACGAAATTCACCCGCCGCGCGGCCCTAACTGCCATCGTGGCAGCCGGAATGGTTGCCGGTACTGCGATGCCAAGCTTTGCGGCAGATATGGAATTCACCTTGGCGACATCCGGTTCGGAATCGGACCAGCGTTCGGCTGCAATGGCAGAAGTGTTTGCGCCGATGATTGCCAGTTTCGCCGACTACAAGCCTGGTTATAACGGAACGTTGTTCGCGCAGGGCACTGAGCTCGAGGCCATCAGCCGTGGCAACCTAACCATGTCGATCGCATCCGCTCAGGAGCTGGCGCAGTTCTTCCCTGAGTTTTCGATCTTCGCGACCGGCTACGTTCATCAGGACGCGGCGCATCAGGTCCGTGTGTTTAACAACCCATTGATGGACCCGTTCAAGCAAAAAGTAGAAGACGAGCTTGGCGTTAAACTGCTTTCGGTTATGTATCTTGGCCGCCGCCACGTGAATCTGCGTCAAACCCGGGAAGAAGTGAACGTTCGCACGCCTGCTGACTTGAAAGGTATCAATCTGCGTATGCCGGGTACTGATGCATGGCAGTTTCTGGGAGCCGCCCTTGGCGCATCGCCAACGCCACTGGCATTTTCGGAAGTTTACACAGCTCTGTCGACCGGTGCTGTTGATGGTCAAGACAACCCATTGCCAACTGTTGTTGACAAGAAGTTCTACGAAGTCACCAAGCAGATCGCTATGACAGCGCACCTGGTTGACCTGAACTATATTGCTTTCTCAAAAGCAACTTGGGATAGTCTTTCTGCTGATCAGAAAATGACCGTTCAGCGCGCAGCAGATGCCGCCGCCGCTTATGGTCGTCTGAAGCAGTTGGACAAAGAAAACAGCCTTGCTGATTTCATTCGTTCGCAGGGTGTTGAAATCTACACTCCTGATCTGGCAGCATTCCGGACCCACGTTCAAGCGCAGTATGTAGGCTCAGAGGCTGCCGCAAGCTGGCCCGAAGGTGTTCTGGAAGAAATCAACGCGCTTGGTAATTAAAATCGCTAAAAGCTAGCCACGGGTGGACCTGATATGAAGTTTTTTACGAAATGGTTCACCCGCGGCGCAGAATTCATCGCCGCGGCAATGCTCGCGGCGATGTTTGTTATTTTCCTACTTCAGATCGCGACGCGCTATTCGTCAAAACTAGCGCCGTCCATACCGATCGAATTTGTTTCAAATTACATGTCTGAGATCGAGCCATTGCGATGGACGATCGAACTGTTGCTTTTGCTCTGGCTTTGGATTGTCTTTTTTGGTTGCGCCTTCATCGTTCGCGACCGGGATCATGTGACATTCGACATATTCTATCTGGCAGCCCCTCGGCGCATCCGTCAGATCCTTGCGATGTTTTCAGCCGCGGCCGTGATTATTGCGATGATGTGGTCGCTTCCTGCGACGTGGGATTACATCGACTGGATGAAAATCCGAAGCGCAACAACTTTGAAGAACCCGTTTGCTGGTTGGGGTATACCGGGGTTGGACAAGGCTAAAATCCCATTGCGCACAGTATTTTCAGTCTACGCGATTTTCATGGTCGCGATTTCAATCCGTTACTTGTGGCGGTTCATCGACGTCTGGCGCAACGGACCGCCTGACTCAGATCACGAAATTCCCGGTCACGAGGCCGACGGACCAGCGATTAAGCACGGGGATGACGCGATATGAGTATGGAACTTGCTTTAATGTTGGTCACGCTGTTTGGTCTGGCCGGAATTGGCACGCCAATTGGCTATTCGATCATCATTGCGTCGCTGGTTTATCTGGGGCTGGGCGGTTTTGACATCGCGTTGGCTGGCGAGAAGATCATTCAAGGGATATTCAAAAGCTTCATCCTGCTTGCGGTTCCGCTGTTTATTGTTTCAGCCAACATCATGAACGCCGGCACGATTTCCGACCGCTTGCTGCAGTTCTGTGTGGCGGCCGTGGGCCGGTTCCGCGGTGGCCTTGGTCACGTGAATGTGGTGGCTAGTTTGATATTTTCAGGCATGTCAGGATCAGCCGTGGCCGATGCCGCCGGGATTGGCAAAATTATCATCGAGATGATGACCAAGGATGGCCGCTATAGTCGGGGATACGCTGCTGCGATCACCGCAGCTTCGGCCACGATTGGACCAATTATTCCACCGTCAATTCCGATGGTTCTTTATGCTTTGGTGTCAGATCAATCGATAGGGTTCCTGTTTTTTGCTGGTATCGTTCCGGGGCTGGTCATGGGTGTGGTCCTGATGGCGATGAACTTCTATCTGGCGCAAAAGCGTGGGTTTGCATTGGAGGCCCCTGTGCCTTTGAATGAATTACCCAAGACCACGGCGCGCGCCTTTCCAGCCCTGATGATGCCCGCGATCTTGCTTTGGGGTATTTACAGCGGCAAAACGACACCAACCGAAGCCGCCGCAGTTGCCGCACTTTACGCACTATTGTTGGCCGGTCTGTTTTACCGCGCGCTCACATTGAAATCTCTTTACCACGTGTTCGTGGACTCCGCTCGATCTTCGGCGGCGGTCGGGGTGGTGATTGGTGGCGCATTCATCTTGAACTTCATTGTGATTTCCGAAGGCATTCCGCAATCGATTTCCGGGCTGTTGTCTGGATTGGACGTTTCACCGCTGGTGTTCCTGTTGGGTGTTAACTTGCTGGTTCTGCTGCTCGGTTGTGTGTTGGATGCCACCACAATTATTCTGGTAATCGTTCCGCTGTTCATCCCGACGGCCCGCGAGATGGGTATTGATCTGGTGCATTTCGGTGTTCTAATCGTCGTCAACTCCATGATCGGGCTGATTACGCCACCCTACGGCATACTTTTGTTTGTCATCAACGCGGTCACCGGAATTCCACTGAAAGAAATCATCAGTGAAATCTGGACGTTCCTCGCAGCGTTGCTTATCGCACTTCTTATCATGATACTTATGCCCGATATCGTACTCTGGCTGCCGCGCTTGTTGGGGTATCAGGGTTAGCAATCGGACGTTGAAGTCAATGACGGCTTAAACCGGAAATTTTGGTGCAACGAAAATGACTCTTACGATCGCGACAACTTCGGTTCCTGGTGACCTTGAAAGCAAGCTTAGTGCTATCGCGTCAGCTGGTTTCACGGGTATCGAACTTTTTGAGCCGGATTTTACCGGGTTTGCGGGATCGGCTGAGGATGCCCGGCAATTGGCCGAAAGTCTCGGTTTGAAGATCACGTTGCTACAACCCTTTCACGATTTTGAGGGGTTATCAGGGGTTTTACGCACGCATACATTTGACCGACTTGAAAGCAAGTTTGACGTGATGAACGCGCTTGGCGCGGACCTGTTGCTTGTTGGCTCGTCCACTCATCCGGATGCTTCTGGCGATCATTTACAAATCAAGGCGGATCTGGCGGAACTTGCTTCGCGAGCTGCAAAACGCAGCCTGAGAATTGCCTATCTCGCCTTACCGTGGGCGCGCCATGTGCAAACAGAAATGGCAGCGCTTGAGCTGGTACGAGCCGTCGACAGCCCAAATTTTGGTCTGGCCCTGAACAGTTTTTTTAGTTTGGCAGATGGCTCCAAGCCTGCCCGTCTAAGGGATATTCCCGGCAATAAAGTGTTCCATGTGCAGTTGTCAGATGCCCCAAAACTGGACTACGACATTCGTCATTTGAAACGCCATTTCGGCATGTTGCCCGGACAAGGTGGATTGAACCTGGCAGGGTTTGCGCGAATTATCGCCAAAAGTGGCTACACCGGGGCTTGGTCAGTCGCGCGTATCGGTGACACGGCGGGGCAAGGGGCATCGTCTGCGGTTGCGACAGACGGGTACCGTGCGCTGGTGAACCTACTGGACGAAGTTTCCCGCTCGGACCCCAGTTTAACATTCGACGTTCCACACTTGCCAAAACGCATTCACGCAACCGGCTTTGAGTTTCTTGAATTTGCCTGCGACGAAAAAAGCGGCGCAATACTGACCAACATGTTGTCTACACTGTGTTTTCGGATGGAGCGACGCCACGTTTCAAAATCGGTTGAGCTGTGGCGACAGGGTGCTGTTAACATTGTAGTAAATACCGAAAAGGAAGGGTTTGCCCATTCCGCTTTTCTAAGCCACGGCCCGTCGGTTTGTGACATGGGCCTTCGGGTGAAGGATGCCGAAACAACGGTTGAGCGGGCTTCAGCCCTTGGGGCTCCTGTGTTTTCACAACCGGTTGGAACAGGTGAACTGGACATTCCGGCGATACGTGGCGTTGGTGGAAACGTCATTCACTTCATTGATGAGAAGTCTGATTTGCACAGGGTTTGGGATATTGAATTTGATCCGGTAGCCAAAACTGAAGCGACGCCACCAGCCGGGCTGCGCCGGATCGATCATATCGCGCAGACGATGAAATACGAGGAAATGCAAAGCTGGATGTTGTATTTCATTTCGACTTTCGACATGAAAAAATCTTCGATTGTTGACGTGGCCGACCCGTCGGGCGTGGTCCACTCTCAAGTGATCGAAAGCCCAGAGGGCGAGGTCCGGTTTAACTTAAACGGGGCTGAATCCCGGCGTACATTTGCGGGGTCATTTCTGGCTGATCGGTTTGGCGCTGGCGTGCAGCATATCGCGCTGTTGTCCGACGATATATTTGAAACCTCTGCCCATTTGGATACTGCCGGGTTTCAGCGATTGGAGATTTCGCCAAACTACTATGATGATCTAAAAGCGACATTCAGTCTGGATGAAGCCGTTGTCGATCAGATGAAAGCTTGCAACATCCTTTACACGCTACGCGACGGTGCGGAATATTTCCAGATCTACAGTGTACCAATTTTTGACGGCTTCTTTTTTGAGATCGTTCAGCGAAAAGGGGGTTATCAGGGATATGGAGCCCGAAACGCACCAGTTCGTTTGGCCGCGCAAATGAAACATCTGCGCCCGACCGGGATGCCAAGACAATGAAGGCGGCACTGATAGGTGAAGGCATTAGCTGTTCCCTGACCCCTGCCATGCATGAGGCCGAAGGGTGTGCGCAAGGGTTGAGTTATCAGTATGACCTATTTGATTCTGCGCAAGCCCCATATCTCGGTATGCCTCTTTCCGACATCATCGAAAAGGCCCTGGCTGATGGTTATACCGGGCTGAATATCACACATCCGTTCAAGCTTGAGGCGGCGGCAATTGCCGACACTTTGTCAGGCTCTGCCGGTGAACTTTGTTCGGTGAATACGATTACTTTCGGAGATGCGGGAACCATCGGCCACAACACCGATTATGTCGGCTTTCGTTCCGCGCTGCGGCAATATCTGCATGGCGCATCACTTGAGCATGTTCTTTTGATCGGTGCCGGCGGGGCGGGCCGCGCGGTGGCTCTTGGCTTGATCGATCAGGGCGTGCAGCAATTGACTATTCACGACAGAAATAAGGAACACGCCGCAAAGTTGGCCCATCTGCTCTGCGCGGTTCGGCCCGAGGCGAACATTAAAACGGCGCCTGAAATTGCCGTGATTGATTTCCAAACACTGCGAGGCGTGGTCAACGCGACACCGGTTGGAATGATGGGACATCCCGGGGTTGCAATTGATGTTGCAGATATTTCACCGCAAACCTGGGTTGCCGATATCGTATACTTCCCTTTGGAAACGAAGCTTCTTGCCATCGCGAAACAGCACGGCTGCCGTGTCATGAACGGCTCGGGCATGGCAATTCTTCAGGCGGTTTCGGCTTTTGAGCTGATCACCGGGCACAAAGCCGATGCCACGCGGATGGTGGCGAGTTTCAACACCCTTCTTGAAGCCAAAAACAGCGCATCGGAGGCGCAGAACGTATGAGCGAGCAAAACGATTCCGATGCAATCCGCCATTGGTGGCGCACGTCGATCATTGACATGGAACCGGGTAAAATCGCTTTTCGCGGCCAACCGATTGAAGAGCTGATTGGGAACGTGTCCTTCCCACAGATGATCTGGCTGATGGTGGCGGGGGGCATGCCCTCAAAAGACGAAGCACGTCTTTTTGAAGCCGCGCTGGTGGCTGGGGTTGATCACGGCCCGCAGGCCCCTTCAATTGCAGCGGCACGCATGGCAGCAACTTGTGGCGTTGGATTGAACAATGCAATGGCAACAGCGGTTAATATGCTGGGTGATGTACATGGTGGGGCTGGCGAACAATGCGCCGAGTTGTATTATGGGATTGCCGCGAAGATGGATGACGGCCAGGGGTTGGACGACGCTGTGAAGACGGGTCTGGATGACTGGCGCGCAAAATATGGAAAGATCGTTTCGGGCTTTGGTCACCGCTTTCACAAACCGGTTGACCCGCGCGCCCCACGCCTAATGGAACTTGTACGCCAGGCCGCAAGTGCGGGCACGGTCAGCGGTCGGTTTGCCGAGATTGGCGAAGCGGTTCAGGCAGAACTTGGCGTCCAACGCGGTGGTCGGGCGATTGCCATGAACATCGACGGGGCGACGGCGGTGATTTTCTGCGAGCTGGGCTTTCCCGCACCATTGTCGCGCGGTCTTTTCTGCCTGTCCCGTTCTGTGGGTGCGCTTGCCCATGCGTGGGAACAGATGAATCAGGGCGGGCGGAACAAAGGGCCCATGCCGCCAAAATACCTGCCACTTTACGAACCAAAAAGTGACCTAGAATAGTAGCCCAAAATCCTTTTGGGCCAGTCTAATCGGCAGCGACCGTGTTAGTCATATCCGCCTTTAAACTGTGTAAGCTGACCGACGCCACCTTCGGATCAGTCTTAGTTGGCGGACGTCGGACGCATATCAGAGGTGATCGTTTAAACCGTGAATATGCTCGAACCCAAGCACGCCTTTGGGCTGGCAACAGGTTCGCAGCAAAAGATCGGATTCAATAGTTGATATTTCTTTAAATATCATATATTTTGCAATACATCCTAATTTAACAACTCTGTCAGAGTGATTCTGGAGCCCGTGTAATGCCCAAGAATGCAAATGAGAGCGACATCTGCAGCCGCTATTCACTGGCTCATCTAACGCTGATTGGTGCCACGCCACCTGAGTTGGTCTATATCGCCGCGCGTGCGGGATATGACGCTGTAAGCCCCCGTTTCATTCCCATGCATGTGCCGGGCGAATTTTCGCAATCTCCAATCGACACGGCGCACGTTCAGGCCACAAAGACGGCGTTGTCCACAACTGGGCTTAAAGTTCTGGACGTTGAGCTTGCCCGGATCACCGAAGATGTCGACCCTCGCTCCTATCAGGCGGCGTTGGAATTGGGCGGTGAGCTTGGGGCTAAGCGCATGATTATGTCAGCCTGGACCAACACGCGTGACGACCGGAACTTTCTGATCGATGTCTATTCGGAAACCTGTGAACTAGCGGCACCTTACGGGATCACGGTTGATCTTGAATTCCCCAGCTTTTCACGTATTCGCACCCTTGATGAAGCGCTTGATATCGTGCGCGCAGCGGATCGTCCCAATGGCGGCATCCTGGTTGATACACTTTATCTGCACTTGTCGCGTGTTGATATCGGTGAACTTCTGCATGTCCCAAGTGAGCTGTTTCATTTTCTGCATATCTCTGACTGTTTGCCCGGCATTGCCGACACGCGTGAAGGGATGATCCAACTGGCCCGCGATGCGCGGCTTTATCCCGGCGAAGGGTGGATCGATTTCACGGGAATCATCGAGCGCATGCCGCCGGTCGATTATTCGATAGAACTACCTAACAAGGCCCGGATTGAAGAACTGGGATACGAAGAACACGCCCGCCGTTGTCTGCAACACGCGAAAAAGACATTCGGATCTGCCAGGTCTCACCGTCGCAATATCGATCAAATCGCGGCCTGAAAATCTTAAACCGCTTAAAACACCTTAAAGGAAAGCCCCAATGGCTCGAGAACTAACCGAGGAAGAACGCAATTTGGTTGCGGACATGATGGAACGCGCGCGTTCGGCAATGGCTGAGATTGAAGACTGGAGCCAGAAGGATCTGGATCGTCTGGCACAGGCGATTGCCTGGTATGCTGGTAACGAAGAAACCTTTACGCGTTTGGCCAAACAAGGCGTGGACGAAAGCGAAATCGGTGACCGCGAAGGTCGTCCCGGCAAGCGGTTCAAGATCCACATGGTTTTGCGCGATGTATTGCGCACCCCATCGACCGGTGTAGTTGAAGTGGACGAAGCGCGTGGTCTGGTGAAATATGCCAAACCTGCTGGTGTTATCGCCTCACTTATCCCGATGACCAATCCGGCGATGACCCCGCCTGTGACTGGGGTTTCTGCAGCCAATGCGCGGAACGCGGTTATCTTTTCACCGCACCCACGCACCGCCCAGACGACATTTGAAATGACCGAAGTTATGCGGGCGGCTTGCCGCGCCGTTGGCGCGCCAGAGGATTTGTTCCAGTCGATCCGCAAGCCGTCGATCCCAATGACGCAGCACCTAATGGAAGTCTGTGATCTGACGCTGGCAACCGGTGGTAAACCGATGGTCAAAGCCGCTTATAGTTCAGGTAAACCTGCCTATGGAGTTGGCGCAGGTAACTCGTCAATTGTCATCGATGAAACCGCAGACATCGCGATTGCTGCCCAAAACACCCGCGTTTCCAAAACATCGGATTTCGGTTCGGGCTGTTCGGCGGATGGCAACATCATCATCCAAAAATCTATTTATGACGATATGGTCAGAGCGCTTGAGGCCGAAGGCGGCTATCTGTGCAGCGAAGAAGAAAAAGAAAAGCTGCAAAAGGCGATGTGGGATGAAAAGGGCAACCGCACATTCCCGACGATTGCCTGTAAACCGCAACAGATCGCCGAAGTGGCCGGGTTCAGCATTCCCGAAGACCGCAAATTCCTGATGGTTGATAACCATGGCCAAATCGGCAAGCAGCACAAGTTTTCAGGCGAGAAACTGACAACACTGATGGCGCTGTATCAGTTTGACCATTTTGACAACGCGCTGGAAACGGTCAGCGCGATCTACAATGTCGGCGGCAAGGGCCATTCCTGCGGTATATACAGCCATAATGACGATAACATCGACGCGCTGGCTCGTTTGGCACCGGTCAGCCGCATGATGGTGCGCCAGCCACAGTCCAAGGCCAATGCAGGTGCGTGGACCAACGGCATGCCGATGACCAGCTCGCTGGGTTGTGGCATCTGGGGCGGCAACATTACCAACGAAAACGTTAGCATGAAACACATGATGAATTACACTTGGGTCAGCCGCCCAGTTCCAGAGGATCGCCCTTCGGAAGAGGAACTGTTCGGTGAATTTTACGGACAGGAGACAGCGCAATGAAGGATCTGGCAGTCACTGGCACCGAAAAAACGGTCGCCGAACATGTCGTCGATTTTCTGGAACGGCGCGATGTGAAACATGTGTTTGGTCTTTGCGGTCATACCAACATCTCGGTCCTTGCGGCTTTGGCCGAAAGCCCGATTGATTTTGTGACGGTGCGTCACGAACAAATCGCCAGCCACGCAGCCGATGCCTATGCACGGGTGACTGGCAAGGCCTCGGTGGTATTGTCTCATCTCTCTCCGGGGCTGACAAACTGCGCTACCGGGGTCGCAAATGCCGCGATGGATTGCATTCCGATGGTGGTGCTCGCCGGGGATATCCCGACGCATTACTACGGCAAGCATCCCCATCAGGAAGTGAACCTGCATGCCGATGCCGCCCAATGGGAAATCTATCGCCCATTCGTGAAACGCGCTTGGCGGGTTGATCGTGCTGATTTAATGGCCGAGATATTGGAAAAGGCCTTTCATCTGGCCGAAAGCGGCCAACCCGGCCCGGTTCTGGTCAATGTGCCGATGGATATCTTTTCTGAGGTGATTTCGGCAGATACGTTTGAGCGGATCAAAGACAACACGCGCACGTTGGTCAAACCGTCGATTGACGACGAAACCGCACGCCAGATCGTGACGTCACTGGCTGCGGCAGAAAATCCGGTGATCTATGCCGGTGGCGGTATTCTGCTGGCCAAAGCGTCTGATGACCTGACCGCGTTCGTGGATCACATGGCGATCCCGGTTGCGCATTCGCTGATGGGCAAGGGCTGTATGCGCGATGATCATCCGATGGTTATGGGGATGACGGGCTTTTGGGGCACATCGCTAGTGAACCAGGCCTGTTTGAATGCCGACTGGATTTTTGCCGCCGGCACCCGCTTTAAAGAGGCGGATTGTTCCAGCTGGTATCCGGGCTATACCTTCAACATTCCCGGCTCCAAGGTCATTCATATCGACATTGAACCGTCGGAAATTGGGCGCAACTATCCAACCGAAATTGGCGTGGTTGCAGATATAAAATCGGCGCTTAAGGTGCTAAACCGTGTGGCGCGCGAAATGTATCCGGACGGATTCAAGCGACCCGAAAAAGCGTCTGAAGTCGCCGATTTCCGTGTGAGCTTCAAAGAAAGCAACCGCGAGATGGCGGAAAGTGCGGCCTTCCCTATGATGCCAGAACGTATCCTTGCGGATGTGCGTCGGGCTCTGCCGGATGACGGGATCATTACCACCGATGTTGGTTGGAACAAGAACGGGGTTGGTCAGCAATTTGACATCCTGACGCCGGGTTCAATCCTGACGCCGGGTGGTTTTGCGACGATGGGCTTTGGCCCTCCGGCTGCAATTGGTGCAAAGCTGGCAGCCCCTGATCGCGTGGTTCTTTCGCTGGTCGGGGACGGTGGTTTTGGCCAGAACCCGTCTATGTTGGCGACAGCCGTTGAGCTTGGCCTAGGCATCATCTGGGTGGTCATGAACAACAACGCGTTCGGCACCATCGCTGGCCTGCAAAAAGCGCATTACGGCCTGACCTACGGCACGACTTTCCCCGGCACTCCAGATGCACCGACCAATGGTCCGGGCTACGCGGAAATCGCGCAGGCATATGGCGCGGAAGGAGTGCGAGTGTCATCCGCAGATGACTTGCTGCCGTCATTGGAGGCAGCCATCTCGAGTGGCAGGCCGACCGTTCTGGATGTGGCCATGATCAACAATCCAACGCCGACAACTGGGCATTGGAATATCCTGGATATCTACTCGCCTGATAAGGATGTGAGCCACGTGGCTACTTGAAAGCTTCCAGGGATCAACAATCGGTCTCTCCTCAACGACTTACTCATGGCAAGTCGCCCTCGGAAAGGCATCTAGAGCACCCTTGACGGGCAAAACGCCCTTTGGTCACAGAACACTAATCTCCCTCGGTTTTGGACGAATCCCGATAGACGATAATTGCGCTTCGCTTGAAACGACCGGGGCCTATCCGCTTAGCAAGCCGTAAAAGGTGAACCCTTGGTGCCAAACAAAATGGGGAATGGTGACATTGTTAAATTTTTCGACTGAAGCAGACCAAAAAAATAGCGACCAGTTTGAACAGAACTTTTGATGGACGACGGCAGCTATTTACGCAAAGTACCAGTTCGAACTCTGCGCAGCATCTTGCACTTCGGGGATCCCAGCGGTCATGCGGCAGCGCAGAGAAAACTCCCGTTTCACTCTAAAGTGGATGTCGGCTTTCAAAGTCGAGACATAGTTGGCTCGCAGTCGCAGCGAAAGTCCGTCTCCCGCCAATTCTGTGGAAAAACAACGTGTTGCGGGTGCAGAAAACGGTGTGCTAAGCACGTCGTAAGCACCTTTCCTGTCAGGCTTTTCGCGTTTGCTGCGGTGCAGGAAAGATCTTGGCTAGTTTGCGGAGGTTTTGGGCG
>JAJFIC010000030.1 GCA_021775315.1 Paracoccaceae bacterium
AGAACTACCCAAGATTACCAAACCTGCTGCGATGCAACAACTGTTTTTCGAGCGGGTTGGTTAATGGACAATCGCCAATAGAAATGGGCCACAACTTGTGCGGCCCATAACATCTGTCTGTATCGGGTTTGCCGGGCTTAGTTTGCTTCGGCGACCGTTTCGTCAACAGGATTTGCCTTGGTCGAGCGTTCATCCATGAACTGGTCGAACTCGGTTTTATCTTTGGCTTCGCGCAGACGGTCAAGAAAGGCCTGAAAGGCGTCCTGTTCGGTTTCAAGCCGTTTCAGGGTTTCTTCTTTGTAGCTGTCAAAGGCGACGTTGCCGGTTGAACGGAAAGAGTGGTGATGGCGGTGACGGCGGCTTGCGCAGCCTCGGGACATTGAACCCATGCGTTTGCTCCAGATCATGTAAAATAGAAGGGCGAGACCAACAGGCCAGATGAAAATAAAGCCCAGAACCATAGCGGCGATCCACGCGCCTTTGCCACGTTCATCCAGCCATGTTTGTGCGTTGGAAGGCCAGGTTGCGACAGAACTCATTTAGGTACTCCTCTGTGTTTTGGTTGGTATGTTAATGTTCGTTACATTGTTTATGTGGGGTGGTCGGGGACAAATGCAAGGAAAAATGTGAATTATATTTACATTAAAGCGTCACAAAACCTTAAGTTGTTGTTTTTACGCCTATTTATCTTCGGTCAAAATACCAAGGCCGCGTAGATAAACACCGATACCGGTTTCCAACAGATCCTCAGGCGTGAATGGGGCACGCGCGCCGGGTTCGCCACGGGCGAATAATTCCACCACGCCGTGGCTCATGGCCCAGATATGCTGGGTGACCATTGTGGCGGGTGGGCGTTTTTCAACGGGCAGGCGGGCCATCAATTCTTCGGTTGCGCGGCTAAGCACAGACATCGCCCGGCCCGAGGCCAGCGCCAATGCCGGGTCGGCGTTGATCCGCAATCCGCTTTCAAACATCGCGATATAGTGGCCGGGATGTTTGCGCGCAAAGGCCAGATAGGCCCGCCCGGTTGATTCAAACGAGGCCAGTGCCGATGGCGCCCCCCGACGATAGGCAAATTCCATCAGATCGGCGAAAATCTCAAAACCTTGCTTGGCGGCCTCTGCGATCATGTCTTCTTTGCCGGAAAAATGCCGGTATGGCGCCGCCGGTGACACGCCTGCGGATTTGGCAGCTTCGGCCATGGTGAAGCCTTGCGGGCCCTTTTCCTCGATCAGGATCAGGGTCGCGTCAACCAGCGCCTGTTTCAGATTGCCATGATGATAACCGCGTCTAGACATGCCAGAGATCGGGGCCTCCGCAAATTTTGTTGTCAGGGGCGGCGACAATCGTTGTGTCTTTGCGGTCGTAGTCGATCTGGGACAACACCGATTGAATGGCGGCAACACGGGCGCGTCGCTTGTCGTCGGATCGTATGATGGTCCAGGGGGCCGATGCGGTGTGACTGCGCGCAAATGTTTCGCCAATCGCACCCGAATATGCGTCCCATTTCGACAGGCCTTTGACGTCGATGCCGGACAGTTTCCATTGCTTAAGCGGATCACTTTCACGCTTTAGGAAACGTCTTAGCTGTTCAGTTGGCCCAACATTCAGCCAAATCTTGAACAACTGAATGCCTTCATCAACCAGCATTTCCTCGAACGGATTAACCTGAGCAAAGAAATGTTCGCGTTGATCGGGTGTGCAAAAGCCAAAAACATGTTCGATCACACCGCGATTGTACCAAGACCGATCGAAAAACGCGATTTCACCGCCTGCTGGCAGATGGTTGATGTAACGCTGGAAATACCATTGGCTGCGTTCCTTGTCTGATGGCTTGGACAGGGCGACGACCCGGGCTGAACGCGGGTTCAAAAATTCCCGGAACCGTTTGATCGTGCCACCTTTACCGGCAGCGTCGCGACCTTCAAACACCACCGCGATGCGGGCGCCGCTGGCGCTGGCCCAAGATTGCAGCTTGACCAGTTCAATCTGCAACTTTTCGAGCAAGTCCTCGTATTCATCCAATTCCCAACGCTCGGCGTAAGGATAGTCGTCTGACAGGATGTCATCCTTTTTGGCGCCTTTGATGGCGGCGCGCATTTCAGCAGGCGCATCCTCTCGATAAAACCGCGAGATTTCGCCGTCAAACGGCAGGTCTGGGGCGGATTTGGCCATTCACTACTCCTTAGAACTTCACCTTATATGCGCACTTGTCGGCCTCAGTGCAATATATTGAGCCGGGCAAGGGCGGAAAGGATCGCGGCGTGGCTGTGATGATGCGGGGCGTGTCCGACGCCGGGCAGGCGGGTGTAGGTGGCGTTTGAAATTTCATGGGCCAGCCTGTGCGCGTGCAACGTGGCATAGACCGTCCGGTCCTTGGTGCCATGCAGGATTTCAACAGGATTTCAACCGGCATTTTCAGACTGGCATAACGTGTGGACATCGCAGTGACATGCGGGCGCAAACGCGCCACCTGCCGGGTATTTGCCCGCACCGTATGGGCGCGCAACGACAGCCCGGCACCGATATATTCAAGATATCCCTTTGGCGGGTCCTGCGGTCTGAAGACCGAGGTCAATGTGTCCCGCACCAGCGTTTCAGGCGCGAAAGCGGCAATCGGCGGAATGACAAAATGCGACGTCAGCGAATGGGCCGCAGCACTGAACAACAGGCCAACACCGCCGGGCCAGGGATGGCTGACCGCTGAGATCAGCAATAGCCCTTTGACGAAATCAGGTTCTTCAAGCGCCCAGGCAAGGGCAACCGCACCGCCAAGACTGTATCCGCATAGGGCCACATGCGTCACGCCAAGGCTTTGCGCGGCGCGGTGCAGCAATTGCGCCTGTTCCAGCGGGCTTTCGCCGCGATGATGCAGCACGCCGGTATATCCGTGGCCCGGGCGATCAAAGGCGATCACATCATTGGTTTTGGCCATTTTACCGGCCAGCGCAAAGGTGAAATCGCGCAAATTGCCGCCAGCCCCGTGGATCAGGATCAGCGTCGGGCCGCTGCCTTGGCGGGTATAATGCACTTTGACACCATCAATCGTGACGAAATCCCCGATAGGCGGGTGTGTCCGCTCAGCCTCGACCGCTTTGCGGCGGCTGAGATGGCCAAGCCCGGTGACAGCGGCAATCGGCCCGGCAGCAAAAACCGAGCGACTGCTCATCCGATATCCGCGTCGACCTTGGTCACGGCATGACGGGACTTGTTGGTGCCGATAACAGACAGATCAAAATCCGTGGTCTGATAGATCTGGTTGATCCAGTTGCCGTATAACAAATGCCCGTGGCTGCGCCAGCGATTGTCGGGCGCTTGGGCCGGATCATTGTCGTGATAATAGTTCATCGGCACATTGATCGGTGTCCCGTCAGCGATGTCGCGGTCATATTCCAGTTTTAATGTGTCACTGTCATATTCAAAATGATTGAAGATATAGAGCGCACGATGCGCCGCATCCTCAACCAGACAGGGGCCAACCTCATCAGAGCCTAAAAGTGTTACCATTGCGTCAACACGGTCAATCTCGGCTTGCCGCATTTCGGTCCAGCGACTGACGGGAATGACGAAATCATCAGAAAATCCACGCAGATAAGGCGAGGCATGTGCCAGATTGCGATGGCGAAAACAGCCGAACGCTTTGTGATCCAGCATATGTTTATCGATGCCGTGAAAATGGTTCATCATGGCCATGCCGCCCCAGCACACCCCAAAGGTCGAATGCACGTTGGTCTGGGTCCAGTCCATCACCTCGGTCATTTCGGTCCAATAGGTCACGTCGTGAAACGGCAGATGCTCAATTGGCGCGCCTGTGATGATCAGGCCATCGAATTTACGGTGCTTAACATCCTGAAAAGTCTGATAAAAACTGTCCATATGTTCAGCCGAGGTGTTGCGCGACTGATGTTCGCTCATCTTGATCAAAGTCAGTTCAATCTGAAGCGGCGTCGCGCCGATCAGGCGGGCGAACTGGGTTTCGGTTTGAATTTTGCGCGGCATCAGGTTTAGCAACCCGATTTGCAAAGGGCGGATATCCTGACGCGCGGCCTGTGCGTCCGACATCACCATAACGCCTTCTTTTTGAAGGATATCATAGGCGGGCAGGGTTGAAGGCAGCTTAATCGGCATGTTCAGATCTCGTTTGCAGAGGGTTCAGATAATCGTGCAGTCAGGTCGCATCAAGGGCGCGGCCAATCATTCGCTCGAAATCCTCGGCATTGTTTATCGCAGATACGTCATCTGCGGTGACCGTCACGCCCCAGTTTTGGGCCATGGCGCGGTAAATCGGCAGGCGGTGCGCTAATGTCCGTCGATTGGCCCAACGCATGAAGGAATTAGGATCAACTTCGGCCTCTGACAGGTTGTTTTCATTGCGAAAATCCGTCCAGAGGGTTTCCAGAAAATCCGCCCCGAAATACATCGGTTTGGGGGCTTTATCAAACCGCGCCGCCAGTTTATCGGCGTGATCTTCGTCGCCTTCGATCCAGACCATCAGCAGGTTTTCAGACAAAGCGGTCAAAACCGGGTCGTCTTTGTCATTGGGGTTCACAACTTCACAGATGGAACCGCCAGAATCACAGACGAAATTGTCATAACCATAAAGGTCCTTGGCCCGATCAATGAACGGTACGGTATCCAAAAGGGCGGCGATCTCGGCCTGCCGGTGCTGTTCCTGACGGCGTTGGTATTCGGCAAAAGGAATGCCGCCAAGATCGGGATTTCCCGGCTTGCCCATATAGGTCGACAGCGGTGACAGATTGTTGAACGTGATGTTTGAGGCGATATAAATGGAATCGCTGCGCAATAAATCCGCCAAAAACGGATTGCGCATCGCCTCGGCCTTGAAATTGTCGACGATGTGTTCGCCCATGTAGCGCGTGCCAATGCGGTAATCGACGGAATAGTGGAACCAGTCGCCACCTTCGCGCAAAATGTTTGAAACATGGGTTTTGCCCAAGCCGGACATGCCAAAAAGCAGCACTTTTTTGGCCTTGGTACTGTTCCAGCTTTGTGGGTTTTGGTAAAACATCCGGTGTCTCTTTTTAGCGATATTCGCCTCGCTTTAACGCATTTTCCCCAGCCGGATCAAACAGAAAGCGATCAGGCCAAGCGTCAGCGGGGGACTGTTTCAGGTTGAGGCGTCGCCCGAGTGCGGTTTTCAGGCCTTTTGAACCTGTTTTTGTTCTGATCGGATATTCAGGAAATTAGCGCTCAGAATGATTGCCGCACCGATAAAGACGGTGATCTGAAACGGTTCAGCGTAAAACAAAATGCCAATGGTCGCGGCCAACGGCAGGCGGACGAAATCCATCGGAAAGACGAAAACGGCCGGTGCGATTTGCAGGGCTGAGGTGATGCAAAAATGGGCAAACAACCCGGCAAAACCGACGAGGATAACCCAAGGCAAAGTCTCGGCCGTTGGCAGGGCGATGTCGCCGTCATATCCGGCACAGACAAGCCCCAACACGGCTTGAATGACCGTCAGCCAGAACAAAATACAGGTGGTTGATTGGGTGCGCGTCAGCAATTTGGTGGCAATGGCTGAACCGGTAAAGCCAAGTGCGCACAGGGCTGCGGCGATAATTCCCGGGCTAAGGCCCAGTTGATCGGGGCGCGCGACGATCAGGATGCCAGCAAAACCGACGAGAGCCGAGCCGAGACGAACGAGCGTCAAGCGTTCAGCCAGAAAGAACGGCGCGAACAGGGCGACCCAAAGTGGCACCGAAAATTCAAAGGCAAAAAGCTGCGGCAATGTGATGACGGTGACCGCGTAAAACCACAGGTTCTGGCCGATGAAATGGCTGGAATTGCGTATCAGATGCAGGCGCATGTTTCGCCCGTTGATCTGGCCCAATGTGCCGGATGCCGCCCCGACTATCAAAACCACCGCAATCCCCAGAAACGACCGGTAGGTCATGATTTCAAAGGTATCAAGCTGATGCGCCACCTCGCGACCGGCAACGGCCATCGACGTGAATGAAACCACGGCCCCCATCATCCAGGCGGCAGCTTTTAAGGGTTGAGATGTGCTCACGCTTGGGGTTCCCGTCAGATAGCTTGAGGCACTGAAAAGCAACAAGCGCTGGCTGGCAACCGCTTTTTAGGTTTTGTCGCGTGTCTTTGGGCAAACGCTTACATGTGGCGGGCGGGTTTTACGGCAAGCTTATTCCCACTCAATCGTGCCCGGTGGTTTGCTGGTAATATCATAGGTCACGCGATTGATGCCCTGAACCTCGTTGATAATCCGAGTCGCGGTTTCGCCCAGAAACTCATGGCTGAACGGATAATAATCCGCCGTCATGCCATCAACCGAGGTAACGGCCCGCAACGCACAGGCAAAATCATAGGTCCGCCCGTCGCCCATGACGCCAACGGTGCGCACCGGCAGGACGGCCACGAAGGCTTGCCAGATCTCGTCATAAAGGCCGTGTTTGCGGATCTGGTCGATGTAAACAGCATCTGCCTTGCGCAAGATTTCCAACTTTTCGCGGGTGATTTCGCCGGGACACCGAATGGCAAGACCGGGGCCGGGAAAAGGGTGCCGTCCGACAAAACTTTCCGGCAGGCCCAATTCGCGACCAAGGGCGCGGACTTCGTCTTTGAACAATTCGCGCAGGGGTTCAACCAGCGCCATATCCATGCGTTCGGGCAGACCGCCGACATTGTGGTGGGATTTGATCGTAACACTGGGGCCGCCTGAAAAGCTGACGCTTTCGATCACGTCGGGATAAAGCGTGCCCTGGGCCAAAAATTTGGCGTTACCCACGGTTTTGGCATGTTTTTCAAACACATCAATGAACAACTTGCCGATGATCTTGCGTTTGGTTTCGGGGTCAGATTGGCCATCCAGCGCGCCCAAAAACAGCTCGCTTTCATCGGCATGGATCAGCGGGATGTTATAGTTGTCGCGAAACATGCCGACGACTTCGTCGCTTTCGCCCATGCGCATCAGGCCCGTGTCGACATACACACATGTCAGCTGATCGCCGATCGCCTCGTGAATCAAAACCGCCGCGACGGACGAATCAACGCCGCCTGACAGGCCGCAAATGACGTTGCCATCACCGACTTGTTCGCGAATTTTGCGAATAGCCTCGTCTTTATAGGCGCCCATGGTCCAGTCGCCCTGAAACCCGGCCAGACGGACAAAATTGGCGTATAACGCAGCGCCCTTCGGGGTGTGATGCACCTCAGGGTGGAACTGCACGGCGTAAAAATTGCGCGCAACGTCCGCTGTGATCGCAAAGGGCGCGTTGGGCGAGGTGCCATAAACCTGAAAACCCGGCGCCAGTTTTGAGACATGATCGCCATGGCTCATCCAGACCTGTTCATCACCTTCAGCAAACCAGCCATCCAGTAAGGGCAGGGTGGCCGCCTCGGGCGTGACGTAAGCCCGGCCAAATTCTGCGGTGCCATGACCCCGTTCAACCTTGCCGCCCAGACATTGCATCATCACTTGCTGACCATAACAGATGCCCAAAACCGGCACACCCAATTCAAAAACACTGGCAGGCGGCATCGGCGCACCATCGGCAAAGACCGACGCGGGTCCGCCCGACAAGATCACAGCCTTGGGGGCAAATGCGCGCAAAAAGTCATCGGTGACTTTCTGAAAGGGGTGGATTTCGCAATAGACGTTCAGCTCGCGCAGTCGCCGGGCGATCAGCTGGGTGACCTGGCTGCCAAAGTCGATGATTAAAAGGCGGTCATGGGTGCTTTGTTTCATGGTCGGTCTGTAAATAGCGCACGGGATTCGCGCAAGGGCGATAAGACGCGCGCGATGTCGCTTTGCGCTGTGAATGGCCGCAAATCCCCCGCTGCTCCGGCTGTCCTTGGGGTATCACAAGCAAATCTCCGGTTTTTTGGGCATTTTGCGCCCCGGTTAGCAAAAGGTTAACACCATGTCAGAAGCAGCTGTCTCATCTCGTCGGTCCCGCAGTGGCGGAGGCGCCGCACGTCGCGCAGAACGCACGGCCCCCAAGCTGGAAGCAGCGCGTTACATTGAACGCAAGATTCCGAACTACGAAATACTGAACGACGAAGCGTTGGAAATCATCGAATACAACGCCGAAACCGTGCTGGAAGAGGTCGGCGTTGCCTTTGTCGACAACCCTGAGGCGCTGGAAACATGGCGCGCGGCTGGTGCGCGGATAGATGGCGAGCGGGTACACATCCCGCGTGGTCTGGCGCGCAAGCTGTGCGCAACCGCCCCGTCGTCTTTCATACAACACGCCCGAAATCCCGAGCGGAATGTTGAAATCGGTGGCAAGTCCTTGGTGCTGGCCCCGGTCTATGGCCCGCCTTTCGTGCGCGACATTGACGGTGGCCGCCGCTATGCGACCATTGCTGATTTTAAGAACTTTGTGCGCCTAGGATATATGTCAAAATGGCTGCATCATTCCGGTGGGACGGTGTGCGAACCGACTGACGTTGCGGTGAATAAACGCCATCTGGACATGCTCTATGCGCATATGACGCTGTCGGATAAACCGTTTATGGGCTCAGTCACCGAACCCAGCCGGGCCGAGGATTCGGTTGCCATGGCCTCCATCCTGTTTGGCGAGGAATTCGTTCAGCAAAATACGGTGATGACCTCGTTGATCAACATTAACTCGCCGCTGACCTTTGACAGCATCATGATGGGCGCGCTTGAGGTTTACGCTCGCAACAATCAGGCCTGCATCATTTCGCCCTTTATCGTTGGCGGCGCCATGGCACCGGTCACGGTTGCGGGCACCCTAACGCAAGTGCTGGCCGAGGCTTTGGCCGGGATCGCCTACAGCCAATTGTTGCGCCCCGGTGCGCCAGTGATTTTCGGGGCATTTGTGACCTCAATCGACATGAATTCCGGTGCACCGACCTTTGGCACGCCTGAAGCCTCAAAAATCCTGTACGGCGCTGGCCAATTGGCGCGGCGTCTGGGTTTGCCTTATCGCTCGGGCGGTGGGTTATGTGGCTCGAAACTTCCGGATGCGCAGGCAGGTTACGAAACCGCCAATACGCTGAACGCTGTCTTGCTGGGTGGCGTCAATTTCTGCCTGCATGCCTGTGGCTGGCTGGAAGGTGGCCTTGTGTCATCTTACGAGAAATTCGTGCTGGATGCGGATCAACTGGGTGTGCTGCATTCCGTGGCTGCCGGTATTGAGGTTGATGAAAACGGCCAAGGCATGGACGCCATCCGCGAGGTTGGTCCCGGCGGGCATTATCTGGGCTGCGCCCATACTCAGGCGAATTTCAAAACTGCTTTCTGGCGTTCAAACGTGCTCGATTACAAACCGTTTGAGACATGGGACGAAGAAGGCGCGCGCGACACCATGGCGCTGGCGGCGGTTAAGGTGAAGAACATGCTGGCGGAATATGTCCAGCCGCCGATTGATCCGGCGGTGGATGAGGCCCTAAAGGCGTTCATCCGCGACCGCAAAGACAGCATGCCGGATTCGTTTTACTGATAGGTTGAACTTTGTAGAACCAAACAGAACCGGGCCGTTCATCTGGCCCGGTTTTGCTTTCATCACACCGGATCATATCAGGGTTTTGCGGGTCAGGAAACTGGCCTCGGCGATGAGGGCCGCCAGTATTTCAACATGTTTGGATATACTATAGGTTGCGTCACCTGCGCGCCTTGTTTCCTCTAAATCCTGTTCAAGTGCCAGCAAACGGGTCATGGATTTGCCGGGCTTTGGCACGCTGATGATCCGCAAAAGTCGTTTTAGGTCGCGGTCGCGGCGAAAATCCGAACTGCCGATCCTCGCCGCCCGAATTAACATCTTTGGGCGGCGTAGTTTGTTGAAAATGTCCAATAATTCCTTCATTTCCGGCTCCTTTTGGTTTCGTGGGGCCAGTTTTGCATGGGCTTTCAGGATGTTGCGAAACTTTGAAACCTGCGTACGGTTTCCGATCCATTGTTTCCATTTTGGAAACAATGACTCCGAATTCGTACAATTTTAACGAATTGATAAACAATCAACCTTAAGCAGAGTGCTTGTTTGGCAGTGGGGGACCAAATATGAAACACAGTTCAAATTTTGCCATGGGCGATTGTGATACTGGCGATCTGCCTGATTGGGTGCCGGATGATGCCCGTGCCTATCTGGCCCATACCGGCAATGGGCGTTCGATGCGGGCTTTGGCCCGCGAGGTCGGGGGGCATGCGTCAACCATTTCCAGATTCGTCCAGCGGCTTGAGGCCAAGCGCGATGATCCGCTGGTGGATGGCGCGCTTGTGGCCTTGGAAACCGGTGCCAGCCCGATGGTTCACATGATTGATTTTGTTGATGCGAAAGGTTCAAACCACATGCCAAAGACACCTGCCAAAGCCCGGATTGCCGCTGATTCAGAAATAGAAACCGAGGCGCGGCGTATCCTGCGCCGCCTGTGTGAAACCTCGGCGTTTTTGATTGTCGCGCCGGCAATGGAAAAGGCCGCCATTATGCGCGAAACCGTTCCGGGTAAACCGGTGCGCATTGCCGTAGTCGATCGCCACATCGCGCAGGCTTTTGCTTTAAAGGACTGGATTGAAAGTTTTCGCACCGGCAAGATCACGTCTTATCGTATTACCACGGCTGGCAAAAACGCGCTGAAACGGTTTTTAGCACGCGATCCGAAAACAGCCACCAATGGTCAGGGTTTTGCCGAGGCGCAGAATCCGTTTCAGGAGCAGCACAAAGAATGGGGTGAACGCAAAATTGCAGGGAATGGTGGCGCGCCTGCAAAAAGAATGCGGTACAATCTGGCGGAAAGCCCGATCACCGCCCTTGGTCGTCGCAAAGACAGTGACGGCCAGCCGTTTTTGTCCGCCGATCTTATTCAGGCAGGTGAACAGTTACGCGAAGATTTTGAAATGGCGCAGATGGGGCCGCGCGTGACCCAGAACTGGGACCGGTTCCTGACCTCAGGGCGTGGCGATGGTTTTGCCGGTGACAGTGGCCCTGCCGAGGGGCCAATGGCGGCGCGTGAACGGGTGGCCGCCGCGCTTAAGGATCTCGGGCCGGGGTTGGGGGATATCGCGCTCAGATGCTGTTGTTTCCTGGAAGGCATGGAAGCTGCGGAAAAACGCATGGGCTGGTCCGCCAGAAGCGGCAAAATCGTGCTGAGAATCGCATTGCAGCGTTTAAAGCTGCATTACGAAGGTCGAAACGGCACCTTGTCGCCGCGGATCGGTTGATCCGCAGCAACGTGGCCAAGTTTTAGCGGGTGTTTTCAGTCATCCGGCGGCGCACATAGGTGTCCACCAGGTCTATCATCGGATCCATATAGGGATCTTCAAAGAAATGCCCCGCACCTTCGATGGTTTCGTGGGTGATCGTGATGCCTTTTTGTTCGTGCAATTTGTCGGCCAACGCGTCGACATCGCTGGGCGGTACAATCTTATCGGCCGAGCCGTTAATGATAATGCCAGACGCCGGGCAGGGCGCAAGAAAGCTGAAATCATACATATTGGCGTTCGGCGCAACAGTGACAAAGCCCGAAATTTCGGGCCGACGCATCAGCAATTGCATGCCGATCCACGAGCCAAAGGAAAACCCACCGACCCAACAATGCTTGGCGTTCGGGTTCAGGGCTTGCAGGTAATCCAGCGCCGCTGCGGCATCTGACAATTCGCCGATGCCCTGATCATATTCGCCCTGCGACCGACCGACGCCGCGAAAATTGAACCGCAGCACCGTAAAGCCCATCTTATAAAACGCATAATGCAGGTTATAGACCACCTTGTTATTCATCGTGCCGCCAAATTGCGGATGGGGATGCAGGACAATCGCAATCGGCGCGTCTTTGGCTTTTTGCGGATGGTAACGGCCTTCCAGACGTCCGTCTGGGCCGGGAAAAATCACTTCGGGCATAGGTTGCGAGGCTCCGGAGGTTTGGGTTTTCTGGGCGGTCCATCAAATACTTGACGAAATCCCTCAGAGAACCTAGAACAATTCTAAATAGGGGTGGTTTAGCCCCTGTCATCAGACATTGGAGTTAAGGGGTGCGAGGGCGCACGTCAACTCTGCGTGAGGTCAAAAAGCCATGAAACTCAGCACCAAAGGCCGATATGCGATGATTGCGCTGGCTGATCTGGCCGAGAACGGCAACAATGCGCTGATCTCGCTTGGCGAAATTTCGGCGCGTCAGGACATCTCGCTTGCGTATCTTGAGCAGCTTTTTGTCAAACTGCGCCGCGCCGGGATCGTTGACAGCGTGCGCGGGCCGGGCGGCGGATACCGTTTGGCCAAGAATACCGACGCGATACGGGTGTCAGACATTTTAGCCGCCGTTGACGAGTCGATGGATGCGCTGGCCAAAGGGGCAGGGGCGTCGGGTGCGTCGTCTGGTTCGCGGGCGCAATCGGTTTCCAACCGGTTTTGGGAGGGGCTGTCGGCCCATGTCTATGTGTTTTTGCATCAGGCCCGTCTTTCAGATGTTGTGAACAACCAGATGGTGCCATGCCCGGCGGTGCCAAATTTGTTTGATGTGGTGGACGAGCCATGAACCGCACCTATCTTGACTGGAACGCCACAGCGCCTTTGCGCATTGAGGCCCGCGCGGCGATGATCGAGGCGATGGATGCGGTTGGCAATCCGTCCAGCGTTCACGGCGAAGGTCGTGCGGCCAAGGCGATTGTCGAAAAAGCGCGCGGCCAATTGGCGGATGCCTTTGGTGCGGCGGCGTCTGACATTGTCTTTACCGGCAGTGCCACAGAATCTGCGGCGCTTGCGCTTAGAACCCGCGATCTGGAATCCGCGATGGTTGAACATGATTGCGTGACTTCGTGGACGGATGCGGATTTAGGATGTGATACCAATGGCCTCGTCGCTGTTCCTAATCCAGATAACAGCACCTTGCAGCTTGCCAATGGTGAGACTGGCGTGATCCAGACGCTGCCATACGGCTTGTTGGTGTCAGATTTCGTGCAAGCCTTTGGCAAAATCCCGATTGGGTTTGACTGGGCCGGTGTCGATATTGGATTGTTGTCGGCCCATAAGGCTGGCGGGCCAAAAGGTGTCGGCGCGCTGGTTATCCGGCGAGGCCTTGATCTGCATGCCCAAATCCGTGGCGGCGGTCAGGAAATGGGGCGGCGCGCCGGAACCGAAAACGTTGTCGGCATTGCTGGTTTTGGGGCCGCAGCCAAAGCTGCCGCACGGGATTTGAACGACGGTGTCTGGCAGCCGGTTCAGGCGTTGCGCGATAGCTTGGAAGACAGACTTGCATCTGAGGCCCCGGAACTGGTGGTCTTTGGCAAAGACGCAAAACGCCTGCCCAACACCAGCTATTTCGCCATTCCGGGCTGGAAGGGCGAAACGCAGGTGATGCAGATGGATTTGGCCGGTTACGCGGTTTCCGCAGGCTCGGCCTGTTCCAGCGGCAAAGTGAAGCCCAGCAAGGTTTTGCTGGCGATGGGATATGACGAAGACACAGCAGCCAGTGCAATCCGGGTGTCGATTGGCCCGGATACGTCGCCTGACGCGGTGATGCGATTTGCCGATGTTTGGCTTGATCACTATAAACGATACGCCGCACGCGCGGCTTGATGTGCTTTGGTGCCAAAGGGGCCGAAAGTGCAAGTAAAGGAATGAATGTATGAGCGCGGTTGTTGACAAGGTTCAGGTGAAAGAAGGCGTCGATCAGGATACGGTCGATGCGGTGCAGTCTGTCGGTGAAAAGTACAAATACGGCTTTGAAACCGATATCGAGATGGAATATGCGCCGCTTGGCGTGAACGAAGACATCGTGCGCCTGATTTCGTCAAAAAATGACGAACCTGAATGGATGACCGACTGGCGTCTGGCCGCGTTTCGTCGCTGGCAGCAGATGGAAGAACCCGAATGGGCCATGGTCGATTACCCGAAAATCGACTTTCAGAGCATTTATTATTACGCCAAGCCGAAATCCATGGTGGAAAAGCCGAAATCGCTGGACGATGTTGACCCTAAGCTGTTGGAAACCTACGCTAAACTTGGTATTCCGCTTAAGGAACAGGCGATTCTGGCCGGTGTCGAAGGTGCGGGAACTGCTGGCGTTGAAGGCCGCAAAGTGGCCGTCGATGCGGTATTTGACAGTGTTTCGGTTGGCACCACGTTCAAAGATGAACTGGCCAAGGCTGGCGTGATCTTCTGTTCTATTTCCGAGGCGATCAAGGATCATCCTGAACTGGTGAAAAAATACCTCGGCTCGGTCGTGCCGCAATCGGATAACTTCTATGCGACACTGAACAGCGCGGTGTTTTCCGACGGCTCTTTCGTTTACATCCCCGAAGGCACCAAATGCCCGATGGAGCTGAGCACATATTTCCGCATCAACGCCGACAATACCGGCCAGTTTGAACGCACGTTGATCATTGCCGAAAAGGGGTCTTATGTCAGCTATCTGGAAGGCTGCACAGCGCCCCAACGCGACACCAATCAGTTGCACGCAGCGGTGGTTGAACTGGTGATTCTGGAAGACGCCGAGATTAAATATTCAACCGTTCAGAACTGGTATCCCGGCGATGAACAGGGCAAGGGCGGCATTTATAATTTCGTCACCAAGCGTGCGGATTGTCGCGGTGATCGGGCCAAAGTGATGTGGACGCAGGTTGAAACCGGCAGCGCCGTCACCTGGAAATACCCGTCTTGCATCCTGCGAGGGGATGAGTCGCAGGGCGAGTTCTATTCAATCGCCATCGCCAACAACATGCAGCAGGCCGATACCGGCACCAAAATGGTGCATCTGGGCAAGAACACCAAATCGCGCATCGTGTCCAAGGGGATATCAGCGGGCAAAGCCCAAAACACCTATCGCGGGCTGGTGTCGATGCACCCAAAGGCCAAAAATTCCCGCAATTACACCCAATGCGACAGCCTGCTGATCGGCGGCAATTGCGGCGCGCATACCGTGCCCTATATCGAGGTGCGCAACAATTCATCGCGTGTGGAGCACGAAGCGACGACATCAAAAGTCGACGACGAACAACTGTTCTATTGCCGCCAACGCGGCATGGGCGAAGAAGACGCACTGGCCCTGATCGTCAACGGATTCGCCAAAGAGGTGCTGCAAGCCCTGCCAATGGAGTTCGCCATGGAAGCACAGGCGCTGGTGGCGATCTCGCTTGAGGGGTCGGTGGGGTAATGCGTATCTCCGGTGACGACGATGAAGCAATTCTTCGCGATATGAACCACCCCGATCATTTTGGCGGGGTCAGAGAAGGTTCAAAAGCTGCCGGGATGTTGTTTTTGGCAGGTGTGGTTTTCTTCAACGTAGTAGAAGTCACGTGGCTGTCGCAAATCTGGAAAATACTAATATTGCTTTTCCTATCTACAGCAATCGGGATCGGGGTTCTGAAATACTTTCGGAAGTCTCTTACTCCAAAAGGCCCTATTTCACTTCAAGAAATCCGTGAAAACTTAAGCGCCGAACGTGAAAAACAAATGGATGAAATGCGGCGCAGTAACGCCACCAACCCAAAGGGGGAACGGACAAAATGATCATTACAACCACCCCCTCAATCGAAGGGCGCAAGATCACCGACTACCACGGCGTTGTGGTTGGCGAGGCGATCCTTGGTGCCAATCTGTTTCGTGATATCTTCGCCCAGATCACCGATATCGTCGGCGGTCGCTCGGGCGCTTATGAACAAGAACTGGGCAAGGCGCGCAATGTAGCGCTTCAGGAACTGGAAGATCGCGCCGTCGAAAAGGGCGCGAACGCGGTTGTGGGCGTTGATCTGGATTACGAGGTGATTAACAACATGCTTATGGTCTCGGCCAGCGGCACCGCTGTGACGGTGGGCTGAAAGATGCGCCTTGGCTTCACCGCAGATCAGGATAACGCGGACCTGCCGGATACCTTACTGGCAGGCTTCCGTACGGCCCTTGATACGGTGCTGCACTGGCGTGTGCCTGATACCGCCGAAGAAGCGGCGTTTGAATTACGTGCAGAGCTGCGCCAAAAGGCCGACAGCCTCTATGCGGTGACCGAAAGCTTTGGCAACAGCGCCTGGGTTTTAAAGAACATGTGGCACGGTTTTCCCGACCCTGCCGAATTCCTGTTTGTCGGTTTTGACGGGCAGGGCGACATACGCCAGATGGGCTATTTTGAGGATTGGCCAAGCTGGTGGCACCGCAAAGGTGTGAAAAACAACGAGATACCGACCTGACCCAAAGCGGTTCAGGGCAGGAACAGACATCAAGAGGAAACGAAATGCTGAAAATTGATAATCTCCAGGTCAAGCTGGAAGACGAAGACAAACAAATCCTCAAAGGCTTTTCGCTTGAGGTACCGGAAGGCGAAGTGCACGCGATCATGGGGCCGAATGGTTCCGGCAAATCAACCATGTCTTATGTGTTGTCCGGCAAGAATGGTTACGAGGTCACGGGTGGCACAGCAACGCTTGATGATATGGACCTGCTTGATATGGAACCGGAAGAACGCGCCGCCGCAGGCCTGTTTCTGGCGTTTCAATACCCGGTCGAAATCCCCGGCGTCGGCAACATGACATTCCTGCGCACAGCGGTGAATTCGCAAAGAAAAGCCCGCGGTGAAGATGAACTTTCGGCGGCTGATTTCCTGAAACTGGTGCGTGCCAAAGCCAAAAGCCTGAAAATTGACGCGGATATGTTGAAGCGACCGGTCAATGTTGGCTTTTCAGGGGGCGAGAAAAAGCGCAACGAAATCCTGCAAATGGCGATGTTAGAGCCTAAGATGTGCATCCTTGATGAAACCGATAGCGGCCTTGATGTCGATGCCATGAAACTTGTGGCCGAAGGCGTCAACGCGCTGCGCGACGGCAAGCGGTCGTTCCTTGTGATCACCCATTATCAGCGCCTGCTGGATCATATCAAACCTGACGTGGTCCATATCATGGCGGATGGCAAGATCATCAAATCCGGTGGTCCTGATCTGGCGCTTGAGGTTGAACATAACGGTTACGCCGACTTGCTGGCCGAGGTGGCCTGATGCCAGCGTTGAGCCGAAAAACAGCACCCGCACAGTTGGACTTGCGCGAAGCTGACCTGCCAAAAGGTGGAAAATGGATCACCGAGGCGCGCAAAAACGCCCTTGGTCGCCTGCACGCCCAAGGCCTACCAACCCGTCGCGATGAATACTGGAAATTCACCCGGCCTGACGCGCTGAACGCCCCCGAGGTCACACCGGCCGCGTTGCTTGTCACCGACGAAAAGCCGGTTTTCTGTGATGTGGATCGTTTGCGTCTGGTGTTCGTTGATGGGGTGCTCGATCTCGATAAATCTGACCCACTGGTGATGGATCATATCGAAATTGAACCGCTGAAAGATGCGGCAGCGCGTGACATTCATTGGGCCAAAGACTTGTTTGGGGTGCTGGAACAAAACGGCCAAAACCCGGTTGCCCGCCCGTTTGCGACGCTCAATACCGCGACCGCCGAACAGGGCGTGGTCATTCGTGTCACCGGCAAAGTGACGCGACCGGTCAGCCTGCATTACATGCGTACCAGCGAAACCGCTGATGCGGTGGTGCATAATGTGATCCGGGTCGAAACCGGCGGCGATCTGACGCTTTTGGAAAACGGCCCGGCAGCGGCGCGGTTGAACAAAGTGCTTGAGGTTGATGTCGCCAATGGTGCTGCATTTCACCATATCCGAACCCAAGGTCGCGATCATGAACGCCGCGCGGTCGCCCATATTTTTGCCCGATTGGGCCATGAAAGCCGGTTCAAATCTTTCACACTGACGGTGAACGGCGCGTTAACGCGCAACGAATGCGTCATAGAAATGCTGGGTGACGATGCCCATGCCACGATTTCAGGGGCTTGCGTTGGCGATGGGGCAAGTGGTGCTTTTCATCAGGACGATACGGTTTTTATCACCCATGAGGGGCTTAATTGCGAAAGCCGTCAGGTGTTCAAAAAAGTCCTGCGCAATGGCGCGACCGGGGTGTTTCAGGGCAAGATTCTGGTCAAACAAGGGGCGCAGAAAACCGACGGCTATCAGATCAGTCAAGGCTTGCTGTTGGATGAAGACAGCCAGTTTCTGGCCAAGCCCGAGCTTGAGATTTACGCTGACGATGTTGCCTGTTCGCACGGCTCGACCGTTGGCGCGATAGACGAGGCGGCGCTGTTTTACCTGACCTCGCGCGGCATTCCGCGACCGCAAGCGGTTGACATGCTGGTGCTGGCTTTTCTGGCTGAAGCCCTTGAAGAAATTGAAGGCGCTGAAATTCGCGAGGATATTCATCAACGGCTTGAAGCATGGGTCGAGCGGCGTCGCGGGTGACGGGATTTTTCCGCGACGTTGCTGAAACTTATCACGCGCCGGGGCGGGTTTTCCGGCGCAAGTTTCTGGGCGGTCTGCGGGAAAATCAGTTGCTGGCCTGGCTGATGTTTGCCTGCCTGATTGCCTTTGTGGCGCGACTGCCGGAATTGCGCGCGCGTCACCGGATCGGGGACATGGATCAGCCGTTTGAGGCGTTGGTCAGCGCCAATCTGGTGGCCATGCTGATTTTCGCGCCTCTGTTTTTATACGCACTGGCCGCCGTTAGCCATGTAATCGCGCGTATTTTGGGCGGGCAGGGCAGTGGGCAATCGGCGCGGCTGGCGTTGTTCTGGACGCTGATTGCTTTGCAGCCGCTGGTGGTTCTGTCTGGCTTGCTCACCGCGATCGGGGCACCGCAGAATGTGCTTGTCACAGTTTCCGCTGTGTCCGGAATGGCGTTTTTGTGGGTTTGGTTCAGTGGATTGCGGGCGACAGAATGGCCACCGACTGAATCGAATTCTGAACCGGATGCCTACGATTTATCTTTAATCCGTCACAATTCTTACAAAATCTAAGGGCATACCCATAACTGACAAAAGTGGGTAGGGGCACGATTGACTAAAGGTGTTCAAGTGCACGCCGTTGACCATATCCCTATACGGGGCCGACATCCCGGAGAATTTCCGCGCCGCCGCCGTTTTCGCATCAGCCGAAGCACGGTGACCCACCGGGTGCTTTACGCGTGGTTCAACATGCGCGCATCGACCCGCGCGTTGATCGCCGAAAAGCCCAGCGAAGGTCGGCTGCTTTACCTTTTGTTATGGTCGAATCTGGCATTTTTTCTGTCCTGGACCCTAAAGGCCGTCGTTGTTCCGAACGAGGCTGGGGTCAGCCTGGTATCTGTCGAAATCGGTGTTTTGTTCTTGGCTGCTGTGATCGGGCGAACGGCAGCACTTTATGTGTTTGCGATGGTCGCCGGGGCGGTCGCGCGCATTCTTGGCGGGCAGGGCACATGGCGCAACACCCGCACCGCCGTGTTCTGGGGGGCGTTTGTTACCGCACCTTTTGGTGTGATTGCCGCGGTGTTTTCGGTTTTGTTCACCAATCTTGAATTCCACTACCCGATTTTTGGCGCAGCATGGATTTCTAACCCGCCCTATTACCTCGGGTTGTTGCCGTTCGTGTGGTATATTTCGGCTGGCGTCGCTGTGGCGCAGGGGTTTCGCAAAACCTCGCCAATATTCTTGGCAATGTCGGTTCTTTCGCTTGTGGCCCTCGTTGGCGGCATGTATTTTCACGCCAGAGGAATTATCTGAAGGCCTGAAAACCAATGCAACGACAGCTCTTGGCGCTCGTGCGTTTAACGTTTGTCGACCCTCGAAAGATGGTCGACATGTTGCGCGTCTATGCGCCCGGCACCAATGTGCTGTTTCAACTGGCGGTCATAGTCGTTTCCTTTGGTGTGATCATCAATTGGGTGTCGGTACAGCTGCACCCATCTGACGTGACATCGTTCATTGATGATCTGAGCGCCAATCCAATTTTGTTTGCAATTATTCAGCTTATGGCGCTGATGATTTCAGCGATTTTGATCTTTGTCCTCGGTCGATTCTTTGGCGGATTTGCCAGTTTTGAACAGTCGTTTTCGGTCTCGATCTGGCTTAGCTTTTGTTCCGTCGTTGTCATGGTGCCGATCGTGCTGGTGTCGCTGGTATCAACGACTTTGGCGGGGCTGATTAACCTAGGCGTTTCATTTTACATTGTCTGGCTGTTCGTGGTGTTCATTCAGCACATCCATGGATTTTCCTCACCCTGGAAAACGGCCGCCGGACTGGTGCTGACCTTTTTCGCAATCGTGTTTATTATGTCGTTCATTATGGTCTTTATCGGCCTGACGGTTGAAGGACCCTGAGCATGTATGATGTCGAAAAAATCCGGCAGGATTTCCCCATTCTTGCGCGCACAGTGCATGACAAGCCTTTGGTATATCTCGATAATGGCGCGTCGGCGCAAAAACCCCAAATTGTGATTGACGCCATCACCCGTGGCTATGCCGAAGAATATTCAAACGTCCATCGCGGCCTGCATTTCCTGTCAAATCTGGCCACCGACAAGTATGAAGCAGTGCGCGGGATCGTGCAGAAATTCCTGAACGCTGAACATGAAGACGAAATTCTGTTCAATTCCGGCACCACCGAGGGCATCAATACGGTGTCCTATGGCTGGGCCGCGCCTCGGCTTGAGGCTGGCGATGAGATCATTCTTTCAGTGATGGAGCATCACGCCAATATCGTGCCCTGGCATTTTCTGCGCGAGCGCCAGGGCGTTGTTCTGAAATGGGTCGAAACGGACGCAACCGGTGATCTGGACCCGCAGGCGGTGATTGACGCGATCACACCCCGAACCAAGCTGATCGCCATCACCCAGATGTCAAACGTTCTGGGCACTTTGGTTGACGTCAAAACCATCTGTCATGCCGCACGGGAATGCGGGGTCGCAGTGCTGGTCGACGGGTCGCAATCCAGCGTCCACGCGCCGGTTGATATGCAGGATCTTGGCTGTGATTTCTTTGCCATCACGGGCCACAAACTTTATGGGCCATCAGCCTCGGGCGCGCTTTATGTGCGGCGCGACCGCATGGCTGAGATGCGTCCCTTCATGGGGGGCGGTGACATGATCCGCGACGTTGGCCGCGATACCGTCAGCTATAACGATCCGCCCCATAAATTTGAGGCAGGCACCCCCGGTATCGTGCAAATGATCGGTATGGGCGTCGCATTGGAGTACATGATGGCGCTTGGCATGGACAATATCGCCGCCCATGAACGGGATTTGCGCGACTATACGCAGGCCAAATTGTCAGGCCTTAACTGGCTGAATATTCAGGGTAATTCCGCAAGCAAAGGCGCGATATTTTCCTTTACGCTGGAAGGTGGCGCGCATCCGCACGATATTTCAACCGTGGTTGACCGTCGCGGCATCGCGGTCAGGGCAGGGCATCATTGCGCCCAACCGCTGATGCAGCATTTGGGTGTAACAGCGACCTGCCGCGCGTCTTTTGGCCTCTATAATACTAGGGCCGAAGTGGACGCGCTGGTTGATGCGCTAGAGTTGTGTCACGAATTGTTCGGCTAAGGGCCAAGCGGAACTGCTACTGGCAATCATCCGCTTTGACAGACCGTTCCAGCGACCGAATACGTTTAAGTTTTTGCCGCTCGATGTCGCGTAACTTTTGAATTTCGTCCCTAAGTTGCGTCACCTTTTCATCGGCGTTCACAGTTTTGTCTAAAGCCGTATCAAATCGTCTTTGAGCTTTTTCCAGTTTCGTTTGGGCATCCTTTAGCGCCTTTTTACCGGCTTTTCCATCAAGCACACCGGTTCGGATGTCCTTTTCGGCGGATTTGACGGCCTTTTTAGCGTCTTTAAGGTTGTTTCTGGCAAAGGTCATATCCTGATCGGCAGATACTGCATTGATTTTAGCGGACTTAAGCTGATCCATTAATCTAAGTTTCTTCAGACGGGCGGCCTCTTTTTCGCGTCGACATTTTGCCAACTCGCGTAAGTTTTTGCGGCAACGTGCTTTGCGGGCTTTTTCTGCGGCATCCTTTTTTGCACTCGATTTCTTTTTGGATTTTGACGGCTTCACCGGCTCAAAATCCTTACCGTCTGAAGCCACCAAGCCGGGATAAAGAATTGACACAAGCGCAACACTGGCACCTGTAGAACTTGCTAAAAAACGTCGACGTGAAATCATAATTCAACCCTCTTTTGTTGCATGATGCACAAAAACCGGCGTCGCCCCTTATGGTTAAGCGGTCCTAGTCACCAAAATGCCCCGGAAAAATCTGAAACTTGGTCTTGCAATATTTGCCCTCTTTGTCGAACGCACGGCGGTACGCTTTATCCGCCAATCTCCGGGCTTTCGTGGCAGATTTTAACGCTTTCTCGGCTTGTTTAAGCCGCTTGATCGCTTTGAACTCGTCATTGGTCGCCTTCCGGCTTTTTTCGGCAGCTTTTTGCAAGGCATCTGTGTGGGCCTTGATCGCTGTCTTGTTTCCGGCTGCCTTGGCCTTGTTAAGCTTTGCCTCGGTGGCTTTCAGGCTGTTTGAACGCAGTTTTTGGACGCGTTTTGCTTTCGCAAGATCGGTCTTGGCGCGATTCCTAAGCCTGATCGCCGTCTTCTCATTATCAGTCGCGGCTTTAGCATTTGCCTTTGCGGCCTTTGTAATCGCGGCATCAACTTTGCATCGCGCCGGGGCAACTGTCTTTTTTTTCTTGCGCACCGTCGGCTTGAAATCCTGACCGTCAGCGGTGGCCGGGTGCGAATTAATTCCAACCTGCGCAGCAACAATCGTTGCGGCAGAGGTTAACAAAAGTTTCCGACGCGTAATCATTTATGATCCTTTCAAAAATCTAAAAAATACAAAGCTGTTTGGATGTCGTTATCGACCAGAATTGCGCGTGGGTTTTAGCAATAATTTGTCTGTCGATAATCCATCGACCAAGACCAAATCCGAGGCGCAGAATATGTGCGCTGTGTGACAAAGAATACTCGTTTAACGACACACCAGCCCCCCCGGGCAGTTGTTAAGAATCATTTAGAGTTGATTAACACTACACATTTCGCGTGATTTTTCAAATTCGCCCGGTTGGGGCCCGGTTGGGGCCCGGTTGGGGGATGAATCCGCGCGCGCAGCGACAAATGCAATCGGCGCCCATAATGCGGATTGCACCCCTTTTAGATATCCAATATACGCCTGAGGCGTAGCACCCGTAGCTCAGCTGGATAGAGCGCTGCCCTCCGAAGGCAGAGGCCACAGGTTCGAATCCTGTCGGGTGCACCAATTTAATCAATCGTCGGAAATAACAGGGTTGGATGCTTTTCTGACGCTCGCGTCAGGTCGCCCCCGGAAGATGCACCGAGTTTCCCGGTTTCAACATTCATATGGCGACACAACGGGCCACGCAGTCGACCTTCGCTGCGAGGCTTGCGCGGTTAAAACCCCTTATCAGGTACCGTCAAATACCGAATAGGCCCTCGTTAGCCGGCGCGTTTTTCAAACGTCTTCATGCCTGCCAATTCCATAATGCCGAAATTGATGTCAGGTGCTGCGGCCTTGATCTCGCGAATGATGAATGACGCATCAGGAAGCTTGAACACAACCGCCCGATAGCGCCCCTGAAAGCCAAATTCGGCCAGCAGGCGGGCGAAATCCATCGCGTCAATGCCGTTCACCACCAACGGTGTCAGTATCAGGCGCGGCGCAAGAGCGTCGAATGTGCAGGCGCTCATCTTCATCATTTGCCCGGCAGTTATTGTCAAAGCGCGCTGACTTTCGTCGTTTGTGCGGCTCAGCTGCACATGATCATCAAGGCCGACAAACAACGTCAGGCCAAGGTTTGAGGCATTTGGTCCTGCAGACGCTTGCGCTGCCAGATCGTTACGCCGGGTAGGGGGGATAGGATTGAAATCGTGGTTAATAATCACTGTGTTGTCTCTTTCGAAATAGAAGATGGCAACATTGGAATACTGGTGTGCTGGTTAAAATGAATACAAACAATGCACCGGTTGACCCTTATGAGGCACGTGCCTCAGTCACAAGACTAGGAACCTCAATGCCTGTCTGTAAACATAAAAGGTAAAAAAATCGTTCGATCACGGTCATTTTTGTGCAAATGTCACGAATTTTGCGTGCCCTAAGGCGCAGGGGACGGGTTTTTTAGTGTGTTTGGCTTGTCTGGGCCGTGTTGTTAGCAAGGTTTCAACTTTTGTCGAACCGCTTTTCATTTCACCCGATCGGCCATAAACCAGTGGGACGATAAACCCGGATCTGCCTTTGTTTTTGCGTTCTTCCCCATTGCCGGTTTTGGCCTCATTGGCATTTTCCCTGCTGATTGGGACGGCTGGTGGATTTGTGGCCAAAGCCGCGGGCGCGCCGATGCCTTACCTGCTGGGGGCGTTTGCCGCGTCCGCCGTGGCCAGCGTCACGGGTGTGCGGTTATTTGGCGTTAAACCCGCTTTGCCGATGCCGCTGCGCAATCTGTTTGTTGCCGTTATCGGCGTGATGATCGGTGGCAGTTTTCATCCCGGCATATTTGCCGATTTCGACCAGCTTTTCATTCCGCTGGTGGCGGTTGTGGTTTTTGTTCTTGCGGCCCAGTCGATGAATTACGTTCTGTTTCGCAGGCTTGGCGGATATGACCGCGTAACCTCGTTTTACGCGGCAATGCCCGGTGGTTTGATTGAAAGTATCGCATTGGGTGAAAAGGCCGGGGGAAACAGCCAGGCCCTTAGTTTGCAACAATTCTCCCGCGTGGCGCTGGTCATTACCTTGCTGCCATTTCTGTTCCTGATCTTCACCGGTGAACAAGTTGGCAGTGCGGCTGGCATGTCGCTGTCAAGCGGCGCAAATCCGGTTCAATGGAGCGATTGGGGCGTGCTGGTGTTCTGCGCGATTGCCGGGCTTTACGGCGGCAAGTTGATCCGATTACCAGCGGCGATACTGGTCGGGCCTTTGATCCTTAGCGGGCTGGCGCATTATTTTGGCTTGACCGAAGTTGGCCCGCCACGCTGGGCCATATCAACCGCGCAGGTGATCGTTGGGGCAGGGCTCGGCGCGCGATTTGCAGGCTTTGCGCCGCGCGATATTGGCCGCGCCTTCTTGCTCGCCTTGCTGTCGGTTAGTGGCATGTTGGCGCTGGACGTGGTTCTGGTGATGCTTGTAATGACGCTAAACGACCAACCTTTTGATGTCTTGTTCATCAGCTTTGCACCGGGCGGCGTCACGGAAACAGCGCTGATCGCGTTAAGTCTGAATGCGAATCCGGTATTTGTGACAACGCTGCACGTATTCAGGATCATAATTACGGTGGTGTTTTGCGCAGTAGGGTCACGGTTTATTCGACTTTAGGTGCGGGACATGTAGAATGGTAAAGCGCATAATAGATATTATGTTACTTTTATTAAAACGTTTATTATGAATGTGTTACCGGCATTTATGACGTCAAACCCCACTCCTTTTTGGACAAACGAATTATAGAGATCGAAAAAACCGACAGATTTGAGATTTGCAAAAGCGCTACGGCGGTCGCGCCCTTGGTCTTCGCTCAAACGTTCAAAACCTTTCTCTCTGTCACCCCTCAAGCAGCCTTGGACGTTTCAATCGATGTGCTCACCTTCGGACCGCTCTCAACCCCAACAATTGCACTTCACAGGCGTTAATTATCATCAGATCACCTGGCTCTGCGCTTCAAATTTTAAACGCCCTATGTGGTATTCGGACAAGTAACATGGGGATAACTCATGTATTTCCTGCATAATTGTCGTAAAATATCAAATTTGTCAGGCCTTCTTTTCCAATGACGCCCGACGGATATCGTCAAGGCTGGCGAATGGTGTGATGTCCTGTGGGTCTATTATCAGCTCGATCACAGACCCTGTGCTGCTGGATTTTGCGGCCTCAAAGGCTTCGGCAAATTCTTCTGTCCGCGCAACCCGCACCGCGTGAAACCCGTAGGCTTTGGCCAGCGTCACATAATCGGGGTTCACGATCTTTGTAGCACTAACGCGCGTTGGATATTCCCGCTCTTGATGTGCGCGAATAGTGCCGTACATTCCATTGTTTAACAACAATAATATAGGTTGAAGGCCTTCTTGTGCGGCGGTGCCCATTTCAGGCAAACTCATCTGAAAATCACCGTCACCGGCAAAGCAGATAACCTGCCGTTTGGCGTCCGTCGTTTTGGCGGCCAAGGCTGCCGGGAACCCTGCCCCCATCGCGCCACTTTGCGGCGCCAGCAACCGCCGCTTGCCGCTGAAGGTCAGGAATTTGGACGGCCAGACAGCGAAATTACCCGCGCCATTGGTGATGATCACGTCGTCGTCAAGCCTTTGATCCAGCCATTTGCTGATGGCAACCATGTCAACGGCACCGTTCACAGACGCCCGCGCCTGCATATCCAAAAACCCCTTGCGCCCCTGATCGCGCCAGTCAGACCAGTCGCCCATTGCCGGCATGTCTGCCAACGTTCGCACCAAGGCGTTCGGGCTGCATGGCAGTGCGACATCCGGCTGATATATCTTGCCGATTTCCGCCTCGGACGCGTGGGAATGCAGCAAAATCGGTGCCATGCGCGGCACGTCCAGCAGGGTCCACCCCTCGGTCGTGGATTCGCCCAGTCTGGCGTTTATGGCAAAGATCAGATCGGCGTCTTTAATCGCCTGCTTCACATGGGGCGACATGCCGACACCGGCGTCGCCAATATAGGCCGCCGTGGCGTTATCAATCAGGTCTTGCGATCGAAATGCCACCACGACCGGCAGGTTGTTGGTGTCGGCAAAAGTTTGGAGATCGGCACGCCCGGCCTCGGTCCATCCACCGCCGCCGACCAGCAGCAAAGGACGCTTTGCGGCCTTTAGGCGGGTCATGGCGGCATCAAGCGCATGCGGGTCCGGGTGGCTGTGCCCGATGACGGCTTTTTCACAGGCGGCGACGCGGCTTTGGTCACGCAACATGTCCTCGGGCAATGCCACGACAACCGGGCCGGGCCTGCCGGACAAAGCCACGGTAAAAGCGCGGGCGATGATTTCTGGAATACGTTCGGCACTGTCTATTTCGGTCACCCATTTGGCGACGCCACCAAAAAATGCACGATAGTCAATTTCCTGAAAAGCTTCGCGCTGGCGCATGTCGCGCCCGATCTGGCCGACAAACAGAATCATCGGGCTGGAATCCTGCATTGCGGTGTGAACCCCGATCGAGGCATTGGTTGCCCCCGGCCCGCGTGTCACAAAACAAATACCGGGGGTGCCGGTCAGTTTGCCATAAGCCTCGGCTGCGAAACTGGCACCGCTTTCGTGCCGCGTGACCACCATGCGCACCTGATTTTGTACGTCATATAGCGCATCCAAAACGTCCAGATAGCTTTCGCCCGGGATACCAAATGCAGTGGTAACGCCTTGATTAACAAGGCATTCAACCAATATTCTGCCACCTGACCGCAGTTCCGACATCATTCATTTCCTTTTGATATTCTGGGCGATTTGAATTTGAGGTTAGAGCGGACTAAAACCTGATACCCGCCCTGAATCCGGTGATATTTCACGTGATTTGGTTGTGTCATTTTGGCAAAGTCGCATTCTGGTTGCATGAGAGTTCCCCTCTAACCGCTGGACAATAAAGGGGATTTTCCTGTATTCGGGAAAGACACTCAGACTAAAGCCTGGAATGAACCATAATGCAGACCCCCTTTGACGCCACAAACGCCACTAGGGTAGCGGCCACCGGTGAGGCATGAGCGCACTTTCCCCAAACATGGAATATATCGCAACGATCTTGCAAAGCAGTTCGATCGAGCATGTTTGGCAATTGCATGTTGATAAGATGCGGGATTACGGTTTTGACCGGGTGATTTACGGGGCCACACGGTTCAGAACCCACGGCGAATTTGGCGATTTGTCCGATGCATTGATCCTGACAAACCACGACAAAGACTACATTGATTTGTTTTTTGGCAAGGCGCTGTACATCAACGCGCCGATGGCGATTTGGGGCGCGCAGAACACCGGCGTTTGCAGCTGGCAATGGGCGATTGACCGGCGGGCAAATGGTGAAAGCAGCGAGAGTGAGGACAGAATTCTGGATTTGAACGCCAGCATGGGTGTGGTCGCAGGCTATACCATCAGCTTTGATTCAATTTCAGAACGCAGCAAGTCGGCCATTGGTCTTTGCGCGAAACGCGGTCTGAGCCAACCCGAAGTCGATGATATCTGGCACGCGCATGGCAGCGAGATTACCTTGCTGAACAATCTGGCAAACCAGAAAATTTCATCCCTGCCGATTGAACGGCGCGGCAAGCCGCTGACAGAACGGCAACGCGAGGTTTTGCAGTGGGTTGCAGACGGCAAAACCTTGCAGGACATCGCCGTCATAATGGATCTCAACCAAGCGACAATTGAAAAACACCTGCGCTTGGCACGCGACAATCTGAACGTTGGCACCACGGCGCAGGCCGTCTTGAAAGCCGCGGTGCAAAACCAGTTTTTCATCTTTGAAGGGCTGCGCGGCGTGAAAATTCAGGACGTTCCGACCCCCTAGACCGAGTTGATTGCCCCAAGGTAAGGGAAACCTTACTTTTCAATTAACGCGATATTTGAGAATGTCGCATTGTTCCGTGAGTGGTGGAAATAGATGCCTGGGGACAGGGGATAGACCAAGGACCATTATACTCGGTTTGCGGGGTGTTTCTGGGGGGTGCTGGCTGAATAATTCTTTTAGCAATCCTGTAGCTCGATCGTCCGTTTTGGGGTTCCCTCTTCAGGATGCGATGCAAGGCTGGAAGACGGCGCTGATCACTCAGCGCCGTTTTCTTTTGATTAGAGCCGCGTGCTTTTTTGTCTGATTAAATTGCGCAGCTCTATCCATTTGTTTTGGTGCACAATTTGTTCCGAAAACCGGTTCCCACTTTTCGGATTGCGAGACTCATGATTACGCGCAATTTATTCCGAAAACCGGTTCCCACTTTTCGGATTGCGCTTTTTAGGGCGGAAACGAAACGAGGCCCCGGATAGTATCGCGGGGCCTCGGATCAAAAAAACTGAATAGTGCAGGCAGGTTAGCCGCCGATGGTTTTGGCAACTTCCGCTGCAAAGTCTTCGACTTTCTTTTCGATGCCATCGCCAACTTCAAGCCGGACGAAACCAGTAATTTCAACACCAGCCTCTTTGGCGGCTTGCGCAACCGTCAGGTCGGGATTGATCACGAACTTTTGGTTCAACAGCGTCACTTCTTCAAAGAACTTGTTCATCCGGCCTTTGATCATGTTTTCAATGATGTTTTCAGGCTTGCCGGATTCCCGTGCCTGTTCGGTCAGAATGTTCTTTTCGCGTTCCACAACTGCCGGATCAAGATCAGCCTCGGACAAAGATGCCGGGTTGATCGCGGCGACATGCATCGCAACCTGATGGCCAAAGCCGTTATCGGTGCCCTTCATGGCAACCAAAACGCCGATATTGCCCATGCCGGGTGCGGCAGCGTTATGGACGTAAGAGGCAACTGAATCGCCGCTCAGACGGGCCATGCGACGCACGTTCATGTTCTCGCCAATGGTCACAACCTTGGCCGTAACGGTTTCAGCAACAGATTTGCCATCAAGATCAGCGGCCAACAGGCCGTCGATATCGGATACATTCATCGCCGCCGCCGTGATGGCGGAAACCATGCCCTGAAATTCGGAATTCTTTGAAACGAAATCGGTTTCCGAGTTCACTTCGACAACCACGCCAACGCCATCAGCGGACGAAACGCCAACCAGACCTTCGGCGGCGGTACGGCCGGATTTCTTGGCGGCTTTTGCCAGGCCCTTGGTGCGCAGCCAATCGATTGCCGCTTCCATGTCGCCATCTGTTTCAGTGAGGGCGCGTTTTGCGTCCATCATGCCAACACCTGATGTGTCGCGCAGTTCTTTTACCAATGCAGCTGTAATAGCCATCTGGTCTCTCCTTCGGAGGTTTTGTTGTGCTTAAAGGGGCAGGTTAATCCCTGCCCCGCTATTTTAGTGCCATGCAGGCAGCCTGATCAGGCTTCTGCTTTGGCTTCGGCAGCCGGTTCAGCAGCGGCTTCGGCGGCTGGCGCTTCTTCGGCGATAGCCTCTTCCGCGATGGCTTCTTCCATGGCGCCAATATCAACACCGGCGGAACCCATTTGAGTGGTCATGCCGTCAAGTGCCGCACGTGCGATCAGATCGCAATAAAGCGAAATGGCGCGGGCCGCGTCATCATTGCCCGGGATCGGGAAATCAATGCCGGCAGGGGATGAGTTGCTGTCCAGAACCGCAACAACCGGAATGCCCAGTTTGTTGGCTTCGGCCACAGCCAGGGATTCTTTGTTGGTGTCGATGACCACGATCAGGTCAGGGACGCCGCCCATTTCGCGAATACCGCCAAGCGAGGCCTGCAATTTGCCTTGCTCACGTTCCATGCCCAGACGCTCTTTCTTGGTCAGGCCTTCGACGCCGGCTTCCAGCTTTTCGTCGATGGATTTCAGACGCTGGATCGACTTGGAAACGGTGTTCCAGTTGGTCAGCGTGCCACCAAGCCAACGGTGGTTCATGTAATATTGTGCAGAACGTTCGGCTGCATCGGCAATTGCCTTTTGTGCCTGACGTTTTGTCGCCACGAACAGGATCCGACCGTTTTTAGCAACAGTCTGCTGAACAGCGTTCAAAGCTGCGTCAAGCAGCGGAACGGTTTGTGTCAGGTCCATGATGTGGATGCCATTGCGCGAGCCGTAGATGAACTGCTCCATGCGGGGATTCCAGCGATGTGTCTGGTGGCCGTAGTGAACGCCAGCTTCAAGCAACTGACGCATTGTGAACTCAGGAAGAGCCATAATCGTATTTCCTTTCCGGTTTTGACCTCAGCAGGAGAAGAGCATTTGCCCAACCGGTGGAGTATCAGGGATTTCTCCCCCAACACCCGCAGTCCCGCCTGTGGATTGATTGGGGGCGTTTAGGGCAAAATCTGGCGGTGTGCAAGGGGTGTATGGCCTTGTATCGTGGAAAACCGGGCGTGGAAATCCGGGTTAAGCGGGTGGTGCGGCTTCGAGC
>JAJFIC010000004.1 GCA_021775315.1 Paracoccaceae bacterium
TGGTTGGCCATCCTTTGGTGCGCAACGTGAATTTCACCGGCTCAATCTCGGTCGGCAAACATGTGATGAAAATCGCCGCCAACAATATTACGCCCGTCACCTTAGAACTCGGTGGCAATGATGCAGCACTGGTTCTTAAAGATGCCGAACTGAATGCCGAGGCGTTTCAGAAAATGTACCTCGCGTCGTTTGCGTCCAGTGGTCAGATCTGCATGGCGATGAAACGGCTTTATGTCCACGAAAGCCGCTATGACGAGGTTGTCGATGGAGTGCGAGCAGCCTGTGATCGCGCGGTTGTCGGGGATGGCTTGTTGCCGGAGACAACTATGGGCCCGCTGAACAACGGCAAGCAGTTAAACGTCGTCAAATCCATGATTTCAGAGGCGCGCAGCCATGACGCCGATGTCATTGAACTGGGTCAGGTGCCGGATCAGGCGCTATATGACGGTGGCGGGTATTTTCAGAAACCGACGCTGGTGTTGAATGCGGATCAGAACCTGACGGTCGTGCGCGAAGAACAGTTTGGCCCGGTCCTGCCAATCGCAAAATTCAAGACCGAAGACGACGCCATCGCACTGGCAAATGACAGCGATTTCGGTCTTTGCTCCTCCGTTTGGTCCGCAGATGCTGAACGCGCAGTCGCGGTCTCGCGCCAGCTTGAGGCCGGGTATACGTACCTCAACAACCACGGGCCAATGGCGCAGGATGGGCGCGGCCCGTTTGGCGGGTTTAAACAATCCGGCGTCGGCCGTAATCTTGGCTATGACGGGGTGCTGGCCTTTGCTGAACCGCATTCGATTTCTGGCCCCAAGGGCTTTCTGCTGTGATTTGCGCACGGCCTGAGGGGGGATAATTATGCAAACCCAATCCAGATTACCAAAAGCGTTCGGCCTGTTTGACCGGATCCTGCGGCAGGTTTCGCTATATCTTGGCGGTGCGACATTGGTTTTCATGACCGGCCTTAGCGTCTGGAATGTCCTGATCATGCGCAAAGCCCTGAACGCGCCGATCAAAGGTGCCGAGGATATTTTGATCCTGTCGCTTGTCGTCATCGTGGCCCTTTCGATCCCGCTTGGCGCGCGAAGTGGCGCGCATATCGAGATCGAAGTGATGGAATCCTCGATGTCGGCCCGCTTTGCAAAATATTCGATGCTGGTTATGAAGTTTTTGGGCATTGCGCTTTTGACCATCATGTCATGGCGGCTGTTTGACAGCGGCCAAAAGGCAGAACGGTTTGGCGAAACCACCCAGCAATTGCTGATTTCTTATGAGCCGTTTTATTATCTGTTGTCAGCTTCAATCGGTATCTACGCCGTTGTTCTGGTGATGGATGTTTATCAGATTTTGCGCACCGGTCGCGTGACCTTCCTTCACTTAGGTGAAAGCTCGTTATGATCAGCATGACATTTCTGGGAATTCTTGGCCTGCTCGCGTTATTCGCACTTTTGGCCCTACGCCTGCCTGTGGCAATTGCCATGCTGGTGGTCGGTTTCTTTGGCACAGCCATTGCCAATGCAAACAAGTTTATCCTGCTGGGCATGACGTCTGATCAGGCCTGGGCGCGGGGTTGGAAAACAGCGTATTCCAATCTGGCGGGTGAAACGTTCGAGGCCGCTTCGAATTTCAATCTTCTTGTCATCCCGATGTTCGTACTGATGGGCAATTTCGCCGGGGTTTCCGGCATGTCAAACGACCTGTTCACGGCAGCCTACCGCTGGATGGGGCATATGAAGGGCGGTCTTGCCTCAGCCACCATCGCCGCCTGCGCCGGGTTCGCCGCCTTGTCAGGCTCGTCACTGGCCTCTGCTGTCACCATGGGCCGCGTCGCCTTGCCGGAAATGAAACGCTACAAATACGCCGACAGCCTTGCCACGGGATCTGTCGCTGCTGGCGGCACGCTTGGCTTTCTGATCCCACCTTCGGGCGGCATGATCATCTACGCGGTGCTGACCGAGCAATCCATTGGCCGCCTGTTCATGGCCGGCATCTTTCCGGGGATAATCCTGACATTATTATTCATCGGCGCGATTATGTTTGTCGTCAAGCGCAAGCCCGAGGCTGGACCACGAGGGCCGCGATCAAGCCGGGCCGAACGCCTTGAGTCCCTGAAAAACGCATCCCCCATACTGGCGGTGGTTTTTGTGACAATCGGTGGCATGTATACCGGTTTTTTCACACCGGTTGAGGCATCCTCGGTCGGGGCATTTTTCACTTTTGTCGTCGCGCTTGCACGAAAATCACTTAGCCCCACAGCTATGCGCGAGGTTGTGCTTCAGACCATGAACGCCACCGCCACGGTTTTCCTGATCATCATCGGCGCGTTCGTGTTCATCCCGTTCATGTCGCTGACCGAACTGCCAGCACAACTGGTTACAATCCTGACCTCACTGCCGATCGGCGATTTGGGCGTTTTGCTGGTCATTATCCTCGCCTACATGTTCCTTGGCATGTTTTTGGAATCAATGGCGATGCTGGTGCTGACCATCCCGGTTGTCATCCCGATTGCCGTCGGGCTTGACTGGAACCTGATATGGTTTGGCATCATCATCGTTATCGTGCTGGAAATGGGGATGATATCGCCGCCTGTCGGGATCAACGTTTTCATCGTGAAATCCATCGCACCAGACGTGCCAATGGCCGAGATTTTTCGCGGTATCTGGCCGTTCTGGATCGCTATGGTCGTGATGATTATCCTGTTGATCCTGTTCCCGCAAATCGCGCTATTCCTGCCGGAAACTTTGGTTGGCAATTAGCCTGTGCTTGGGCCTGAGTTCGCTAAAAACTGAATCAGGGATTGATGCCACCGCGAAAACCCAATTCGGTGCCTAGCGCCAGACCGGGTTCTTTGACATGCTGGCAGGTGGTGCAATCACCGCAACCGTATTCCGAAAAGATATCCCGATGACAAACCCCAATTCCAAGAAACGCAATTTGATCGAAGGCCGTGCGGCGTTGATCGTGATCGACATTCAAAAATCGACATTCGCGCCAATTCCAGATCACGAGCGGTCGATTGCCCACATGCCGGGATATGCCGAACGCATGGCGCGCGCGAAGACGGCCATCGACAAGGCGCGCGAGGCTGGCATTGCGGTTATCTTCATTCAGGAAATCCATCGCGCTGACCTGATTGATATGGGGCGCGAAACTGACGGCGATGAGGATGTTCATTGCCTTGACAGCAACCCGTTGACCGCATTTGCTGAGGAAGAATTGGGGATGCGCCCTGACGATTACCGCATATCCAAGCGCCGCTATTCAGCCTTTTATGGCACCGATCTGGAAATTCTGCTGCGCGGGCTAAAGGCCGAAACCCTGATCCTTGTCGGTGGTTTGACGGATGTTTGCGTGCACTACACGTTTGTTGACGCGCATCAGGCCGATTACTTTTGCCGGGTGATCGAGGATTGCGTGGCGGGGTCCAGCCTTGCGGCGCATCAGGCTTCGCTGAATGCTGTGGAATATTTGCAGCATGGCGCGGTCCGCTCGTTGGACGAGGTTTTGGCAGCGTTCCCTCCGCATGCCTGAACCGATGATGTTGCCCAGCAGAAATCTTATGGCGGCAGGGTTGGCCTTGACGGCCTCTGCGATCCTTAGCTTTATCGACAACTTTGTCGGCGAGGTCAGCCAAGAGGCCGGGTTGTGGCAGTTTCAGGTGTTCCGAACCCTATTTGCCGTACCACTTTTGCTTGTGGCGGCGCGGGTGGCCGGGCTAATCCGTCCTCCGGTTAATTTGGCGCGACTGGCCGGGCGCAGCCTTGTGGTTTCGATTGGTCTTCTAATCTATTTTGCGGCATTGGGAACCCTGCCCGTCGCCCAAGCTGGCGCAGGCCTGTTCAGCGCACCACTTTGGGTTGCTTTGCTGTCAGTGCTGATATTTCGTCAAAAGATCGGCGGCCTTGGTGTCTTTGCCATCGCTATCGGTTTTATGGGCGCATTGATGTTATTGCAGCCTGATCTGCAAAGCCTGTCCGCCTTGTCTTTCATGCCATTTGCAGCCGGGTTTTTTTACGGCTTTGGCATGATGCTGACGCGGTTCTGGTGCGCTGAAGAAAGCCCGATTGCGCTGGCATTGGGGATTTTCATAATCATTGGCCTCGTGGCGCTGGTGATGTTGGCGGTGGTGACCGTTTGGCCCGGCGACAGCTTTCTGACAGCCCCTTGGGCCACGCCAAGCCCACGATTTTTGTGGCTGACCTTGTTTCAGGCCTTTGGGGCCGTCATCGCCGTCAGCCTGATCGCGCAGGCCTACCGGATCGGCAGCCCAAGCGTTGTGTCGGTGTTTGAGTATTCCTTTCTGGTCTTTGCCAGCCTCTGGGCCTTTTTGCTTTGGGGCACCGGAACTAACGCGCTCGCCTGGGCCGGGATTGGCGTCGTGGTTACCTCGGGCCTTTTGATGGCGTTTTCGCAAAAGGCAAAAGCGACCACTGCTGTCACTGACTGAACGTGACCGCCACAAAATGCCTTAAATCCACTGCTCGTCCATACTGCCGCTTTAAGGGTTGCCGATCTTTGTTTCCAACCAGCGCGCGCGGTCCTGCTGTTCCTGAACCATTTCCAGTTTTCGCTCCAACCGCTGTTTCTTTGACGCTTTGTCTGTTTCCGCAAGTTCCGCCCGTAAAAGCTGCGCCTTTGCTTCGAGCTTTTGGATCACTTTTTCAACATGGGCAGGCTTGATTTTCTGCGCCTTCCCCGCTTCGAGACGTTTAAAATATTTGTCGAGTTTCTCAACCGCGCTTTCAAGTCCCATGGCATTCCCCCTTGCACGGCAGCACATGGTGCCACCGAAATGTTATTTCAATACGACACAACCCAATGGTCATCGCGCATATCCTTCGCGTTTTCGCTAAGCGCATGCAGAACCAAGGCCGCCAGTTCCTCGTCTTCAAGCGCCAGATTACATCGTTTTGATCCGCGCTTCGTATCGCTAATCAATGTCAAACTCGACTGGTTGTTTGCATTTCTCTACCCTGGCCAGAACGTATCCACGCCCCGCGGACATATTTATTTTTCTGAAAAACCAGCACGATGGCAATCGCCAGCATCGGCAGCGCATAGGCCGAGATTTTGACCTTAAGACCGAACCCCGCCACCAGCCACGCACCGGTTGTTATGCCGATATTGGCCCCAAATTTGATCCCGAACCCGATGGATTTCGGAATGGAACCGGTTGCTTTTTCAAGCGCTGCTTTCTGAAACCCGCCGGAAAACAGCTTAAGTCCGCCTTCCAACATCAGCATGCCGAACAGGAAAATCGCCACGCCCGCAGCGATTTCCTGAAAGCCCCCGCTGGCCCAGAACCCAAAGGTCAGCAGGATGACCGGCAGCATTGGTTTCTTTAACATTGGTTAACCCGCCCCCTAAGGCAGCATCATGCCACGCAGCACAAAGTAAAATAATGCAGCAAGGAAGGCCGAAATCGGAACGGTAATAATCCAAGCCGACACAATTTTAAAAAGCGACGCGCGATGCACCAACTGACGCTTCAGCGCCTTTTGCAACTGCTTACGCTCAGCCGCGTCAATCACAGCTTCGGGGCCCATTTTCTTAAGCTCGTCCAGCATGCGTTGCTTGTCTTCGGGCGGCGCGTTCTGGAAACTCATCAAAACCTGTTCAGCCAGCGAGAAATCCTTTTCACCCTCGTGCGAATGCAACACGTCTTCAATCACCTTGCTAAGACGGGTCTCAAGGAACTCGCGCAGAAAACCGACGCCGAAAACGGCCCCGAGCGCCACATGGGTAGAACTGACCGGCATCCCCAATTGACTGGCGATAATCACCGTAAGGGCCGCAGCCAGCGCAATACAGAATGCCCGTGAACGGTCCAGTTCAGTTATTTCCGAGCCGACAGTGCGGATCAGTTTGGGGCCAAACAAGGCCAGACCGACGGCAATACCCAAAGCCCCGATAACCATAACCCAAAGCGGGATCGCCACCTTAGAAGACCCGCCTTCGGCATTGGTCAGCGCATCAACCACGCCCGCCAACGGCCCCACGGCGTTGGCGACATCGTTAGCACCATGGGCGAAACTCAGCAGAGCCGCCGAAATGATCAGCGGAATGGTGAATAACTTATTCACCCCGGCGCGGTTGTTTTCCAGATTTGGCGCCGCCTTGTTGATCATAGGTCGTACGATCACGATCGCAACTAAACCAAGGACCAGACCGATCAGAAGGGCATTGAGAAAGTCGATCTCGACCAGTTTTTTGACGCCTTTAAGGGCAATATACGTGGTAAAGGTCCACGTCATAATCCCGATCATAAATGGCACAATTTTGCGCGCGGCCTCGATAGGATCAGTTTTGAAAAAGATGGTTTTCTTCAGGAAAAACAGAAACAGGGCGGCGATTATGCCTCCGGTAAGTGGGGATATCACCCAGCTCAACGCGATTTTGCCCATCGAATCCCAGTTAACGATGTCCCAGCCCGCCGCGGCAATACCGGCCCCCATGACCCCGCCGACAATCGAGTGGGTCGTGGATACCGGCGCCCCCAGCCAGGTGGCGGCATTCAGCCAAAGTGCAGCCCCGATCAGCGCGCCCATCATCACCCAAATAAAGACATTCGGATCGGCCACGTCCGCCGGATCAATAATGCCTTTTTTTACGGTCGAAACCACGTCTCCGCCAGCGATGATCGCACCAGCCGCCTCAAATATAACAGCGATCAGGATGGCCCCGGTCAATGTCAGGGCGTACGAACCCACCGCCGGGCCGACATTATTGGCAACGTCATTCGCGCCGATATTTATCGCCATATATGCGCCGATCACCGCCGCCGCGACCAACAGGAAAAGCTGATCGACATGGGCAAATCTGGCACCCGTGTAGACCATAACGCCGACGATAAACAGAATGGCGGTGCCTAGCCTGCCCATTTCAGAACGGCTCAGATCCGTTGCACTTTCAATTTTCAGATAGTCTTTGATTCTCATTGGTCCCCACCCTTTGATCACAACAAAAGTTATCCCCCTCTCCTTTCGTACCGGCAGAAAGGGGGCGACTTTCGCAAAATTTGACATACTATATTGGTAGAGAAATTGCGTTGGATCATTGACGGCACGTATCCGTTCCGCCTGAGTATTTTTGCAACGTTTTTTGGGCGGTGAACACGGCGGCGGCACGCCCGGGATCAGATTTATTGGGGCAATAAAATCCAGCGCCGAACGTAAAATTCTTCGTGCCGGAACCCGTCATATTTGTGAATGAACGGCAAAGCACAGTGCCACATACACCAGTAAAACATATGAGGTGCCGGTGCAGTCAGACGAATACGAACTCGCCCCTCCTAGGCCGCGCGGCTTCCCCTTAACCGAGCACTTGGTGCGGCCCTAGGGCAGGACGGGTCCATTGTGTGCCGCGTGGTCACCGCAAAACTTATATGGCATGGCTACGGCCCCCAAAGGGCCGGTTCCATCCACGGTTTGGGAAGCAGCAGTCGCCCTTCGGCAATAGGCTCACCAGACCCCAACAACATAGACTGCCAAGCATCCGCCCATTCCTTTGGAAGAGGATACGGCGTCGACACCTGTCGTTCCAGCGAAAAACCGAAACGCTGGTAGTATGCCGGATCCCCGAGAACAAAGACCTGATCGATCCCCATCCCTTCCAGACGTTCCAGTCCGGCATGAACAAGTGCGCTGCCCAAACCCAGCCGATGAAGTGATGGGACAACCGCAAGAGGCCCAAGAAGTGCCCCGGCACGACACCGCGCTTCCGTTCCGCAAATTGTGAAAAGTGCATGCGAAACCAGCGTTTCATTGTCAAACCCGGCAAGCGACAAAACGTCCGACCCTTCCTCAAGAAGTGCTGAAACGACGGGTCTCAATTCCTCCTCAGGGAAAGCCTTTGGGTAGAGGGCGAGAACCTGTTCAAGGTCGTCTTTAGTGGTTGCGCGGATCGCAATCCTGTTTGTCATGTTTGACTATTTTCCCGCTCTGCCATCTTTGCCAAAAAATCCTTCTCGCGCTCGACCGCCGCCAGAACAATCCGGGTGGTTTCGGGCGGAAGGTCCAGCGCCAGGGCTGCAGCGTGTCCGTGGCTGGACATTTTACGCAAAGTTTTGCCGACAATATCGACGAGCTTGTCGTCGTCGTATTCGGAAAATTTCGTGACAAAATCGTTCCAGTAGAACGCCAGAAACACAACATCTACGACGTTTTCCAGAGCCTGTGAGTCCGCAACCCGTTTCAGCTTTTCTTTGCGCAGGTAACTGCCCACCGAAGCGATGTCCTCGGCGCAATACCCATTTTCTTCCATGATGCCACCCACCAAATCGGCGTGAAGCTGGCGCATAGAAAGCCGCCATTTCTGATAGCCCTCTCGACCCTTGGGATAGGTGTCGCGCGGGATTTGCCACCGGCGGATATGTTGGGCACGGGCTGCAATGCGCAAAAGCTCTGAAGCATCCGGGTACATGCGTTCCAGCGTTTCGGTCATCCGGTTGGCATAAACAGTCTCATAGGGCTGCGCGCTTCCATCCACCGTAATTTTTCGCGGATCCTCGGCATTGACCGTGTCTATTGCTAAAATCACCGCTTTAAATTGCTCTGTTGCTGTAAATGCCATGTTCAGTCCCTTTGATTTTGAATCGCACTGCTACTATACAAAATGAAAAGACCCGACATCCAATCCGAAACGACGAGATAATAAAAATAATCCGCCAATTTGACGAAATTGAACCACGTGCAAGGCTGGCGAAACCGCCAACACCCGATAATCGACATTGGAACCAAAGGGGGCCAACAATTTGGATAGCTTCTTCCAATTGGCTGATTTCTGATGGATGTTGCCATCCTAGCAAAGCCCTTGGACAAAATAGTGAGAACCGTTGGTGGCGCAGGCCCACTGTCTTCAGTGTCAATGAACGAAATAAAGGGTTAATATGCTTTCCCATGAGGGATGACGCACATATTGGGAGAGACAACAATGATCAGATGTAGAAACTTTATGCCGGTTGTCGTGATTATCTGGACAATCGCATTGTCGACGACGGCGCAACCGTTTCCGTTGACCTATCCAGCCCAGCAAATATCTATAAATCAGGCCAATATTATTACCGTCCAAAACCCCAGTCAGCCATCCGGGCCGGTGCAACTCATCGGGATTGTCAAATTGGGTAAACTTGAGGTGCTGTTCCCGCGCAACCATCCGACGGGTCTGATGGAACTCACAACGATTGCCAGACAAGAGAGCCGCTCGCCGGAATCCGGTGCGCTGGATTTGCGCCAGCATTCAGGGCGGGTCATCATGGTTGAAGGCATACCAGATTCCGGGTGGCTGTATGAGGCCCATATTGTCGATTCCGGAGGCCCGTTATTAACGATGCTAAGCCGTATTCTTCTTGAGACTCCCCAAAAGTAAAAGGACCGGGGGGGGCTAATTCGATTTGGCTTTGAAAAACCTTCTGAACATTCGGCTAATAATGGCGGTGTTTGGAAACAACGATTGCTGAAATCGTCGGTTTGCTGGAAATGAACCGGTTTCCAAATAGGCCTCTGTGCCAACGCAACAGCTGCTGATTTCCCTGGCTACTGCCATTTTTTCAGACAGAAAAATGACCTCTCCAATTCCTTTGGGTCTGGCGTTCATTTTGGTCTCCCTCATGGTTCATGCACAAAACTTCCTAACACAGAATATGGCATTTCTCAAATTTGGGACCCTGCACCAGTTGGTGTTCAGTGGCTGTGTTTCATAATTCAATTGCCTCACACTTTGCCGGATAATTGTGGCGGTGGCCGGGAAAAGTCGGGGAAAAGTCAATTGTAGAAGAGTATCTCTGTGAATAAACCAGTTAAGTCATTGATTTATATGGCGTCCCCACACAGACTCTAACCGCGGACCTACTGGTTGCAAAAAGGGTTGTTCCGACAACGTAGGACACCACATGAAAGTAAGTGATTGATAAGACGGAGTTTCGACTGTCCTAGTGATATGCCCAAATTCACGGTTTGCCACCAGTCGTTAAATCGGTGTGCACCAAATTTGCACCAAATTAAAAATTGGATTTTGGCATCAATCGAACTTCATTTCATATTGCACATTCGCCTGCGAACCGAAGTTCCGCACGAGATCAAAGCTCTGACCAACACGTGGCCAAAGACGCCGGTGTGGAAAACCCGCCACATGAAAATAGCCTAAAAATTACCGCTGCGGCCTCGTCAATTGAGCGTGGTCAAAACCGCTTAATGCCTGATTGGTTCGTTCAAGTAGTGGTCTGTGTCCAACTTCATGCATTTCGACCAAAGCGGTGTCTTCCAATAAATGCGGTCGGCCAGTCGATCTTCACTGGCACGGTTCTCCTCAAGAAATCCGATCCAAACCAGCGGGCGCAGCACCTCTGACACCAGAAACCATTGGTGGTTGCGACAGACGCGGTCAAACGGGTCAGTTGACTGATCCAATCCATAAAGGGTTTTTACTAAATGCGCTTCCGTCAGGCCCTGTTGGGCTTCCACGTTGATGATGTTCAAAAAGATGTCCCAGTTGCCGGGTGCGGTGAAATCGATCCGGCTGAGCCGCGCGTGGTTGTAATGGAACAGATACAGCTGTGCCAATTCCGCAAACAGCTGACCCCTGTTTGCTGCCAAGGATTTCAGGCTCCTTGAAAGCTGAAAATTGCCTTTGGTATGCCGCCCCCATTTGGCGATACTCATGATGTCATGGAGCACCATCACCGGTGGCACATCCTCTTCGTTCAGCACTTTTTGAACCCGCAGCAGTTTCTCAGCCGAGTAGTCAGGCCAATTGAAATTCTCTGCACCCCAATGGGCAAACTTGCGGTTGAACGCCTTGGTTTGGGTTAGGCCGATGCCGCCCTGTGTTTCGGCATAGCTTATCGTCTGCTGCAATGCATGAAGCAGCTTGGATTGATCCAGGACCGGGTCATCATTATCGATTGGGTTAAGTTTGATCATACACTGAATATAAGCCAATATTTCGGAGCAGAAAACATTCTTCGACAACAAGCCCATACGGTTAGTCCGCCCTCTTAAGTTGACATCCTAGACTGTGTGGTTTGAGGTCAGCTTATGGAAACACTTAAAGGCCACTGGCAGCTCATTTTGATCACGGTGGTGGTGTTTGTTCTGTGGAGCACGCTTGCCGTATTCCCGCTCAAAGTTCTAGTGGTGTTCATGCATGAACTATCCCATGGCCTCGCCGCTGTTTTCACTGGTGGATCAATCGAAGCCATTTCGCTGTCTGTGGAAGAAGGCGGGCACGCGATCACCCGAGGAGGGAATAGATTTATCATTCTGTCATCGGGTTATGTGGGTTCCCTGGTAATCGGTGTGCTGCTGCTTTTGATTGCGATCAAAACCCATGCAGATCGTGCCCTGTTGGGATTGTTCGGACTGGTCATGCTGCTGGTGACCGTCCTCTATATCCGCGACCCCTTCCCGCTGGCGTTCTGCAGCATCACGGGTCTCGCAATGCTTGCTGTAGCTTGGCACCTGAGCCGCCCCATCAACGATTTCATTTTGCGGATCATCGGCCTTACCAGCGTAATCTATGTCCCCTACGACATTTTCAGCGACACAATAGCCCGATCCGAACTCCGGTCTGACGCCTACATGCTTGCAGAACAATTTGGCGGGCCAACGATGCTTTGGGGTGGGCTTTGGCTGGTAGTGAGCTTGGCGGTCATTTGGTTTTTGCCTGAGATACGCATTCGGCCAGAAAAGCAATCTATGAAGTGCTACGAACCGTGGCGTTCGGCTTTGGGGGTCAGTTATGCCGGGCAAAGTGTGATTGGGCATTCACGGCGGAAGATCTGGATCAATTTCTCGGATCACTCATTGAGCAGGCTCTCTGGGCACTGCAAGCGTCTCACAATGCCCGAACTGTCACAAATGCATGAAACAACACCCCGCGTGAGATAGCGGGTTGATACAGAGGCGAATGCGGCAACGGTGGCGCGCAGCAACCTCCCACGGCAGCACAGCACCAATCGGAGCCAAAACAGATCCGTGTGTCAATCGATACGGATTGGTTTCTCCCAGTATCCGCCGCTCTTGAGTTCGGCGATGAAATTGTACTGGCCCAGCCGATATTTTGTCACTTCCCCGACGGCTTTGTTTGCTCTTTTTCCGGTCAGGGTGAACCAGTTGCCATTTTTCGTCAGGGTCGATGCGTGTTTCCCTGCCAACGAAATGTCGGTACCCATGTCGTACTCGAATGAGATCTCGTGAGCACATGTTCCCAGCACAGAGAAGCAATCAAACGGTTTGTAGTACCTCGTATTTCGCCCGGTATACCTTGACGATCTGTTTACGAGCCTACCTTTGGCGTCGTACTTGGCTGTGTACTTCTTCGCGCCTGAAAATTTAAACAGGTAGGTTGAACCCGATTTGCTAAGCAACGTCATCGTGAAGCCGCCCTTGGAGGACGAATAATGCGCTTTCGTGCCAATCGGGATTTGCTTTACCAACAGGCCGTACACTTTCCCGCTTGAAGGGGTGCCGCCAGCGGGCGCGCTTTGCGTGCGCTGTGTGGTTGTCGTGGTTTTCTGTTTGCCTTTGGGAACAGCGCCAATTTTCACGCCAAATCCGCAATTGGTTTTGAGATACTCAACAGCCTCAAGCGTTTTGCGTGCATCGAAATTGGACTTGCGACCTGAGGATTCGACAACGTGAAATGCCTTGCTGGACTTGCCGGATTGCTGCAAGCCGACCAAGCTTGACAGCACCTGACTTTGCACCATCGCCGATGAAGGGAAATAGCCGCCATGATTGTAGGTTCCCGGATGGGTGAAAATGAATTCATTGCCTCCGATAATCACACGCACGCGGGATTTTGGCTTTGCCGTTCCCTTGATGTCAAACCGCAATATTGACTTGACTTTGCCCTTCTCAAAATACGCGTTGAGGGAAAACACCGGCAAATCCCGCCTGTTGTTATAGTTTGAGGCCACGCAGCCTGTCAGGCCGTCCTCCCATGTTTGCTTGACCAAGGTCCAAGGCCCGAGTTGTTTTTTATAAGACCCTTGCAATGCGCGTTTGCTTTCTTCGGCAATCATTGCAGCCGGTGCCAAGCCCAGAACTAGGGCGACAGCAAGAATGTGTTTGATGTGCATACTCATAACTAACCCTCCAGTTTTTAGGATGCGTAGTTGTCCTAAAATTGGCTGAGCATTGCCATGCGCCAAGTCAAATGTGCAGCAGATGGATTGAAACCATTTCGGTTTCTGGGAGTTTTTGGCCTGAAATGAGGTGAGCCGCCAGTGTTCCCCACTTACGCAACTGGCGGAACACCGCGAGGAGGCCCCTGCGAGGGCCAACCCATTCCTGGACGAGGGAGCGTATGAGGACAGCGGATGCATCACCACCCCGACCACGAAACCCCGCAAGATACGCCTAACAGCCCAGAACCTCCGCAAACTCGCCAAGATCTTTCCTGCACCGCAGCAAATGCTTAAAACCTGACATGAAAGGCACGTGCGCCGTCAATCCGGCGTCACTTTCTGCACCCGCAACACATTGTTTTTCCACAGAATCGACGGGGATAGGGTGATCCCTGCACATGGCACCAAAGTCTGCTGCGCGGGACAAACCTGCCGTTATGCCTGTCAACAATCGAGGCCGTTTTTAGTCCGGTGATCCACGCAAGTTTATTCTGAACGGTTGGGGTTAGAGTTTCAGCCGTGGGCAGCTCAAAAGCCCTCCGCTGCCAACGAGGCGCGCATTAGGGCCACATTGGAGTACAACGACGCGCCCTTGCCAAATGCGGCCATGCTGTCAGGCCATTCTCGCCAATCGGGGAGTTCCCCTGAGCTATGCAAGGAATACCAGCTATCTTTCAACAGTTTGTAAGATTCTGAGGTATTTCCGGCCCTCTCTAACAACCACGCAATGAAGATCTTAGTACCAGCGATATGCCAGGTTCAAATGCACCTCTTCACAAAGCCGCCGCTCAGACCGGTCGCCGGGGCAATATCCCACCAGCAACATCCCCTTTCGGGCAGCGGGATCAGCAGTTCCGGATCAATCGAGGGGTGGCCTGTGTTCTTGTAAAACGAGTCCAGATGCTGACGGATGCCGGACAGATCTTTAAACCGTTCAATTGAGCGCAGCTGGTGATCCTGCGGGACGTGATCATCAATCCAAAACTCGTTAAACAGCGCGCCTTGTGCCTCTTGCATCGGTCCCGACATCACAATCACCTCCGCTTCAGTGCGGAATTTGAATCACCGACAAAGCCTCAAATCAACAAGAGTTTTTCAACAAAATACGCCCTGAATACTGCTTCGTTGGAATGCCACTAACGTTCGCTTTAGCGGCCTAGGGCAATGCGGAAATAACGCTCCATCGTTGCCCTTGACGCATGGCCAGTTTTGGCGTCCGATCGCGTGTTCCGCCGCTCCGGCCTTGATGGCACTGGTACACGAGCGCATTGGCCATAGGGTAACAATCCCCGTAAACCTATACTTTGGTATAGGCGTTTTATACGTCCAGATGTTCGACCGGTCAGGGATTAGTCGTTAGACTGGCTGTCAAATCCTGCAAATTCAGGATCGCAACCCGCCGGAGGACACGATGTCAGGATATTCAGCAGTCAGAAAATTTGTTCTGGGCCTAACCGTATTCTGTATGACCCAATTCGCAACGACCAGCGCACGTGCTGGCGAGACTTATACATTTGGCGTTGTACCCCAGTTTGAAGCCCGGGCACTGGCGGCCGTCTGGGTTCCCATTCTTGAAGAGCTCGAGGCCAGAACTGGCCTGGATTTTAAAATGACAGGGTCCGCCAGAATTCCGGAGTTTGAAAAAAGTTACGAGGCGGGCGAGTTCGATTTCGCCTATATGAATCCCTATCACTCGCTGGTGGCAAACCAGACACAGGGTTATGTGCCATTAATTCGCGATGGTGGGCGACAGTTGTTCGGCATTCTTGTGGTGCGCAAGGACAGCCCAGTCCAGACTGTGGCAGAGCTTGAAGGGCAGTTGATATCCTTTCCGGCGCCCAACGCGCTTGGCGCGTCTCTGTTGATGCGGGCGGATATTGACACCATCCACCACGTAAAATTTAATTCAATTTATGCCTCGACACACACGTCGTCATATCTGAATGTTGTTTTGGGCCGCACAGCGGCTGCAGGTGGGGTTATGGGCACGTTCAACAGACAAAAAGACGAGGTTAAAGACCAGCTTCGCATTCTCTATGAAACCCGTCGTATGCCACCGCATCCGGTCACCGCACATCCGCGCGTTCCCGAAGAAATCCGCGAGCGCGTTCGCATGGCCTTTCTGAACATGGCGGCCACCGAAGAAGGCGCGGCCCTGCTTGCCAAAATCCCGATGAAAAAGGCGATTTCTGCGTCCCTTGACGAATACCAGATACTGGGCGAATGGGGATTGGAAAACTATTTCGTCCAGTCGGGCGGCTGACTTTGAATGTAAAGGATCAGGTGCCGGCCATCAGCACCAACAAACCAAAACGAAATTGGGCAAATCTGTCGCTGCGCAGCAAGTTCCTAGTGGTGCTGGCCGTGGCTGTTGTTGGCTTTAACCTTGCATTTGTCGCCATCTGGCAACCGCGGGCCAACCAGTTCGTGGTTGAATTGCAATCACGCGAGGTAAAACGCCAGCTTGCGACCCTTGGCGACGGTATGTTGCCCTTTCTGATCCAAAACCAGATCGCCGCCATTCACGAAACGCTGGATGTCGTCAAGGACCGGCAGGCAAACTGGATCTCGCTGGAACTGCTTGATGGTGAAAACAACCTGATCTACCCCATCGTTCGACCCAACCCGCAAAATTCCGGTTCCGTGGTGCAACTGGTGCAAAAGGTCATGTTTCGCGGTGAAATTGCTGCGACGATCATTGCCAGCGTGGACTTTTCCCAAGAACAGCAAGCCCTCAAAAGGCAGGGCTATCTGCTTGTCATAAGCGCTACCGGGTTATTCTTGATGGCGATGTTGATCGTTGCGGGCTTTCTGGAAGTTCTTGTCGGGCGGCGTGCAACTTTGCTGTCCGATGCCGCTGATCATCTGGCGAAGGGCGATTTTGAGGCCCCGTTGCCTGACGTGTCAGGCGATGAAATCGGTCGCCTTGTGCAACGGTTTTCCGAAATGCGTGAAGACGTGTTTCAAACCCAGCGTTCGCTGTCAAAAGCACGCGAACAAGCCGAAGCCGCAAACCGGGCAAAATCTCAGTTTTTGGCCAATATGAGCCATGAAATCCGAACACCGATGAACGGCATTATCGGCACGGCCGATTTGCTGGGGGAAACCAAACTGGATGCGGCACAGGCCAGAAGCCTGCAAACGATCATTAAATCCAGCGGCTCGTTAATGACAATTCTTGATGACGTGCTGGATTTTTCCAAGATGGAGGCAAACCGGCTTGAACTGGCGAACCAGCCTTTTGATTTGTCTGAAACCGTGTTTGAGGTTGCTTCCCTGCTTGGCTCGGCGGCCTCTAACAAGGGCATCGAAATCATCGTCAATGTGCCCGGCAACCTTGACGAAACTCTGCTGGGCGATGAAATGCGCGTCCGTCAGATATTGCTTAATCTGGTCGGAAACGCCGTCAAATTCACCTCCGAGGGTTTCGTTCTGATCGATGTGCAAGCGGTCAAAACCGGTGACCAATATGCGATCGACATCGCGGTAAAAGACAGCGGTATCGGTATTCCTGATGAACTGACGGCTGATATTTTTGAGGCTTTCGCCCAGGCAGAAGGCGATTCAACCCGGCGCTTTGGCGGCACAGGTCTTGGGCTTGCGATTTCGCTTAATCTGGCCAGCCTGATGGGCGGAACCCTGCAAGTAGACTCAGAAGTCGACAAAGGCAGCACATTTACGTTTTCGCTTGGCCTTGCGGCGTCGGATCAGAAACTGGACAAGTCACCGATTGTGGATGTGGCCCGGTTTGCGCGCGACCATCAGTTAAAGGCGCTGATAGTTGACGATATCGAACTGAACCTCGAAGTTCTCAGAAACCGGCTGGAAGCCTGGTCGTTTGAAGTGTTCGAGGCCACCAGCGCGAAACAGGCAATCCACGAAGCAAAACGCATGGCCAAAAATGGCGCGCCGTTTGATGTGGCGATACTTGATTATCAGATGCCGGGCAGCAACGGCGAAGAACTGGCCACTGATCTGCGCCGGGAATTCGGTGAAACTTGCGGCAAGATCGTCCTTTTGTCGTCGGTCGAAGTGGTTGCGCATTTCAGTGCCGGCGAAACAAGCCCGTTTGACGATAAAATCACCAAACCGATCCGCCCCGCCACCCTGTCGCGCACTTTGGTCAACTTGCTTGACGGCCGGGAAAAACCAGTTCCTGAAACCGAGGAAATAACATTCCAAACCAGCAACGACTTTGGTGGGTTTCTGGAAGGGTTTGACGTGCTGGTGGTTGATGACAACGAAACCAACCGCGAACTGATAGGTATGCAACTGGCCTCGGCCAAGCCAAGCGTCCATTACGCTGAAAACGGCTTGGATGCGGTTCGGAAATTCAAAGAAATCAGGCCGGTCGTGACCATTATGGACATTTCGATGCCGGTGATGGGTGGGTTGGAAGCAACCAAACGCATTCGGGAATACGAAGACAAGCAGGGCGATCCACGATCGACCATTGTCGGCTTCACGGCCAATGTGGTGAACGAACAAAAAGACCGGTGCTTTGAGGTTGGTATGGACGGTTTTGTCACCAAACCTTCGCGCAAGGAAACACTGCTCAAGGAAATTCACGCCGTTCTTCTTGAAGAAGAGGACGCGGCCACAACCACAGACGGGCCAGAGGATGCCGAAGGCACAATACAATTCCCGTTCGGCCCGCTTGATCCCGAAACACTGGATGACATCAAAACCAATCTGGGCCGGGACAAGATGGTCTCAATGGTCGAAAAACTGTTGAACGACGCCGCAGACAGTTTCGCAATTTTCGTTGAACTGATCGCAAATGGCAAACAAGACGAGGCGATTGCGCCCATCCACCAACTGGCCGGTCACGCTGGCCTGATGGGGGCGATCAGTTTGTCGCGCCAACTGCAATCGCTTGAGGCTGCGATTCATAATTCAGCCCAGCCCGACGGAGTAACCGAACTGCTGACAGCGGCGCAAAACTGTTGGGCTGAAACCGAAACCGCCCTGCTAAACTACATCCGATAACCGCTCTCAAGGCCATGCTTCGCAATTTGCGCTTCTGCTCGGCTGGCGCGGCTTAGCCCGGAGGTCCGTCGACCAAAACACTGGTCTGGTTTCTTTATTGCCCAAATACTCATTACCCGGCCCAGTCGCCGCGCCTG
>JAJFIC010000031.1 GCA_021775315.1 Paracoccaceae bacterium
CTTGTTGCACGGCATGCAGCTTGCGCGAACAGATCAGCACATGCGCCCCGCCCATCACCAACGCCTCGGCAACCATCCGCCCGATGCCTGTGCCGCCGCCGGTGACCAGCGCGACCTTGCCGGTCACGCCGAATAATGCATTCAAATCCATCTCATCCCCCCAAATTCGCCCGCTTCAATTCAGACGATTGACAACATACCCGTCAGTATGTTTCTGTTAGCCATCACTTGTAAAGACTAAAACTCAAATTGGACGCAACGATAAATTGAGCCTGCCAAACGCCCAGAAAAAGTCCAAAGCCGCCCCGCAGGATCTGCTGGACGCGGCCGCTGCGTGCTTTACCGAAAAGGGATACGCAGGCACGTCGCTTGACGATGTCGCCCGCCATATGGGCGCCACCAAGGGGCGGATCTATCACTACTTCGCCTCAAAATCCGAACTGATGCAGGCCGTACGAAAACGCGGAATGGACATCAATTTCGCAGCGATTCGCCCGGCATTTGACTCTGCCCTGCCACCACGGGCAAAATTTCGCGCCATGGCCGAGGCGCATGCCCTGAACATGATCGAAGAACAGGCCTATCAAAAAGCCCTGTTTGACAACCTGCATCTGCACATCACACGCGGCACAAAGCCCGATAATGATGATTTGATGGACGAATTTATCTCTGACCGTCGCCAGTTTGAAAACATGTTCCGCGAGGTGTTGATCGCCGGACAAAACAGCGGTGATTTTGACATTAAAACAATGTCTTACGCACTGCACACGGTGGTGACGACCCTGAATAGCACGATTTACTGGTACAGCCCGCGCCCGGATGAAACCGCCCGCGACCGCCAGGAAATCGCCGCTGAACTTGTGGACATGGCAATGCGGGCCCTTGGCGCGCAAACCAAATTCGAAAACAAAGGAATAGCCAAATGAACCTAGGTATCACCGACAAGCTGAAACCGATTTTGGAAAAAGTCGCCGCCATGGTGCACGACGAGATTTTACCGCTGGAAGAAGAGTTTCTGGCCGAAATATCTGTTGGCGAACGCTGGGATTACACGCCGCGCCAAATGGAAATTCTGGAAGGTCTGAAAGCCAAAGCAAGGGCTGCTGGCCTTTGGAATTTCTTCCTCAACGACAGTGAAAACGGCTATGGCCTGTCGATCGTTGAATACGCCTATCTGGCCGAGGAAATGGGCAAAGCGCATCTTGGTTCGGAAACCTTCAACTGCTCGGCCCCTGACACCGGCAATATGGAAGTTCTGGAACGCTACGGCACGGCCGAACAGAAAGAAACCTGGCTGAAACCGCTGCTTGATGGCAAAATCCGCTCGGCTTATCTGATGACCGAACCCGACGTGGCCTCGGCGGATGCGACGAATATTGCGATGTCCTGCGTGCGCGATGGCGACGATTATGTGCTTAACGGCGAAAAATGGTGGTCGTCAGGTGCAGGCGATCCGCGCTGTTCTATTTACATCGTGATGGTGAAAACACCTGATGAAAACCGCACCAAACACCAGCAACATTCGATGATTTTGGTGCCACGAGATACCCCCGGCGTTGAAAAACTGCGCGCCATGCAGGTTTACGGCGACGACGACGCACCGCACGGCCATTTGCATATGCGGTTCACCAATGTGCGGGTGCCTGCCAACAGTCTGTTGCTGGGCGAAGGTCGCGGTTTTGAAATCGCCCAAGGCCGGCTTGGGCCTGGACGTATTCACCACTGCATGCGCGCCATCGGTCAGGCCGAAAAAGCACTTGAACTGATGTGCAAACGTGGCCTCAGCCGCGAGGCTTTCGGCAAACCCATCGTCAAGCTGGGCGGCAATTTCGACATTATCGCCAATAGCCGGATGGAAATCGAACAGGCCCGCCTGTTATGCCTGAAAGCTGCGTGGATGATGGACAAGGGCGACGCCCGTGCCGCCGCCCCGTGGATCAGCCAAATCAAAGTGATTGCGCCGCAAATCGCGCTGAAAATCACCGACGAGGCCGTGCAAATGTTTGGGGCTGGTGGCATCTCGCAAGACACGCCTTTGGCGCGCCAGTGGACCCATGTGCGCACTTTGCGTCTGGCAGACGGCCCGGATGCTGTGCACCGGATGCAGGTTGCCCGGGCGGAATTGAAAAAACACACACAGGAAAAAATCTGATGACGGACACGCTTCCGACAAAAATGCAGGCGGTTATTCTGCGCGAAGACGGTTATGCCGCTGACGCAATTCCGGCCAGTCAGGTGCGCGACGTTTCGCGTTATCTGGAACAGGCCGAGGTCGATCTGCCAACGCTTGGTCCCGATCAGGTGCTGATCAAAGTCAGGGCCGCGATGGTGAACCCGTCCGACCTTGCCTTCATTCAGGGCGGTTATGGTCAGCCGCGCGTCAAAGGCACCCCAGCGGGTTTTGAGGGCGTCGGCGATGTGGTCGCCACAAAGGGGCTTTATGCCAAAACCCTAAAGGGCAACCGGGTTTCTTTCGTTGCCAGCCAAACCGGTTCGGGCGCTTGGGCGGAATATGCCGTGGCCGAGGCCGCAACCGCCATCACCCTGCGCAAAGACCTGCGGGATGAGGACGGCGCGGCCCTGATCGTCAATCCGCTGACAGCGGCTGCGATGGTTGATATGGTACCTGACGGCGGGGCGTTCATCGCCTCGGGCGGGGCCAGTCAATTGGGCAAGCTGATGGCCGGCCTGACAAAGGAAAGCGGCAAGCGCATGATCGCGCTTGTCCGTCGAGACGCACCGATTGCAGCGCTCAAAGACCTCGGTGCCAGCCATGTTCTGAACGAAACTTCTGAAAGCTTCGCCGCTGATTTGAAGGCCGCACTCAAGGCCGAAAAGCCGACGGTTTTCCTTGATTGCATCGCCGGATCCGTGTCCGCGCGGGTGTTTGCCGCAATGGGCAAGGACAGCTCGTGGGTGATCTACGGCAAGATGACGAGCGAGCCACCGGAAATCCTGGAACCCGGTCAGTTGATCTTTATGCGCAAGAAAATACTGGGGTTCTGGCTGGTTTCGTGGATGCGTGATACAAACATGCTGGGCAAGATGTCCGCGATCAAAGCCGTGCAGGCTCGATTCACCGATGGCCGCTGGAAAACCGACATCAGCGCCAAAGTGCCGTTGCGTAACTTGGTCAAAGACCTGCCATCAGCGTTGAACGAACCCGACGGAAAGGTCATGATCACCGTGGGTTGATACAAATGGGTTGATACAAAATAGGCACCGGGGCGTCAGATCGCGGGCCTGAAAAGTCGGGAATACCCGACAGGGAGAACAGTTTTGGAAGTATTGCAACTGCTGGTTAGCGGTCTTGCGAACGGGTGCGTGTACGGCCTGATCGCGTTGGGATTCGTGTTGATTTACAAAGCCACCGAAGCGGTGAATTTCGCCCAGGGCGATTTCATGATGATCGGGGCCTTTGTCACTTTGGGTCTGACCAATGCCGAATATATCGGCCTGCCCTTCTGGATCGCGGCTCCGCTTGCGATCGGTATTATGGCAGTGCTCGGTTATTTGCTGAATTATTTCGTGATCCGTCACTTGTTTGGTCAAAGCCAGACAGCGGTGGTGATCCTGACCATTGCGCTCGGTTTCGTGCTGCGGTTTGTTGCCGGGGCGATCTGGGGCCATCTGCCGCAAACCCTTGAAAGCCCGCTGGCGATTGGCGATTTCCACATGGGCTCGGTTGTTTTAGGCATGGCTGATGTGGCGATCATCGTCACCACGGTCTTGCTGACGTTGTTTCTGTATCAGTTCTTTCAGCGCACCAAGCTGGGTCTGGCAATGCAGGCGTCCAGCCAAAATCAGATGGCGGCCTACTACATGGGCATCCCGGTCAAACGTATTCAGGGCCTTATCTGGGGCCTCTCGGGTGCGGTCGCAGCGGTTGCCGGGATTTTGTTCGCCTCAAAAGGGGCCATCGACCCGAATGCGGGACTGCTGGGTATCAAAGCTTTTGCAGCCGCCGTGATCGGTGGTTTCGGCTCGCTTCCCGGCGCATTGGCGGGCGGGTTGATCGTGGGCGTGATCGAGCCCTTTGCCTCGCGCTATATGGCGGCAGGTTATTCCCAAATCGCACCCTATGCGTTGTTGTTGTTCGTGCTTGTCTTTCGACCCCATGGCCTGTTCAGCCAGGTCAGAACGAAAAAGGTGTAGACCATGCGCATTCATTTCAAAACCTCCTATGAAGACGACATTCGCCTGTTTCCCGACGTCTGGACCTTCGCTGTTTACGGCACTTTAGTCGCCTTTGCGTTTGGCCTGCCCTTCCTGATTGACGATTTCTATCTGGGTGAGGCCACGAATGTTTTGATCTGGGCCATTGCCGGGCTTGGCCTGATGCTGCTGACCGGGCAGACCGGACAAGCAAGCCTTGGCCACGCGGCCTTTCTGGCGATCGGTTGCTATCTGAACATTATCATGATCGAGGCCGGGATGCCGTTTATCCTGTCCTTTCCGCTATCAGGCATCCTGACCGGCATTATCGGCATGGTGATCGCGATCCCCGCAGTGCGCCTGCACGGCATTTATCTGGCAATTGCCACCATTGCCCTGTCAGTTCTGGCCGATGACATCATCGTTCTGCTGGAGCCCTGGACCGGTGGCGTCAGCGGCAAATTCCCA
>JAJFIC010000032.1 GCA_021775315.1 Paracoccaceae bacterium
GACCTCAACCAGCCCAATCGCTGGCATCACCCCACGGGCTTTGGCACGCTTGGTTACGGATTGCCCGCGGCCATTGGTGGCAAGATCGGGCTGGGCGACGCGCCTGTGGTGGCGATTGCCGGGGATTACGGGTTTCACTACACCATGCAGGAACTGGGCGTTGCGGTGGAACTGGGTTTAAGCCTGCCGATTATCCTGTGGGACAATGGCAAGCTGAAAGAGATCGAGGATTCGATGTCGCGCGCCCAGATCGCCCCGAACGCGGTGGTGGCCCGCAACCCCGATTTCTGCAAACTGGCCGAAGCTTTTGGTGCAAAATCAACCCGCCCATCGGATTTGGCCCAATTACAAACCGACCTGATCGCCGCACTGGCCGCTGACTGGCCGACATTGATCCACGTCACACCTGAAATCCTTTAAGCCACCCGCTTTGCCTTCTTCTTTTTCCAAATATCCTCGCGCGAAGCGCATATTCGCTTTGGTGATTTGCTGACAGCCAAAGTGCAAGGGGGGCTGTCTGCCCCCCGCGCCAATCGGGTGCTGTGACTTGTGCGCAGCACTTCCCCCCGAGAGTATTTTCGGAACAATGATAGCTGCGGGATTATTCCCAGCAGGACACTTTCACGGTAAAATCACCCGCCATAAAGGCCAGATCAACGCTGTGCACCGCATCAAAGGCGGTGGATTTGCCAAAGGTCAGGTTCTGTTGCTCTAACAAAGCCATGATTTCCGAAGATTTCAGCGCGAAATTCACATATTCCGGCAACCCGGTTTTTTGCGGCGATTTCATCAAACGCATGCCGATAACGGCACCCCGGTCATCCAGTACCGGGCCGCCGGTATCGCCTTGTTCTAAAAACGCCGAAATGCGGATTTCTGACGGTTTGCCAAGCATGCCGTCAGTGTCCGTCAAAGTGCCATAATTCAGCGTCGCGATTTCCATCACTTCCGGAAAAGAAAAGCCAGCGATGGTGATTTCGCTGCCAAGCTCAGGCGGTTCTGCAGAAAACAGCGCATAAGATTGCGGTGTAAAGCTGGTAACGGGACGCAGCACAGCCAGCCCCAGATCCTCGTTCTGACTGGTCAGGGCAAGCTCAACGCCCGTCGCGCCCAGTGTGACCCTTTTACAGCCTTCGATATTGGCCGTATGGGTCAAAACCACACCACTGGCATTAATGAAAAACCCGCTGGCAGAGCGGTCAGGTTCAGGTGTTTCAAGGCCGCTGGTCAGGTCCATCGGCTGATCGTCGTCTTGTCCGTAGCCCAGGGTTTCGTCCAGCACATATTCCTTAAGCGGGGTAAAGGAATTGTACATCGCGGTCGCCAAAGGTTGCATTTCCGTGTCTCGCTCGGGTGGCCAGACAAGTGTAAAGCCTTTGACGGTTTTGCGATCGGTCCGCACGTAAGAATAGGACACCACGTCGTCATTGCGGCCAGACAAAACGAACCAGTCGCGCTTGCGCACGCGGTAGCCTTCTGCCGGGATGAAATCAAAGGTTTCCATGATGTCATAAAGGCTGGCCAGCATGGCGCGTCCACCTTCCTGACTTATCAGCATCATCCGCACGCCGCTGTCACTTTTGGCTTTGTAATGCACGAACGGGGGTTCAAACCGTTCAAACTTGACCAGTTTTGACGGATAGTCAATTTGCACACCGGCATCGAGATCACGCAACTCGCCAAGGCCAAGAACGCCAATGATGTCGTCATAGCGTTTTTGCAAAAGTGCCAACTGGCCTTCGGTCAGAAACCCGGTATCTTCATATCCCTCGCGTTCCTGAAAATCCTTGATCGCTTTTCTGGTGCCGCGTCCGTAAGAGCCGTCAATGGCGCTTTCGTAGTCGCCGGTCCAGACCATGTAGGTCTGGTATTCCTTTTTTTGATCGCGCGTCCATGTCCGTTCCAGTTTCTTGGTGGCGTTCAGATCCTCATCCGGGATCGGCCCGACCGGGGTTTCCTCAACAACCGGAGTCGTGGTGGCAACAGTTGTGACCTCTGCGGTCGTGTCGTTGGTGGCGGGTTCTTCGACCACGACAGCAGGTTCTTCCACAACAGCAACGGGTTCCTCCACCACAACGGGATCGGAAACTGCGGCGGTCTCTGTGCCGGTATTGGCGGCCAGTGGCCAAAGTTGCGCCCGGAAGGTCGCGCCATCCGACAGGAAACTGTCATTCGGAATCAGATTGCCCGCTTTGAGGCGGGCCAGTTCATCTGCGGCTTCAACCTGGCTCATCGGGCCGATTGCCAATGCGTACCAGCCGGATGTGGTCTGAAAGGCGTGGGTGTCGGCAAAGCTGCGGGCAAAAAACTGCGCCCGCTCTTTGGTTTCGCGAATGTTATCTTTAGATTCGATCTGAATCCAGAACCTGCCCTCGGTTTGCGCTGCGACAGGGGCAGCCAGCACAGTCAGGCTTAATGCAACCAACGCAGATACGGAAAAAAGAAACTTCGCCAAAAACTTAAGAACATTTTGATTTATTGTCACGCTGGGCACCTTAATAGACTCATCTGTTTACATTGTTGCGCAAGATTACCAAATCCTACGCCAATTGCACCCCTTACATTTGCTGAGGGCAATTGACCCTTACCGCCCTGTTGCCTATTGAGAACGCGCAATCAGGACAGACGTGCCGTAAGGCAGGCATCGAAGGACAAGATCATGGCCAACGCCACCAAACCGACATGTTTTCAGGAGGTGATCCTGAACCTGCAATCTTATTGGGCCTCCAAAGGCTGTGCGGTGTTGCAACCTTATGATATGGAGGTCGGGGCCGGTACCTTTCATCCGGCGACAACGCTACGCTCGCTTGGCTCTAAACCCTGGGCTGCGGCCTATGTGCAACCGTCGCGCCGTCCGACCGATGGGCGATACGGCGAAAACCCAAACCGGTTGCAGCATTATTATCAGTTTCAGGTGCTGATCAAACCCAGCCCACCGGATTTACAGGCGCTTTACCTCGGCTCGTTGGCGGCGATTGGCATTGACATGGATCTGCATGACATTCGCTTTGTCGAAGACGATTGGGAAAGCCCGACATTGGGCGCGTGGGGTCTGGGCTGGGAGGTTTGGTGCGACGGCATGGAAGTCAGCCAGTTCACCTATTTCCAACAGGTCGGCGGTCATGATTGCCATCCGGTTTCCGGCGAATTGACTTATGGGCTGGAACGGCTGGCGATGTATGTGCTGGGCGTGGATCACGTCATGGACATGCCCTTTAACGCACCGGATGCCCCAATCGCGATGTCTTATGGTGATGTTTTTCGTCAGGCCGAGGAAGAATACTCACGCTATAACTTCGATATCGCCAACACTGACGCGCTGCTGTCGCATTTTGTCGATGCCGAAGCCGAATGTCAGGCCATTTTGGACCATCCCCGGCTTGATCCGAAAACCGGCAAAACCATTGTCATGGCGCAACCGGCCTATGACCAGTGCATCAAGGCCAGCCATCTGTTTAACCTGCTTGATGCGCGCGGCGTTATTTCGGTCACCGAACGGCAGGCCTATATCGGCCGGGTGCGCACGCTGGCAAAACTGTGTGCTGACGCATTTGTCGCGACCGAAGCTGCCGGAGGTGCGGCATGAGCGGGCGTCTGCTGGTTAGTCTTTTGCTGGGCGTGACCGTCATATTCGGCGGCGTGTTGTGGTATTTCCAGAACTACGCCTTTTATGAACAGGTAACACTGGTTGAGCCGATCACGCCGCAGGTGGAAATGCCCCAACCGACCAGCGTGGTTGAGCCAGCAGGACAGGACGAGGGCGCAAGCATAGCCACCTCGACCACCAGCAATGACGCGCCAAAACCGGCAGTACCGGGTACGCTCGGCGATGTTGCCTCCGCCGCAGAACCAGAAGTTGACACCGAAACGCTGGCAAAACCCGGCACCGGTGGTCAATCCCCCGCGACTAATGCACCCGCAGAGGCGCCCGCCGTGGTGATCCCGGCGGCCAAAGTTGACGGCACAACCCCGATTGATCCGGACGCCGCCAACGCCGCTGAATTGCCCGAAGCGCAGGACAACATCAAAACTGCAGCGCTTTCAAGCGCGACCACCATTCGCATGACGCGCGTTTGGGACAATCTGCCCGAGGTGCTGTCGGTTGAAAATTTCCAAGGCATTGACGCCAATACCAGCCCGCTGAAATTCAAAGGCTGCTTTTCGGTCAGCCATTCGATCCCGATGATGACGGAAACCTATGTGGTTTACGACAACCCGACGCCTCTTAAGGCCCCGATTTGGTTTCACTGCTATCGCCACAAACGCCTGTCGCAAGACATTGAATCAGGCGAGGCCGTGGCCTTTCTTGGCGAAGCGAACATCACCTACGGCATCGACCGCGTGATCGCCGTTTATGGCGACGGACGGGCCTATGTCTGGCACCAGATCAACCATTGTGGCAGGGCGGCCTTTGCCGGCGAAGACCTGCCAACGGGCTGCCCGCCCAAAGCTGAAAGATAATTATGCCCGATTTGCTGCTTGAACTGTTTTCCGAGGAAATCCCGGCCCGCATGCAGGCGCGCGCCTGTGCGGACCTCAAAAAACTGGTGACCGAAGGTCTGGTTGCCGCCGGGATCACCTATCAGGACGCCGCCGCTTTTGCCACGCCACGCCGTCTGTGCCTTAGCGTGTCGGGTGTGCTTGCACTGGCACCGGATCAACGCGAAGAACGCAAAGGGCCGCGCGTTGACGCGCCCGAACAGGCGATTGCCGGGTTTCTACGCGGCGCTGGTGTGGCGCGTGAGGATTTGCAGGTTCGTGATGACAAAAAAGGTCAAGTTTACGTCGCCATCATCGAAAAACCGGGCCGTGCAGCCGCCGAAGTGGTGGCCGAGGTGGTCGAGGCAACCTTGCGCAATTTCCCCTGGCCGAAATCCATGCGCTGGGGCACCGGCAGCCTGCGTTGGGTGCGCCCGCTGCATTCGATCCTGTGTCTTTTGCATGACGAGGTCGGGGCGCATGTCGTCCCCGTTACGCTCGACGACATTCCATGCGGCGACACGACCGAAGGTCACAGGTTCATGGGAACCGGCCGGTTCAGCGTCACCTCGTTTGAGGATTACACCGCAAAGCTGAAGCGTGAAAAGGTCATCCTGAACGCTGACGAGCGCGCCGATCATATCTGGATCGAGGCGCATAATATGGCGTTCGCGCAAGGTCTGGAAGTGGTCGAAGACAAGGGCCTGCTGGCCGAGGTCGCTGGTCTGGTCGAATGGCCCGTGGTGCTGATGGGCGATATTGCTGACGATTTTATGGGCCTGCCGCCCGAGGTTTTGCAGACCAGCATGCGGGAACACCAGAAATTCTTTTCCGTGCGTAATCCCAAAACCGGGCGCATCGAAAAATTCGTGACTGTGGCCAATCGCGAAACCGTTGATAACGGTGCGGCCATTCTGGCGGGCAACCAAAAGGTGCTGTTTGCGCGGCTGTCAGACGCCAAGTTCTTTTGGGAAAACGATTTGCGCACGATCGGCTCAATCGGCATGACCGGTATGGCCAAGTCGCTGGAAAACGTGACGTTCCACAACAAGCTTGGCAGTCAGGCCGAGCGCGTTGAACGTATCGCAGCATTGGCAACAGAAATTGCGCCTTTGGTCGGCGCGAAACCCGAATTGGCGGCTGAGGCTGCGCGCATCGCCAAGGCCGATCTGGCGTCCGAGATGGTCTATGAATTCCCGGAATTGCAAGGCATCATGGGCCGGTATTACGCCAAGGCGGCGGGCCATGATGACGGCGTGCCGGAAGCCTGCGAAGAACATTATTCACCCCTTGGCCCGACCGACGATGTGCCAACCGCCCCGATCTCGGTCGCTGTGGCCTTGGCCGACAAGATCGACACGTTGACCGGGTTCTGGGCGATTGATGAGAAACCAACAGGGAGCAAAGATCCGTTTGCGTTAAGGCGGGCGGCGCTGGGGGTTATTCGGTTGGTTTTGGATAATGAGGTTCGGGTTGAACTGATTCAGAATCTTAATCTTGGAATATTGGTCAATCGCGAAGCCATAGCGGACCAAAATTCTAAAGGTCAGGGAATGACAGCGGTTGATACTGACCCCAAATGGGCTGTCGAGGACCTCCTTTCCTTCTTCCACGACCGCCTAAAGGTCCACCTGCGCGACCAGGGCATCCGCCACGATATCATCGACGCTTGCCTCGCTATGCCGGGCAACGACGACCTCGTCCTGTTGGTCAACCGCGCCACGGCCCTGTCGGATTTCCTGAAAACCGACGATGGTGAAAACCTGTTGCAGGGGTTCAAGCGCGCCAACAACATTCTGGCGGCTGAGGAAAAGAAAGACGGCGTATCTTATGAGGGAACGCCTGAGCTTCGCTTTGCCGAAGGCCCCAGCGAAAAGGCCCTGTTTGCCGCGCTAGACACCGCCGAAAACCTGATTGGTCCCGCGATCAAGGCCGAAGATTTCGCCGCCGCCATGTCCGCAATGGCCGACCTGCGCACCCCGATTGATGGATTTTTCACCGATGTGCAGGTGAATACCGACGCCCAGATCACGCGGCGCAACCGTTTGTGCCTGCTCAACCGTATCCGCGACGTGATGGATCGTGTCGCCAAGTTCAGCCTGATCGAAGGCTGATCCGCAGGCCTGACTTGGCACCAAAGCGGCGCAACAGCGCCCGGTTATATGCCGCAGCGCAGCAAAATGACTTGCCAGCGCGAGGTTTCCCTCTATTCTGACGCCAAATCAAGAGGGACAAATGCCTAAGCACGCGCAAATTCAAAGGCTTGGCAAAGATGCCGAGGTTCCAGCCGCCCTTTACGGCGCGCGCGCCTCGCGACTGGCAAAGCTGCGTGCGCTGGGTTTGCCCGTGCCGCTTGCCTATGCGGTTTCTGTGCCAACGGTGCAGGGCATTGCGGCGGGCCACATCCCGGATTTGGCGCAATTACTGGCGCATTTTGGCGAGCGCGGCATCCTTTCGGTACGCTCAAGCCCGGTTGAACGCGAATGGGGCGGGCCTGAAACCCTGCTGAATATCGGTCTGAATGACAACATCCACGCCAATCTGCGCCACCGTCTGGGTGATGAAGCGGCCAACGCGCTTTATTGTCGGTTTGTTCAGGATTATTCGATACATGTTGCCCGACTGGATGGTGAGGCATTTGACGGCTTAAGCGACGAAGCCTGTGGTCGCGCGGAGTCCCTACAGGCCGCCTTGGCGATCTACGAAAGCGAAATGGACGAGCGGTTTCCGCAAGATCCGGTGGTTCAGCTTGGCCATGTTCTGCGCTCAATGGCGCGGGCTTGGGAAGGCACGACCGCCCGGATATTGCGACAGGCGCGCGGTGCGCCGTCTGATGCTGGCCTTGGCCTGATCGTGCAGCGCATGGCCATCGGGCTTGGCGCGGGCGAAAGTGGCGCGGGCCTTGTGCAATTCGTCAAGCCTTCGACGGGTGAAACCGCCGTTCGGGGTCGATATTTGCCAAAGGGTCAGGGGCGCGACGCGATGCTGGCTGGCCGCGTGGCGTCTTATATCACGTCTGACAAACGCGGCGTATCGCTTGAGGATGTCAATCCCGGTGCGTTGGCTGATCTGCGCAAATACGGCGAAATTGCCCGCATGGGCTGCCATGATGCTTTGCGGTTTGAGTTCACCATCGAAAGCGGCAAGGTTTGGTTGCTGGACGCGGCCCCTGCGGCGCGCTCGCCTCGGGCAGCGGTGCAAATCGCGGTTGATCTGGCGGGTGACGGTGCGATCAGTCGGAAATCCGCGCTGCTCAGGGTCGAGCCGCGCAATCTGCAACAATTGCTGCATCCACAGATTGATCCCGAAGCCCCGGCTGACGTGTTTGCCAAAGGGCTGGCCGCCAGCCCCGGTGCCGCTTCTGGCAGGATCGTGTTTTCTGCCACCGCCGCGCAAGCAAGTGCTGCACGTGAAGAGCCGTCCATCTTAGTACGTCACGAAACGACGCCCGAAGATATCCGGGGCATGCATTCTGCCAATGGGGTGCTGACAGAACGCGGTGGCATGACCAGCCACGCCGCCGTGATTGCGCGCGGTCTGGGCCTGCCATGCGTGGTAGGTGCGTCTGGTATTCGCTTGAATTTCCGCAATAAAACCCTAACCACCGCCGACGGGAAGGTATTTTCAGAAGGCGACGTGATCACTGTCGACGGCACCAATGGTGTGGCCATGATCGGCGAGGTCGGCATGGTGCGCCCTGATCTTGACGGCGCATTCGCGACGTTGATGGATTGGGCACATGAGTTTTGTGACATCGACATTCGTGCAAACGCGGACACCCCCAGCGACGCGCGCATGGCGCGGGTGTTTGGCGCGACGGGCATCGGCCTGTGCCGGACGGAACACATGTTCTTTCAGGAAGACCGCCTGACGGTAATGCGCGAAATGATCTTTGCGGATGAAGTCGCGGACCGGCGCGCCGCCCTTGATCGCCTGTTGCCGATGCAACGCAGCGATTTCACCGAGTTGTTTGAGATTATGCAAGGCATGCCCGTCTGCATCCGCCTGTTTGACCCGCCGCTGCACGAGTTTTTGCCGCATTCCCGCGAGGCCATGCAGGAATTGGCCGAAGCGATGGATTTGCCGGTCAGTCAGGTGATCGCGCGGGCCGAAGATCTGGCCGAGTTCAACCCCATGCTTGGTATGCGCGGCGTGCGTTTGGGCATCGTAATGCCCGAGATTTACGAAATGCAGGCGCGCGCGATTTTTGAGGCCACCGTCAAGGGCAGCCAAAGCGGCGAACCTGTGGTGCCTGAAATTATGATCCCGCTGGTGTCCGCCTCGCGCGAGGTGGAACTGGTCAAGGCGCGCCTTGATGCGGTTGCCAGCGAAGTGCAGATCGAAACCGGGGTGAAATTTACTTACCGGCTAGGGGCGATGGTCGAAACGCCGCGCGCGGCTTTGCGGGCAGGCGAACTTGCCGCCAATTCGGCCTTTTTAAGTTTTGGCACCAATGATTTGACGCAGATGACCTATGGCCTCAGCCGCGATGACGCCGGACGGTTCATGTCGGCCTATGTCAACCTTGAGGTTTTCCCCGAAGATCCGTTCCACACCTTGGATGTGGATGGGGTTGGCGAACTGCTGTTGCTGGCGTCTGAAAGGGGTCGTGCGGCCAATCCGGATGTGGTTCTTTCTGTCTGTGGCGAACACGGCGGCGACCCTGCCTCGATCGGGTTTTGCCGTGACGCAGGGTTTGATTATGTGTCCTGCTCGCCGTTCCGGGTGCCGATCGCCTATCTGGCGGCGGCCCAGTCTGCGGTCGAGGGAACCAACAAAAAGACCGAAGATTTAGTGGTTACCTGAGCTTGAGCCACTAAATACCTGTAAAAACAGTGTTATTTCGATTGGTGACGACTCAGGTTTACGCCCGGATTGTCGCCAATTTCGAAACGGATTGTTGCCGTTTCGACACAAAATTCCACTGGACAATCGCCCCAGCCTATCTATTCCGGCATGGAATCTGTATTTCGGTCTTTCAACGGGACTGAATAATTGTAATCTTGAGGTGGGGCCGATGCTATTTGCACGACGTCTGACAACAGTTTGTATGGTCTTTTTGGGCGCAACTTTTTCGGCATCTGCCGAGGGAAGTCTGAGCAGTTCCAACCCCCTAGGTGACGATGTTAATGTACAGATCGTGACCATGCTTGGGCAGGAAATCTCGGCCCTCAGGCGCGCACCAACTGAACGGTTAAGTGAACTGGCAAGCATTGCCCCCAAAAAGGTCAAACGCGGCTGGTTTTTCGGGCGACGCAAGAAAGACCCGGTAGAAGATTTTTCACATACCAAGGCCTCACTGGCGCGAATGCCGACGGCCCATGGCGGTGCAGATTGGCAATGCCTGTCCGAGGCGTTGTATTTCGAGGCGCGCGGCGAAAGCGTCAAAGGCCAGTTTGCCGTGGCCGAGGTGATTTTGAACCGGGTTGATACGCGCAGTTTTCCGAGCTCGGTCTGCGGTGTCATCGGGCAAGGCAGCGGCAATGGCAAATATGCCTGCCAGTTTTCGTATAAATGCGACGGAAAGTCGGAGAAGATTTCAGAGCGCGCTGCTTATAAACAGATGACAAAGATCGCCCGCATCATGCTGGACGGCGAGCCGCGCATTCTGACGAAAGGTGCGACCTACTATCATTCGACCGCCGTCAACCCAAGCTGGTCGCGTAAATTTACCCAAACCGCGCGTATTGGTGTCCACAAGTTTTACCGCGATGGCCGTCAGGTAAGCTCGAACTAAGGGATCGCGTCATAACGCTATCCCAAATAGTTTTGCGTGATATAAAACCGTCCGCAATTTGGCGCGCTCGCGTCAAATCCGACCCCGCCGCCTGACATTTTCATGCGCCTGTTCAGTAGATTCTTCTTGTGGCCGGACGAGCGCATCCACCCGGCGACCACTGTTCGTGCAAGGCTTGCATAGGTGTGGGCCGGAATGGCGGCGCCGGATTGGGTGGCAAATATGCAGGCCGCGGCGTTTCGCACTTGGAAATTGCCGACGGGAAACTGATAGCGATCAAAGGCCGCGACATTTTCTGCGGCGGTTTTGAACTTGATGCCAGTGGCGCGCATACGGGGTTTGAACCCTTGATGGCTAAGCTTTTTTGCCCGCGCCATCCGGGCTGAATGTTTCGCCGCCGATTTTGACACTTGTGCGGTTTCCGTCAGAACGCCGCGCCCTTGTTTGCACCGCACATAACTGGCCTCCATCGACAACGCCTCAGCAAACAGGGATTGATTGATGGCTTTGGTCGGAATGGTTTTCAGATGGGCCGCTTTATATTTCGGCTTGCTGCAAGCCGCATTGGCAAACGTTGTGCTTACAGCGAACAAACCAAGGGCCAGAATAACGGTAAGGGCGCGCATTTTAGGGGCTCCTGTTGCGGTCAACCTTCGCATTCTAACGCGCGAGCCGCCCCATATGTCGAGCAGTTTTTCGCCTTTCGGGGTGGATGCGTCGGAAATCATTCTTGTTTGCAACGGCGCCGCTCTATAATAACACGCGGTGCAAACCCGGGGGAACAGGCATGAGTGACGAAACCAGTTTGGCGTTTGACGCGCCACAGGCGCGGTCTTTGGCCACAAGTGCGGGCGATCCGCTGGACCGGATTTCCGTCAGGGATTACACCCGCGAGGTGGAAATCGGGGCTTTTCAGGCTGAACGCGGCGTTACCCAGCGCATTCGGTTTAATGTGGTGCTGGAAGTGTCCCGCCATGCAGCCGCAGAAACCGACGATGTCGATCAGGTATTGTCATATGACAGCATCACCGAAGCCATCGAAAGTTTGTTGTCAACAGAGCGGGTCAACCTGCTGGAAACATTGGCCGAACGGGTGGCTGAACGGGTCTTGCAAAACCGCAAGGCGGTGCGGGTATTCGTGCGGATCGAAAAGCTTGATCGCATTCCCGGCACACTTGGGGTCGAGATCGCGCGCAGCCGCGTTGAGGGCGAAAATATCATGCGCCCGGTGGCCGATGCCAAGCCACAGGTGGATGACGTGGTGCATCCGCTGGTGGTTTTCCTGCCAAACGCGGTGCTGCATTCTGATCGTTTGCGCGGCTGGCTTGATGCAATTGCGGTGCATTCGCCGCCTGCCATCATTTGCCTTGAGGCGACGTTGGAAAAATCCCCCAAAGCGCATGTGGCCGCCGCCGCCCGGCGGATTGAACTGTTGTCGATTGAACAGAACGCATGGGTTCTGGCCGGGCGTGACAAGCGTTGCGTGGTTGTTGACAGCCGGACCGAGCTTGATTGGGCGATGAAACACGGCCAATTGTCGGTTTGGGCGCCCTCGCGGATCGTTTTGGATGCTGTGAATGGCCCGTCAGATCAGGCGCCGCTGTCGCTGGCCCGATGGTTTGCCGCCGAATTTTCCGCCCAGTCGCTGGTGGTTCTTGAGGCGTTTGCGGGCGCTGGTTCTGATGCTGGCCCCGATGATGGGCAACGCATTGTCACTGTTCCCTCGGACCTTTGACTTTGGGCCAACGGATTTATTACCGCCCGATTGCGCAAAGTGATGCCGCACGCTCGCGTGACGCGATGCCGCTGGTCGGTGGTCTTGGCTGGTTCAGCCACGCCGAACGGCTGGAACGTGGGCGTCCCGGTGAATTGGTTCCGCTATCTGAAATTCCGGGCGATGTATTGCAGTGTCTGACAGGTTTGCGCCCACCGATCTGTGGGTTGTCGTTTGACCAGCCGCGCCTGATGGGGGTTCTGAACGTCACCCCTGACAGCTTTTCCGACGGTGGCCGGTTTGATGGCTTTGCGGCAGGCATGGCCCAAGCGCAGGCTTTGGTCGCGGAGGGCGCTGACATTCTGGATATCGGCGGGGAATCGACCCGCCCCGGTGCTGATGTAGTCGACATTGCAGACGAGATCGCGCGCACGGCTCCGGTGATAGAGGCTTTGCGAGGCGACGGCGTGAAAACGCCAATTTCCATCGACACCCGCAAGGCCGATGTCGCCCAAGCGGCCCTTGCTGCCGGGGCGGGTTTGGTAAATGACGTTTCCGCCCTGCAATATGATGCCGCCATGGCGGACCTGATCCGCGCGGGCGATGAGCCGATCTGTCTGATGCATGCCAGCGGTGACCCGAAAACCATGCAGCAAAATCCGGTATATGACGACGTTCTGTTTGATGTGTATGACTATCTGGCCGACCGCGTTGCACAGTGTGAAGCTGCGGGTATTTCCCGCCATCGGATCATGGTTGACCCCGGAATTGGCTTTGGCAAAACGCAGGCGCATAATCTGGCGTTGATCCGGGGGCTGTCGCTGTTTCATGGTCTGGGCTGTACGGTTCTGCTGGGCGTTTCGCGCAAACGTTTCATTGGCGTGATTGGAAATGAGCCGGAAGCCGATAAACGCGCGCCGGGGTCGATTGCTTTGGGATTAGAGGCCCTGCGTCAAGGGGTTCAGATGTTGCGCGTCCATGATATAAGGCAAACAGCACAAGCGGTTGCCCTATGGCGGGCTTTGCGCCAGTCTGATCAGAAATAAAGGCAAACAGATGACCAGAAACTTTTTTGGCACCGATGGTGTGCGTGGCCGCGCCAATTCCTATCCGATGACGGCTGAGGTCGCGATGCGCCTAGGTTCAGCTGTTGGTCGGTATTTCCGCCGCGATAAACAGGAACACCGGGTGGTGATCGGCAAAGATACGCGCCGCTCGGGCTATATGCTGGAAAACGCGTTGACGGCTGGTTTAACCTCCACTGGCATGGATGTTTTCCTGCTCGGTCCGGTTCCGACACCTGCGGTCGGTCTGTTGACCCATTCGATGCGCGCCGATCTGGGTGTGATGATTTCGGCCTCGCATAATCCGCATTACGACAATGGCATCAAGTTTTTTGGCCCCGATGGCTATAAACTGTCAGACGAGGCAGAGATCGAGATTGAGCGCATATTGCGCGGCGATATCGCCCTGTGCCAGCCGGAAAACATTGGCCGCGCCCAGCGGATCGAAGGCGGCATCTGGCGTTATGTCGAATATGCCAAAACCACCTTTCCGTTTCGTGGCCGGCTTGATGGCCTGAAAGTGGTGATAGATTGCGCCAACGGTGCGGCCTATAAGGCGGCCCCGGATGTTTTGTGGGAATTGGGGGCCGAGGTGATCCCGGTTGGCGTTTCGCCCAATGGCTTCAACATCAATGATGGTTGTGGGTCAACAAACACGGCCTTGGCGGCGCAAACGGTGTTGGAACACAAAGCAGATGTCGGGATTTGTCTGGACGGCGATGCTGACCGGGTGATGATCCTTGATGAAAACGGCAAAGTCGCCGATGGCGATCAGATCATGGGCCTGATCGCCGCGCGGTGGGCCCGCGAGGGGCGGCTGGTTGGCGGCACGCTGGTTACAACCGTAATGTCCAATCTTGGGCTGGAAAAGTTTCTGGCCAGCAGGAACATCAAAATGCGCCGCACCAATGTAGGCGATCGTTATGTGGTCGAGGCGATGCGCGCCGGGGGCTTTAATCTGGGGGGCGAGCAATCCGGCCATATCGTGATGACTGATTTCGCCACGACAGGCGATGGTCTGATTGCCGGGCTGCAATTTCTGGCAGCGATGGTGGAAACCGGTGATAAGGCCAGCGCGCTGACGCAAGTGTTTGAAACCTATCCGCAAATGCTGGAAAATATCCGGTATGAGCTTGGGCAGGAACCGCTGGAAGATGACGGCGTCAAAGCTGCCATTGGTCGGGCTGAGGTGATGCTGAAGGGCAATGGCCGCCTTTTGATCCGCAAATCGGGTACGGAACCACTGGTGCGAGTTATGGGTGAAAGCGAAGACAACGATGTGCTGCAAAAGGCGGTTAAGCATGTTGTTGCCGCGATCAAAAAGGTCACTTGACCGGTCAGTCCGGCGGGCGCATCCTGAACCTGTTTTTATTGGTTGAGGAGGTTGTTATGTTTTCAATTCGTCGAACATTTGCCCTAATTCTGGCGTTGGGGATAGCGGCACCAGTTTACGCCGCTGACATGAGCGTCAAACTGCTGGCCCCCTGGGACGGCAAGAAAGTCCCCAAAGGACAAGAATGTGTCCTTGATGGCGGCAACGGGCGCACACCGCCAATGCAGGTTTCCAACCTGCCCAGTGGTACGGTGTGGGTGCTGGTGCAGTACAACGACAAATCCTATCCACCGTTGTCTAATAATGGCGGGCATGGGTCTATCGGTTACAACATCAAAGGCAGTTCGGCCAAGTTGCCGGCGGTTCCGGGCATGACCAAGAATTTGCCCACTGGTATTTCGGTCGTGGCCAAGGCGCGCAGCACCGGCAGTTATGCCTCGCCCGGGTATTTGCCACCTTGTTCTGGCGGGCGTGGCAATCGGTACACTGCAGACGTCAAAGCGATGACCGCGACTGGCAAGGTTTTAGCCAAAGTCAAAGTTGAATTGGGCCGCTATTGATGGCAACTGCCAGCATCCATTTGATGGGTGCTGGTGCTAAATCCGCCATTTTTTGATTCAATTGCGCGGCTCTATCTATTTGTTTTGGCGCGCAATATATTCTGAAAACCGGTTCCCACCTTTCAGATTGTGCTCTAGAACTTCACAATAGACGGCTTGATCAGGATCATCAGTTCGCGATTGCCAGTGGCCAGCTTTTTTGACCGGAACAGGTTGCCGATCAGGGGGATGTCTGAAAGGTCCGGAATGGTTTCGTCTGACTCTACGTGATGTTCAGAAAGGTTGTCGCCCAGTAAGAACGAGCGGTCCAGATTGGCCAGGTGGAGGCGATCAAACGTGTTGGTTAGTTTGACGCGCGGTATCACCACGACTTGCTTATTCTTCAACCTGACATCGCCCACCCGTTTGCTGCCCTTGAAGACATGCGACAGGGGCGGGTTGTTCAGCCCCTCAATATAGCCACGGTCTTCGTTAACTTGCGGAAACATGCGCAAAAGCGAAATCTGATACTGCACCCGACCAGATATCACAAACACCAGATTGGTTGGGTGCACGGTGGTGTCTTCCAGTTTCAGACGGATGCGGCCCATAGCGGCAAGGCTGAAGCCGTCATTGGCGCGGGCGGCGAGGGGGCTGAGTATGAACGGGCTGGCCAATGCACTGGTCAGCAATCCTTGGGTGAATTTGCGCCGGATCATGGTAATGCTCCTTTGTTGTTCATCGCCAGCTTACCATTAAACTGCCAAAAACCGCAAAGGTTTGATGAAGGCGCGGTCTAACTGGCGGCGCGGTTGCGTTGGCTGACGGCAAGCCCGGCAAGGATCATGCCAAGAGCGACAACAAATTGCGGCGCCAGAACCTCGGACAGAAACAAAACACCCATAAGGGCGGCCCAGACCGGAACCTGAAAGTTCACCAGCACCAGAAAACTGGGACCAGCAGAATTGATGATTTTCACCATGATGACCGTGGCCAGCGCCGTCGGCAGCAGGCCGAGATATATCAGGCTGAGGGTCGCGGCCATTGGTGCCGCCTGCGGTATCCCTTCAAGCCAAAAAGCAAACGGCGCGATAACAAGCGTGGCCAGAACCAGCGTTGCCGCAGAAAAGGATAATCGCGGCGTTGGTGGGCACAAGCGCGTGACGACATTACCGCTGGCATAACAGGCGGTTGCCGCAAGACAAGCAAGGCGGGCAAGGGTTTCGGTTTCCTTGCCGGATGACAGAAACGCGCCGGGACCAATCAGGATCACAACACCGCAAAACCCCAGCAGAAAGCCCGATACCTTGGCGCGGTTCATACCTTCACCCGGCACCAACAGATGCGCCAATGGCAAAACGAAAAGCGGCACCACGGCCATGGTGATCCCGGCAAATCCGGCAGTGACGTATTGCTGCCCCCAAGACAGCAGGGCGAACGGCAACACGTTGACAAACATTGCCGTGCCAAAGGCATGCAACCAGATGCGCCGCCCGACCTTGCCGCGGTGATCCGGCAGGCCAACGCCAAAGGCATAAGCCACGCCCAGCAACACAACGGCGGCTATGGTGATGCGCGCAGCGGCCACACTCAGCGGGCCGTAGCCGATCAAGGCAACGGAAACGACTGGAAAGGATCCGCCCCAGATAACGCCAAGAAGGATCAGAAGCCCCCAATTAAGCGAGCCGGGTTTTTGGGGTGCCATGTTTATCAGTCCAAGTTTCGGCGCAGGCTACAGCGGATAAATCCCGGACGCACGGGCAAAATTTTAGACAGCCTTTCCAAAATAGCAAAGGTGCTATGCAAAATTGTGGGGTTGCTGCGGCGCGTTTTTCGCGTCAATACTGCGGTGCAGCAATTATGCTGCGATGCAGAATAACGGTAGTGACTGACATGTCAAATCTTGCGCCCACATTAACGCTCGGCCTGATCCCCTTTGGTCAGAAGCTGCGTAATCTGATCGCGGGCGAGCTTGCCGCGCTGCGCATCGGCATGGCCCACCGTGAACTTTATCGCCGCGAATATTGCGCCCTGCAATCGCTGAGCGATGCAGAATTGGCAAATCAGGCGCTGTCACGCTCGGAAATTCAGGGCACGGCGCACAGGCGCGCGATGGCGATGGCTGTATCCTGAACCTGTTGACGAATTGAAATTCGGCGCGCTTCTCCTCCCTGAAGCGACGTTGAAAAATAAGGCGATCCGGTCCTCCCCCGGGTCGCCTTTTTATTTGGATATTGAGGCTTGCATGATTGGCCCTGGCCTGCTTTCCTCGCTCGGCTCAACAGGGGGATCAGATGTTTCAGGCACCAACGATAAAACAGATCAAGGCGGCCGCGTCAGACCTGAAAGGTCGCGCTGTGCGCACGCCGACACTGCGCCTGTCAGATGGCCGCCTGAAACCGGTGCTGCCTGAAGGGGCCGAGGTTTCGATCAAGCTGGAATTATTCCAAAACGCCGGTTCCTTCAAATCACGTGGCGTGTTGCTGGGGTTTGATCGGATGACACCCGCCGAACGCAAAAGCGGTGTTGTGGCGGCCAGCGCTGGCAATCACGCGCTGGCGGTTTCCTGGGCGGCCAATCTGGAAGGGGTGGCGGCGCATATCTGTATGCCAAGCTATGCCGATCCGATGCGGATCGAGGGTTGCAAGGCGCTGGGTGCGAAGATCAGCCTGTTTGATGATGTTGCGGGCCTGTTTGACGGCATGGAAGAAATCGCGCGAAATGAGGGCCGGAAAATCCTGCATCCCTATGAAGCAGAACACATGACCCTTGGCGCGGCCACCTGTGGTGCCGAATTCGTCGCGGATTGCCCGGATATGGACATCGTGGCCATCCCGGTTGGTGGCGGCGGGTTTATCAGTGGAATGAGCCGCGCCATCAAACAACTGTCACCCAATACCAAGATCTACGGGGTCGAGCCGTTCGGCGCCGACAGCATGTTTCGCAGTTTTGCAGCGGGCGGCCCGGTCAAGCTTGATAAGGTCGACACCATTGCCGACAGTCTGGCCGCACCCATGACACTGCCGATTTCCTGCGCAATCACGCGGGCAAATACCGAGGCCATTGTCCGTGTTACGGATGACGAGATTATTGCGGCGATGGGGCTGATTTATGACGGCCTGAAAATCGCGGCGGAACCTGCCTGTGCGGCGACACTGGCCGCGATTCTTGGGCCGCTGCGCGACGAGGTTGCGGGCAAAAAGGTCGGCATTGTCGCTTGCGGGTCTAACATTTCATTAAAACGCTTCAGCGAATTGCTGGCGCGGGGCTGATAGACTGGTTGCCACAAAAAAGGCCCCACAAAAGGGGGGCCTTTTCAATTTCAGTGATGCGTGATCAGTTTTTCGTCTGATCGACCAGTTTGCCAGCGGAAATCCACGGCATCATCGCGCGCAAAGTTTCACCGACTTTTTCAATCTGGTGTTCGTCGTTGATCCGACGTGTGGCTTTGAAATGGGGTTGACCAACCGCATTTTCCAGCATGAAATCACGCACGAATTTGCCGTTCTGGATGTCTGTCAGAACCGCTTTCATCCGGGCTTTGGTTTCAACATAAGGCAGGATGCGTGGACCCGAGGCGTATTCGCCGTATTCCGCGGTGTTTGAGATCGAGTAGTTCATGTTGGCGATGCCGCCTTCATAGATCAGATCGACGATCAGTTTGACCTCGTGCAGGCATTCAAAATAGGCCATTTCAGGCTCGTAACCTGCCTCAACCAAAGTTTCAAAGCCCATGCGGATCAGCTCGACCAGTCCGCCACACAAAACGGCTTGTTCGCCAAACAGGTCAGTTTCACATTCCTGACGGAAATTGGTTTCAATGATGCCTGAGCGACCGCCGCCGATGGCGGAACAATAGGAAAGGCCGATTTCCATGGCTTTGCCAGAGGCGTCGTTTTCAACTGCCACAAGGCAAGGCACGCCGCCGCCTTTGACGAATTCACCGCGTACCGTGTGGCCCGGGCCTTTGGGGGCCATCATGATGATGTCGACGCCAGCTTTAGGGGTGATCAGGTCGAAATGGATGTTCAGACCATGCGCGAATGCCATTGCCGCACCGTCGCGGATATTGTCATGCACGTATTTTGTGTAGGTTTCGGCTTGCAGTTCGTCAGGCATGGTGAACATGATCAGGTCGCACCAGGCGGCGGCCTCGGCAATGCCCATGACTTGCAGACCTTCGGCTTCGGCCTTTGCGGCAGAAGGCGAGCCTTCGCGCAGGGCGACGACCAGATTTTTGGCACCGGAATCACGCAGGTTCAGGGCGTGCGCATGGCCTTGCGAGCCATAGCCGAGAATTGCCACTTTCATGTCTTTGATCAGGTTGATATCGCAATCGCGATCATAAAATACGCGCATAATGTTTCCTTTGGTTGGGTTGGAGGTCAAGCTGGGTGCAAAATAGGCGATGATGCGCCTGAAATACGTGCAGGATTTGAGTATTTACATCAATAAAGAAGATATTTATGCGTATTAGTGCAAATTATTGGAATTATCATGTTTGACATTGATGACACTGATCGCAGGCTGTTGCGCCAGTTGCAGGCCAGCGAGACCGTGAATGTTGCCGATTTGGCCGAGCGGGCCGGAATGACGGCGGGCACGGTTTCGCGGCGGCTGGAACGGCTGGAGCGCACGGGCGTGATCAAAGGTTACAGTGCCGAGGTGAACTGGCAGGCGTTGGGTTACGCGGTTGAGGTGTCGCTGCGCGTGACGCTCGACAAGACCCAAACCAATGCCTTTGATGCGTTCATTGCCGCGGCACGGGACATTCCTGAAATCGATGAAATTCAGACTTTTCTGGGACGTGTCGATGTGCGCCTGAACGTGCTGGCGCGTGATATGGCGCATTATCAGGAAATATATCGGTCGCGCATTCTGACCCTGCCGCATATCAACGATATTGAGGCCCTGATGCTGGTGGCAAATGTCAAAAACTCTGAAAGCCTGCCGTTGTGATCGATCTTGACGCCATTGATCGCGGGCTGTTGCGCGAAATGATGCGCGATGCGCGGCAAAGCGCAGGTGTGCTGGGGCGTCGTCTTGGCCTGTCGCAACCTGCCACTTGGCGCCGTATCAAACGGTTGGAAGGAGCGGGGGTTCTGAAAGCCCGCAAAGTCCGCCTGAACAACGAGGCACTTGGCTTTGGTGTGACTGTCTTTCTGGGCGTGAAACTGGCCACCAAGGGTCGGGTATCACTGGATGATTTTGAGCGCGCGGTTTGTGCCATCCCTGAGGTGCAGCTGGTTCAGCATGTGTTGGGCCTTTATGATTACCGCCTGCGCGTGGTGGCGCGTGATCTGCCGGATTTTGAACGTGTGCTCAGGCGTCGGATTATGACCTTGCCCGGGATTGGTGATGTCGAGGCCAATGTTTTGCTGAGCGAAGAGCGCAGGCCGGGGCCGCTGGGTGTGTAACTGCGGCCAATCGGTGAATTGCACCTTGCCAAAGCGCGACTTATTGGGGTTGTCTGTCACAAAGAGATTCTGAAAGGACACGATATGCCCGCCCTTCTGCCCGACGTTGACCCTGATGGATTGTTGGAATTCTCGGTGGTGTTTACCGACCGTTCTTTGAACCATATGTCGCAAAGTTTTCAAGGGGTTATGCGCGACATCTCAACCATGTTGAAAGAGGTGTATTGCGCCGATTCAGTGGCCATTGTCCCCGGTGGCGGCACTTACGCGATGGAGGCCGTGGCGCGTCAGTTGGCGACCGGGCAAAAGGCGATGGTCATTCGTAACGGTTGGTTTTCCTTTCGTTGGAGCCAGATTTTTGAGGCTGGGTCGATCACAGCGGAAGAAACGGTTCTGAAAGCCCGCCAGACCGGCAATGAAAGTCAGGCACCGTTTGCCCCCGCGCCGATTGACGAGGTCGTCAGCCGGATCAAGGAAGAGGCCCCGGCGGTGGTGTTTGCGCCGCATGTTGAAACCTCATCCGGGATGATTTTGCCGGATGACTATCTGGCCGCGATTGCAGCGGCCGTACATTCGGTCGGCGGTTTGTTTGTGCTTGATTGCATTGCCTCGGGTTGCGCGTGGGTCGATATGCGCGCCCTTGGGGTGGATGTTCTGATCTCGGCCCCGCAAAAGGGCTGGAGCGCGTCACCCTCCGCTGGATTGGTGATGATGAACGCTGCCGCACAGGCGCGGGTTGAGCAGAACAATTCTACCAGTTTTGCGATTGATCTGAAGAAATGGCTGACGATCATGCAGGCCTATGAAAACGGCGGGCATGCCTATCACGCCACGATGCCAACGGATGCGCTAAAGAAATTCCACGCCATTATGCTTGAAACCAAGGAATATGGGTTTGACAAGTTGTGTGACGCGCAATGGGAGCTTGGCAACAAAGTGCGTGCCATGCTGGCGGCGCGCGGCGTGAAATCGGTTGCCGCCGAAGGGTTCGGCGCGCCCGGTGTGGTCGTCAGCTACACCAATGATCCGGGCGTTCAGAACGGCAGCAAATTCGCTGCCCAAGGCATGCAGATCGCGGCAGGTGTGCCGTTGCAATGCGATGAACCGGCGGATTATTCGACATTCCGTTTGGGGCTGTTCGGGCTTGATAAGCTTAAGGATGTTGACGCCACAGTAGCCCGGCTTGAAGCGGCGCTTGATCAGGTTCTTTAGGTCGCGCCCAACCCGGCCCGCATCAGAACCTTGCGGATCGGGTCGACGCCATGCAGGGTTTTCAATCCGACCCGGCGCAAATCGCGCAAGCTTGGGTTTTCAGCCATGGAACTGCGGTTCAGCAAGTCAATGCCGCTGACCCGGGCGCGGATTTCCAGCCAGCGTGCGCTTTGATACTTGGCCAGCATCGGAGCCGAGCCAATATCGGCAGGTGCCGCAATGGCCAGATCAAGCAAGGTGATCATGTCAGCAAGGCTCATGTTCAGGCCTTGCGCACCGATTGGTGGCACGACGTGGGCCGCCTCTGCAATCAGGGCTGTGCGCTGCGCCGTCAGACGATCCGCGATCTGGCTGATGATGGGCCAGTCAGTACGCCGTCCTTGCAAGGTTAGGGGGCCGAACAGATGGGCCGAACGTTCAAAAATCTCGGCCTCAAACGTAGCAACTGGTATTTTTTGCAGTTCATTGATCCGCGCGGCCTTGTCCATCCAGACAATGGCTGAGCAAGGTTGACCGTTCAGATCGGGCAGCGGTACCAGCGTAAACGGCCCGCCAGTGCGGTGGATTTCGGTTGAAACATTTTGGTGCGGCACCGGATGTGTGACAGAAAACGCCAGCGCCTTTTGGCCGTAGCGCCATGTTTTAACGTCAATATTGCATTGTTGTCGGATGTTGGAATTGCGACCGTCCGCTGCGATCAGCAGTTTGGCACTGATGTGCTGCCCGTCTGACAACGTCACCCGCGCCTCGGTTGTGCGCGTGGTAAGATGGGTCGTGGCGGTGCCGGGCAGAAACGTCACGTTTGGCAAATCGTCAATGCGCGCCAGCATTTCACGGCGCAGCAGCCAGTTGGGCAGGTTCCAGCCAAACGGGCCATCAGATATGTCTGCGGCGTCAAAATCAGCAATGTCACGTGCGTCGTAGCTGTCGCCACCAGCGTCGACAATGCGCATGATCTGAAGGGCGGCGGCATGCGGCTCCAGCCGATCCCAAAGGCCCGCGCGCACCAGCAATCGTTGCGAAGGCTGCAAAAATGCGGTGGTTCTGAGGTCGGAACCGGCAGCGGATCGTTCAGTGATCGGGGCGGTCGGATCAACACATAGCACGGAAAAACCCGCCGCACCGAAAGCGCAGGCCGCTGTCAGGCCAGCGACGCCACCGCCGGAAATCAGGATATCTGTTTTGGTTATCGTCATGCGCGCAACTTACGCCGCTGTTGCAGGATCAGAAAGCCTTACTGATTGATCTGCGACAGAAAGTGCGCCAAATCTTCGGTTTGGTGGTGGATGTGATCGCTGTTGTGACCGTGTTTCTGGCCCGGATTTGGGCCCGGTTTAGGATTATGCTCGGGGCCGACAAGCACGCATTGCATACCCAAATCATGCGGGGCCTTAAGATTTCGGTGATCGTCCTCAAACATGGCACCAACTGCGGGATCAATGCCATCAAGCGCAAAAACCACGTCAAAGGCAGCGCGTTCGGGTTTCGGCAGGAAACCTGCATGCTCAACCCCATAAACAGCGTCGAAAATCCCAGAAAGCCCACGTGCGTTCGTCACCCGTTCGGCGTGGACCCGTGGGCCATTGGTGTAAATCACCTTGCGGCCCGGCAGATCGGCGATTTGTGCCCTTAGATCCGGGTCATGTTCCAAATGGCCAAGGTCAATGTCATGCACGACATCGAGATAGGGACCGGGATCAATATCATGTTCGCGCATCAACCCCGCCAACGTCGTGCCGTAAGTTTGCCAGTAGTGATCGCGCAAATGGTCGGCGGTGCCGTGATCGACATCAAGTGCGTCCATCACAAACCGGGTCATCAGCACCTCGATCTGATCAAACAGCTTGGCCGAGGGCGGATAAAGCGTGTTGTCCAAATCAAAGACCCAGGTCGTCACATGAGAAAAGGTGCTTTTTAACATACCCAAAACCTAAGGCGCACGTGCCGCAGTTGCAATCGGTCATCGACCTCTTGATCGGTGGCGGCAAACAGGCGTAGCCTGTAGACCATTGTATACGCGAGGGAGCGACATGGCTGGCAGCAAAGAAGCGCAAAAAGACGCTTACGACCTGATATTGGATGCGATCGACACAGGGCAGTACGGCCCCGGTGATCGTCTGGTTGAAAGTGAACTGGCGGTGCGGTTCGGCGTGTCGCGCACCCCGATTCGCGAAGCTTTGCAGCGGCTGGAAACCCAATCCATGCTGACCCGTACCGGGCGCAGCCTGATCGTGGCGTCGCTTGACCATAACCAACTGGCGGAACTTTATGTGGTGCGCGCCGAACTGGAAGGGCTGGCGGCGTTTCTGGCGGCGCAACATGCCTCACCCGAGGAGGTGCGCGTTCTGTTTGACATGGTCGACAGCGATATCGCGTTGGTCGATGATCCGGGCAAGCTTAGCCGGGCCAACCGGCGGTTTCACAAGCAATTGCATCTGGCCAGTCATAACCGGTATTTAATCGCTCAGCTTGATCTGGTGCACCGCTCGATGGCGTTGTTGGCGACGACCTCGTTGGCGGCAGACGGGCGTGGGGCGATGGCGCTTGAAGAACACCGCGCGATTGTGCAGGCGATTGCTGATGGTGACGGCCCGGCAGCGGCGGTTGCGTTAAAACAGCATTTGTCCTTTGCCTTTGAAACCCGCCTGAAAATCGACGCGGGCGAGGTTGAAACGCTCGACCCGTAGGTTCTCGCCAGCTTGATCCCGATCAGCGAATTGGCCCAATCTTCATGGTTTCATGCGAAATTGCGTGCGCTGACTCACGGGCGCTTTAGGTTTCGGTCTCGCTGATGCCATGGTGGGTTTTGTCCCAGTAGAACGGCGCGAACAGCAATTCATACAACGCCTTATAAGCCGCAATCGTGCCAAGCGGCCAATAGGCGACCATCGTTGGCACCCACGGAATCAGGAAACGGTGGCCTTTGCCAGACGTGGCCACAATGCCAAGCACACCGAGCACAATTTCAGAGCCGACGAAAGTGGCGCCAAGCACCTGCCATGCCATATCGGGCAGCAGGCTTGCGAATGCCGGGGTGAAACCAAAGGCGATTAACCAGAATGACCAGATCGCCGGGGCCAGCAGAAAGCTTGATATTGTGCCCAGCAATAGGACGTTGAAAGTCAGAAAACCCTTTGGTCCCAACTCGCGATAAAGCGCGCGCGGGCTGCGCATATGGGTGATCCAGGTCATCGCATAGCCCTTTAACCAACGAGAGCGTTGTTTGATCCAGGGAAAAGTATGGCAGTTTGCCTCTTCATGGGTTGTCGTTGGTTCAAACGCGCAACGATAGCCAAATCGCGCCAGTCGCATGCCCAAATCAGCGTCCTCGGTCACGTTATGGGCGTCCCACGCGCCAAGCTTTTCTAACGCTTCGCGGCGGAAAAATACGCTGGTGCCGCCCAATGGAACGGGCAGGCGCATACGCTCAACTCCTTGTAAAACCAAGCGAAACCAGATCGCGTATTCAATGGTAAAGCACCGCGCCAGCCAATTTTGTTTGGGGTTATAGTAGTCAAGATAAGACTGGATACAGGCCACCTCGGGCCCGGTGCTGTGAAAATGCCGAACGATCCGCAGGATTTGATCGGATTCCGGTGCATCCTCAGCGTCATAAATGCCGATGATGTCACCACGACAGAAATCGAGCGCGAAATTCATTGCCCGTGGTTTGGTTTTCAATCGCGATTTTGGTACCTCGATCGCGCGCATCCACGGTGGCAGTTGTGTCATGCGAACCGCCTGATGGGTTTTTTCGTCGCCTTCTTCCAGCACCAGACAGATTTCCAGCAGTTCTTTGGGGTAGTCCGTACGCGCCAGTCTTGCGATCAGCTTGGGCAAAATCTCGGCCTCTTTGTAAAGCGGCACCAGCACGGACACCTTGGGTAATTTGGAGATCGACGCGATTTTTGAGGGCTTTGGCGTGCCGTTTCTGAACGCCGCCAGCCAGACCTGCATTTGCTGGCCCAAAGCGGTCAGGCGCAGGGTCGTCATAGCCAGCAGGTTCAGCATAACCCAGCAAAACAACAGCCACATAGACGGGACCGGCAGCAGATATCCAACAAGCATCAGGGATGCCAAAACTGCCAGAATGATCGGTCGACCCAACGGGCGTGCCCATGTTCGACAGCTATAGCGCGGCGGGCATTTACTGTCGGCCTTGGCGGAAAGATCGCTGGACCAGATTTGGGCGATATGACGCTGAATGGATGGGGCCGAGGCGATGGCAAGCTCGATCTGGCCTTGATGCTCGGCCCGCAGCAATTGGCAGATCTGATCAAATTGCGATGGGTTGGCGCAGGCCACCACCAATTTGTCACGTTCCAGAAACCACGGCAGGAAGCCATGTTTCAGGCAGGTTTCCGGCGATAGCCCGGTCAACAAATCGGCCTTTGGTCTGTGGGTGTCAAGATCGGCAATCGGTGCCTGAAACTGTTCAGACAACGCCGTCAGCAGGTTTCGTTCTGACACCATGCCGTGGGCTACCAGAATATGGCCCAGCTGCACGTCTTCATGACGTTGCAGGGCCAAGGCGCGGTTCAGATCCTGATCGTTCAGATGGCTGATCCGTTGCAGAATTTGCCCCAAAAGCGGCGCACGCTGCGGGTGTGCGAACGGCGCGCCGGGCGCAACCGGCAGGCTGGTTTCCACGATTTTCAGGGCGGGGACGGGCATTTGTTAACGGCACCACTGTTTCTGCCTCCCCAGAAATGGCGGGGCAGGGTTAACAGGGGGTTAATGGGCGATTAACTCAGGCGGGTTGTTCCATCAAAGCCACAAACCGTTCAAACAGATAATAGGAATCCTGCGGTCCCGGACTTGCCTCGGGATGTTGTTGCACCGAAAATACCGGGCGATCCAGCATCCGAATGCCACAGTTTGAACCATCAAACAGCGAAACATGCGTCTCGGCGACACCGTCAGGCAAAGACTGGCCATCCACCGCAAAGCCGTGGTTCATTGACGTGATTTCGACCTTGCCGGTGTCAATTTCCTTGACCGGATGGTTGGCGCCATGGTGGCCGTGGTTCATCTTGAGGGTCTTGCCCCCCAAGGCCAGCGCCAACATTTGATGGCCCAGACAAATGCCGAAAACTGGCAAATTGGTCCGGTCCAGAATTTCGCGGATCATCGGCACGGCGTATTCGCCCGTGGCGGCGGGATCACCCGGACCGTTGGACAAAAACACACCTTCAGGATTGTGGGCCAAAACCTCGTCCGCCGTGGCATTTGCTGGCAGTACGGTCACATCACAACCTGCCGAAGCCAGACAGCGCAGGATATTGCGTTTCGCGCCGTAATCCAGCGCGACGACCTTGTGACCCGGCTTTTCGCGAGCCTTGAAACCTTCGGGCCAGGCCCACCGCATTTCATTCCATTTATAAGACTGCGCGCAGGTCACTTCGGCGGCAAGATCAAGACCCTCAAGCCCCGGAAATGCCCGCGCTTGGCTGAGCATATCAGGCAGATCAAAATTCCCGTTCGGGTCATAGGCAATCGCAACATGCGGCGCACCTTGTTGGCGGATCGCGCGGGTCAGGCGACGGGTATCAACGCCACCGATGCCGATCCGGCCATGGCGCGACAACCAGTCAGACAATGTTTCGGTATTGCGCCAGTTAGACGGCTCGGTCGGGTCCCATTTGACCACCATACCGCGCGCGCCGGGGGTTGCGGCCTCATCATCTTCGTCGTTGGTGCCGGTATTGCCGATATGCGGGAAAGTAAACGTCACCACCTGACCCGCATAGCTGGGGTCGGTCATTATTTCCTGATAGCCGGTCATCGCCGTGTTGAAACACAGTTCCGCCTGCGCGGTTCCGGCTGCGCCAAATCCGCGGCCATAAAACGTCGTTCCATCCGCCAAAACGATGCAACCGGTTGGTTTAACGGGTGAATTTGAAAGATCGGACATGATGGGTATCACCAGTTTAGGGGCTGCTGAATTTGCCGGACACTAGTGTTTGCATGGGCTGGGGTCAAGGGAAAACAAAATATGTAAAAGTGCATGAAAACAACAGCTTGTCAGGTGTCGCCAAGGTTGTCAGGCAGGCGGAACCAAGGTAGTGTGACGCTTGGATAATGAGATCTGTTGCTGGTTATGTGCCGGGAAAGGTGTTCAGAATGCGGGTTCGTATTAGTGAAAACTTAAAGGACGCGATGCGCGCGAAAGATGCGCCGCGATTGTCCACTTTGCGGCTGATTTCAGCGGCAATCAAAGACAAAGACATCGCCGCGCGTGGCGAAGGTCACGAAGGCGGCGTGTCGGATGACGATATTCTGGCGATCATGGCAAAGATGATAAAACAACGCCAGGAAAGCGCGACCACTTACGAGCAGGCGGCGCGGTTGGAGCTTGCCGAAAAAGAGCGTGCGGAGATAGTAGTTATCGAAGAATTCCTGCCCCGGCAGTTGAACGAGGATGAGATTGAGGCGGCGGTTAAATCGGTGGTTGCCTCAGTGGGCGCCTCTTCGATCCGGGACATGGGGCGTGTGATGGCGGCGCTCAAGGGCAAGTATGCCGGGCAAATGGACTTCGGCAAAGCCGGGGCCGTTGTAAAAGGTGCGCTGGGGTAAACCCCATTCAGGTCTTGCGGGATCACCCGACGACGCATCGTCAGGTCTATATCAAATTCTTTTTGTTGTGCCTCATTTTGCTGGCCTATTACGCATCGCTGACCGGGCTTGGAATTGATCCCTCTCTTTAGCCTCGATCAAGCCTTATTCAAAATTCACAGGTGATCTTGCACGTCCTAACACCCGCCGCCATGCCGTGTGTTGTGACGCAGGCGTTGGTGGCAAACCCGGATTAAGCGCGCCAAAGGCAGCTTCCTGAAACGCAAAAAGGCCCCGGATTGCGCCGGGGCCTTTTGTTTTGTTTCCCGTCACTTGGGATCAGTGATGTGGTTTGTCCCACATGTCCTGTGTCGGCAGAGTTTCAAACGTATGCTCTGGCGGTGGGCAGGGCAGGGTCCATTCCAGCGTATCTGCATATTCGCCCCAATAGGAATTCTCGGTCACTTTCTTACCCCACTTCAGCGTGTAGAAAATCACCCCGATGAAGAAAATGAACGACGCGAATGTCAAAAAAGCACCCCAGCTTGAAATCTTGTTCCAATAGGCAAAGGCCTCGGGATAGTCGATATAGCGACGTGGCATGCCTTGGCGACCAAGGAAATGCTGTGGGAAGAAGGTGATATTGGCCCCGACGAACATCAGCACAAAGTGCAGCTTGCCTGCCCATTCCGGGTATTGCCGACCTGACATTTTGCCGATCCAGTAATAGACCCCGGCAAAGATACAGAACAGCGCACCCAAGCTCATCACATAGTGAAAATGCGCAACCACGTAATAGGTGTCGTGATAGGCCCGGTCGATGCCAGCCTGTGACAGAACGATACCAGTTACACCGCCAACGGTGAACAGGAACAGAAAGCCAAAGGCGAACAGCATCGGTGTTTTCAGTTCAATTGAGCCGCCCCACATGGTGGCGATCCAGCTGAAAATCTTGATGCCTGTCGGTACCGCGATGACCATCGTTGCCAGCATGAAATAGCTTTGCTGGGTCAGCGACATGCCAACCGTGTACATGTGGTGCGCCCAGACGATAAAGCCAAGCGCGCCAATGGCCACCATTGCATAGACCATCGGCAGGTAGCCAAAGATCGGTTTCTTTGAGAAAGTCGAGATCACATGGCTGACAATGCCAAAGCCCGGCACGATGATCATGTAAACCTCGGGGTGACCAAAGAACCACAGCAAGTGCTGATAAAGGATCGGATCACCACCTCCGGCCGCGTCAAAGAACGTGGTGCCAAAGTTTCGGTCGGTCAGCAGCATGGTGATTGCACCCGCCAGAACCGGCAGACTGAACAGGATCAGCAAGGCGGTGACGAAGATCGACCAGGCAAACAGCGGCGTTTTATGCAGGGTCATGCCCGGTGCGCGCATGTTCAGGAAGGTGGTGATCATGTTGATCGCACCCAGGATCGAACTGGCGCCTGAAAGGTGGACCGCGAAGATCGCGAAATCCATCGACATGCCGCCCTCAGTGGTCGACAGCGGCGCGTAAAGCACCCAGCCAACGCCTGAACCAAGCTGGTCATTGCCACCCGGTGTCACCAGCGAAACAACGCCCAGCGAGGCACCCGCAACATACATCCAGTAGCTGAGGTTGTTCATCCGTGGGAACGCCATGTCAGGCGCGCCGATCATCAGCGGCATAAAGTAGTTGCCGAAACCGCCAAACAGCGCCGGAATAACCACAAAGAACATCATCAGGACACCGTGATAGGTGATCATAACGTTCCACAGATGACCATTTGGCGTACAATCTGCTGTCGTATCGGCGATAAAGCGTGCGCCCTCAAGGCACATGTACTGAACGCCGGGATCCATTAGCTCGAGGCGCATATACACGGTCATGATGACCGAGATCAGCCCGATCGCGCCTGCGGTGAAAATGTATAGAATGCCGATGTCTTTGTGGTTCGTCGACATGAACCAGCGGGTAAAGAACCCTTTCGGCGCGTGGCCGTGATCGTGATCGCCATGGGCGTGAGCGGCTGCGTCTGCCATATTATTGTTCTCCTGACACGTCTTCCCTTCCGTGCGAATCTTCTTGCGGATCCACAGGATTTATCCCTTGTCTGGTAAACGAGGCGGCAGCGGTCCTCAACCGTTTCATATGCCGCAGGTATCAAAAATTGGCCTATTTTGTCATTTTTTCGCACCAAGAGCTAAATATTGGCGGGCAAGCGGGGCAAGACATGTGGGGGTTGATTTGTCCAAAGCGCTCGCACAAGGTGTGCTTACTGCCGAATAAGAGGGTGAAATATCCGGCAAACTGGAACTCGGAGGGACCTATGTCTGATGTTGAAGTCGCCCATTCTGGCACACCGGTGGTGCGCCGGATTGGATTCGCTGATTTACGTTATGCCTTTGCGCAAGGTTTGCGCGATTTCGCGCGCGCGCCGATGTTTGGTCTGGTGATAGCCGGGATTTTCGTCTTAGGCGGGATCATCATTTACCTGCAACTGACCGTTTGGGGCTCAAGCTGGATGATTTTACCTCTGGCGGTTGGTTTTCCTTTGCTCGGCCCGTTCGTCGTGGTCGGCCTTTATGAGGTTTCTCATCAGCTTGAAGATGGCAATCGCCCGGACTGGAACGGTGTTATCGGGCGGATATTCCGCCAAAAAGACCGGCAAATCCCGTCGATTGCGTTCATTGTGACGTTTTTCTTTGGCATCTGGTTTTATCTGGCGCATCTGGTGTTCGCGCTGTTTTTTGGTCTGTCTGCGATGACGAATATATCGTCATCCTATGACGTGTTGTGGTCGCAGCAGGGGGTGACCATGCTGGCGGTTGGGTCTGTCGTTGGTGGCGCGCTGTCTTTTGTGCTTTTTTCCATCAGTGTTGTCAGTTTTCCGCTGTTGGTGGATCGCGAGATTGATTTTGTCACCGGGATGATCACGAGCTTTTCGGCCGTTTTGCAGAATTTCTGGGTGATGATAATTTGGGCCGGGTTCATTGGGGTGTTGACCGTGCTGGCCATGTTGCCGATGTTTTTGGGGCTGCTGGTTGTTTTGCCAGTATTGGGTCACGCCACGTGGCATTTGTATCGTCGGGTGCTGGAGCCTGTTTGAGGGCGGTTTTCCCCAGAAGATCGAAAAGCCGCCGTGGTGGCCGACGACGCCTGAACGGCGCGTCGGCAGGGGGCGATGCCCCCGGTGAAATTCCCAAGGGGAAATTGCCCCTCCCCCGGAGTATTTTTGCAACGATGAATGATCAGGTCGGCAGAGCGAAAACTGTGTCAAAGTGCTTTTTCAAGGCAACATCGACATCCGCCAATGTGACCGGCAAGCCAAACGCCACCAGACTTGTGACGCCGTGATCGGTGATCCCACACGGGATGATGCCGTCAAAATGGCTGAGATCCGGTTCGACGTTGATTGAAATACCGTGAAATGCCACCCATTTCCGGATGCGCACGCCAATGGCTGCGATTTTGTCTTCATGCGCGGCGCCCGGTGTCTCGGCGGGTTGATCGGGGCGGGTGACCCAGACCCCGACGCGGTCATCGCGGATTTCACCTTTTACGTTGAATTCAGCCAATGTGGCGATGATCCAGTCTTCGAGCTTGCGGATATAGGCACGAATATCACGCCCACGTTTGTTGAGATCAAGCATGACATAAGCCACGCGCTGGCCAGGACCGTGATAGGTGTAATGGCCACCTCTGCGGGTCTCAAACACCTCAAAGCGATTCGGGTCGACCAGATCTGCGGGTCGGGCCGAGGTGCCCGCCGTATAGAGGGGGGGGTGTTCTAACAGCCAGACAGCTTCGGGTGCGTCACCTTTGATGATGGCGTCAACCCGCGTTTCCATCCAAGCAACGGCGTCCTGATAGGGCACCGGGGTGTCTGTGATGATCCAATCCAATTCAATGTCTTTCAGCCAGTTGAAGCGTTCAGATCATATAGACACCAAGCGTGTGATCTGCAAATCCGCATGCTTGGTGCGTTTCGCCCTTCACAAGGCTGGAATCAGCGGCTATAGAGCGGCGCACCAAGTCACAGATATGCGGTCGTGGCGGAATTGGTAGACGCGCAGCGTTGAGGTCGCTGTGGGGTAAAACCCGTGGAGGTTCGATTCCTCTCGACCGCACCAGACTTGTGAAATCACAAGCACTTGCAGGCAATTTCAGATCGTTTTTCGATCGGGTTTGTTCTGTGCGTCAGTTTCTAAGCGCCAGAAAATTGGTTGTGCTGAAAACTTCTTCGCGCTCGCGGTATTTGGGTATCCGCATTTCGCCCCATGGCGCGATTCTGTACAGCGTGAATCCATTATCCGTGAAGAAATGCCAGAAATCGCGGAAAAAAGTTTTGGTGTCGATATTGCATCCGCCAAATTCAAACTGCACGATTTTGGTGGCTTTCAGCGCGTCACCGCAGCCCCTGAGCGCGGCCAATTCGTGGCCTTCTATGTCTAGCTTCAAAATATCAATGTCGCGCCCGCCCATTTCAGATTTCCAGAAATCCTGAAACACGATGGTTTTGATGTCTTCGGTTGCCTCAAAATCCAGACCGATATGATCAAGGTCACGTTTGGTCAGACTGCTGAGGCCCGACCCGGGGACGTCGGAATGTAAAACCGCGTCGCCCTGAAAATCGGAAACCGCAAATGGCACGATGCGGATGTTTTCACGCCCAGCAAAACGGCTTTGCAGTTTGGCGATGTTGGTTTGGGACGGCTCAAACGTGAAAATGTCGGCCTTGGGAAAGCATGTGTTCAGTTCGGCAGTGTAATTGCCGATATTGCCGCCAATATCGACACAGGTTTTGATGCCGGCCTTTCCCAGCAGCTTTTGAATGCTACGGATTTCGGCCTTTACCGAGGTCGAGCCATAGCCTTTGCCCTGCAGTACGGACATTGTTTGTTCTAACCCGCGCAGCAATTCAAAAACTATTCGTGGTGCCATTGTCCAGAAATCCCGCGCTGCGCCGTTTGTTGGCCGTCTCGCCTTTTGATAGCTGAATTTCCAAATGTATCAAGGCGTCAATCTTTTTGCCGCGCCGCACCCCAAAGTCTTGCGCCCGATTGCGAGCTGTTTTGTCTTGCAATGGAAATCCAAAACCATGTAATCACTAGCGGATTCCGCTAAGGGCCATGCCTGACGGCGACTGTGGGAAATTTTTTTGGCGGTGCTAAATGCTGAGGGCTTTGAAAAACATTCAACGGATGCGGCGGTTCGGTCTGGTGACCAAGCCCGCGAAAGAGGGTGTACACAGCGTTATTATCGACGGCAAGCCGACCGAGTTGGGGCATTCCGGTTTCAGAACCGCCTGGATCACCGAGGTGATCGGCACCCCTAAAGTGATCATTGAACTGGGCGCATTTGATGGTGGCGATGTGTATCGGTTTCAGCAGGAATTTCCGGATTGTCAGGTTTTGGCGGTCGAGGCTGATCCCGACAGGGTTGAGATTGTACGCAACAATCTGCGCGGTACGAACGCCCAGATCGTGCATGCAGCTGTGTGCGAAACTGAAGGCCCGATCGATTGGTACAGCGCCACCGTTGATGGCGAGGCGAACGCCCAAGGTTCAATTTTTCAGCACACCGAACGCTATAAGAAAAACTTTGATTTCGTCAATCAAACCACGGCCCCCGGGCAGGTTTCTGGCCGACGCCTAGACAAATTGTGTTCAGAGCACGGGATCGAAGAAATTGATCTTTTGCATATGGATATTGAGGGCGCTGAAAACGCTGCTATGCGGGGCATGGGCGCGTTGCGACCAAAAATGATCTACCTTGAGGTCCGCAAAGACTTGTTTGAAAACGGCGCCAGCGTGGCTGATACCGAGCAATTGTTGCATGATCTGGGGTATGTTCTGGCAATTGATATGCGGGTCGACAGGTTGTATTTGCACAATTCCGTGGCGAATTAATCCCGCTCTTTTAGTTGGTTAACGCCAGCATTCAGGCAATATGATGTCCTTCTTCTTTTTCACATTCGCGACATCCAGCTTGTGTGGGAAATCCAGTTTCTGGGTGCTGATTTCGGCGCGATCTGTGCGATAGAACGTGAATTCGATAACTTTTGGCACCTCAAAACCGTGATATTTGTAAACCGGGCAGCAATTGTTGGGGTGAATGTGGGCCACAGTAAAATGCCGGTTTAATTTCTTAAAGCATTGATTGATAAACGGAAAAACCCTGTCGGTGTAAAGCATATGCATGGTGTGAAACTCTATCACGATCATCCGGAACCGCTTTAGGATATCGTCAGGTGTGTCCAGAAGTACCTCGTATTCCGCGCCTTCGATATCCATCTGCAATAACAGGTCATTTTGCGATGGGGCTTTGTCATTTACCCAATCTTCCAGCCGGATGAATATATCATCATTCCGATCCCCCAGAAATTTCTTATCAAAGGTGAACATGTCGTTTTCGACCGGGGTACTGTCGACGGAATAATCGGCCAGAAAAGATTTGATGCCCCGATCGGCCATCGCCTCTTCAAAAGTGGCATTGTCCGCGACACCGGGTGAAAAACACGCCTCGATCCCGTCAAAATCGTCCGGCAGCAAATAGCCGCCATCATCCACGCCGCCGACGCGAATAAGGTCTTTGCCGACGTGAACTGGTGAAATCATGTCAAAGAATTTCGCCAACTCGTCTGGTTTGGTGACGCTTTCAAACGCCACACCCAGATTGAAAAAAGTATCACGGACAGACATGTTTGCACCTGGTTCAGTTTTGGTGTTGCTCACCTTCCCCTCTGATACAGGTGGCGTTCCAGCGTGTGAACCAAATAATCACAGAAATCAAAGCGAGGCAGCGAAAGTTGCGTTTGTGGAATTTCTGCACTGGATTTGTGCCAGTTGGGCGCATAAATTCCCCCCGAAGCGACCTCAACGAAAGGCTGGGTAAAATGGAGGCTGAATTAGAGCCTGACACCGCGCAGAACCGCGACCCGGTGATTGCTTTTGTCCCGCCGGGCCTCAAGCTGAAGGGGCGGGTTTTGAAAGATATCCCTCTGGATGAGCTTGATTGGCCAGCGGGTCGCCCTGAAAACCTGCATGCCACAACGGTGGCCGAGCTTGGACCGCAGGATCACATTTTGACTGTCCCGCATTTTTGGGTATACAGCAAAAAGGCCGAAATCAGCCCGGTCAACCTGACCTTGATGGTTGTTGAGCCGCGCGCCTATCACTGGCAGCATATTTGGCTGGCGAAACGGTTTCACCGTCGGTTTTATCGTGTGCTTGGATGCGATGAATCCCTGTTGGTGACAGTGCCAAATGGCGATTATCTGATTGCGCCGCACACTTTCGTGCCAAAATGGGCCACGACGGATTGCACAAAAACCCGCATGTTGTCGCTGATCGTTTCAAAAAAGAAATCCTTGGTCGGGCACAAATTGCGCCATCGAGTGGTGCGAAAACTGCGCGCCCTTGGCGCTGATGTCGATGTCATGGGTGGCGGGTATCGCCCGTTTGATGAGAAATCGGATGGGCTGGCATCTTATCGCTATTCCATGGTGATCGAAAATTCCCGGCAATTTGGCTATTTCACGGAAAAACTGATTGATGCCTTGCTGATGAAAACCGTGCCGATCTATTGGGGTGCGCCGGATGTCAGCGTGTTTTTTGACACGCGCGGTATGATCGTCTGTCAGACCGAGGCGGACATATACGCAGCGCTTCAAACCATGTCAGAACAGGACTACGCGGATCGCCTGCCATTTTTGGAGGCGAATTTGCAGATTGCCCGCAAATACACCGATTACCGCAACGACGCGGTGAAAGTCATTCGTGACAGTCTTTAGGTGCACCTGACCTCAGTGTTTCGACCTTTCGTAAGGACAGGGCAGGGGTTGCACAAACCGCGTGCTGACCTGTAAAGCTGGCCACAGATCACAGCCGGGTTGACCAAATAGATGCCGATAGAAACCATCACTGGTTATCAATTCAAGCCTGCCGATTTGCGGGTCAGCGAGCGCATTCCCGGCATCAGCGCATTTTTGCGAACCCGAAACGGGGCTGATTTCGTTGAAGCGACGATCCGCAGTCATATCGAGTTTTACGATGAAATCGTGGCGGTCTATAACCAGTGCGAAGATGTAACAGGCGAGGTTTTGGCCCGTCTGGCGCAGGAATTTCACCCGAAATTGCGGGTGTTTCACTACACCGACCGGGTTCAGCCGCTTGGCAGCGATGGCCATGCAAACACGCCGGGCGATCATCCTCAAAGCATGGTGAATTACTCTAACTTTGCCCTTTCCCAGACCCGCTATCAGATCGTTGTAAAGCTGGACGATGATCATCTGGCGATCCCGTCTGGCGTTAAAACCATGTGCGATGCGTGGCGCGACGGGCGGGCCGACCCCGGTGCGTTGCATTGCTTTTCCGGATTGAACATTGCGCGCGGTGATGATGGACAATTGGCGATTGCCGGGTTTGATCCGGTTTCGGGTGGTGGCGACATTGGATATTTTCGCGCCGCCGAGGACATTCATTTCTACCACGATCGCCGGTTTGAGAAATTTGGCCGCGGGGGTCTGAAACGGGTTTTTGCCGGGTATTTCTATTGGCATCTGAAGTTTCTGAAGGCGGGTGGTGGTTTCAAGAATTATGAATTGGCAGAAAACCCGCAAAGCCGATTCGCCCGCAAGCAAGAGAAATTCAATGCCAGCGATCTGCTTAGTCTGCCAGAGGCGTGCAAGCAGTTAAAGCCCGGCACGCGCGAACGTCTGTCGGCGCGACTGATGGATAAACTGGCGCTTAAGGTTGATCGGGATCAGGCGGCATTGGCGACATTTCCGGATGTTGATCTGGCCACCGCGCTTGATCGTTTGTCACCCGGTTGGCGCGATGTTCCCGGTCTGGGGGATAATTAACATGTGGCCGGTCTACTTGCTGAACATGAAAGACGACAGCGTACGATTGGGCAAATGCCGCACCGCACTGGATGCGCAAGGCATCACGTTTGAACGCTTTGAGGCGGTGAATGGCCGGGCGCTTAATCAACAACAGGTGACCGATGTTTATAATCAGGGCGTCAACGAAACGCGGTTTCGTCACCGTCTGGTTCCCAGCGAAATCGGCGTCTATCTAAGCTCGCGCGCCCTTTGGCAAAAGATCGCAGATGGTTCGGATGAAGGCGCTATTATTCTGGAGGATGATTTCGCGGCCTCAGCCAATCTTGCAAAAGTGCTAGCCGCCCTCAGCCAAAATTCCGGTGACTGGGATCTGGCCAAATTATACACGCGGCGCCCGAACAAAAAGATGCTGTCGCGCGCGCCATTGTGTGGCGGGCATGAAATAGCGATGCCGTTTCAGATACCAAACGCCATGCTTGGCTATGCAATCCGCAAGCAGGCCGCCGCGCAACTTGTGGCTAATAACGCCCGGTTCTTTCGCCCGGTTGACGAAGATTTGCGGCATTTCTGGGAACACGGCCTGAAAATCGCGCTGGTCTTGCCGCCGCCTTTGGCGCAAGGCGAGGAAAGCCAGATTGGCCAGACAATTGAGGCCGCGCGCAAGGCGAAAAAGGAAGGCTCGCAATTGTTGCAGGGCTGGAAAAATCTTATCTATCGCATTAACTATCTGACAAAGCTGTATTATTACAGGACTGTCAAAAGATGAAGCAAAGCTGGTTCAGGCGGCTAAAGCAGCGCGAACATGCGTGGCGCGATGCGATCGGGCAGGATATTTCCACACCTGAGGCGCGTAAACGAGCACTTTTCCACTTTAACTGGGTTGACCATGCGGTGTTGCGTGTCTGGTGGAAAAATTTTCATGAGGTTGCGCCAGACGTTTATCGGGCAAACCAACCCTCGCCAGCGCGTTTGGCGGAATTCAAGGCGATGGGGATCAAAACCATCCTGAACCTGCGCGGAACCTCGCCTCATTCACAGTATCTGTTTGAACGCGAGGCTTGCACAGCCCTTGGCCTGACCTTGGTTGACCATCGGCTTTACGCGTCCGATTTGGGCAGCCGTAAAGAGATTCTTGATCTGATTGAAATCATGGGCTCGCTGGAAAAGCCATTTGTGATGCACTGCAAATCCGGTTCCGATCGCACCGGGTTCGCTGCGGTTCTGTATTTGCACTTGTTTTGCGACATGCCCGTGCGGCAGGCGATGGGGCAATTGCACTGGCGGCACCTGCACTTGCGCCGGTCTAAAAACGGGATTTTGGATCTGTTTTATGAGGCTTATCTAGAGGCCACGCAAACCCATGACATATCGTTGATTGACTGGATCAGACAGGAATACGATCAGGCGGCGCTGCAAAAACGGTTTCAAAGGATGCGCGGCAAATCGGTCTGACCCATGGGCGCATGGCATAAGCCAGGGTCACGCGGTATTCCACGGCATACCTCATGGGGGTCGGTTTTGGGCAAGTTCTTGCCGTTTCCAACCTCTATTTGATATTCTTTCTGCGGGATGTTTCGGCGGAATTGAGGTGCTGCAAATCTACGCAGCACTTGTTGCAAAATGCCTATGAATGTGTTTGGGTTAGCGTCAGGCCGCGTTTACAGACGGCAAAAAAAATTGACGATCAGGGAGAATCGGATTTGTCCACCGTATCGAAAGAAGACGGTTTCGTCGTCTTTGACCATGTGCAGAAAAGTTATGATGGTGAACAACTGGTCGTAAAAGACCTGAATCTATACATCGCAAAAGGTGAGTTTCTGACAATGCTTGGGCCTTCGGGTTCGGGCAAGACGACCTGCCTGATGATGTTGGCGGGTTTTGAAACCGCGACCCATGGTGACATTCTGTTGGGTGGCAAACCCATCAACAACATTCCGCCGCATAAACGTGGCATCGGCATGGTGTTTCAGAATTACGCCCTGTTCCCGCATATGACGGTTGGCGAAAACCTGTCTTTCCCGCTGGAAGTGCGCAAGCAAGGCAAGTCCGAGCGTGAAGAGAACGTAAAACGCGCGCTTGATATGGTGCAGATGGGCGATTTCATCAATCGCCGTCCGGCGCAATTGTCAGGTGGTCAACAACAGCGGATCGCACTGGCGCGCAGTCTGGTGTTTGAACCGGATCTGGTGCTGATGGATGAACCGCTCGGCGCGCTCGACAAACAATTGCGCGAGCATATGCAATACGAGATCAAACACCTGCACGAACGTCTGGGCGTGACCGTGGTCTACGTGACCCATGACCAATCCGAAGCGCTGACCATGTCAGACCGGGTTGCGGTGTTTGACGATGGTATCATTCAACAACTGGCACCGCCGGATGATCTGTACGAGCGGCCGGAAAATGCCTTTGTGGCGCAGTTCATTGGCGAAAATAACACATTGAAGGCGACCGTCACCGGGATCAAGGACGGCATCGCGTCGGTTGATTACGGCCGTGGAACCAAAGGTGAGGCGTTGGCGGTTAATTGCGGCGACGTCGGATCAACCACAACCCTGTCGATCCGCCCTGAGCGGGTTGAGATCGGTAAGAAAAGTGGCCCGAACGCGGTAGATGCCAATGTGCTGGAGCTGATTTATCTTGGCGATCACATTCGGTGCCGTATGGAGGTTCTGGGTGACGATCAATTCGTGGTAAAAGTACCGAATTCGCATGGTCACAAGCATTTGGTTGTCGGCGAGACCACAAAGGTCAGCTGGAGCAGTGAAGATTGCCGGGCGTTAGACGCCTGAGCGAACAGTCTGTCAACGAGGCCCGATAGTTGACAGAATTAGGGAGAAAACGGGTAATTCAACAAGGAGAATACTATGATACTTAAGACTCTTTTAACTGGCGTTGCTGCCGCAGCCCTTTTGGCTGGCGCGGCTTCTGCTGGTTCCATCACGGTTGTGTCCTGGGGTGGTGCTTACACCAAATCTCAGGTCGAAGCCTATCACAAGCCCTGGATCGCCAAGACCGGCAATCAGGTTGTATCCGAAGATTACAACGGCGGTATGGCCGAAGTTAAATCGCAAGTCGAAGCTGGCAACGTAACCTGGGATCTGGTCGACGTTGAAATGGCTGACGCGGTACGTGGTTGTGACGAAGGTCTGCTGGAAGAAATCGATTCGTCGATTCTGCCTGCTGGCGCTGACGGAACACCTGCGATGCAAGACTTCATCGACGGTACGGTCACCGATTGCGCTGTGGCAACCATCGTCTGGTCGACCATTTTCGCTTATGATAATTCGGTTCTGGCCAATGGCCCGACCACGATCGGCGATTTCTTTGATCTTGCCAAATTCCCAGGCAAGCGCGGCATGCGTAAAAACCCTAAGGCCAATCTGGAAATGGCGTTGGCGGCTGACGGCGTTGCTGCGGCTGACATTTACACCGTTCTGGGCACACCAGAAGGCGTAGATCGTGCATTTGCCAAACTCGACACACTCAAAGGCAGTGTTGTTTGGTGGGAAGCAGGCGCACAGCCACCACAATTGCTGGCTGACGGCGAAGTGGTTATGACCACAGCCTATAACGGTCGTATCTTCAATGCGGTGGCCGCAGAAGACAAGCCGTTTACCATCGTCTGGGACGCACAGAACTTTGACCTCGACCTCTGGGTGATCCCAAAAGGTGCTCCGAACAAAGACCTGGCGCTGGATTTCGTTGCGTTTTCAACAGCGACTGAGCAGTTGGCAGCACAGGCTTCCTACATCTCTTACGGTCCTGTTCGTAAAAGCTCCGCACCGCTTGTCGGCAGCTTTCACAACAAACCCGATCTGGAAATGGGTCCACAAATGCCAACCGCTCCTGAAAACTTCGCAACCGCGATTCAGAGCGATTTCGTATTCTGGGCTGACAATCAGGACGAGTTGAACGAGCGTTTCAACGCTTGGCTGGCAAAATAATCTGACACGACAATCCGGGGGGGCGTTTTTGCGCCCTCCCGATCTTTTTACCTGAATATGTGGACGCATCATGACCGACACCACCGGACCGCTGGTCGCCGCAGATGGCACGCCGCTGAAACGCAAGCTGGCACAGGCCATGTTCCGCAGTCGCGCCCGCGCTTTTGGCCTGGTTTTCCCGCTGGTCGCCTTTGTGATCGCGGCCTTTATTATTCCGATCGTGGCCCTGCTATGGCAAAGTGTGCACGATCCCCGCTTTGCCAATCTGATGCCGCTTACGACCATTGAACTGGCAAAATGGGATGCCGTTTCCCCCCCGACCGAGGCGATGGCCGCCGCAGTCGTTGCGGACATGATCGTCGCCAAGAAAAACAAAACCATTGGGCGCGTTGCCACCCGCGTTAACCGCGAGGTCTCTGGCGCGCGGTCGCTTTTTACCAAATCCGGCCGGTCTGCCGCGACGTTGGAGGCGCCCTTTATGGAGGCCCTGATCGCCAAGGATAAGAAATGGGAAAATATCAAGATCTGGGAAGGCATGAAAATCGCCTCGAAGGTCTATAATCCCGGTTATCTGGCTTCAGCCCTGGACATGCGCTATACTGCCGACGGCTCAATCGTGCGTCAGGAAGAAGACCGGCGCATTCACATCATGTTGTTCGCCCGAACAATGGAAATCAGCCTGATCGTGACGATTGCCTGTTTCGTGCTGGGCTATCCGATTGCCTATCTGCTGTCGACGCTGACAACCCGCACATCGAACCTGTTGCTGATATTGGTTCTGTTGCCATTCTGGACCTCGCTTTTGGTGCGCACAACCGCTTGGATTGCCATGTTGCAGGCCCAAGGTGTGATGAATGACTTGTTCGTGGTGTTTGGGATTGCCACCGACACAGACAGGTTTAGCCTGATTTACAACAAAACCGGTACGCTGATTGCGATGACGCATATCTTGCTGCCCTTCATGATCCTGCCGCTTTATTCGGTAATGAAAACGATCCCGGTTTCTTATGTGCGGGCCGCGAAATCTATGGGTGCCACCAATTGGACCGCTTTTTGGCGGGTCTATTTCCCGCAATCAGTGCCGGGGATTGGTGCGGGCGCTTTGTTGGTTTTCATCCTTGCGATCGGGTATTACATCACGCCGGCCCTTGTGGGCGGCCAAGATGGCCAGATGATTTCCAACATCATCGACTTTCACATGCGAAAATCGCTTAACTGGAACCTTGCGGCGGCCCTTGGCCTGGTCTTGCTGGTCTTTGTGATGTTCCTGTTCTGGTTATACGACCGATTGGTCGGCATTGATAATATGAAGCTGGGATAGAGCCATGACACCTAAAGCGTACCGCTATATTCCGCCACAGCCCGACCTTTGGTTCACCATCGGCATTCCTGCGGGAATGGGGGCCTTGATCGGTCTGATGACCGCGCAGGGCGATTTCGGGCTGATGCGTTATTACTTTCTGATTGGTGCTGTGATCTTTGGTCTGACTGCCTTTGTGGTCCGCCAATATGTCACCAGCCGCCGGGCAGCGGGCTGGATCGTGGCCGCGCTGTTTTTGGTGTTGGGAACGTCGGTGTTTTCGCTTGGTTACGGTTTGCTGATGGCCATCGTTGGCTATGTCACCGGGCGTCAGACCCTGTGGCTGCATACAGGTGATTACCGCCTGAACCAACCGCCATATGCCACCCCGCGCGAGGTTTTGTGGTTTTACACGTTCCGCATCATTTGCGGCATGATCTTTGTCTTTCTGATTACGCCGATCATCGTTCTGATCCCGCTGTCGTTCAACCAAGAGCCCTATTTCAGCTTTACGCCCGGCATGCTTGGCCTGGATTCAGAGGCTTACAGCCTGCGCTGGTACTGGGACATCCTGAAAAACGGCATGGCCGCACCTGAGGCCACGGTTGGCTGGTGGTCTGACATGTGGAACAACGCGCAATGGGTGCGCTCGATCAAGAACTCGTTCTGGATTGGCATTTGGGCGACGTTGCTGGCGACCGGGCTTGGTACGCTGGCCGCCATCGGCCTCAGCCGATCTGAAATGCCTTGGCGGCGTTCGATCATGGCTTTGCTGATTTCGCCGATGATCGTGCCTTTGGTGATCACCGCGTCTGGCCTGTTTTACTTTTTCTCAGGCGTTGGTCTGGCGAAAACCTATACCGGTTTGATTTTGGCCCATGCCGTGCTTGGCACACCGTTTGTCATCATCACGGTGACTGCAACACTGGTCGGTTTTGATCAAAGTCTGACGCGGGCCTCGGCCAATATGGGTGCCGGGCCGATCACCACGTTTTTCAAAGTGCAGATGCCGTTGATTTTGCCCGGCGTGATTTCGGGCGGCCTGTTTGCCTTTATCACCTCATTTGACGAAGTGGTCGTGGTGCTGCAATTGGCCGATGTCAAACAGCGTACCATTCCGCGCCAGATGTTTAGCGGTATTCGCGAGCAGATCAGCCCGACCATTCTGGCTGTGGCGACGATCCTTGTGATCATCTCGATCCTGCTACTGACACTGGTCGAGGCTTTGCGCCGTCGCTCGGAACGTATGCGTGGCGTCAGCCCGCACTAGCGCGGGCTTCGCACATCCCTCAGACCCCGAGGATTATCAGCCAGAATGTGACTGACAGCACGGAAAACAGCGTCCCCGCCAGAACGGCGGTGGCGGCAACCCTTTTGGCGCTGTCATACATATTGGCGAAAATATACGAATTCACACCCGGTGCCATCGCTGCGGTCAGAACCGCACCGCGGACCATGCCTTGGGATAGATCAAACACCTGCGTTGACATAAACAAAGCAATCGCGGGATGCACAAATAACGACAACACACAAACCAGTATCACCTCGCGGATCGAACCCTCAGGACGATAGCGGGTCAGAACGCCGCCAAGCGCGAACAGGGCTGTGGGCAAGGCGGCACGGATCACCAGCGAGAACCCGTCTGAGATCGGGCCGGGCAGGGTGATGCCGCTGAGATTGACAATAAATCCAAGGCCAATCGCCATCATCAGGGCATTGCGAAACATCGCGCGCCCAACGGAAATCGCGGTTCTGGTGACGCCCGCGCCGGAACTGCGTACAATCTCCATCGTCGTGATGCCCAGAAAATAGCAAAACGGCGCGTGGATGGCGACAATGGCGTAATTGGGGGCAAGGGACGCGGCGCCATAGGCGCGCTCCATAATTGCCAGACCCAACAGCACGGAATTGGCAAACAGGGCCGAAAAGCCGATGGAGACGCTGTCGTCCCAAGGGCGGCCAAACAGAAGGCGCGCGCCAATCATGCCAAGCGCAAAGCTGATTAGTGAGCCAGTGTAATAGGATGTCAAAAGCCGGGGATCGAACCCTTGTGACAGATCGAGCGTTGAAATAGCGCGAAACAGCAATAGCGGAATGGCGAAATTCTGGCTGAATTTCATCAAACCGTCGATCGCCTCGGCAGACAAAAAGTTCCGCCGGGCGGCGATATATCCAAAGGAAATAACCAGAAAAACCGGCAGGATGACTTCTAATAGCGTGTACATGATGTTCGCGGCTTTGTTCTGGTCAGATCAGCGCCGGCGGGTGTCGGCCCGTCGAATAAGACCTTGTACGGGCAGGGTTTGCAAGGCGTGCGGAAGATCACGGATTGGGTGTGATCGGCGCGCCAGTTGCATCAAACGCCGTCGTAAAGGTAAACGCCGCAGGCGTCGGGCCGTGATCATGCAGCGCCTCAAGCTTGGCAGACCCTTCGGTCCAGTTTGGTAGACGGTCGCTGTGTATCCACCACATCACCAACCCCGGCCAATCGCCTTGTTGAAACCACTTCCGCCCTTGCTTCAACGCCCTGAGATGTAATCCGGAATAGGTCGCCTTTTGCGCGCTGTTGATATCACGCCACAGCGATAGGGTTGATGGTGCCCAATCATCAATCGGTGGTGGATGGCTGGGCCGGAAACGCGGATAGGTCTGAAATCCCCAGCTTTTCGGGTTTTCGTCGTCATCATAACCTGAGCGCGCGACAAAACCGGGTGCGGCTTCAATGGCGCGCAAAACCGCGTCGTTGATTGCGTGAAAGCCATCGTTCTGCGCGGCTTCCGCCGGGCGGATGAACTGGCCAAAGGTGTAAAGCGCCAGATGCAAAACCTAAGCCGCCAGTTCGATCACCATGCCATCAAAGGCAGCGGTGATGTGATCCGGGGTTTCATCGCACAGGGTTTGGTAGTCAAGATCCACGTGCATATTCGTCAAAACCGCCCGCTTTGGCGCGGCCTTGTCGATCCATTCAAGGCTTCGCGCCAGATGTGCATGGGTCGGATGCGGATCGCGCCTTAGCGCATCAAGCACCCAAACCTCCAGGTCTTGCACCGCGCGCCAGCTTTCGTCGTACATTTGTGAAACATCCGGCAGATAGGCCAGCTTGCCAATGCGAAGCCCCAAACTGTCGATCGAGCCGTGCTTTACCCGAAACGGCGTCAGCGCAATATCGCCGCCTAGGCCGCTGATCGTGGTCGTGCCGTCCAGCGTGTTCAGATCAAGGATCGCAGGATAGGACGAGCCTTCGGGCTGCACGAACGCATAGCCAAACCGCGAAATCAGGGCATCCTGCGTCGCGCCATCAGCCCAAACCGGCAAGCGGCGGCGCATGTTGTAAACCACCATCCTGAGGTCATCAATGCCGTGCACATGATCAGCGTGTTGGTGGGTGTAAACCACCCCGTCAAGCGTGCCGATCCCGGCATCCAGCAGTTGATTGCGCAGATCAGGCGAGGTGTCGATCAGCACGCGCGTGGTGCCTGCATCGGTGATCCGTTCAACCAGCATAGAACACCGACGACGGTTGTTCTTTGGGTTTTTCGGATCACACGCCCCCCAATCGCCGCCCAGTCGGGGCACGCCACCGGATGAACCACAGCCAAGAATGGTAAAACGCATTATGGCCATCACGCGGTCCTCCAAGCGGCGGCTTTGGTGAACAGGCGGTCAAAATTGGCCCAGCACTGGGTGGCAAAATCGGCATAGCTCAGACCGTAGATTTCCGCAGCAACCTCAGCCGTCAAGGCAGTATAAGCCGGTTCATTTCGTCGACCCCGATGGGGTTGCGGTGCCAGATAAGGCGCGTCGGTTTCGACAAGGATGCGATCGACCGGCGCGCTTGCGAATATTGCCCGCAAGTCGCCTGATTTCTTGAACGTGGCGATGCCGGACATCGACAAATAAAACCCAAGCTCTAATGCCGCTTCGGCCAAGGCCGCGCTGGAAGAAAAGCAATGCATGACACAGCCAAAAGGTCCGGCTGCATGTTCGCGTGTTAAAATTGCTGCCATGTCATCGTCGGCGTCGCGGGCATGGATGATCAACGGCAATCCGGTTTGACGGGCGGCCTCAATATGAATTTCAAGGCTTTGTTTTTGTACGTCTTTTGACTCTGCCGTGTAGTGATAATCCAAACCAGTTTCACCGATCCCGACCATTTTCGGATGCGACGCGATGCTTAGCAATTCCTCAAGATCGGCCATCGGCTGACTTGCGGCTGACATCGGATGGGTGCCCGCCGCGTAAAACACCGGATCAAACTGTTCGGCGATGGCGCGCACCTCGGGTTCCGCCACTAGTTTGGTGCAAATCGTGACCATGCGGCTGACACCGGCGTCCAGCGCGCGGGCCACCACTTGCGGCAATTCATCGGCAAAATCCGGGAAATCCAAATGGCAGTGGCTGTCGGTAATCTGGGGCAGTTCGGGCATTCGGCGGCTATCCTTGTCGGCCATGGGCCGCGTCGTTTTCGTCGGTGTCATTTGCGCAGTAGGCAGCCTTAAGCGGCCTTAATCGGTCCCGCAATCTGATCAATTTTCAGCAACATATCAAGGATCACGCTGGCAGGGTCAAGGTTAACTGCACGCGCATGTTGCGACCGTGCACTGAGGGTTTGTGCCAGATCAGCCCAAGCGCGACCGGCAACCGGGTTCGGGGACAGGCGCAAAAGTTGGCCAGCCTCGGCTGGGGCGGCTTCGGGCATGGGGGGCGCGGCTGATCCCGTCACTGACAGACGGTAAAGCAGAATGTCGATCAGGCGCAGCATCAGGTCAAAGCGCGGTTCGTTGGCCTTGCCGGTGCAGCTTTCCGCCAGCAGGGTGGCCGCCGGACGATCCATGCGCGGCATATGTGCGCTTAGCGCTAAAAGGTTTTCATAAAGCTTTAATCCATCATCAGATATCAGGCGAATAGCCTCGCCGACGGAGCCACTGGCAAGCGTTGCCAGATGCCCCGCATCTGCCCCGGCGTCAAACCCGGCGGCCCCCAAGGCTTGCCCAAGGTCTGCGGCACCCAGTTCAGCACATTTCAGCACGCGGCAACGCGAGCGGATCGTCGGTAGCAGGCGCATCGGCCGGTGCGAGATCAGCAGAATGGTCGCCTTTTTTGGCGGCTCTTCCAGTATTTTCAACAGCGCGTTGGCGGCGTTTGGGTTCATTTCATCGACCGCGTCAATGACCACAACACGCCGCCCGCCATCGCTGGCCGACAGGTTGAAAAAGCTTTTCAGTTTTCGAACTTCATCAACGGTGATGTCTTTTTTCAGCCGCTCGGCCTTGGGGTCCCACGGGCGACGGCACAGATAAAGACGCGGTTCTGATAAGGCGGCCAGTCGGTGGCTGATCGGGTGATCCGCCGGGATATCAAGGCTGGTGGATGGGGCGCTGATATCGCCCAACAGCCCGGCGTTGTTGTCGTCAGGGTCAGGTTGGCTCAGCAGGAAACGCGCGATTTTCCAGGCCAGCGTCGCTTTGCCAACACCGCGTGGGCCGGTAATCAACCAGCCATGATGCAACCGCACGGAATTATAGGCCGCAAGAAACGCCTGTTCAGCGACGGATTGACCGACCAGTTTTGTGGTTAGTCGCGGATGCGGTGCCCCGTCCAAGGCATCGGGTTCGGGGATGTCGAGAACGCTCATTTATGCACGCGGCTTGCCCGGTGCGCTATGTCGGCCGCAACCAGTTCAATCGGGCGATCACCATCAATCAGCACACAGCGATCCTTTTGCTCGGTGGCAAGTGCGCGAAACCCGGCCCGTAAATTCTGCTGAAAGGCCAGCCCGAATTCTTCAAACCTGTCCTCGCCGGAGTTGCGGGCCAAACCGCGCCTCAAAGCGTGCTCGGGGTCCATGTCGATGATAAATGTCAGATCCGGTTCCCGCCCAATCATCAGGCTGTGCAATTGGTCGACCATCGGGCGTAGATCGGCCCGTGCCACACCCTGATAGACCCGGGTGCTGTCGGCAAAACGGTCGCTGATGACGGTTTTGCCAGCGGCAAGCGACGGCAGAATTGTCTTTTCCAAATGGTCGCGCCGTGCCGCGGTAAACAACAAAATCTCGGTTTCGGGTGACCAACGCGCTGGATCGCCTTCGACCAACAAGGCGCGGATTTCTTCGGCTCCGGGGGAGCCGCCGGGCTCGCGTGTTAAAACCGTCGCAAGACCTTGTTTGTCCAAAACCTCGGCCAAAAGACGCGCTTGTGTTGACTTTCCCGACCCGTCAATGCCTTCAAAGGTTATGAAAAAGCCGTCTTTCCACGTCAATTGACAACATCCAGAATGCTTTTGGTCAGGATCGCGGCGGACAGGCGCAGGCGCGATAAAAACCCGCTTTTCTCGACCGAAGCCGAAGCCAGAACCGGCACTTCAACCACGTTAAGATCAGGAATGGTGATTTTCAGCACCCCAAGCTGCTGGCCCTTTTCAACCGGCGCCTGAATAGGTTCGGTCAGCGTCAATTCTGCCTTCAGAACCGCGCCGATCGAGGCTGGCACCAGCAGAGTCAGGTCAGACGCGACCTCAAGCCCTACCGTTCGTTCTTGCCCAAGCCAAATGTCGGCGGTTCCGACCTTTTCACCGGTTTCAAGAATTTTTTTTTCAACGAATTGGCGAAACGCCCAATTGACCAGCTTTTCAGCTTCGCGGGCGCGGTCTGCTTCGCTTTCAAGGCCCGTGATCATCACAACCACCCGCCGCCCGTTTTTCACAGCTGAGCCAACGACACCATAACCGGCCTCGGCGGTGTGCCCGGTTTTCAGGCCATCCGCGCCAATACCCAGCTTTAACAAAGGGTTGCGGTTGTTGTGATTGGCGGGTGACCGGTTATCAAAGGCAAATTCGGTTTCGGCGAAATAGCCATAATATTGCGGGAACACGCGGATCAGGCGGGTCGCCAAAAACACCAGATCGCGCGAACTCATCCGTTGGTTTGGATGCGGCCAGCCGTTGGAATTGGCAAAAGTCGACTGCGTCATGCCCAATTGTTGCGCGCGGGCCGTCATTGCGCGGGCAAATTCAGGTTCCGAACCGGCCAGCGCCTCGGCCAGTACCGCGCAGGCGTCATTGCCGGATAAAACGATCACGCCGCGGATCAGATCCTCGACCTTAACCCGGTCGCGGGTGTTCAGAAACATGGTCGAGCCGCCATAGGACATCGCGTGTTCCGATACCGGCAGCTCTTCGTCAAGGGTCAGACGGCCATCTTCCAGCGCTTCAAACACCATGTTCAGGGTCATCAGCTTGGACATTGACGCCGGTGGCAGCGACTGGTCGGCGTTCTTTTCCAACAACACGGTGCCCGTGCGGTAATCCACCACCATCGCGGCGCGGGCCTTGGTTTCCAGCCCGTAGGCTGGAGAGATCAGGTTGGCCAGTAACAAACCAATGGACAGGATCAGGTGGAGTTTCAAAATAGTCCCCTTGTCTATCTGCTGACGAAATAAGCGTCGTCAAAGCCAAGTTTTTTGGCGGTTTTCAACAGGCTGGCGCGTTCGCTTTTGCTTGATGCCGGGCCGATCAGTACACGCCAGAATTTTTTACCCTTGGTTTCCTGCGCTTTCACAATCGGCACGACGCCTTGGGTGCGCAGGCTGGTCGCGGTGTTCTGGGCGTTGGTTTCAACGCTGAAAATACCGATTTGGATATAGGGTTTCGCCAAGGCAGAAACGGCTCTGGGCGTGGCGGTTGCCGGGGCAGGGGTGGTTTTTACCGGGTCTGCCTTTGCCGGGTCCGCCTTCTTTTCATCCGCCGCAGAAATCGCCGCTGATGCAATCGCACCAAGCGAAGTCTCGTCGATCTTTTTGGCCTCAGCGGTCTCAACCGGTTTGGCAACCTCGTCAGGCACGGCTTCACGGCGCAGGGCGGTGATGTTCAGGGTCGTCGGCTTGCCTGCCAGAATGCCAAGGGCGGCAGCGGCATCCGATGACAATTGAATTTTCGGCCCCGGATTGTCACGCTCGCGCTTAAACAGCGCGCCGATAACGAATTTCTTGTTTTCCTCGTTGCGGATAATCACCCGCTCAGGCTCGATATCGCCGGGATAAGCCACCCAAACACCACCGAGCGACGGCCGCCCGTCCCAGAGCGCACCTTCGGTGACCTGAAACACATCTGGCGCTTCGACATCGCGTTCCACCAGACGCACGGATCCGTCACCAACGACTGGTGTCGCCTCGGCCTCAGTTTTTTTCGCGCCAAGCGAAAACTTGGGCATTTCAAAGCCCTCGCAGCCGACAAGAACAAGTGACAATGCCACCAAAATAATGCTGCTGCGGACGCTTGTTGCCCTTTTGGCCAATGCCATATTTGCCCCCTGTGGCTTCCCTTGGGATCACATCAATTGCGCCCGATCGGGAATGACTGCTCTGTCGTTTGTCGGTCGTTTTGGTTTTTGTTGTTCGACCTGACTGCGCGTCAGTCTAGCCTTTCCGATACCCGTTGGGAAGTGGCGCGAAGCGTGAATATTCACACCATTGGCGAGAATTGGCTTAGCCGGGCATTTGCCGGGAACGGTTCGGGTTTTGATCGGTTCAAAGGTCGTGCAATTCCGAGGTTTCAGAATCAGAACAAGCCCGCTAAAGCTGCGCCCTGACTGCAATTCCGACGGAGGAGTGGCAGAGTGGTCGAATGCACTGTTCTTGAAAACCAGCGTAGGTGCAAATCTTCCGTGGGTTCGAATCCCACCTCCTCCGCCACCACAGTTATCTAAGTATTTGATTAATATTGGTTAAATTAGAAATTATGTGAATAAGCCCATATTTTTACCCATACAACGCAATGCAACCCCTTAAGTTAGGGACATCCGAGAAGAGCCACGTCAGCGACTGCACCAACACTAACATCCTATCCCGGAAGCTAGCACCCCACCCCCCGGGGTATGCCGCTGCCAGCCGCTGATTTCTGTATCGGACCCCTCGCCAATTTTTTTGAATTTTTCCAGCTCGTTTCCAGCTCCTTTCTTTCGGTAGGAATGGGCCGATCCGTTCTATCTTTTCGATGATGAGCCAAATGAAGTTTGACTTGGGCAATTCTCCTTCCACCTATGATACACAATAAGTGACTGATGAAATCTCCATTCAGCTCCAATGGCAGGGATACAGCGGCCATCCTCTCGTTCGCCGCAACTGCACTGCTTTTTAAGTCCTCGACGGACCACTGTTCATGAATGGCGTATTCTGCTGAAAAACTCCAATTTCCGGCCTGATCAGTGAAGTTATTCGCTGTGCAGGTCGATCAGTTATTTATAGTGAGGGGGGCGGCAAAATTCAGCATATGCCGCTGCTCGGCCACCCGGGCACGCCTGGTAAGCAATCTCATCTGACTTCTACATATTATGCGTTTTCCAATAAATTGCGATGTTCGGATTTCGGAGTTTTTCAACGCAATCGATGATCGACCCCTTCCGTTGAACATTGTCTGGCGACTTTGTCGTATTCCCGCAGGAAGGTTGGCAGGCGCAGCGCCTTTAGATGATGGGCCAGCAACAATTGGGGCGTATCAGTCATCACCGATCTCCTGACAATAGCGCCATGTAATCGCCTGGGGATGTGACCGCGACATGGGCCTTGGGCAGGTATGGATAAACCGTCATATCCAGACGTGGAGGCCGGCGTTCAATCCGGCACAAAACCAGATGCTTCACCGCGTCCACTGCCCGACAGTTGATTGCGCAGCAATCAATGAGAGGAGAAGCCAATGGTGCCGCGTTCAAGGGCGCTCTGCACTCCGGCCTCCACGTCCGCGATCCGGAATGTTTCGAGCAGTCGCAGAACCTGAACGAACTCGCGCTTGCCCTTTTTACCCATGCGGGCCTCCATAAGTCGACGCAGGACGATGAAGGCTTCCGGCAGGGTCCAGTCAGGCAGCGGTGCGGCCTGATCAAGCGCGTTGGTCTTCCGTTCGATCAGCGCCAGATAATGAAGTGGATCAAAGACGTAATTCTCCTTCTCCCAGGATCGGACATGGCGGGCAATGACTTCAGTCCCGCAGGCAATCACAACCTCATGCACATAGCCCCGCACCAGAACCTCCTGATGACCGTAGGCAGTCGGAACCGAATAATCGTTGCTGCGGTAACGCACGAGAGACAGCGAACTCACACGAACAGATTGCTTGTCGCAGGCGTCATAAGGAACAGCTGGCAAGGGTTGGAGCCGCTCCGCATCAGCCTCAAACCGCTCGCCAATGGTGCCTTTCTGACCGCGCAGCTTGTCTTTCATCCGCCTGCGGCATTGTTCAGCCAGATGGGCGTTGAGATCATCAAAGCTGGCAAACCGGGGCTTGGGCACCATGAAGTTGCGGCGTGTGTATCCCACCATCCCTTCGACCTTGCCCTTATCATTCCCTTTGCCGGGGCGGCCAAAGCGATCCTCAAACAGATAATGAGATACCAGTTCGGAGAACACACGGGTTCGTTTGCGCTTTCCATCCCCCAGAATGCGGGCCACGGCAATCCGCGTGTTATCGTAGAGGATCGACACAGGCACACCACCGAAGAAGGCGAACGCCGCAACATGCGCATCACAAAACGCTTCAGTTGTCTCGGCCGGATACGCCTTCAAAAAACACGCATCTGAATGCGGTAGGTCCATTACCAGAAAGTGGATCTTGCGCTCAACACCCCCGATGACGGCAAGCGCCTCACCAAAATCTGCCTGAGCATGACCCGGAGGATGCGACAGGGGCACAAACATCTCCCGCTGACGCTGCCTGGCCGCGAAGATGTAATCCTTCACGATCGTGATGCCGCCCGTAAAATGATCCTCATCACGCAACCGTTCAAAAATGCGCTTTGACGTATGCCGCTGCTTCTTTGGAACCAGCTTATCTGCTTCAAGAATCTGATCGATAATCCCGGTAAAGCCATCCAGCTTCGGACGTCTGATCTCCTTGTCGCGCCGATAACCTGGCGGGATCGAAAACATCAGCATCTTCTCAACAGTGCGCCGGTTGATCCCGAAAATACGCGCCGCTTCTCGACGGCTCATGCCGTCAACAAGAACAGCGTGACGAACGCGCCCATACAAATCCACGTGTTTCAATCCCGCCCTCCGCCAAAACGAAGAGCCTATCAGGATGGGCTAATCAGCCCACCTGCGACAAGACAATCTCGCCGCTCACGTGGTGCAGTATTCCACCGGCGTTCTCATTGGGTCCAGCGAAGATGTGGCCCATGAGGTTCAAGAGAAAACCGCGTCTCTTGGCATTTGTCTGCTCAATAAAAAGCTGATCAAACTGAAATACGAAGTGTTCTATCGAGAGTATTTTGGGTTCTTTTGTGGGCCGTCGCATCCCTTGTTCGGAAAACGACGCCTGCGCCTGCGTGATCTACGCGAATATTCAGCGGTTAGTTTCGGGACGGACAGTTTGCAGGACTCTTTGCGTCCGGTCGCGCAGTTTCGCCTGAAGCATCGTCTCGACCATAACATTATCGGCCACTCAACCCACCTGGAAGAGGTTCGCAGAATGATAATCTGTGGTCTTGGCATTGGCCCGTTGCCCATCCACGCGGTCGCGCGCGATGTCCGTGACGGCATTCTTTGGCGCCTGCCGCCGTACAAAAAAACACCACTGGTCGACATCCATCTGGTGACCAACCCCACCAAACGTCAGAGCCGGGCAGAGATCAAGTTTGTAGCGGCGTTAAAAGGTGAACTGGCCAAAATTCCATTCTCAGACCGAATTTATTCTGAACTGGTGGATGCGCCAGCTTCCTGAGTGATCTGTCGTTGAAGTTTCAAAATACGGCGGCGGAATTGGGTGGACGCGATTAAGGGGCTGAGCAACGACAACAAAGCCAATCCCGGTGGCAGGAATTACACAACCCGTCGGCAGCTGATGCCCAGACCCTCTAGAAAGCCCATGAACGCATCCATGTTTTCCAGGGTCGATTGGTCGACATACAGGTTCAGGCTTATGCCGTTTCGATAGGGCACGAAAACGCAGGTATTTGCGCCGGGGATATACGAGCCGCAGTAAATTGACCTACCGAATACTTTGCCCAAAACGCCACCCGCCACGTGTGGTGGCAGCAATGACAGCACAAAGTCATAGGGGACATAGTTAAAAAAACGCGGGCCATATAAGAACGGAAATACAGAATGCAGTTTGCGATGGACACCCAGAATGGAATTGTAAAACGCCTGGCTGTAAATTTCCTTTGTGTCTTCGCGACTTAGCACGTCTTCAACGATCTGAACCTGGGTCGCGTAATCTGTTGCGGAACGGATCTGTTCCACTTGCATGCGCAGATTAAGGGCTGGATCTTCCAAGGTGGTTTTCGTGTCGGGAAGCGTTGTGTAGCTGATGAGTTGCTTTTTTTTGGTGGTCCGGTTGGGCAGAGTATCGGCCAATCGAAGCCCGAAAAGCGGCAGGGAAAATAGAATACTGCGTTGCCGAACGCCGTGCATCAGGGCCAATTTCTTCACGCTTTTTCGATCCAGCTCGATCACCACGCAACTGCTATTTCGCGTGTCTTTCCGGCTAAAAAAGGAGGCCGCAAGAAGGACAGGTGCCAAGATAATCCCAGCAATTGTGATGGCGCTTTTCCCCAGTATTCCCAGCTTTGCAGAAGCCTGATCTGCATTATGCACGCTCTGGCGCAGCCGCATAACGCGCGCGCTTTCCGATCCCTCCATCAAAGCATGCGACGAGCTAAACACACAAAGCGATTTGGGCTCACCGACTTTGGGATTAACAAGCGTATAGCAACAGGCCCGGAAATTTGGCAGGTCAGGATCAGAATAAACCGCCTGATTTTCAGAGATGAACGCGGCGAGGGATTTATCCAGATCGTCCGTCAGTGCGTAGGTGCAAATCGACTTTGGATCGATGTCAACCACCACGTGTCGACCGCCCTTGCCGTCTGCTTTGCAATGCAATTGCGGTGCGAGTTTCATAAAAAAACCCGCAATGTCATGCAGATCTTTTTCGCTTAACGCGACATCGCTTTCAGCCGCCAGATAGACCGTATTTCTGGCCTTGTTCAAATACCATTGCAGGTCGCTAAAAGGGAATTGTTTCGCCACCCCAAGACCAACCTTTGCCGGGTCGGGCAGTGCTTTTTCCCAATCGATCTTAAGCACGGCAATTCCTCGGTTAAGTCACCATTGTAACCCCATGGCCTGCGGGCTTGGTTACATAGCACAGATGGTCCAAAGCTCAATCTGTTTTCTGGTCGTCAGAAGGGTTTTGCGATCACAAAGTTTCAACTCATCTTGTTCGCACGCCGACTGCGCCCCAGCAAAGAAGGCTGGGAAAGAGGAATAGATCGGCAACCACGGCCAATGCAATGGCGGCGGCTGTCAACTGGCCGAAAATTGACACGCTTGGCAGCAGACTGAACGCGGTCACTAACATGCCTGCTATGAGCACAAAACTGGTTGTCAGAATGGGTGCCGTTGTGGCGCGCAACGCCACCTCTATCGCGTTGCGATCAATCGCGGCATCCGGTTTTCGGGCCAGTCGAATGCGGTTCATCAGGTGGATCGAGTCATCAACGGCAATGCCAAATGCAATCGTAAAAGCGATGGCGCTGATCATGGTCAAGAGGTGATCCATCGCGACCAGCCAAGCCTCAACCACAAGAATAGGAATGAGGTTCGGAACAAGGGACAAAACGGCAACCCGGACGGACCTTAACAGCCAAGCCGCCAAGACCGTTACCAAGGCCACGGCGACATAAAACGCAATGCGCAGTTGGTGCACAATAATTGGCAGCTCAACACTCGCCATCAGTGAATAACCGGCAATCTTGGCGTCATGGATGCCAGCATTTTCCAGATTGTCGTAGGCTTGTTGGGTAGAGATCAGAATGTCAGCCGAACTCCTGTTCAGCTGCCCGATCAAAGGCAGTGCAAAGGCACGACCGTCTTTGCTTTCGAACCGGTTGAGATTTGCACTTTCGCCCTCGCGATCAGTAAGCGTCGGGGCAAGACCTGCGCCAATTCCAAACAATGTGTTTCCGGCGCGCTCAAGCATTTTGAGGTCATCCTCAGAAATCCCTTTCTCGTTTTCAGCAGATTTCAGGATCACATAGCTAATGTCGCTGCCGGGAAGAACGGCGTTCAGTTCTGCAAGCGTTGCCTGAAAACCTCCGGTTTGGGGTATGTGATCCATCGGGCGATAGCCGATCACGGTTTGGGTTTGAACGCCCACTAATACCGCCAGAGCGATGATCGCCGTTAGCGCAACACTACGGGACCGGTTCAGAAGTCCCACGGCTATGCCCGTCAAAAATCGGAAGCCAAACGGGCGTGCCTGCGTCAATTGTTTGTCTTTGTAGATAAGCAGAATGGCCGGCGGCAGGGTTATGAACACCGACAGCGTCGTCAATGCCATTGCGATAGGTCCGATAATCGCCACGTTGTTAAGCGTGGGCGAGCCGACAAATAACAGGCAAGAAAACGCAAGCGCTGTCGTTAGGGCTGCGAGTATCACAGCTGGCATGGTTTCACGCAAACCGCGGGTGATCGCAACTTTGATGTCGCTTTCGTTTGCGTGGTTCACAACGGAATAAAACACATGCACGCTGTCTGCGACCCCAAGAACCAAGATCAGGGTCGGCACGATCGCCATGAATGGGTTGAAGGGCAGACCCAGAATGGCCATGGCACCGATGGTCCATCCAAGGCCAACCAGACTTGGTATCGAACATAAAACAGCAGCGCGCCAGGATCGAAACAGCGTCATTGCGATGAATATGCAGAAAATTACGGCCAATGGCGTGATAAATATCTGATCAGAAACAAGCGCGTCGCTGATTTCCCGATGCAGTGCGGCAAGGCCGACCGGGTGGATAGCTAAGGCCGGGCTGGCTGCTGTTATTTCTTGCTGCAAATTGGCCAAGCGTAAATCGGCGGGCACCGACAAGTCCGGGATAACGGTCAGCAAAGCCGCGTTTCTGTCTTGCGAAAGCAGAAATGGCGCAAGCGGCGACGCCTTAAGAAGCCCATCAAGCCTGTCGGTCGGCGAAAGCACCGCAATGTCGCTGCGCGAAAGATAGCTTCGGCTTTTTCTGTCTGGATCCGGAAGGTTAAAGACACTGACAACGGCCTTCACGCCATCGGTCAGTTGAAATCCAAGAACCAGGTCTTCAAGCGCTGCAAATGTTTCGGGGTCGCCGAAATCATCGGCCTGGACCAGAAAAATCTCGTCCTTGGATGGGGCGTCAAAGCGTTCTTCAAGCTCCTCGTGGGCCAGAAATGCATCCGACACACCCTTCATCGCCCGTGCGACGTCACCTTCTACGGTCAGATTTGTAACGGCCAGCGTGGCGGCAACGACCGTTGCAATCCCAATTGCCAGTGCCGCAAGGGCGGGTCGCGACAAAAGAGCTTTCAGCACGCTCACAATCTGTTTCCTTAATGAATGATATGAAGCCACAAGGGTTTCAGAAGTGACATTCTGGCTTGTCGCACAGTGACACAGGCATAGCGATTTGCAAGTTATCCTAATATAGGTAGTTTTGTGGCTGGCACCGCGCTTGGTATCGAACTTTGGGTGGATAGCCTAGGGAACCTCTGAACAACGTCCCCCTTCGGCATTTCGCAGAAATGTCAGTCCCCGACCGCCCCATGGCGGGGGCTTTGCAACGTTGCATTCTATTGAAAAGGCACGCGTATCTGCAATTGTGGTTGCAGACAATCCGCCTTCACTTCGCCCCCACCCGGTCGGGGGATGACATTTCTACGAAAAGCCTGCTTAATCAGAACTTCCCTAGATTGTTTGTGAAAGCAGAGAGCGTTAGGGACATTGGGTTGGTTTTGGGCGTGAAAACAGGAGGATTTTCTGTGCTTGGAAATTTGCGAAAATTGATCGTAGGACTGGTCTTTCTGCTGTCGACTGAAACCGCGGCAGCGGGTGTTATGGATAAAGAGCTGTCAGAAAACATTATGGCAGAAGGTGAAGTTGTCTCTGAATACACCACGGACGGGAACAAATTTAGGGTTCTGATGCGGTTCAAGCGCAGGATCTATATTTGCGAGGCAACTTGGTGGCGAGGTACAGACGCCACCGAAGCAAAAACCGAATTGTTTTGCTGGGACGACAGTTGGGTCGATAAACAGTAATTCACCGCAGCTATGTCCCAAGCTGCGGCAACCAGAACGCCTTGCGGTAGGGGGGTTGTTTCGCGCACAAAGCGTTGACGCTCATAGACCTCTTACCTAACCCTTGCGCGCCTGCTAAGCCAAAGCAGCAGCTAAGTGTTGGTGATATCTTGCGACGACAAATCCTCGAACTTTTGGTGATCTGCGAGGCCGAGAACGACTTCTGGCCAAACTCTAGGCACTTTTATTCTGTTGGCGAACATAGGTTGGCATTTGAAGGCCTTTATTTGTACCTCCTTGAGCGCGACGATATCTGGAAGAAAAACCATGCACTTATCAAGTCGATAAAAAAGAGCTGGGGAAATGATCTGGATTTTGAAGAACTCGAAATAAGCGTTCTAGATAACGGTATTTACGATGAGCAGCTTTCAGTTCTCGAATGGCGAGCTAAGGCAGTTCAATACCTTGAAGAGAAAAGTCGATCAGAACAGGCGCGTTGACGGGTTTTTGCTGATCAGCAAACGGAAGCAAAACCCGCCCAGCGGACTTCCTTGCCAATCGCAGGAGAGAGACCAAAGTGATCATCTGCGGCGCGGCAACATCCGCTGATTCCAAGGTGGCGGCCACTGTCATTGCGTCGCGTTTTGGCGCAGTAGAAACCTCTGGATTTTGCCGCTCGGCGTTTTTGGCAACTCCTTGGTAAATTCGACAAGCCGGGGATAGGCGTGGGCCGAAAGGCGTTTTTTCACGTAAGCTTGCAGGTCTTCGGCCAATGCGTCATTCGCTTCAAAACCTTCAGCCAGAACCACGACAGCTTTGACAACTTCCGTGCGTTCTTTGTCGGGCACGCCTATCACGGCGGCCTCGGTCACTGATGGGTGTTCGATCAACGCGCTTTCGACATCAAAGGGGCCGATCCGATAGCCCGAGGATGTGATGACATCATCGCTGCGCCCAACAAAGGTAACGCAGCCGTTTTCATCCCGCTCAACAGTGTCACCTGTGCGATAAAACCCGCCAGAAATTGATTTGGTCTGCTGGTTCAAATAGCCTTTGAACCAAAGAAGCGGCGAGTTTTCGATATCAATCGCCAGTTGCCCCGGGATATTCGGGCCGACGATGTTTCCAGCCTCGTCCAGAATTTCAATCTTAAAACCCGGCATCGCATATCCAGCCGAGCCTGCCCGAACCGGATGTTCCAGCCCGTGGTGATTGTTGACCATCATTCCGGTTTCGGTTTGGCCATAGTGGTCTTTAATCGGCGCTTTGATGTGTTCATCAAACCAGCGGATGACCTCAGGGTTCAACGGCTCGCCAGCACTGCTGACACAGCGCAATCTGCCTTTCACTTTGGCGGCTTCTTCCGGCCCGGCAGCAATCATCAGCCGGAACGCCGTCGGCGCGCCTGCGAAATTGGTGACGCCCAAACGGCGGACAAGGTCGTAGGTGCCATCCACCGAGAACGGGCTTTGCACCAGCGTCGTTGCGTGGCCTAACAGCAAAGGACCAAGAACCGCGTAATAAAGGCCATAGGCCCAACCGGGGTCCGCTATATTCCAAAACATGTCGTCGGGGCGAAGATTGATGCCTTCGACCATATAGGCGCGAAAAGATGCCAGTGCCGACAAGGGCACCGGAACGCCTTTTGCCGGGCCTGTCGTGCCGGAAGTGGCCATCATCAACATCAGATCGTCGCCGTGTCGCATGACCGGTTCAAAATCTGAGGACTGTCTTTTCAGACCCTTGAGGAAATCAATGTCGCTTCTGTTAACCTTCGCTGCTTGTGTGGTCACGACAGCGACCGGGGGGCAGTTTTCAACCGTGCTGAGTTTGCTGCGGTTGGCTGTATCCGTGACCACAAATTTTGCCTGGCTCATCCGCACCCGATCCTGGATCGCTTTGGGTCCGAAAGCCGTAAACAAGGGTTGATAAACAGCGCCTGCGCGAAGTGTGCCAAGAATGGTCGTAACCAGATCCGGCGTACGTGGAAGAAGACCGGCAACAATGTCCCCCGGCTTGATCCCTTGTTCTGTCAGAAAGTTGGCGAACTGTGCTGCATCATCACGCAATTGTTCAAAACTGCGGGTCTCATGCTGGACATCCAAATCAATCCAATCCAGCGCCTTCGTGTTATTTCCAACATATCTGTCACAGCATTCGACACAGGCGTTGATGCCTTTCGCGAAGTCGCCTGTGAACGCCCCGGCCGCTTTGTCCAGTTGGAAATCGTTCAAAGCCTGAACATAAGAGGGCTTAAGGGGGGGCGCGATCCGATCTGACATGGCGAACTTTCGGTCTGAAATTGACGGTTGCGCCAGAATGAGACAATAGTCAGGACTTTGCCACATTTTTTCGTCACATCACGCCTATTGCCGAGACGGCTCCAGCGACGGTTTGGGCGCCAACCGGCTAAAATGAGCATCGCCAAAGTGGGCGCGCGATACGATCTGTTGGATGTTCCTGACGCGACCCATGTCAGATGGGCTGGCAGGGGCGCTTGCTTGTGGGTATGAAGGCCTGAAGGCCGCCCACGCAACTATGATGAACCAAAGGAAATTCTATGCAGGACATGACCGATTTTGGCAAATCCATACTTGCAACCCAACCTTTCAGCCAGTTCATTGGCGCCGAGTTGCACCAGCTATCACCCGGTTCCGCTGAATTGCATTTGCCGATCACGGATACACTAAAACAGCAACATGGCTTTGCTCACGGCGGTGTCGTCAGTTATTTGGCCGACAACGCGCTGACCTTTGCGGGCGGGGCTGGCATGGGCGTGCCGGTTGTCACCTCGGAAATGAAGATCAACTATATCCGTCCGGTTATTGGTGAAAGATTGATTGCCCGCGCCAAGGTCCTGAGCCTTGGGAAAACACAGGCGGTTGTGCGCTGTGATGTGTTTGTGAAGGACGGTGAGAAGGAAAAACTATGCGCGGCGGCGCAGGGCACAATTACGGCTTTGCCGGACAAGAAACCTGATATTTGACGCCCTGTTTTGGCGCGTTGAGGGCGATCAATCAGAAAAGATGGTGAAGTTTGTACGGTTGAATACCTCCATTCGGTTTTGTCAGTTTTGGCTAAGACGATTTGTATATATCTGCCACAAAACTCATGTCAGAAACCTGTATGGGCATCACACTTAGGAGGAGGGGTCGTATTTTCCCTGAATTGTCCGCCGCCGATCCGCGTTTTGATCTCGGGCTTGAGATCTTGGAAAAAGATCATCAGGATCTGGATCAGGTGCTTGATCGGTTTTCGACTGTGGCAAACCGGATTATCCAGCTTATCCAGATTGATGAAGCGGCGGCAAGGGACGAGGCTCAGCAATTACACGATTCCAGTCAGGCGATACAGGCGCTGGTAGCGCGCCATCTAAGCGACGAAGAAGAATTGGCAGTGCCGATTATCATTCGTCATAAATTACGCGGATAAAAAGCTTTAAGGGGACCGGAATGGCAAAAACGATCAGTGACGCATCAGTTGAGGAAGCGCAAGCCAACGCCAGTGAACGCCGTGCAAAAGGTGAATTTGTGCGCGGTGTCAGCGGTTTTCGCAGCGTGTTGGGCCAAGACGCGGATTTTCCGGCAGAACCGGGGCGCTATCACCTGTTTGTCGCACTCAACTGCCCATGGTGCCACCGCGTGACCTTGGCGCGCAACGTTCTGGGGCTTCAAGGCAGTATTACGATGGATGTGGCCTTTCCCAACCGAACTGACGAAGGGGATCCTGAGGGTCCTAACAACTGGGAATTTGCACCGGACCGTCACGCTTCGTTAACCGGTGCACCCTTTGCGGAATGTACTTCTGAAACCGCAACCGGCGAAAACTTTCGTCTGGTGCGGCAAATCTATCGGGCAGAAGGGTCCGAGGAACGCTCGGTTCCAATCCTCTACGACAAGAAAACCAAGCGCATCGTTTCAAACGAAAGTGCAGAGATTATTCGGATGCTGAACCGACAGGCGGGGCCGCTTGGCAGCTCGACCACAGACACGGACCGGCCTGATCTTTACCCAATGGACCAAGCGATCCGCGATGATATCGACGACCTGAATGACCTGATTTACCGCACCATCAACAACGGCGCGTATAAGGCAGGGTTTTCATCGGATCAGGCGGTATATGCAAACGCGTTTCAGGCCTATTTTGAAACGCTTGCCGCGCTTGAGACCCGATTGGCCGAAAACGACAGGCCGTTTCTGACCGGCGACAAGTTTACCGAGGCGGACCTGCGCCTGTTCCCGACGCTCTATCGGCATGATCCCGTCTATTACGTCCGTATGAAGCTGAACGGTGCCCGCATACTGGATTACCCGCATCTTTGGCGCTGGCTCTGCCGGGTCTACGCCCTTCCCGGCGTGGCAGCCAGTAATTCGCTTGATCATTGCAGGCAGGGCTATTTCGGCAGATCATGGAACAAAGTTGTGCCCTTGGGGCCAATGCGTCCTCTGCCGTATCCAGAGGCTTACAGACACCCTGAACTGGCGTGAACCACCGGGCCATCCCGTTTTGCGATGTTTGTATCGGCTCCGAGTGGTATTGCGATCACAGCCGTTCTGCCGTGCTTTGACCCGCCTGTCACGCCAATCTGTTGTCCCGTTACCCCGGATTTCAGTTCTGCGTGATTGATGCCTCTATTCGGATGGACCCGCGCGAAAACTTATTCTAACGTCGCCTCAAGCGTATTGATTTGAGGCTGGGACTATGGCTGCATATGATCGAAACGAACCAAGCCGGACCGGTGCCCGTGATGCAGGGCCACATGACGGACCGGGCGCGGTGCATTATTCTGACGACCCCCGAGACTTTGGTTGGGTCCGCGAAAATGTCCCCTGCCAGACGGCTTGCCCTGCCGGAACTGATATTCCGGCCTATATCTGGGCGATCATGCAGGACAAGCATGGCCTGTCTTACGAAATCAACCGCGAAGCCAATGTTTTACCAGGCGTTCTGGGGCGGATTTGTTCACGCCCTTGCGAAGATCAGTGCAGGCATGGTTGGCCCGGCAATGGCGAGCCGGTCAGCATTTGCCATCTGAAACGCTCGGCTGCGGATCTGAAGGATCGCGGTCATCGGCTGAACGAAAGCCTGTATTCGCCATCGGGCAAAAAGGTGGCGATCGTCGGCTCTGGTCCTGCCGGTGTGGCGGCGGCGCATGATCTTTCGCTGATGGGGCATGATGTGACCCTGTTTGAACGCGAAGAACAGGCGGGTGGGATGTTGAATTACGGCATCCCGGAATTCCGCCTGCCGCGTGATGTGCTGCACGAGGAAATTCACAATGCGCTGCGCCTTGGCGTTGACCTGAAAACCGGCGTGACCATTGGCAACGGACCCGGCGAAACACCGCTGGCAGAGTTGCGGCAAGGTTTTGACGCGGTTTTACTGGCGACCGGATGTATGGCGGCGACGGAACTGCCCTTAAGGGATGACGCCAAGGGCGGGGCGGTCGATCAAATTGAAGGTATCGAATACGGGTTTGATTTCCTGCTGGAGATGCACCGGGGTGCCGCAAAAACTGTCGGCAAGCGGGTGGCCGTGGTCGGTGCTGGTTTTACCGCCCTTGATTGCGCCCGGGTCGCGCGTCGTTTGGGGGCCGAGGACGTCACCATTCACCTGCGCACGACCGAGGAGTATATTCCCGTCACCAAAGACGAAATTCTGGAAGCCAAGCGTGAAAACGTTGCCATGTTGGGCTTGCGCACGCCGGTCGGCCTGCACAGCGACGCCAAGGGCGAATTCCGCTCAGTGGAGTTTGTGCAAAACCGGCTTGGCGGTTGGCGCGATAACGGGCGTCGCAAGGCGATTGCGATTGAAGGCTCAGAATTTGAAATCGAATGCGACACCTTGCTGGTCGCCATCGGTCAGCGCACGGATCACGGGTTCCTTGACGACGATGTGACGCTTGATAGCTGGAAAAATGCCAATACAGACGACGCAGGCATGACCTCGCTTGAAGGGGTGTTCGCTGCAGGCGATTATGTCAAAGGCGCAAGTACCGTGATCGAGGCCGTGGGGCAGGGCCGCGAAGTGGCGATGGGCATCGACACATGGTTAATGGGCAAGCCAAGGCGCAAACAATCGGTTCGCATCGAACAGGTAACTGAACCCTTGCGCGAACGGGCGTTTGATTTCATTCCGCGAAATCACATGCCGACGGAAGAAATCGAAGAGCGCAGCGTCAATCTGCTGCAAGAGGTCGAAAAAGGCTATGATGACGGATTGGCTAAGGAAGAGGCCAAGCGCTGTTACCTGTGCAACCTCAACTACAAGATCGACGTTGATAATTGCATCTATTGCCGCGCCTGCATCGAGGTGGCACCGAAGAACTGCATCAAGATGGTGGATGGTATCGAGATCAAGCCGGACGGCACCTATGGCGTTCTGCACGAAACCAGCGAATGGGACCATGTCGGCGCGATCTGGATCGACAACAACGAATGTATCCGCTGCGGTGCTTGCTATAACGTTTGCCCGACAAAATGCATTTCGATCACCCGGAACCAGCTTGTCATGCGGGAGTTTGAAGAATGAGCACCCCAATCCACAACGTCATCATCGGCAGCGGCAGCGCCGGTTTCGGGGCCGCCAGAACCCTTCGGAAGTCAGACGACAAGTGCCGTATTACCATGATAACAATGGATAGTTTGCCGTTCTATCACCGCTATGATCTGCCGCAAGTGTTTCGCGGCAAACAGGATTGGCGCGATTTGCTGGATGTGCCGCCAGCCTACTACGACGAGATGGATATCAAACTGCGCCGCTGTAGCCGCGTGGTCGATGTCGAAGGTGCAGCGCAGAAAATCACACTCGCCCATCAGGAAGCCGTTGGCTATGACCGATTGCTGGTCTGTGCCGGTGGACGCGGCTATATCCCGGAAAACCTGACCTCTTACGCCGGATTGATGCACGGTTTCGGCTCGTTCGAGGCGGCGATGCGGGTCTATCGCGACCTGCCAGCGGGGGGTACGGCGATCATGATCGGCGGCGATATGGTCGGCATTGATCTGGCGCTGACGCTGCTTGATACCGGCTATAAGGTGACGCTGATCACCAACGGCCAGACATTTTGGCCGCATGAGATTTCGCAAGAAGAACAGGCCCGTTTGCTTGAGGTTCTCGCGGCCAAAGGTGTGACCATTTTCAAAGACAGCCGACCCGTCGGCGTTTCGCGCGACAACGCACAACATGCGGCCAGTTGCGTCACACTCGAAGACGGGACCGAGGTTTTCGGCGATGTCGTCATGTCGTTCTGTGGATTAGCCTCGTCGGTTGAGTTTATGCTGGGCGCGGATGTCGATATCGAACGCGGCCTGCTGGTGAACCCGGAATTGCGCACCTCGAACGAAACAATCTGGGCCGCAGGTGACGTCTGTCAGATTTGGCACGATCAGGAAAAAGCATACAGATTCTACCACGGCTGGAAAAACGTTCGGGTCATGGGGGAACTGGCGTCGCGCAATATGCAAGGCGCGCACGAGATTTTTGATGTCGATATCGAAGACACAATCGGTATCGGCCCCGACGGGCAGCTTCGCTCTACATTCTGGACACATTGAACATGATGAACAAAGCCGGGACAGACATTCAAATCGCCATTTGCGGCTCGGCCGGGGATGGCACAATCGCATCAGGCGACATCATGAAACGCGCGGCGGCCCTGATGGGGTTCAATGTCATTGCGTTTGACGTTTATCCGCCGGAAATCCGCGGCTTTGGCAAATGTATCTCGCGCATTCGGATATCCAGCCAGCAGGCCTATTCGCTGAAACAGGAAAGCGATATTCTGGTGTCACTGAATGATATGCACGCCATCCCGCATGTCGGTGAAGTGCGGGATTTCGGCGCGGTGATCTATGACGATCATCTGGTATCACGGGTGGCCGAAGGTGGCCATATCAGCGCCCATATCAACCCCGCGCAAATCCCCTATGGGTTCAGCATCCGCCAGATATCAGAACAGGCTACAAATTCAGCCCGGTCGCGCAATATTGTCATTCTGGGTTATGTGGCGGGCCTGTTTAATCTGCCCGGCGAACATTTTCGCAAAGTCATCAAAAGCAAATTCGCCACCAAAGCGCAGGCCGTTGTTGATGACAACACCAAAGCGTTTGACGCCGGTTTGCGCGCTGGGCGTGCCGTGTTCAAGCTTGACGATGTCGAGGTTCGTGAACCGGCCGAGGATGCCAATGGCGCCGAGGTAGTGATGATGACCGGCAATGGTGCGGTCGTGCGCGGCTTTATGGAAGCCGGTATTCAAAGCTATTTCGGCTATCCGATCACACCGGCCACCAGCATTATGGAACGTCTTGCGGTTGAAATGCCCCCGGTGGGTGGTAAATTCCTGCAAACGGAAGATGAGATTTCGGCAATCGCCGCTGCAATTGGCGCGGGCTATACCGGGTCACGCGCCGCAACCGCGACCTCAGGGCCGGGTCTGGCGCTGATGGCGGAAATGCTGGGTCTTGGCGTGATGGCCGAGGTGCCTGTCGTCGTCGTGGTCAGTCAACGCGGCGGACCATCAACCGGCCTGCCAACTAAAACCGAACAATCTGACCTTAACCTTGCGGTTTTCGGTGGCTCAGGCGATGCCCAGCGTATCGTTTTAGCACCGACAAATGTTGAAGGCTGCTACCGCTGCGCTGCTATGGCGTTTGATATTGCGGAAACCTATCAGGTGCCGGTGATCCTGCTGATCGACCTTTACTTGTCCAACCGCTACGAAACCGTTGTGCCATCCAGTGAAAACGCGTTCGCACCGAAACCACGTGTGCCGCTCAAGCTGGTTAAGGGTAAACCTTACGAGCGGTTCGCGCTGACCGAAAACCACATTTCACCGCGCGCGCTGCCGGGCGAAGAAGGCCTGATGCACACCATTACCGGGCTTGAACATAACGAACTTGGCCGACCCAACGACGCCATTCACATGACCATGACGATCAAGCGGCATGAGAAGTTAAAAAATGCCATCAACTACGAGGGCCTGAATGTCAGTAAGCGATTTGGCGACACCGGGCGGGTCAATGTCGGCATTTTGGGCTGGGGTTCCACCTTTGGCGAGATACTGGAAGCCATGTACGAAGCACAGGCCGAAGGGATAAGCTGTTCGGCGATGAAAGTCGTCATGCTGTCGCCCCTGCCGGTCGATGCGCTGCGGGCGTTTTTTAACGATTGCGACCAGATTTTGGTGCCGGAACTCAATTACGAAGGCCAGTTTGCCAATCTGGTGTCCGGCGCGCTGGGCCGACCCGTCACGCGGCTAAACCGGGCGATTGGCACACCGATGGTGGTTGATGAAATTCTAGCCGAGGTTCGACGGCTTTATATTCAGGGGCCAGATACGCAAGATGGTGCACGCGCGACAGGAGCAGGATCATGAACGAGCATGTGAAACCGGTTTACCTTGAGGAAAAGCTTGAAGAAATCAGGGCCGATGGCCATCAGGAATACCGCTCAAAATCCCTGCCGACTTGGTGTCCGGGCTGTGGCTATTTCAGCATGGCTGAAGGGCTGACTTTTGCCCTGAAACGCCTCGGGATTGAATACAAGGACGTGGTCACGGTGTCGGGCATTGGCTGCGCCTCGCGGTTTCCGTTTTTCGTCAACACGTATGGGTTTCACACGCTGCATGGACGGGTTTTGCCGGTCGCAACCGGTATTAAAATCGGTAACGAGGATCTGACAGTGGTGGCCGTTGGTGGTGACGGCGACGCATTTGCCATTGGCGGTGGTCACATTCCCCATGCCGCCCGGCGCAATGTCAATCTGACTTATCTGGTGTTTGACAACGGGATTTATGGGCTGACCAAGGGGCAGGCCTCGCCGACATCTGCGGTGGGTTTCAAGACCTCCTCGACCCCTTACGAAAACGGCGACGTGCCGCTTAACCCTTTGATGATGTTGCTAAGTTACGGTGCCAGTTGGGTCGGTCAGGCCTATGCCGGGCATCAACATCATTTGGCCGATATGATCACCGAGGCTATGGCCCATCGTGGTTTTTCCTTTCTGCGGGTGCTGTCGCCTTGCGTGACTTTTGACAAAACCAACAACACCTATGCCAATCTGAACATGGCGGCGCGCGGTCTGCCCGAAGACCATGACAGCAGCGATCTGATGGCAGCAATGGCCGAGGCGGCGCAAGCCGATCACCCGGCCCTTGGCGTCTATTATAAAGAGGATCGCCCGACGCTGGATGAGGTTATGGCAGCCACCAACCGTCGCGCGGCGGGAACGGACCCAGCCTAGGTTGCAAAGCGGGTGATAGCCCCCTGATCTCGACGATTTTGCCTCTGTGCCTAACGGTTTGCGCCGTCGCGAAAGATGTCTGTACCGGGCGGAAATGGCATTTTCCTAATTTTTCTTTCCGGTAAATTTTCTTGATTGATTTATGTCAAGGTGACCCCTCAATACTTTCCTTAGTAATTTTGTCGACGTCTCTAAATATTGTGATTCTCAGGCAATGTGTGCTTATCCAAAAAACCAACAAAAACAGGTTCTTATGACGCTTGACGTGTCGCTGAGAATCATGGCGGCAGCGGTGCTTTCGCTTGTTCTGCTGTTTGGGCAGGTTTTTACCGGAATGGCAGCAAATGCGGCGAACGATCCGGCTGTTTGGATCGAAATCTGCGCCGACGGCGAAAGCCATATGATCCGCATGGATGGCGGAACCGACCAACAGGCCCCTGATTGTGCCCATTGCCAGAACTGCCTGTTGGCAAGTGGTGATACGGGTGCTGTGCTGCCGAGTAACGCCGCGCAAAGCGTGAAAATTGACATCCTGATACCTTCTGTATTTGCCGCGCATCAAACAGGGCGCAATCGCCCGGAACAATTTGGGGCTTCATGTCGAGGCCCCCCGCTTGAAAGCCGTAATAACCCTATGACGACCTCTTTCTATTTGTCCCTTTTCAAGGCGGCAAAAGACACAGGCGCGTTTCCAGCCGGAGTGTTGGGATCATGAGCCTGAGAATCCAAAATATCCTGAATAACCTGCTGCGTCTGATCGCTATGTCCATTCTGCTAACGTTCAGTTGGGGCGGGCAGGCGGCGGCACAGGCCCAGCCGGTTTTGCAGAAATTCCTGAATGAAATCCCGGCGCAGGAATTTATCGACGGCGCGACCGCTTATGGCGCTATGCTTGACGACCTGCCGGTTGTTCCAATTCTTGATGGCCGCAAGGTGCTGGGCCATGTCTATGTCACCTCTGATTTTGTGTCGACGACCGGGTATTCCGGCAAACCTATTCACGTCATGGTCGCCATTGGCCCCGACGGCAAATTGTTGCGGGCCGAACTGGTCAAGCATTCCGAACCGATTGTTTTGATCGGCATCCCTGATCGCAAGATCAAGGCGTTGACGGCCAGTTATTCCGGTCTTGATATCGTTGCCGAAGCGGCGGCGGGCGGGTCGGGGCATGATCTCGATATTATTTCCGGTGCCACAGTCACG
>JAJFIC010000033.1 GCA_021775315.1 Paracoccaceae bacterium
GGCGAGAAATACCGATAGAAAAGCCTTGTTAATAAAGGATTTTATCGGTTAAACCGTCTGCGGAGCTGTGGCCGAGTGGTCGAAGGCGCTCCCCTGCTAAGGGAGTAAACGGGGAACCGTTTCGAGGGTTCGAATCCCTTCGGCTCCGCCACTATATCACGCAAGTAATTGAATAGTATGATTATATCTTGTGTCTATAAAATAGACCTACCATAAGGCCTACCATAAAATTGTTGCCGATTTTGAGAGCACTCAAAATAAATCCGTTTCGACAATGTCTACTGACAGAAGAATCGCCACTATCCACATGCGATGCGGTAGAATCGCGAGCTTTTGTGCAACGGTGACAACAGCTCTGCGGCGACCCTTGGTACGCATCAATCGCCTATCCCACGACTAGATTTACGATCCTGCCATCGTTCGCATGAGCAATGCGTTCGTGGTAGCATAAACACCGCATGTCCCGGTCCACAGGAGTTGGCGAGCTCAATCAGGTTTCAGCGCTCGGAAACAATGGTTTTCCCACGAAAAGGGCGGGGAACGGTCATTCGCCGCGTGCGCGAAGGCATTAAGAGCCTGAGGTGTCAACGCTAGGGCGGGCTTCCCTACATTGGGCTGCGCCTAGAAAAACCCATTAGCCCTCTTGCCCAAGCACGATGCTTGCACGTTCATCTTGTTTCCACTAATTTCAATCCATATCCCCTAGAAAGGACATTTCGGAATGCCCAACCCGTTTGAAGCCGGCATTGGTTTTACCGTGCCGTTCAAAACCCAGGAAGACGATTTTATCGGGCGCGCCGCGATTGAAGAACGCAAAGCTCATCCAAAGGAAAAACTGGTTGGTCTGGATGTTGCAGGTGGGCTGGTGCCGCATCACGGCGACTGTGTGCGGATCGGCAAAGCCCAAATTGGTGTGGTAACCTCAGCAATGAAATCACCGATACTTGGCAAGATCATTGCGTTTTGTCGCATTGATGTCACCCATGCTGAAATTGGCACGGCTGTAGAAATCGGACAACTGGATGGAGAGCAAAAGCGCTTGGCTGCGAAAGTTGTGGCCTTCCCGCATTTTGATCCAAAGAAGGAGCGTGTCAAAGGCAATTCCGGCACCTGATAAACCGGCAAAACCCCGTCGAGACCGGTGCCGTGATTGGGTCTGTCGCGAAGTTTCAAACCGACGTGCTGGAAGGTGAATGGCCGAAATGTTTTTTGAAGACCCGCGAAAAGTGGGATGAGTTTGCAAAGCCTGTCGCCAAAGCAATTTCCGTCAATGGCAGCGGCGAGCTTTGCAACAGATTTCGCGCCATTTCCAAACGTATCTGCCTGTAATACGCCATTGTGGTGCAATCGAGTTTTTCCTTAAACAACCGGTTCATCTGTCTGGGTGAAATGCCCGCTAAATCCGACAAATGCGCAAGCGTCAGAGGGTCGGCCATGTGATCATCCATCATCTTGACCGCATCCAGTATGAAGCGATTGTTAGAGCCAACCCGCGCAGCCAAACTGCTGCGCTGTGGGCCGATTGACGGGCGTATTTCGGTGTGCATGAACCAATCGCTGACTTGGCGGGCAAAACCCGCCCCGTGATGTTCAGAAATCAACGCATGCATCAGGTCCAGCGGCGCCGTTCCCCCGGCGCATGTCACCCTGTCCCGGTCAATGACATAGAGGGTTCGTTCAATCAAAAGATGCGGCGAATGTTCGGCAAGTGCTGCGGCATGTTCCCAATGCAGCGTCATTCGGCGGCCATCCATCAGGCCAGCCTTTGCAAGAACAACCGGCCCGCCGGACACACCGCCGAGTATTGTGCCTGACCGTGACATCCGCCGCAGCCAGCTGAATACCGGCTCATTTTCATACAATGCAGGGTCGCCGCCAGCCGTGACAAACAGATAATCCAACGCAAGTTGATCGCCAATCCGGGCATTTGGGGTAACACTTGCGGCGCCGGAGCTTTGAACCGGTTCAGCGTCGGGCGCGACGACGATAACCTCGTAAAGTGTCTGATGACCAAGACGGTTTGCCCCGCGAAACATCTCAACGGTGGCGGCGTAAGACAGCAAGGAAAACCCGTCTATCGGGAATACGCCAACCCTTTTGGGTCGGGGTATATTTTTTAAATCGTCCATTTTGGAAGGATAAATGACTGTTTTGGAAAAGTCTATTCGCAACAATTCCGCAATGCTTTTGCAAACAAGACAGGATTCCCTTTATGCGTTATTCCGCTCTCAAGATCCTCAAGGAAGGCCTGACCGGCAACAAAGGCTGGAAACCAGTCTGGCGTGAACCGGAACCCAAAAAGGAATATGACGTCATCATCATTGGCGGCGGTGGGCACGGATTGGCCACGGCTTATTACCTGTCAAAGGTTTATGGCGTGACCAACGTGGCGGTGCTTGAAAAGGGCTGGATCGGGTCGGGCAATGTGGGACGTAACACAACGATTATCCGCTCGAACTACATGCTGCCGGGCAACCAGCCGTTTTATGAAATGTCGCTGAAATTGTGGGAGGGGTTGGAGCAGGATTTCAACTATAACGCCATGGTCAGCCAACGCTCGATCCTGAACCTGTTTCATTCCGATGGTCAAAGGGATGCGTTCGTGCGGCGCGCTAACGCAATGATGTTGTCCGACGCCGGGGCTGAACTGGCGGATGCGGCACAATTGCGCCGCGAGTTGCCGTTTCTGGATTTCGACAATGCGCGTTTTCCGATCAAGGGCGGCCTCTATCAGCGGCGCGGCGGCACGGTGCGCCATGATGCGGTTGCCTGGGGATTTGCCCGCGGGGCTGACATGAATGGTGTCGACATCATTCAGAACTGCGAAGTCACCGGATTTCACATCGAAAACGGCGTCTGTACAGGCGTTGAAACCAACAAGGGGCCGATCAAGGCCAACAAAGTCGCAAGCTGTGTCGCCGGCTCCTCCAGCCGGGTGATGGCCCTTGCTGGCATGCGCCTGCCCATCGAAAGCCATGTTTTGCAGGCTTTCGTAACCGAAGGGTTAAAGCCAACCCTCCCCGGCGTCATCACCTTCGGGGCAGGCCATTTTTACGTCAGCCAATCCGACAAGGGTGGTTTGGTTTTCGGCGGCGATATCGACGGCTACAACACCTATGCCCAATGCGGCAACCTGCCGGTTGTTGAGGACGTGGCCGAGGGTGGTATGGCCATCATGCCGATGATTGGCCGCGCCCGCCTTTTGCGCAGTTGGGGGGGCTTGATGGATATGTCGATGGATGGCTCGCCGTTTATCGACAAAACGCACGTTGAGGGCCTGTTTTTCAACGGCGGCTGGTGTTACGGCGGCTTCAAGGCGACGCCCGCCAGCGGCTATTGCTACGCGCATTTACTAGCCAAAGACGAACCACACCCGAACGCCACCGAAATGCGGCTCGATCGTTTCATCAGCGGCCATATCATTGACGAAAAAGGCCAGGGTAACCAACCCAACCTGCATTGACGGAACCTGAACCATGATCATCAATCACCCCCTTCTTGGCCCCCGTGACGCCGCTGAATTCGTCTATCTTGGCGACGCAGCCCTGATCGACCGTCCGGACCCGTCGGTCGCAGATGCCGCCGAAAAATTCCATGAATACGGCTATTTGCGCGACAATCCGGCCGGGGAACATCAGGAGCTTTGGTATCACGAACAGGGCGACCGCTCGTGGCTGGTGGTCACCCGCAATACCTTATCGCACGAGATTTCAAAGGTGGAACTGGCCCGTGACGTGGCCGTTGCAAGGGGGCGTGGCAGATGAGCCAGACAAACCGTATCAAAGGTGGTCTTGTTGACCGCAGTCAAACGCTGAAATTCACCTTCAACGGCAAGTCGATGCAGGGCCATCCGGGGGATACGCTTGCGTCAGCCCTGTTGGCTAACGGCCAAAAACTCGTCGGACGCAGCTTTAAATACCACCGCCCTCGCGGCATATTTTCCGCAGGGTCTTACGAGCCAAACGCGCTGGTTGAATTGCGCACGGGCGCCCATCAGGAACCCAACACCCGCGCCACTGTGGCCGAGCTGTTCGATGGCCTTACCGCCAACAGCCAAAACCATCGCGGGCCGCTGGAATTTGATGTGATGTCCGGTGTGGACCTGCTGGCGCCCTTTCTGTCGGCCGGGTTTTATTACAAAACCTTCATGTGGCCGAAAGCGTTCTGGGAAAAGATTTACGAGCCGTTCATTCGCATGTCCGCCGGTCTTGGCAGCCTGTCGATGCAGGAAGACCCGGATGTTTACGACAAGGGCTTCCTGCATTGCGATTTGCTGGTGATCGGCGCGGGGCCTGCGGGTTTGTCAGCAGCCCTTGCAGCCGGGCGTAGCGGCGCAAAGATCATTCTGGCGGACGAAGATTTTCTTTTCGGTGGTCAGCTCAATGCCGAAACCTACGCGGTGGATGGCATGGCTGGCTCTGGTTGGGCGGCGCAGGCCGTGGCCGAGCTTGCCGCGATGGACAATGTCCGCCTAATGAACCGCACCACTATCTACGGCGCCTATGATCACGGGATTTTCGGCGCTTTAGAGCGTTGCACCGATCACCTGCCGACCTCGGGTGGCAAGCCGCGTCAGATCCTGTGGAAAATCTATTCCAAACGCTCGCTGCTGACCGCTGGCGCAACCGAGCGTCCGATTGCGTTTGGCAATAACGACCGCCCCGGTGTGATGTTGGCGGGTGCGGTTCGCACCTACGCCAACCGTTACGGCGTGGCACCGGGCAAGCGCGTGGCCGTTTTCACCAACAACGATGACGGTTGGCGCACTGCGACAGACCTCGCCGACAAAGGCATTGAAATCGCCGCCGTGATCGACAGCCGCGATGGCACGCCGCGCGCCTCGATCCATGGGGCGAACATGGTTATGGGCGGGCGCATCGTTGATACCGCTGGTCGCAAAGGGCTGAAATCGCTCACGCTTTCCAACGGACAGGTAATAAAGGCCGACTGCCTTGCGGTGTCTGGCGGGTGGAACCCCAACGTACATCTGACTTGCCACCAGCGGGGGCGTCCAAATTGGAACGACGACCTCTCGGCCTTTGTACCCGGCGACGACCTGCCCGTCGGCATGTCGGTTGCAGGTGCCGCAAACGGAACGCTGGCACTGGGCGCGGCCCTTAAAGATGGGCGTGATCGGGCCAATGAGATCGTTAAAGACCTTGGTTTTAAGGCCTCGCGCAAAGCGGCACCAAAGGCTGAGGACGAGGCGTATAAGGGCGCACCGTTCTGGCATGTTGGCGAAAGCCGCAAACGCGCCTGGGTCGATTTGCAAAACGACGTGACCGTCAAGGATATCAAGCAGTCCCATGCTGAGGGTTTCCGCTCGGTCGAGCATCTGAAACGCTATACCACGCTTGGCATGGCGACGGATCAGGGCAAAACCTCAAACATTCCCGCGTTGGCGATCATGGCTGAATGTACCGGCAAAACCATCCCCCAAACCGGCACTACGATCTTCCGCCCACCCTATACGCCCATTCCGATGGGGGCATTGGCGGGCCGTGCACGAGGCAAGAATTTCCGCCCGACGCGTCTGACCCCCAGCCATATATGGGCCAAAGAAAACGGCGCTACCTTTGTTGAGGTTGGCAATTGGATGCGCGCCCAATGGTTCGCCCGCCCGGGTGAAAAAGGCTGGCGCGACAGCGTTGACCGCGAGGTTGAAATGACCCGCGCCTCAGTCGGCATTTGCGACGTGACCACGCTGGGCAAGATCGACATTCAGGGCAAAGATGCAGCAGAGTTCCTGAACCATATCTACACCAACGCGTTTTTGAAACTGCCGGTCGGCAAGGTCCGATACGGCCTGATGCTGCGTGAAGACGGTATCGCCTATGACGATGGCACGGTGGCGCGACTGGGTGAAAACCACTATGTGATGACCACCACAACGGCCAACGCCGTGCTGGTGTTTCGCCGTCTGGAATTTGCCCGGCAATGCCTGTGGCCGGGGCTGGATGTGCATCTGATTTCGACCACCGATGGCTGGGCCCAATTCGCTGTGGCGGGTTCAAATTCCCGCAGCCTGCTGTCAAAGATCGTGGATGATGGGTTTGACCTGTCGAACGAGGCTTTTCCGTTCATGGCCTGCGCTGAGTTGACCGTGTGCGCTGGCACCCCTGCGCGGCTATTTCGCATCTCGTTTTCCGGGGAAATGGCCTTTGAAATTGCCGTGCCAGCGCGGTTTGGCAACGCGATGATGGGCGTGCTGATGCAGGCGGGTGAAGAATTCGACGCTGTGCCTTACGGCACCGAGGCATTGGGTGTCATGCGGATTGAAAAAGGCCACGCCGCCGGGAACGAACTGAACGGCCAAACCACGGCGGTCAACCTTGGCCTTGGCGGGTTTGTCAGTCAGAAAAAGGACTGCATCGGTAAGACACTTTCGGAGCGTCCTGACCTTAACCGCGATGACGCGATCCGGTTGGTTGGGTTCAAGCCTGTCGATCCTGCAAAGCCATTGCTGGCGGGGTCTCATTTCATCAACAAAGGCGACACTGCCAATATGGCGAACGATCAGGGCTGGATGTCGTCGGTGGCTTTTTCGCCGATCATGGGCCATTCGATAGGCCTTGGTTTCATCAAGCAAGGCCATGAACGCAAGGGCGAGATCGTGCGCGCCGTGAACCCGGCGCGTGGCTCTGAGGTGGACGTCGAAATCGTCTCACCGCATTTCTATGACCCGGAAGGAGGGCTGCAACGTGGTTGACCTCAATCTAAAAGCCGAGCCGTTTTTGGGGCATTATTCCAAGGGCTTCAAAGGTGTTGACCTGCGCGAAATCGACGACAACAGTTTGGTCTCACTGGCCTTGCCGCTGGGCGAAGAAAGCAAAGCGATCAAGGCCATAGAGGCAGCGTTTGGCATCCCGGTGCCGGATGTGGGCCATAGCGCGCTTGCCAAAAATGGCGCGATGCGCCTGCTAAGGTTGGGTCGTGATCAGCTTTTTGTCGTGTTCTTGTATGAAGGCATGGATTCGGAACCTTACATCGCTGACAAACTGGCAGGGGCGGTCTATTCCACTGATCAAAGCCATGTCTGGGTGACGCTGGAAATTTCCGGCCCCAGCGCCCGCGCAGCATTGGAGCGTATTTGCCCGATTGACCTTAACCCAGACGCATTTGCCATTCACCAATTGGCGCGAACCAATATGGAGCACCTGGGAACCATCATTATACGCACCGCCCCTGATACCTATCTACTAATGTCCGCCAGCTCGTCTGCCGGATCATTCCTGCATGCTGTCGAAACGTCAATTGAGAACGTCGCATGATGCCGCTCACCAACAAGTTGCCTTAGAGGCGTTGGTTGATGTTACTTGAACCCAACGACGCTGTTTTAGAGGCCGGTGAAAGCATTGCCTGTTCTCAAACAGTTTCGTGCAGGGATTTCACTTTTGTGGCCATGGACGACGAGGTCGAATTCGCGGCTACGGCCTGTTCTGAAGTTTTAAAAAGTGCAAACAGGCTTCTTGGTACCAGTTACTACAGATGGCGCCACGTTGTCGGTTTGGACAATTTTCCCGACCAAATGGAACCGGGATCGGGCCACGCTCTTGTCCTGATTGGCGGGTCTGACACCCCTTGGGTGCTGACGCCGGCTGACAAAATGGCAATTCGCAAGCACCTTAGATTGGCCGACCGGCTATGCATTGTAGGCTCTGCCGTTTTCGTTCCGATATCCTGTGGTTTCAGACATTCCCAACCCGTCGCCGTCCATCCAAATTTTCAGACAGCTATCGCGGAATTGGCGTGGCAACCAGAATTCGCACCTTTCGCAACCTGCCATGCAAGATCGCTCAGCAGTGCCACAAGTGGGATTGCCGCAATACAGATGATGCTGGAGCTTGTCAGCCAACAGAACGGCGAGTTTACCGGCAATGCGCTTGCTGAATATCTGGGTTTGAACAAAACGCAGGCGGCGGCCTATTCAAGCCTGCACTGGCGGTACTTAAAAAAGGCGCAAGGCGACACGTCAGTTCGGCTTGCCCTGGAACTTATGTCCGACCACCTTGAGGACACGCTTTCAATTCACCAAATTGCCGATTTACTGGATATCTCACCACGTCATCTGGAGCGCTGTTTTGGTGATTTATTGAACCTGTCACCGCTGAAGGTATATCGCGCTTTACGTCTTGATCGCGCCCGAAATTTGTTGGCCCAAACAAATCTGACACTAACCGAAGTTTCCGTCGCATGCGGTTTTACCAGCTCTTCAAACATGGCGAAATGGTACAGGCACAGATACGCAGAGTTGCCGAAGGAAACCAGGAAGAAAGCCTATAATGGTCGGATTGGTATCTGATGAAACGGGTGGGTTTGTTGGTGTTGAAGCGGTTCCGCACAAATGAAACTGTTAGCAAGATCACGCCCTTCGCAGGTTACCTCAATTGAAAACCGCACTCCGGCCTCGAATTGCGAGAGGAAGTCGATGCCAGAACATGGGACTTGAAGCAAACGTAGTCTGTGTGTCCTGCCCCCATCGCGTTAAGTGCTGCAGCTCGTCGCTGCGCTGGTGTCGTTAAGGCTTTCCCCGCAGATATTTCAGGACAAAATTAACCAAACTGGTATCCGTCAGAAGACGCTTCAGCTTGGCGTTCTCATCTTCCCGCGATTTAAGACGATGGGTTCGCGGTCGGCGATTTTTTTCCCAAATTTCTGATGGAATTTCTGGTTCACCTGTTTGCGGGTAAGTCCCATGTCCGCAAGCCTGTCGTCGGGCATTGTACGCAGTTTGTGCGCCTGGCGGTATTTGCTATCCAGTTTTACCAACCAGCGCAGGATGCTAAGCAATATAGGCGTCCTGTTCATTTGAATATTGCTGCGCATTGCGGCGTTGCTTGCGGGGCTTGTAATATTTGCTGGCATGTTAGGATTCCTTTGGTTTCAAAGTTTGTCTTGATGGGTTCATCTTTGCGCGGGCTGCGTAATGCTGGCGTCATGTGAGGCGGTTGAAAAACGGGTTTCACGCAAGTTATTCGTCAAAAACCGCATCGACCCGCAAAAAACCGGTATTTTTGATTGGTTCGCGCTGTCGACTTTTGTTGTGCTAACAAGGAACTGACTGAAAAAAAGGCGACCACAATGTGGCCGCCAGGTTGCCCGGAAGAGGTAAAGCTAACGGGGGTTCAAGTATTAAAGTTTCTACAGACGACGCGCCGCGTGAGCGTGAACAAGATCATCCGCGTCAGGGTGCACAATGTCTGGGTTTACTGGATCAACGACAAGGTGCCATTGGTTCATTTGCACCTGAAGTGCTGCACCGCCTAGTGGCGCACTTGGTGCCTGGAAAAATTCCTGATCGCCAATACTAAGGGTTTTCATCAGGCTGCCGAGCTTGATTTGAGTAGCCTCAAATTCATCTGGTGCAACTTTCTTGAAGCCCAACTTATCAAGCGCTGCGAGAATCTGCGCATCGTCAAAGGGATAGGCACCGCTTTGGGGAAGCCGAAAACTAGGCGGTTTGCCGGAATCTTTGTCAGGAAAACGTAACAAGGCGCGGGCTACGAACCTTACTTGCTTTTGTGGATGCTCGACAATTTGCAGGTCAGTCTTTGGTTTCTTACCATTGCGCATTGCCGTCAAATAGGCCGTGTTCACATCGTTTATATAGGCGTTGGTCAAGAACATCCGAAACGCAAATTCTGTTTTCCAAGCAAGGCCAAGTCCGCTGTAATGCGGGTGGCCCAAGGCATCCTGACCCATGTAAAAACAGTTTTCACCCTGCCAGCCACCGGTCTTTGCAAGATCCGGGTAATCATCCTTGTTTTGGAAATATAGATAATCCCCGGGCACGGCAATCACCGAACCGCGTTCATAATCACTTGGTATATCAACAGTTTGGGCGAAAAAACTCGTGGCTAGTGTGTTTGTTCTTTTTGCGTCTTTTCCGGCTGGCAAGTGCCAGGCCCCTACAAATGCAGGGCCATGACTTGCCACCAGCCCGTCCAGTTTTTCCGAGCCATAGCTGTTCAGGCAGCCCAGCATAATGGCCAGTTGCAATGCGCCAGCGCATTCGCCGCGAAATGGTGTGATCGCCTGTAATGCGGTTGATAGCGGTACATCTGGGTTCTGCATGAACCGAAAACCAGCCCAGGTTTCGGCCTTAGCAATATGTTCCCACGCATCATCTGGTGGGACAAAGGGAAGCTGTTTGGTAAGAATGCTTTTCCCGGTTTTGTTGCCGGGCGCGAACAGGGCTTCAAGGTTTCCAAGATACCCAAGGGTAGGGGGCACGCCATCGACGGCCTCGACATAATCGCCATCAATGTCGCCGGCGCAAATGGCCCTCATTGCGGCGATGACGCCTTTGCGAAGCGCAATATTGTCAGCTAATTCTTTGGCATCGGCAAAGGCATGCTTAAGGCTGTCTTTCGCCATCGCGATCACGATTTCGACAGACAGATCGTCAGCCATAGACAGGACTTCGCCCATATCACCGGAATTGAAGGCCGCAGACTTCCATTGGTCTGGCGGCACCAAAGCGTATTTCAGCACAGACTCAAGGGCTTGCTCTTCTAGCTCTATGGCTTTTCCGCCAATCCATATCCCACCCGGATGTCCCAAATTTCCGTTTCCTCACCAAATGTTTCATTTTGATCAGACTAGCCGCACTTTCTTGGTGACGGGTGTCAGAAATCCGTCAGAAATTTTTTGACCAAACCCTGCGCGCAAAATTCGCGTTGCCAAACCGCTTGCCTTTCTAGATGACTTAGGCATGTGCGAAGTCTATACTGAAGCTTGAATGGGCATTTATTTTAAACTTTTAGGGGGCCCGGTTTTCAAACGGCCTGACGGCAACATTGCGCGACTTCCGACACGAAAATCGGAAGCAATGTTGGCGTATCTAGTTGAGCGAAGACACGAGGCAGTCTCGCGCGAGGTGCTTGCGGGCTTGTTGTGGCCGTACAGTGCAGAAGAACAAGCACGTGCCAGCTTAAGGCAAGAAATCTCGGTTTTGCGAAAGGCGCTTGGACCAGAAATAGCGCACGTGATTGTCCCTCAAGGGGACCGGATCGAACTTTCGATGGACGGGCTGGATGCAGATATCTGGCGCATCCGGGACAGCCCGGCTGCGGATCAAAGTCCAGCCAACGTAATCGCCTTGCTGGAACTTTATATCGCCCCGTTTTTGGACAGTTTCAGCATTCGCAGCCAACCCTTTTCAGATTGGGTATGGACGACCCGACAAGCGCTTGAGACCGAGATTTTGAACATCGGTCACTCAGCACTTCGCCATTGCATTGATAATCAGGACGCAGAAAACACCACTCAAATCGCGCTTCATCTGTGCCGCATTGATCCGACATATGAACAAGCCCATCGCGCACTGATCGAGCACTATCTTCGCGCCGGTGATGATGCTGCCGCGAGCCGCCAATTGCAGAAGTGTAAAGCTGCCCTAAAATCCAACCTAGATGTGGACGTGTCAGACGAGACACTACTTCTTTTTGAAACCATCACCGCTGACGCCATAGCCACGTCATCAAACGCCCAGAAGGCGGCACAAGAACCCGATCCGGCGGTTCCCCAACGGCGGTTCATTACGGCCCTTTCAATCTCGGTCAACCTAGAGATTGACGATCCTGAAGATTTTGAAAAAGCAGCCAGCGAAATAAACGCGCAAATCCGAAATTGCGTTGAAAACGACGGCGGCACGGTTTTGCAGGTTTCTGGTGACCATGTTCTCGCCTGTTTCGGTTACCCTATTGGCCACGACACTGACCCTGACACGGCGGTCTTTGTTGCGCTTTCTGTTCTTGAGGTGTTGAATTCGTACAGCAATGTTGCGCCCAAAAGTCAGATCGGCCTTTCGTATGGTCAGGCTTTGCTGTCCTATCCAACGGGAAGTGGCTCCAAGGGTCCCAATTTTTCCGGACCAGTATTTCGCGCAGCCGAAACCATTTGTTATCAAGGTCCGTCAGCGGCTGTTATAGTGGACCAAACGTTAGAAAAAGTCCTGTCACCTGCCATCGTTTTGGAACTGATAGAGGGCGAAGCTTCGGCAAAACGGGCTTTGCCCCGTCACCAGTTTAGCAAGCAACCGCACCAGAACGTCGTCCCCGAACGAACCCACCCGATGGTCGGACGAGAGGAACAGCTTGGCCATCTTCTCGGGTTGCTAAAACAAGCCAAACACGGGCAGGGCTCGGTCGCGGCGATTTTGGGCGATCCAGGTGAAGGTAAATCCCGGCTGGTTCAGGAAGCCTCGGAAAACGCCAGCGCAGATGGTTTTGAAATCCAAGTCTTTCAGGGAAACCGCAGCCAACGCAAATCTACGTTTGCACCGGTACTGGATCGCATGTTCCGCGCAGGTGCATTTTCACAAGACCATGCAACGCCGGCTGAAATTGAGCGCTGGTTGTCTTCTCTCGCGCCGGAACTGGTATTGGCGGCCCCTTATATTGGGTCACTTATCGACAAGCCGGAATCCCAGTTCCCGAATAGCTCTGAAATATCTGAGCAAGCCAAAGAAGCCGCCCTGAATATATTTACGGCACAGGTTAAAGCGCGAAATAAAAGCCAACCAATTTGTTTGATTTTTGAAGACATCCAGTGGTTTGATCCAACGACGCTCGAAGCGATTTCCGGCCTGATTGACGTTGTATCAGATGCGCCCATTCTTGCGGTGATGGTGTCGCGGAAAGGCGAACCACCCGAAATCGTCAATCACCCATTTGTGCGGCGTATAAAATTGAACCCATTGCAACCACAAAGCGCCGAAACCCTGCTGCGCGGCTTGCTGTCCAAAACTCTTGCCACAGATGCGATAATCAAAAACGTTCTTGAACGCGCCGAAGGCAATCCGTTGGTGTTGGAAGAATTCGCCAAATCAATTGCGTTTCGTCAGGCGAATGCACAAGGCGTGGATACGAGCCTTGCACCCGCCAATTGGTCTGACAGCTCTGATGATCTGATTGAAACGCCGGGCAGCTTGTTGCCGCTACTGCTGTCCCGGATCGACAGCGTCCCAGGTGCCATAGAAATCCTGCAATATGCCTCAGTTTTTGGCCGCCAATTTTCCAAAGACCAACTTGCGCGGGTTTTGCCATCCTCTGACAGGTGGACATCTGTTTCGTCTGACCTTGAGGAAGCCGGGATTATCTTTGCGTCAGCGCGGGGAAGTGACATTTCGTACATTTTCAAGCACACGCTGATCGGCGAGGCGATCTACGCTACAATTCTAAAGCGCGAGCGGCCTGCCATGCACATTGCAGCGGCGCAAACCCTTTTGTTGGACAAGCAACGCATTCGTTATTCTGAGGTGGCGCATCATTTCAAAACAGCCGAAGCCTATGAAAAGGCCGCTCGGTATTTTGAACTGTCAGGCGATCAGGCTGCTCAGGTCTCGGCTTTTGCAGAGGCGATTTCGGAATATCATGACGCGATTGCAATGACTGGTCAAATGCCAATCGCCCCTGAACGGTTGCGAAAAGAACTGGCGCTGAACAGGAAGACCGCAGCCCAACTTATCGCCTTGCACGGCATCCCAACCTCCGAAGCCAAGCGCTATTACACCAACGCGCAAACGCTAAGCGCAAGACTGGGGGATCAAGAAGAAATCGTGAACGCAAGTTGGGGTCTTTGGAGCATCCACTTAATCGTGGCGGAACTGGATTCATGTTTGGAAACGGCAACTGCGTTGAACCAGGCAACCAATAATCTGGACTCGCCAGCCGCCAGTTTGATTAATCAGTATATGCTTGGGGTTACACAGGCCTATCGCGGTGCACTACCGCAGGCCGCTGATCACCTAGAGACAGTTCTGAGTATTTATAGCGAGGACATCAAAGAAGAGCTGCAGATGCGGTTCGGCATGGATATCGGCCTAACCGCAAACAGCTTTTTGGGCTGGGTTTATGCTTTGCTTGGGCGATCCCAAGACGCGGATGTAGCGGCGGCACGTTCAGTTCAAATGGCACACAAAAACGACAATGGTCTGAGCCACGTTTTTGCAAATGTCTTCAGCGCGACTAAATGTTTGTTTCAAGAGCAACTTAAAGAGGCCCGGAATCACGCCCTGCTTGCACTTAAAGGCGCCGATACGATGGGTTATATGCAATGGAGCGCGCAAGCAAGAATTCAACTCGCACGTATCGCTGATTTATTGGGCGAAGCCGGCGCGCTTGAAGCTTTGCAATTGGCCCGAGAGGATTATCTGTCCACAGGCATGGTTCTTGCACGCGCCTACGCAGACGTTTGGATCGCTGACGCCCAAATTCGACGTGGGCAGCACCAAAACGCGCTCGGAACACTTGATGCGCTGCAGGTCCATACAGACTTTTCAAACGAACGGTATTTTGAATTTGCGGCACAAAACACGCGCGCAAAGGCGCTGCAACAAATGTCTGAAGCTGCACATTGAACGGCGCGTTTGGATTTCGGTGCACCACAAAACTGATCGGTTTCGCCTGTGTCCGCTTCCTCCTCCTGTGGCAGGCTATACGCTATGCCGAAGCAAACGGCGGCATTGGCTCAACAGTATCTGTTCCGGTATAACCCAGCGCGGCTCAGCCGGATTGATTTCACCGCACCGGCATTGTTGGCCATCTGATCGTCAGGGCATTAATTTCGTGTAGACCTTAGCCCTACAGGCGAGTGTGCAATTTGAAGGGAAGATCGATTGATGCCGGAACCCAAATTTCAATTTGGCGCCAATTGCAACAAAACAGAACGCAATCCAGAAAAGCCGACAAACAATAACCAAACACAATGCTTATTAATCAATGTGTTGGGAGTGCAGAGTATCAGTTGCGATCCGGTTGGCCTCTACTTTCAATCAGTCAGTCAATGTTGAAAGCCTATAATGTAATCGGTGGCACCAGGACACACCCCGGCAACAAATTTTGGCTACACGGGATGTTTGCCGATGCTAAGATTCCGCTAACCTGTTGATTTTAATGGTACCAGCGCCCCGGCTCGAACGGGGGGCCTCTTGATCCACAATCAAGCGCTCTAACCTACTGAGCTACGCCGGCACCGATGGCCACGGGCCATGCCGGAGGACCTAAAACACCCTAACGGGTAGGTCAAGTTGGAATCGATCAATATCCTTGGGCAAATTCCTGTCACGCGCGACTTGTGAAATCCTGCAACAGGCGTTAGCGAGGGCGCGCAATTCAGTGAAGGGCACCAAATGAGCATCAACAAACAAAGCGAAGTCGCGGCCAACCTGCAAATCGGGCCGACCGATCAGGGCATGGTCAGGATTTACGTGGAAACCGCGGCGGTTAATCTGCCGCTTGATTTCGACCCGGAAGAGGCCGACGAAATCGCGGAAGAACTGCGTGCAGCCGCAAATCTGGCGCGTGCGCTGACTAAATAGTGCTGAACCGCGCTGATGGGGCCGGGTCGCGGAACCCGTGCAGGCGGTCTGCGGCGTTGCGGGCAAATTTCAGGGTCAGTTTTTTGCGTCTTGCCGCGGCCAGTTTTTCCTCGGGACCCATGCGTTGAATTTCAGCGTCATAACCATCTGCCAGAATAAGCCCGGTGCCATCCGGCAATAGTTCCGTCGGGAAATTCGCGTCGACGGCCCAGAAATAGCGATCGCACCATTCCAGATACCCCTGCCATTTGGTGTCGGATTGAAAATCGGCGCGGCTGGATTTGCATTCGATCACCCAAATCTCGCCCTTGGGACCAAGCGCCATTACATCAACGCGCAGTCCGGACACTGGAACGAATTCCTCGAGCGTCAGGAAATCATATTGGCGCAGGTGGCGGCAAACCCCGCGCGCCAGAATTTGTCCGGGCATTAGATCATCACTCATGCGGTATATGAACAATAGGTGAACATTCCGTCAACCCCGGTTCTGTCCAGATTCAGCCACGTACGATGTGTTGCCGTTTTGGCCCCCTTGTTAAACAGGATCGGAGCATCTACTTTAGGCCTTGGCGGGTTCTGCCCTTTGCGTGAGAGGTCCAATTCCAGTGGCCTTAAATTTTCGTTCGGGAGCTGGCTCTGCGACTGGCCCTGGCCTATCGTATCTGGCGCCCACCTGGTCAAACCAGGCTCTCGGGAATACCTCACCTCCACGGATGCGTTTGTGGGCCCGCCGCTTTCCCTTCTTAATGCTTCTCTTTTTTACAAATATCCTTGCGCGAAGCGCATTATAGTCTTTGGTACCGACATGGTTTTTATGCGCTTCGCGCGAGGATATTTAAGAAAAAGAGAATGGCAGAATTGACCAAATCAGAAGCGCGAACACAGGCATTTGCCGCGCGGAAACGGGCGTATTCCCAAGCGCATGATGCGACAGCTTGTGCTGAATTGTCGGCTTTTCTTGCCAGCATTGGTGATTTTGCGGTGATCGCGGCCTATATGCCCATTCGCACCGAAATCAGCCCGTTGCCTGTCATGGCTGATCTTTATGAAGCGGGCAAAATCGTCTGTGTGCCGGTGATCGAGGCGGCGGGCAAGCCGTTGAGATTCAGCCGCTGGACGCCGACAACCCCCTTGGTCAATGGGCCGTTTGGGGCAAAGATCCCTCACACCGATGCATTTGTCATTCCAGACGTGTTGATAACGCCGCTGGTGGCGTTTGATGCGCGAGGCTACAGGCTTGGCTATGGCGGTGGATTTTACGACCGGACGTTTGAGCTGTTGCGCCAAAAGGGCGCGGCACTGGCGGTCGGCTTTGCCTACGTTGCGCAGCAATTGCCGCATGTCCCGACCGAGCCGACGGATGTCAGGCTGGATGCCATTGTCACAGAAACCGGCGTTAAGCGTTTCTGACACTTGCCCCCGTTGTTTCCTGCCAGTAAGCGTGACGTATGAGATTACTTTTCTTAGGCGACGTCATGGGCCGCGCGGGGCGCAGCGCAATTGCCGATCATCTGCCGCGATTGCGCAAAGACTGGGCGCTCGATTTCGTTGTGGTCAACGGCGAGAATGCGACCAGTGGCATGGGCCTGTCGGGCGTGCACGCGCAGGCCTTGCTGGCCGCCGGTGCCGATTGTGTGACACTGGGCGATCACGCTTTTGATCAGCGCGACATGCTGAAGGCGATCGAGTCTGATCCGCGTATTCTGCGGCCAATGAATTTCGCCAGATCGGCGCCGGGCAAGGGGTTCCGCCTGTTTGACGCGCCAAACGGCAAACGGGTGCTGGTGGTGCAGGCGCTGGGCCAGGTTTTCATGAAGAAACCTTATTCGGATCCCTATTCGGCAGTTGATCAGGTGCTAAGAGCGCATCCTGTCGGCAAACTGGCCAGCGCAATTGTGGTGGATTTCCATGCTGAGGCAACCTCAGAAAAAATGGCAATGGGGCATTGGTGCGACGGGCGCGCCTCGTTGGTTGTGGGCACGCATACCCATGTGCCAACGGCGGATGCGCAGATCCTGTCGCGCGGCACTGCTTATCAGACTGACGCCGGGATGTGCGGTGATTACGACAGTGTGATCGGCATGGAAAAAACCGAGCCCTTAAGGCGGTTCATAACCGGTATGATGAAAGATCGGTTTACCCCAGCCAATGGCGAGGCAACGTTGTCGGGCACTTTCGTTGAAACCGACGACGCCACCGGATTGGCCAAGCGGGTGGTTGCAATTCGCCAGAACGGACGTTTGGCCGAGCAGGCTCCGTGAAGCGGTCCATCGGCTATTTTCTGGTTCTTATCCTGTTGGGGGCAGGTTGGGGCCTGACCCAACCCTTGTCCAAAATTGCGGTGTCCACGGGGCACAAGTATTTTGGGCTGATCGTCTGGCAATTGGTGGTGGCTATCCTTGTTCTGGGGGCGCTTAGTTTGCTGCGCGGTCGCGGCTTGCCGCTTGGGATTGCCTATCTGTGGCGGTATGGGTTGATCGCGTTGGTTGGCACCGTGGTGCCAAATTCGATCAGCTATCAGGCGGCCGTGCATCTGCCATCCGGTGTATTGTCGATCCTTATTTCTTTGGTGCCGATGTTTGCCCTGCCACTGGCGCTGGCCATCGGAATGGAAAAATTCGCGTTCATGCGCTTCCTTGGCGTGGTTTGCGGCGCGACCGCGATTGTGCTTTTGGTCGGCCCCAAGGCCAGCCTGCCGGACCCGGCGATGACTCCCTGGATATTGATCGCGGCGATTTCACCGTTGATGTACGCGGTTGAAGGCACCTGGGTCGCCAAATACGGAATTCTCGATATCGACGCAGTGCAATTGTTGTTGGGCGCGTCGATCATTGGGCTGATTTTTGTTGTGCCACTTGCGCTGGTTTCCGGCCAATGGTTGGATATTACACGCCCATGGGCTGCCCCTGAATACGCCTTGCTTGGCTCGTCTGTTATTCATGCTTTGGTCTATTCGACCTATGTCTGGCTGGTCGGTCGCACCGGTTCAGTTTTTGCCTCGCAGGTTTCTTATCTGGTCACAGGTTTTGGTGTGCTCTGGGCGATTGTGCTGCTGTCTGAGGCCTATTCCCTATGGGTCTGGGCCGCGATGGGGATCATGCTGGTGGGGCTGTTTCTGGTACGGCCAAGACCAGAATCTGCATGAGGCGTGCCCGCACATTTCCCGATTTGCACGGGCTTTAGGAGTCTGCACCACTTGTCCAAGGGCGTGATACACGTAACACTATGACCCAGCAGCCTTGATACAACCGGGAACGCCATGACCGAGCTTTTAGCCGATCCACAAATCCGCGCAATTGCAGCCCTTGCCGTTGTCGCTGTGATGTTTCTGATGTTTCTGCGCGAGACTTATCCGACCGAAGTCGTCGCAATCACTGGCGCTGCAATTTTTATCAGCACTGGCCTGTTGCCCTATGAAAGGGCGATTGCGGTGTTTTCCAACCCTGCACCCTGGACCATAGCCGCGATGTTCATCGTGATGGGGGGGCTGGTGCGCACGGGTGCGCTTCAGTGGTTCACCGCAAAGGCTGAGGCGCGCGTGGCAGATAATCCGGTTATGGTGCTGGCCACCCTGACGGTGTTTGTGGTGATATCATCGGCCTTTGTGTCCAACACGCCGGTCGTCGTGGTGATGATCCCCGTCACCGTGCAATTGGCGCGCAGCCTTGGTCTGGCCCCGTCAAAGCTGTTGATCCCGCTCAGCTATGCCGCGATCCTTGGCGGCACGATGACCCTGATTGGGACATCAACCAACCTGCTGGTGGACGGTGTCGCGCGCGCGCAGGGCATGGCGGCGTTTTCGATATTTGAAATCACGCCGCTTGGCATCATTCTGGTGGTTTGGGGGTTGCTCTATCTCAGAATATTTGCGCCACGTCTGTTGCCGGATCGTCCATCTATGGCCAGCCTGCTATCGGACCGCCGCGCGCGCAAGTTCTTTACCGAAGTGGCGGTGCCGGACGGCTCTAAACTCTGCGGTCAAGCGGTTCTTGAGGTCGACTTGTTCAAGCGCGACAAGGTGCGGGTGGTGGATGTTTTACGCGGCGATCTTTCGCTGCGGCGTGATTTGGCCGCCGTGGTTTTGGAAACCAGAGACCGCGTTGTCCTGCGTACCGAGATCGGGGAATTGCTTGGCCTGCAACAAAACAAAGCCGTGCGCGATGTTGATAAATTATCCTCGGTCGAGACCACGACGGTCGAGGCCCTGATCTCGCCCGGTTGCAAAATGGTGGGCCGCACGCTTGGCTCTTTGCGTTTGCGCCGCCGCTATGGGGTGTATCCGTTGGCGGTACATCGGCGGAACCAGAATATCGGACGTCAGTTGGATGATCTTGTGGTGCGGTTCGGTGATACCCTGCTACTGGAAGGTGCTGCCGAAGACATCGCAAGACTGGCCAGTGACATGGATATGGTCGACATTGCTCAACCCAGCGGGCGCGCTTTTCGGCGCAGCCACGCACCGATTGTGCTGATTGCGCTGGCTGGTATTGTCTTACTGGCGGCCCTTGGTGTGGCGCCAATTTTTGCGCTGGCGGTGGTGGCTGTGGCGGTGATCCTGCTGACAAGATGTATCGACGCGGATGAGGCGTTTAGTTTTGTTGACGGTCGCTTGCTGGCGTTGATATTCTCGATGCTGGCGGTTGGAGCGGCGCTTGAAGCCTCGGGCGCGGTTAAAATGATCGTCACCGCCCTCAGCCCGGTTTTGCAAAGCTTGCCACCATTCATGATCGTCTGGGCGATCTATCTGTTGACCTCTGTGCTGACCGAACTGGTGTCCAACAACGCCGTGGCCGTGGTTGTGACCCCGATCGCAATCGGGCTGGCCAGCGCCCTTGGTGTTGATCCCCGCCCGCTGGTTGTGGCCGTCATGGTCGCCGCCTCGGCCAGCTTTGCAACGCCAATTGGCTATCAGACCAACATGCTGGTCTACGGCCCCGGAGGTTATAAATTCACGGATTTCATCAAGATCGGCGTGCCTCTCAACCTGTCGGTCGGATTGATCGCCAGCCTGCTCATTCCGTTTTTCTGGCCATTATAAACCAACGTTTGACCAGCCTGCCCAATCAGCGTTCCAAAAATACTCCGGGGGAAGGGCGCGCCAGCGACCGGGGGCAGCGCCCCATAGCCGACCAGCGATAGCGGCGTCGGCCCGGCCCAAGCCTGCTTGAGCGAAGCGAAATCAGGCGCGGGAGCATCCCTTGGCCCAGAAACAAAACAACCAGCAACCCCAACACAAGATCAAAGCGGCCAGAACACCAGAATCGCCGGAATGCTGACCGCCACAATCAGGATTTCAAGCGGCAATCCGGTGCGCCAGTAATCACCGAACTGATAGCCTCCGGGCCCAAGGATCAGGGTGTTGTTCTTGTGGCCAATCGGCGTCAGAAACGCGCAACTTGCGGCCACCGCTACCGCCATCAGAAACGGATCGGCGTTGACATTCAGGCTTTGGGCCATTGCGATGCCAACCGGGGCCGCGACAATCGTTGTGGCGGTGTTGTTCAGCACATCCGACAGCGTCATCGTCACCACCATCAGCACGGTCAGAATGACCCAGGGTGGCATGCCTTCGGTCAGGCCGATCAATGAGCCCGCAATCAATTCCGTGCCGCCCGAGCTTTCCAATGCCTGCCCCAGCGGGATCATCGAACCCAGCAAAACGACCACCGGCCATTCAACATATGTGTAGACCTCAGACAGCGGCACGATTTTGGTCACAGCGTACAGACCAACAACCACGCCCAACGCAATGGGCAAATAGACCAGCCCAAAGCTGGCCGCCGCAACGGCCGCGCCAAACAGCCCAATCGCCAGCCAGGTTTTTTCGTTTTGGGTCACGTTCAACCCGCGTTCCGCCAAGGGCAAACATCCCAGCCAATCGGTAATCTCGGCCTGACCGTCCGCCGGTGTCAGCAACAACAAAATATCGCCTGTGCGTATCTCGGTACGTCGCACTTGTTTGCTGATCCGACGGCCACGTCGGGAAATTCCCATCAGGATCGTGTTGCGCCGCCAATTCAGCCCGATCGCCATGGCGGTTTTGCCACGTATGCGCGAGGTTTCCGTCACCACGATCTCCATCAGGGCCAGACCATCGCCAACGGCCTCGACCCTTTCCTGACGGTCCGGGTCGGCAAAGTCGAGCTTGAGCGTGGTGCGAAACTCGTCCAGTGCCTCGGGCGTTGCCTCCAGCACCAGCACATCATTGGCGTGCAATTGACGATTGGCCGACGTGCCATACAGTCGTTTACCTGCCCGGATCACGCCAAGGATAGCGACATCGGCCTTTTCTGCCTCGCTATAAAGCTCACGGGTCGCCCGACCGATTTGTTTGGATGCTTCAGGTATGGTCAACTCCGCCACATAGGATGCAAGATCAAGCAACTGCTGCGGCGCGCCGTCTTCACCCTGATGACGCGGGATCAGCCGCCAGCCGATGGTTGCGACGAATAGCATTCCGGCAAATGCGGCCACCAGGCCCACCGGCGCAAAATCAAACATGGCGAAAGGCTCGCCAAACGCGTCTTCGCGGATGGTGGCGATGATGATATTTGGCGGCGTGCCGATCATCGTCACCATGCCGCCCAGAATGGTCGCGAATGACAAGGGCATCAGCGACAGGCCCGGATCACGCTTGGCTTTTCGCGCGGTTTGCAAATCGACCGGCATCAGCAGGGCAAGGGCGGCAACATTGTTCATAAAAGCCGACAGGATTGCCCCAACGCTGCCCATGATCGCGATATGCTTGCCAAGTGAACGACCACTGTCCACCAAAGACCGCGTAATCAGCTGCACCGCCCCGGAATTCACCAGCCCGGCGGACACGATCAACACCAGCGCCACAACCAACGTTGCCGGATGGCCAAATCCTGCAAATGCGCGATCTGACGGCACCACGCCCACCAGAACACCAACCAGCAACGCCCCGAAAGCCACCAGATCGTACCGCCACCGGCCCCATAAGAGCATCGCAAAAACGCCCGCAAATATTGCAAACAAGATCATTTGGTCAACGGTCATCGCGCGCTCCGGTTGTTTCGGTAAGCCAAGCCGATTTCAGCGCAAAGTGCAACGGGCTTGAACCTCAAGGGCGGGCAATTTAATAGAGGTACAGACAGACATATCCGGACGGAGATTATCATGGCAGGCCATTCAAAATGGGCAAATATTCAACACCGCAAGGGGCGTCAGGACGCCGTGCGGTCCAAGCTGTTTTCCAAGCTTGCCAAAGAAATTACCGTCGCCGCCAAAATGGGCGACCCTGATCCCGATAAAAACCCCCGGCTGCGTATGGCGGTGAAAGAGGCGAAATCACTGTCCGTGCCCAAAGACGTGATCACCCGCGCAATTACCAAGGCAAGTGCTGGCGACGGTGAAAATTACGATGAAATCCGGTACGAGGGATACGGGCCTGAAGGGGTGGCCGTTATTGTCGAAGCAATGACCGATAATAAGAACCGCACGGCCAGTGTGGTACGTTCAATTTTCACCAAATCCGGTGGCAATCTGGCGGAAACCGGCGCGGTTTCGTTTATGTTTGATCGTGTCGGGTTGGTGACGTATCCGGTCGACGCAGGCGACGCTGACGCCGTTTTTGAAGCCGCGATTGAGGCCGGAGCCGAAGACGTCGAAAGCACAGAAGACGGACACGAGATTTACTGTGCCAACACCGATCTGCACGAAGTCTCCACTGCGCTGGAAAACGCTCTTGGGGAAAGCGAAACCAGCAAACTGATCTGGAAACCCAACATTTCAACCCCGCTTGATTTGGCGGGTGCTGAAAAACTGATGCGTCTGATCGAAATGTTAGAAGACGATGACGACGTGCAAACCGTCACTGCCAACTTTGATATTTCAGACGAAGTGATGGCGCAGCTTTAGGTCTGCGCCAACCCTTGCGGTCTTAGATGGCTTTAATCAAAAGAGATTTCGTTGTCGCCGATATAGACATTCGACGCCTCGCAAATATCAATTGAGATAGGCTCGTCGAAGACTTCTGATCCATCTGCGCCTTTCCAACCGGCCTGAAAAACCTGGTCGCAAGCGCCGGTTTCTGCGTCAAATGTGGCTTGGCCATTTTGTCCGGGCATGATCTCGGCGCCGTCAATCCAGTTGGGCGACCAGCCGTTGCCATCATTGGTGTAAAACCCAATCAAGACATTTCCGGCAGTATCATTGTAGATTTGAAAATATCCTTCGGCGCCTGTTCCTGCCAGCATCGGTGCGCTGCCAAGTCCCAGCGCGAATGCCGTGGCGGTCAGGGTAGATTTGAAAAGGGTCATGGTTTTGCCTTTCTGGTGGAATTGATGAATTGCGTAGGCTGCCCTCTAATAGAAAGCGGATTGCGCTTGCGCACAAGAAAAAACTGGGATTGGGTGCGACAAGGGGCATTTCCCGACAGGACAGCATGGCACTTCAACAAAGCACCCCACAGACCTATGGCGCGCCTTGGATCGGTATCGTCTGGATGATGATCACGGGGCTGATGTTTGTCGCTGTGACCGGGATCGTGCGCTATGTCGGCTCGGGTATTCCAGCCGCCGAAGCAGCCTTTATCCGCTATGTTATTGGCCTTGCGATCATGCTGCCGTTCCTGATCCCGGTGTTTCGCCGCGGTATCAAACCCAAAGCCTTCGCGATATTTAGTTTACGCGGACTGGCCCATGCGCTTGGGGTCATTTTATGGTTTTACGCCATGGCTAATATCCCAATCGCCGAGGTGACCGCCATTGGCTATACCTCACCGATTTACATCACAATCGGCGCGGCGGTGTTTTTCGGCGAACGCATGGCAATGCGCCGGATTGTGGCGGTGGTGACGGCCTTTATCGGTGCGATGATCATCCTGCGGCCGGGTTTTCAGGAGATTTCCAACGGGCAATTGGCGCAGGTTTTGTCTGCACCCTTGTTCGCGATATCCTATCTTGTCGCCAAGAAACTCAGCATGCAGGAAAGCCCGACCGTGATCGTTGGCATGTTATCGGTGTTCGTCACACTTGGGCTTGCGCCTTTTGCTTATGCCGTCTGGGAAACCCCGGCCCTGACCGAGGTTTTTTGGTTGGGATTGGTGGCCGTGTTTGCAACCGCCGGACATTTCACCATGACCAAGGCGCTGCATGCGGCCCCTCTGATGGTGACCCAGCCGGTGACGTTCCTGCAACTGGTCTGGGCGATGCTGCTTGGCTCTTTAATGTTTGGCGAGGCGGCGGATTTTTATGTTCTGTTGGGCGGCGGCGTTATTATCGCCTCGGTCAGTTTCATTTCCTATCGGGAATGGGTGGTTAACCGCCGGGCACAAACGCCACCAGCAGTCGCTACGAAATAACGGGTTTTGGGCGCTTCATCGCGAAAAACCTGAGGGCGGGCCAAATTCTAGTAGTGCGGTTTGAAATTCCGGTCTAAATTCCCCTGATGAACAGGAGAGATTTTATGAGCCGCATTTTCCATTGCCTGAATATCATTGCCCTTTCGGTGCTGTTTGGCGCACCTGCCCAGGCAGGGCTGACAATCTGCAACAAAGCCGAAGTGCAACACAGCTTTGCCGTCGCCTTTAAGGACGGTGGCAGTTACGTTTCCAAGGGGTGGTGGAACATTGATCCGGGCGATTGCAAGATCGTCGTTGGCGGGGATTTGACTCGGCGCTATTATTATTTCCGGGCGACGGCGACGGGCCGCGAATTTAACGGCGCCGAATATGCCTTTTGCACCATTCAGCAATCTTTTGACATCGTTGGCGATGAGAATTGCACCGCGCGTGGGTATCAAAAAAGCCTGTTCAAGAAACTGGACACCGGGGAATCCGCCAAGGATTTCACGCTTAACCTTGTGCCTGCAAAATCTGCTCCCAAACCCAAAATCTTAGGCTCGGGCAGTCAGCCGGGCCAGTATGGCGAACCCTATTCAAACGACGTGACCTTTCAGGATTGCGCGTCAGAAGGCGACGCTGAGTTTTGCAGTTTCCACAGCAGTGGCACCAAGTTTTTCGTCTATAATGACGGCCGCACGCCGCAGTCGTTGTTCAATGTAATGCGGGGGTTCGATTACGGCACGCCAATCCGGGTCGAGGGCGATTTGGCAGGGGTTTACGACAGCACGGCAGAGGTGGTGCTGCGCAATCTTACTGTGCGGCCTTATACGGATGCCGACGCCACGCTCAACAGGCTGGCTGGATATTGGTATTCTGTAGAAGACCCGAATTCGCAGTTCAACATTCTGGGGGCTGAGCGGGAAAACCAGTATGACGGGCAGATCATGGGCCTCGATTACCTTTCGGTTCAAAGCTATTGCAACGAGTTTTCTGGCGGTGGCCAATACCTATACGCACGCGAAGAGGGCACGAACGAAAGCTATTGTTATGAGATCGTCAAAGTCACCGTGTTTGAAATGACGTTGATGTATCTGCCGCGCGGCAATTTCCTGAACTATCGCAAGTTGGATTAACGCCTGCGAGCTGACATTCCGTCAGGTGTGGTGCCGTGACTAGCGGTTCCGCTGCGGCGTGCGTTTTTATTGATTGACTAGTCAATCAAAATTGATCCAGAAACGGTGAACGAATTACGTCAGGGGGAATCGTGCCGAAACTGGGAATGGAACCGATCCGCAAAGCAGCACTGGTCAAAGCGGCCATTGCCGAGATTGGTGCGGCCCGGTCTTTAGACGTGACTGTCAGCAAGATCGCCAAACGGGCGGGCGTTTCAAGCGGGTTGGCGCATCACTACTTTGGCTCGAAAGAACAGATTTTCCTTGCCGCTATGCGCCACATTCAGACGCTGTTTCGCGATCGGGTCCGCTCGGAACTGCGCGCCGCAGAAACACCGCGCCAACGCCTGAACGCCATCATCGCCGCCAGCTTTGACGAGGATGAGTTCGCGCCCGAGGTGATTTCCGCATGGCTGATTTTCTATGTTCAGGCACAGAATTCCAAAGGCGCGCGGCGGTTGTTGCTTGTCTATACCCATCGCATGCACAGCAATCTGGTTTTCAACCTGCGCCAGTTGACGAACGAGGCCAACGCCCACCTGATCGCCAATGCTTTGGGCGCGCTGATTGACGGGCTTTATATCCGGCAGGCGTTACAGGAAAACCCACTTGATCGGTTCCAGACGATGGGATTGGTCTGGGATTATCTGGAACTGAAACTGGCGCAAAGCGACCAGCAACAAAACAACAGGCAGAACGCGCAATGAGCAAGCCGAACATTCTTATTTTCATGGTGGATCAGCTTAACGGAACCTTGTTCCCGGATGGGCCAGCAGAGTGGTTGCATGCGCCAAATCTGAAAAAGCTGGCGTCGCGATCCACCCGGTTCGTCAATACCTACACTGCGTCACCCTTATGCGCGCCGGGCCGGGCCAGTTTCATGTCGGGCTTGCTGCCATCGCGCACCAAAGTGTTTGACAACGCGGCTGAATTTGCCAGTGACATTCCAACCTATGCGCATCATTTGCGCCGCGCTGGCTATCAGACCTGCCTGTCAGGAAAAATGCATTTTGTCGGCCCGGATCAGATGCACGGGTTTGAAGAACGCCTGACCACCGATATTTACCCTGCCGATTTTGGCTGGACGCCTGATTACCGCAAACCGGGCGAACGGATCGACTGGTGGTACCACAATATGAGCAGCGTGACCCAATCTGGTGTCGCGGAAATTTCCAACCAGATGGAATATGACGACGAGGTCGCCTATCACGCAACCCGCAAGGTATACGATCTGGCGCGCGCAAGGGATGACCGCCCATGGTGCCTGACAGTGTCATTCACCCACCCGCATGACCCCTATGTGGCGCGGCGTAAGTATTGGGACCTGTACGAGGATTGCGACCACCTGCTGCCCGACGTTCCGGCGATGGAATATGACGACCATGACCCACATTCGCAGCGTATTTTTGACGCCAACGACTGGCGCAGTTTCAACATTACCAAGGATGATATCCGCCGCTCGCGCCGGGCCTATTTCGCCAACATCTCGTATCTGGATGACAAAATCGGCGAAGTGATGGAAGCGTTGGAAACAACCCGGCAAGAGGCGATCATACTATTTGTGTCAGATCACGGCGATATGCTGGGCGAGCGGGGCCTGTGGTTCAAGATGTGCTTTTACGAAGGCTCTGCCCGGGTGCCGTTGATGGTCTGCGCGCCGGAAATGGCACAGGGGGCGGTGGCGGCACCGGTTTCGACACTGGATGTCACGCCCACATTGGCTGAACTGGCGGGGGTCTCGCTGGATGAAATCGCGCCGTGGGTGGATGGTGAAAGTCTGGTGCGCTTGGCGCAAGGTGGCGAACGCAGCGCGCCGGTCCTGATGGAATACGCGGCCGAGGCGTCCTATGCACCGCTGGTTTCAATGCGCTATGGCAAATGGAAATACGTCCGCTGCACGCTTGATCCTGACCAGCTATTTGACCTTGAGGCTGATCCGCATGAACGGGTCAATCTGGCATCGGTTGCGGCCCATGCCGGGACATTGGCGCAATTACAGGCCAAGTCCGAGGCACGTTGGGATTTGGCGGTGTTTGATGCCGCTGTGCGCGAAAGTCAGGCCCGCCGTTGGGTGGTTTATGAGGCCCTGCGCAATGGCGATTATTATCCGTGGGACTATCAGCCGCTGCAAAAAGCCTCAGAACGCTACATGCGCAACCACTTGGATCTGAACACGCTGGAAGACAGCGCGCGCTTTCCAAGGGGGGAATGAGGGTGCAGGTGCGACGCGACGCGGCTGGCCCATTCAGCAGAATATTTGTGAAACCATGAACAAGTGATGAAATGATGGAAGCGGATTTTGTAATTGTTGGCGCAGGTTCTGCCGGATGTGCGATGGCTTATCGCCTGTCCGAAGATGGGCGTTATTCCGTTCTGGTGATCGAACATGGCGGCAGCGACGCCGGGCCGTTCATCCAGATGCCAGCGGCTCTGTCATACCCGATGAATATGGGGCTTTATGACTGGGGGTACAAATCCCAGCCCGAGCCGCATTTGGCAAACCGCCGCTTGGCAACCCCGCGCGGCAAAGTGATCGGTGGGTCATCGTCGATAAACGGCATGGTTTACGTGCGTGGTCATGCGCGTGATTACGATCATTGGCAGGAAAGTGGCGCGCGCGGCTGGGGTTTTGGCGACGTGCTGCCCTATTTCAAACGCATGGAAAACTGGCATGACGGCGGCCATGGCGGTGACAGCGAATGGCGCGGCCATGACGGGCCTTTGCACGTCACACGTGGTCCGCGAAAGAACCCGCTGTTTCAGGCTTTTGTCGATGCCGGTCAGCAGGCCGGGTATCAGGTGACCGGGGATTACAACGGTGTGCAACAAGAGGGCTTTGGCCCGATGGAGCAAACCGTCTGGCGTGGCCGTCGCTGGTCTGCCGCCAACGCGTATCTGCGACCGGCGCTCGAACGCAAAAACCTGACTTTGGTGCGGGCGTTTGCGCAAAAAGTGGTGATCGAGGACGGGCGTGCAACCGGGGTCGAAGTGTTGCGCGGGGACCGTGTTGAGGTTCTGCGCGCGCGTCGCGAAGTGGTGATCGCGGCCAGTTCCATCAACTCGCCGAAACTGTTGATGTTGTCTGGCATCGGATCGGGCGCGCATTTGGCCGAGCATGGAATTTCTGTGACCGCTGATCGCCCCGGTGTGGGCCAAAATTTGCAGGATCATCTGGAGCTTTACATCCAGATGGCCAGCCTACAGCCGATCACACTTTATAAACATTGGAACCTGATCTCCAAAGGCTTGATCGGGGCGCAATGGTTGTTCACCAAAACCGGGCTTGGCGCGTCAAACCAGTTTGAGAGCGCGGCCTTTATTCGCTCTGCCGCCGGGGTGGATTATCCGGATATCCAGTATCATTTTCTGCCCATCGCTGTTCGGTATGACGGTCAGGCCGCCCCCGAAGGCCATGGTTTTCAGGCCCATGTCGGGCCGATGCGATCCGCCTCGCGCGGGGCGGTGACCCTGGCGTCAAATGACCCAAAGGCCCCGCCCAATATCCTGTTCAATTATATGAGCCAAGAAAGCGACTGGCGTGATTTTCGCAAAGCTATCCGTCTGACCCGCGAAATTTTTGGCCAACAGGCATTTGCAGCGTTTGCGGGTAAGGAAATCCAGCCCGGTGTCGGGCTGCAAAGCGATGACGAGCTTGACGAATTTATCCGCCAGGACGCCGAAAGTGCTTATCATCCGTGTGGCACCTGCAAAATGGGAGCGGTTGATGATCCGATGGCCGTGGTTGACCCGGAATGCCGAGTTATAGGCGTTGATGGTTTGCGAGTTGCCGACAGCTCCATTTTTCCGCGCATCACCAACGGCAATCTGAACGCGCCGTCGATTATGGTGGGCGAAAAGGCCAGCGATCACATCCTTGGCAAAACGCCGCTGCCGCGTTCAAACGCCGAACCGTGGATACACCCCAATTGGGGTGACAGCCAACGCTAGAGCGTCTTGATAATGTCGTTTCAAATGTTAGGTCTGAACCATGGATATTCAATTAACCAGAACCGGGTTGCCGGAACATTTGCGGGTTCTCGCCGATAAATATCCGCGTGGTGAATGGGAATCACACGGAAATTTCGATGAATTGACCCGGTTCTGGCTGGACCGGCATCTGATGTTTCGCGACGTGTTGGCGCGATTGACTGACGACGTTCAGGCGCATCTGGGCAAATCGGTCGAGGCATCGGTATTTGCCAGCCGATCCGCGCGCCTTACCGGGTTTTTTCTTAATCAGCTACACCATCACCATCAAATCGAAGACCAGCATTACTTTCCTTTGCTGTCGGGTTTTGACGAAAGACTGGCCCCAGGGTTTGAACTGCTTGAATCCGATCATAAAGAGCTTGACCAGAATATCCACGCACTGGCCGATACAACGAACGCAATGCTGCGGGCTTTGCAGGAAGGGCAAGCATCTGATGATGCGGCGAAGGTGCATGATTTGCTGATCGGCTTTCATGGTTTCATGGACCGCCACCTAAGCGACGAAGAAGACCTGGTCGTGCCGACAATACTGGAATACGGCCCGCCGGATATTGGTTGACCGCAAAGGTTTTGACCTAAATCAAGGCAAGGCTGACGGCGCTGATCCAACCTTGAGAACAAAGTGTTAACAGGAGAATCACACATGTCCCACACCCCGCACGAACTGGCCGAAGAATTTCCGGATTACGTTGAAGCCATGTCAGAAAAAAAGGTCAGCGACTCGCGTTTCGCCCGCTTGTTTGACGAATACCATGAAGTTAACCGCGCCATTCACCGGGCCGAAACGAATGTCGAGCCGACCGATGATTTCAACGAAGTTGAGATGCGGAAAAAAAGGATGAGCCTGAAGGACGAACTGTGGGGGATTTTATCCGCCGCCTAGAGCGCAACGCTCGCCACTATATTGGAAAGGCCCCGGTGTTAGTGCATTCGGGGTCTTTGCCATTGGCCGACCCGCCAAGGCTTTAACCGATCCCATAGGGCAGGATGCCCCGGTCATTGTGGTCAACCCGGATTGAACGTTGCAGCGGCGGCACCGAGCGTTGGTGGCAATGTTCACGCTCGCAGATGCGGCAGGAAATGCCGATAGGCTCGAACGCTTGGGCGTTGGCGGTGTCCATGTCGTCGGCATAGACCAGCTCGGTCGCGTGCTGGATTTCGCAGCCAAGGCCAATAGCGAACCGGCGCAAAGGCGCGCGAAACGAGCCGCCGGATTTTGAAACGTCACGTGCCAAACAGAAATAGCGCACGCCGTCCGGGGTTTCCGCCAATTGGCGCAGAAACCGCCCCGGTGTTTCAAACGCCTGATGCACATTCCATAATGGACAGGCCCCGCCGAAACGGGCAAATTGCAGGCGCGTTGCTGAATGGCGTTTGGTAATTGTGCCCGCCTGATCCACGCGCACGAAAAAGAACGGAATACCTTTGGCCCCCGGTCTTTGCAGCGTCGACAAGCGATGTGCCACTTGTTCGAGCGAGGCACCAAATCGTTCCGACAATTGTTCCAGATCGTGTCGGCAATTGCGGGCGTGGTTCAGAAACGACCGGTAGGGCAAAACGGCAGCCCCGGCAAAATAATTCGCAAGGCCAATTTTGCAGATCGCGCGGGCCTGATCGGATTGAAACCGGGCAAGGTCCAGCGTGGCCTCGAGCAGGGCGTTTTGCTCAATCAATGCGCATTGGTGGATCAGTTGAAACAATTGGGTCGCCGGGTTCACCCTTGGCGAGATTTGCAACAGGCGGCGTTTTTCATCATAGCGGCGAAGCTGGGTCAGGGGGCTGAACTCCACCGTCACGCCCAGCGTTGCAAGATGATTGGCGACGGCCTCAAGACCGTCATTGCCCTCAAGCCGCAACTTATCGGAAAAATGTTCGGCGGCGCGGTCGACGGCGTCGATGTAATTGTCACAATAGTGGAAGAAATCGCGCACTTCTTCCCACGGGGACAAAGCACTTGGCTGATCGTCCCGGCCCAGCATCTCGTCCAGTGCGGCCAGCCGTTCATGGCTTTGCTTATAGGCGCGGTGCAGTTCAAGAAAAGCGCGGGTCAGGGATGGGGCGTTTGACGCCGTCAGACGCAAATCGGCCAGCGGCGGGGTCGCGTCACTGAACACTGGGTCGGCCAATGCCTCGCGCATATCCGTGACCATACGTTCCGCGTCACCGGTTGACAATTCGGTCACGTCAAATCCGAATTCATGCGCCAGCGCCAGCACCACGCCGGTCGATACCGGGCGACGGTTGTTTTCCATCTGGTTGAGATAGGGCAGGGAAACCTTCAGCTTGGCGGCGAAATCCTTTTGTGTCAGGCTAAGATTAGTCCGCGTCTCGCGCAGTTTTACCCCGGCGTAAAGTTTCTGAATGGCCATAACGCCCCCCTGATTTGCAAGTTTGCTAGTTTTAAATCTAGGACTTGCGAATATGCAAAGCAAGCATAGGATCAGTCATGCGTTATCGGATCCAACGGCCCGGCCTTGCGCGCGACGGACATGATGTAGGTGATAACCACGATCGCCAGAACCGTGGTTATGATCATCAGGCCTAGCAGCGGATAAGGCCCGCGTTCAGGCGTTAAAACAGCCCCGGTCAGAACCGCAAGCGAAGCACCCCCCAACAGCATGATCGCCCCACCAAGGCCCGATGCGCTGCCCGCCAATTGAGGGCGCACTGACAGCATACCGGCATTGGCGTTCGGCAAAACCATGCCGTTGCCAAGCCCGACCGTCACCATAAAGCCGAAAAAGAACATCGGGTGGGTGCCGCCAGCCAGCAATGCGATAAATGACAGGCACAGCCCGGTCAGCGTGATAATGGCCCCGTACAGCATCATTCGGTTGATGCCGACGCGTACGGAATACCGCCCCGACAGAAAGTTCCCCAGCAGATAGCCAAGCGACACGATGCCGAAATACAACCCCAGACCTGTTGAGCTGAGACCAAAGAAGTTGGTGCCGACAAAAGGCGCGCCGCCCAGAAAAGCAAAGAAAGAACCACTGCCGAAAGCGGCCGTTAAGGCGTAACCCCAAAACCTGCGCGAGCGGAACAATTCAGGATAGTCCCTTACCTGCGCCATGAAATTGGGTGATGGGTTAAGGTTGGTTTCCCCAAGATCAAAATAGATGATCGCGCTAATAATCGCTCCCAACACCAGCAGCATACTGAAATTTGCCTGCCAGCCGAAAAGTGAATCCAGATAGCCACCAAGCGCCGGGGCCATCATTGGCACCAGCGACATGCCCATCGTCACATAGCCGATCATGCTGGCGGATTGTTCCGCGGGAACCATGTCGCGCACAATCGCGCGGGACAAAACCATACCGGTGGCAATCCCGGCCTGTATCATGCGAAATGTCAAAAACACCTCGACACTGCTTGCCAGCAAGCACCCGATCGTCGCCACCATGAATATCACCAGCCCGACCAGAATAACCGGACGACGACCATACCTGTCAGACATCGGGCCGATCACCAATTGCAGGGCGCCGGTGACGCCCAGATAAAGCGAAATGGCCAATTGCATCAGCGAATAGTCTGACTCAAAATAAGCAGCCATATTCGGCAAGGATGGCAGGAAAATATTCATCGACAGCGCAGACAAGCCCGCCAGTAACACTAGGGTCACAATATGTGGTGGGGTGTTCCGGTTCAGGAATTTGGCTTGCGGTAATTCGGACATAGGAAAGAAGTATTAGGCAATTCTTTGGATGTCCATTGCATATGCAATAAAATAATAATCCGGTCCGAAATCAAATAAGTGCAGGCTTTTGACGCGCGGCATTGGGCTTGGTGTTAAAGGCTCAGGTCATCGCAGGCCAGGTATCCGTCAGGCGATACCCCTCAGGCCAAGGGTCGTCAGGGTCGCGCATGATCTGGTGCACACCGGTGATCCAGGCGCGGCCTTTCAGGCTGGGAATGATCGCGGGTTTGCCGCCGACTTGTGTCGTGCTTTTGATCTGGCAATCAAACCGGCCGCCAATGATCGAGCGTCCGATATACCGCTCGCCTTGTTTGATCTGGCCGCGCGCCGCCATAACCGCCAACCGGGCCGAGCATCCGGTTCCACAAGGCGAGCGGTCGATTTTTCCGGGATCGACGACAACCGCGCTTAACCCGGATTTGGTGCCGCCTTCATCAAGGACAGGCGCTGTGAACTGGCAGAACGAAATGTGGTTCCAGGGTTTTGTGGGATGGGAAAAGCCGATTTGTTCGTTGGCGGCCTTGGTTATCTTTGCGCCCATCTGCGCAATGTCGCGGGCCTGATCCGGCGTGATTTGCATACCAACGTCATTGACCGACACCAAAACGAAACTGTCGCCGCCAAAGGCCGTGTCGACGGTCAGGGTCGGCAGGCCCTCGACCTCAAGCGTCGCGCCCAATTGATCCGCGAATGAGGCAACATTGGTGATCTCAACCGCGTGCGCTTTGCCTTGGGCGCAATCGGCGCGGACTTGCACGGGTCCAGCCGCAGATTCCAATGTGAATTCGGTGATCGGTTCCTGCATCTCGATCATGCCGCTATCCAGCAGAACCGTGGCCACGCACATAGAATTTGACCCTGACATGGGCGGCGTGTGTTCGGGTTCCATGGTCAGAAAGCCAAACCGGGCATCGGCGTCTATCGCGGGCACCACAAGGTTGACGTGGGTGAACACACCGCCACGAGGCTCGTTCAGAATGAGGTTGCGCAGCTTGGCATCGCTGTGCAGAAAATCGCGCTGGTCCCACAGGCTGTTGCCCGGAGGTGGGGCAACCCCGCCGATGATGACATTGCCAACCTCGCCCTCGGCATGGGCGGAGATCATGTGGATAATCCTGTCAGAACGCATGCGAATCCCAGCTTTGCAAATGTTTCAAGCGACCATGCGTTCAAGCTGCTGACAGGGCAAGAAGCTTCACGAGAGTTTGCAAATTTGCAATTTGCGATAACCACAAGCTAAGATATTAGCAAATATGCTATATTTCCCTATCATTGCTCGGGGCTTGTCGGTAAATTCGCCAAAGAAAATTGACTTTTTGAAAGAGGTGCGTGCGATGAAGGATATCCTGCAGGAACTGGAAGCCCGGCGCGACGAGGCGCAACTGGGTGGTGGCCAACGACGGATTGACACGCAGCACGCCAAAGGCAAACTGACCGCCCGCGAGCGGGTCGAGGTGCTGCTTGACGAAGGCTCGTTTGAAGAGTTCGACATGTTCAAAGCCCATCGCTGCACAGAATTCGGCATGGAACAAGTGCGCTATCCCGGCGACGGCGTCATCACTGGTTGGGGCACGATCAACGGCCGCATGGTCTATGTGTTTTCGCAGGATTTCACGGTCTTCGGCGGGTCACTGTCAGAAACCCATGCAGAAAAGATTTGCAAGATCATGGACATGGCGATGAAAAACGGCGCGCCCGTGATCGGTTTGAACGATTCAGGTGGTGCGCGCATTCAGGAAGGCGTGGCCAGCCTTGCCGGTTATGCCGACGTTTTTCAGAAAAACATAATGGCGTCCGGCGTGGTGCCGCAGATCAGCGTCATCATGGGCCCTTGTGCTGGTGGTGCGGTTTATTCCCCGGCGATGACTGATTTCATTTATATGATCAAAGACAGCTCTTACATGTTTGTGACGGGCCCTGACGTGGTCAAGACCGTGACCAACGAAGTTGTCACTGCCGAAGAACTGGGTGGTGCGAAAACCCACACATCGAAATCCTCGGTCGCGGATGGGGCGTTTGAAAACGACGTTGAGGCGCTGAGCGAAATTCGACGTCTGTTTGATTTCCTGCCGCTAAACAACAAACAAAAAGCACCGGTACGACCGTTCTACGATAGTCAGGAACGGATTGAGAGATCGTTGGATTCGCTGATCCCGGAAAACCCCAACCAACCTTACGATATGAAAGAACTGGTCGGCAAAGTCGCGGACGAAGGGGACTTCTTTGAAACGCAGGCTGATTTTGCTGGCAATATCCTGACCGGATTTATTCGCATTGAAGGCGCGACAGTGGGTGTGGTGGCGAACCAGCCTTTGGTGCTGGCGGGCTGTCTGGACATTGACGCCAGCCGCAAGGCCGCGCGGTTCGTACGCTTTTGCGACGCGTTTGAAATTCCTATTCTGACGCTGGTTGACGTGCCGGGCTTTCTGCCGGGAACCTCGCAGGAATATGGCGGGGTTATCAAACACGGCGCCAAGCTGTTGTTCGCATACGGTGAAGCGACGGTGCCAAAAGTTACGGTGATCACGCGCAAAGCTTATGGGGGCGCCTATGACGTTATGGCGTCCAAACATCTGCGCGGCGATTTCAACTATGCCTGGCCGACTGCGCAAATCGCGGTGATGGGGGCCAAAGGCGCTGTTGAAATCCTTTACCGCTCGGAACTGGCTGACACTGACAAGATCGCGCAACGCACCGCGGATTACGAGGACAGGTTCGCCAATCCGTTCGTGGCCGCGGAAAAGGGGTTCATTGACGATGTGATCATGCCGCATTCGACCCGCAAACGGGTGGCGCGGGCGTTTGCCGCGCTCAGAAACAAAGAGTTGAGCAATCCGTGGAAAAAACACGACAACATTCCGTTGTGATGCCAGTGTTTCCTTATTGCTCAAATACTCAATTTGCACCCTTAGCACCCGGACACCGCGTCGGATGCCTTCGGCGAGAGTGTTGTCACAATAAAGAAACCAAAGGAGCGATGAGATGAGAGACGTTTTTCTGGCCCTGGCTGCCCTGATTTCGGTCTTTGGGTTTTATACCCATGTGTTTCGCGGCAACAAGCTGATCACGCCGCCTTTGTTGGCGGCAGAGCTGCATCATGTGCCTAAGCACACCCTGAAGTTTTCCTGGGATTGGGGGGCTGTGACCATGGTGGTTCTGACCGTCAGTTTTCTGGCCCCGATTTGGCGTCTGGATTTCTTGCCTCTGGCGATGATGGCGACGGTTTATTCTTATGCGCTGGGCGCTTTGTCTTTTGTTACCATGTGGCGCGAAGGGTTTCGCGTCGCCCAGATGCCGCAATGGCTGGCCTTTTGGGGGGCCTCGTTATGCGGCTTGATCGCCTGGGGCGTTTTATGAGGGCGATTGCATTTCTGATAGCCATGCTTTTTGGCACGGTGCCGGTTTTGGCCGAAGATGGGTTGAACGTGCCGTCGGGCCAGTTGGTTCTGCCCTATGAGGCCCTGTGGGAGGATCACCTTGCCGAAGGGACAAGCGGCGAAACCTGGCTGATCTTGCGCTTTCTGACGCCAGAGATTGCCAAGGCCAAGGGCAAGTTAAAGTTTGGCGATGCGGTGCCCGATATTGATTTTCTGTGTGAACAGGTGGGATTGCCACTGGTGGCGATGACCGGCGGCGGCGTGCATCAGATTATTGTCAATCTGATGGATCAACCGATCGCACGTGGCCAACGGGATACTGATGTGACGCAATTTATGAACGCTTACCGCGTTGAAAAGGGGGCCTGCATATGGGAATGATCCGGCACACGACACCAGATGTAGATCGCCTTGGGCGGTTTGAGTCTTTTGCATCACGGTTTGGCAGCAGAGTTATCAACAATGTACGCAAATACGTTGATTTTGTTTCTTCTACGGCTACAATCGCAGGTGGTTACACCCATGTAACCTGTACCTTTGAACAGGGGACGGGCGGGGCGCGTACCTCCCGATCGCGCTCGTCCGAACCTCTGTCTGAATTATTGAGGAGGACAATATGTCGAGCAGTATCAATCTTATACTTGTCATCGCGCTTGTCGGGCTTGTGGCGGCTTGTGCGCCACCACCGCCCGAGCCGGAGCCAATCATGGTTCCAATCGCAGAAGAAGTGCCTTTGTCTAAGTACTAATCTAACAACAACAGGGCGGGAGGTTCTCGCCCTGTTGATCCTGCCCCTTATGACGCGACTGGCTGTGATGCCAAAGGGGGCACCATGCTGAAGCATCGTGGGTTTCCGTCTCGTCTGCCCAGTTCTGATTTCCAGTTTACGATACGCCGCGCGAACCCCAAAGGGGTGACGCCGATTGTTGCGCGTGAACGTTATGCCGATCGCCGCCCTGCCGACCGGCGGGCTGATCTGGGGTTCATGGCCGCCCTGTGGGAATGTTTCGGCACAGAATCATTTGAGCGCGGCAATCTGGATGCCGGTCGGATCAGTTGGTTATTCGGCCGCGAGGTCATTCCGGCCGAAGCTGATTTTGACAATCAAAGCTATGACGCTCTGCTTAAAATTGATGTTGGACGGGCAATGGCTTCCTTTCCGGATGTATTTTCGGATGAATCGGCGTGATTTTGCTTATCCCCCTCACGGTTTGGCAGTTTGTCGCCGACATCGCTTCCGGCGTTAAAATGGTGTTTGGTCTGCGGCAGATGTTGACCTATGTTGATGGTGTGGCAGGGATATGCGTCAGTAACCTGCCCGAAGGAACATTGAGAAATACCCTTCCCCTCCTACGGGGCCCGGTCGCCACACGCCCGGGCCCCTTTTTCTATGCGCAATCCAAATTTGCGCGCTTTTCCAATAACATAACGAAAATACCGCATCCTGTTCCGGGCTGCGGATCAAGAAGGACAGCCTGATATGTTCAAGAAAATCCTGATCGCCAATCGGGGCGAAATCGCGTGCCGGGTTATCAAATCGGCCCAAAAGATGGGGATCAAAACCGTCGCGGTTTATTCTGATGCTGACAAACACGCGCTGCATGTTTCCATGGCGGATGAGGCTGTGCATATTGGCCCGTCAGCGGCGGCGGAAAGTTACATCGTGATCGACAAGATCATGGCCGCGGTCAAAGAAACCGGGGCCGAAGCGGTTCACCCGGGTTATGGTTTCTTGTCGGAAAACCGATTGTTCGCCGAAGCGTTAGAGGCGGCGGGTGTTGCGTTTATCGGGCCACCTGCGGGCGCGATTGAATCCATGGGCGACAAGATTACCAGCAAGAAACTGGCGCAAGAGGCCGGGGTTTCGACTGTGCCGGGTCATATGGGCCTGATTGCGGATGCCGATGAGGCGGTGAAGATCAGTAACGAGGTCGGCTATCCCGTGATGCTGAAAGCCAGTGCCGGTGGCGGTGGCAAGGGTATGCGGATCGCCTGGAATGACACGGAGGCCCGCGAGGGGTTTCAAAGCTCGAAGAATGAAGCGGCGGCTTCGTTTGGTGATGATCGGATATTCATCGAAAAATTTGTCACCCAGCCGCGCCACATCGAAATTCAGGTGCTCGGCGATAAACACGGCAACATCATCTATCTGAACGAGCGGGAATGCTCGATCCAGCGGCGGCAGCAAAAAGTGATTGAAGAGGCACCCAGCCCGTTTCTGGATGAGGCCACACGCAAATCGATGGGCGAGCAGTCTTGTGCGCTGGCAGCAGCGGTGGATTATTGTTCGGCGGGTACGGTGGAATTCATCGTCGATGGTGACCAGAATTTCTATTTCCTTGAAATGAACACGCGGCTTCAGGTCGAGCATCCGGTGACCGAATTGATAACCGGCGTCGATCTGGTCGAACAGATGATCCGCGTGGCCTATGGCGAGGTGTTGTCGATCAAACAATCGGATATCGGGATCAACGGCTGGGCGATGGAAAGCCGACTTTATGCCGAAGATCCTTATCGCGGGTTTTTGCCGTCAATTGGTCGTCTGACGCGGTATCGGCCTCCAGCCGAAGAGGCCACTGAAACCAGCGTTGTGCGCAATGATACCGGGGTTTACGAGGGCGGCGAGATTTCCATGTTCTATGATCCCATGATCGCCAAATTGTGTTCATGGGGGCCCGATCGCGCCACGGCAATTGACGTGATGCGCAATGCGCTGGACGAGTTCGAGGTTGAAGGCATTGGCCACAATATTCCGTTCTTGTCGGCTGTGATGGATCACCCGCGTTTTGTGTCAGGCGACATCACCACGGCCTTTATCGAAGAAGAATATCCCGACGGTTTTGAAGGCGCGGTTTTGACCGAGCCTGAGCTGCGGCGACTGGCGGCCTCGGCTGCGGCGATGTTTCGGGTGCAGGAAATCCGCGATGCGCGCATATCGGGCACGATGGACAACCATGAACGCGAGGTCGGCACGGATTGGGTGATTGCGCTGGGTGGTCAGGAATATCCTGTGACGATTTCCGCAGATCGCGACGGCGCGGATGTGAAATTCGCCGACGGTTCCATGCACCGGGTTGCATCAGACTGGGTGCCGGGTGTGGCCTTGGCGGTTATGGATGTGGATGGCATCAAACTGGTGGCCAAAGTTGCCCGTGCGCCCAGCGGCTATCGGATGCGTCATCGGGGTGCTGATCTGAAGGTGTTGGTCCGCTCGCCAAGATTGTTTGAGTTGGCTCAGCATATGATCGAAAAAACCCCGCCGGATACCTCGAAACTGTTGCTTTGCCCGATGCCGGGTCTGGTGGTTTCCGTTGTGGTTGCTGAGGGCGAGGAAGTTCAGGAAGGGCAGGCGCTGTGCACGGTTGAGGCCATGAAAATGGAAAACGTGCTTAGGGCGGAACGCAAGGGCGTTGTCAGCAAAATCAACGTCACCGCCGGTGACAGCCTGAAGGTTGACGACATCATCATGGAGTTTGACTGAGGTCATGTCCGCCCCGCGCTATTTCCCCAGTAAACGCAGAATCTCATCCTGGCGCATCGGCATTTTGTCGATTGCGCGGATCAGTTCGCGCACCGACCACGGTGTCGGTTTGCGAAACGCGACTTTGCCGTCTTTGCCGATCAAAACCAGCATAAACCCACGCGGGTGCATTGATTGGCGCAAGGGGCTGTTCGCGGCTGGGTCCGTATCCGTCAGGATAATCACGTCGCGGATTTCCAGCTCGGTCGGATCCTCGGCCAGCAGTTCCATCTGGCGTCGAAATCTGGGGTCGTTTTCGCTTGCTGCAAAAATCACCAGCGGGCGGTTGACCCAGACATATTCCACCAGCGGATCGTCATCGGCACTGATCGTTGCTGGAAATGCCAAAACCAAAATTAGGACTAAAAACTTACGCATCGTTTCCCCGATAACTTTGCCGCCGGATTGGAAGCATTTTAAACATATTGGTTGTGTTTTGCCGCTTTCCAAGGGGCAGAAGCCTTGTGGTGTTAATCCCGTGGTCAGGGTCGCTTGATAATGTTGCTGTTGATAACATATCTGGCGCAAAGGGGCATGGGGTTTTTGGACGTGATCCTGCATATTGGGGCGCATCGCACGGGGACAACCTCGTTTCAGCGTGCGCTCCAGCAAAATCAACATGATTTGGTCAAAAGCGGTGTGACCTTCTGGGGGCCAAGAACAACCCGCAGCGGTCGGTTTTCGGGGCTGTTGGGCCCAAAAAAGCCGGAAACCGAAAAATTGGTGGAACGCAATCGGGGCGTTATTTCTATTGAAATAGCGCGATTGGAAAAAGCGGGGCAGAAAACCCTGCTTGTCAGCGAAGAAAACATTCTCGGCTCCATGCGGGCAAATCTGCGGGCGACACGTCTTTATCCCGGGTTGGACGAACGGTTGAGCCGGTTTGCCAGCGTGTTTGGGCCGGTATGCCGCCAGATTGGCCTGACGATCCGCCCTTATGAAGATTATTGGTCATCAACCATGGCCTACGCGATCAAGGCCGGGCATCAGGTTTTTGATGAAGAAGGGCTTGATCGTTTGGTGACCCAACCGCGCAGTTGGCGCAATGTGGTGTCAGATGTGGCGACGGCCTTTCCCAAGGCGCGCGTCACGGTTTGGGAATTTGACCGCCTGATCGGCAAGCCGCAGTCGCAATACCGCCTGATGGCAGGCCGGCGTGGTCGCCTGCGTCCGATGAACGAGCGGCACAATGTCAGCCCGGGGCGCGACATGCTGCGCGAGGTTCTGAACCTCAGGGGCGACGAACGCGCGGTGCAAACAATTGCCACGGGCGACGGCCGATACATGCCGTTTGGCGAACACCATCTGGGGGCTTTTCAAGCGCAATATCAGGCCGATTTGGTCTGGTTGCGCGGACAGCCCACCGCAGATTTCACATTTGTAGAAGAGACAGAGCCGGAAACGGTTCCCATCAAAAAAGTTGCAGGAAGGGGTTTTCGATGAGCGGACCTGAAGATTGGAAAAAACTGGCTGAAAAAGAACTGCGCGGCAAGCCGTTGGCGGATCTGGATTGGCAAACGCCCGAGGGTATCCGCGTCAAGCCGGTCTATACAGCCGACGACATTGCAGGGCTGGAACATACCGCTGAAATGCCCGGCATTGCCCCGTTCACACGCGGACCAAAGGCGACAATGTATGCCGGGCGGCCGTGGACAATCCGGCAATATGCCGGGTTTTCAACCGCAGAGGAAAGCAACGCGTTTTACCGTCAGGGGCTTGCCGCCGGGCAAATGGGGGTTTCTGTTGCCTTTGATTTGGCAACCCATCGCGGATATGACAGCGATCATCCACGGGTGGTTGGTGATGTCGGCAAGGCAGGCGTTGCGATTGACAGCGTTGAGGATATGAAAATCCTGTTTGACGGTATCCCGCTTGACAAAATCTCGGTGTCGATGACCATGAACGGGGCGGTCATTCCGATCCTCGCCAGCTTTATCGTTGCAGGCGAAGAACAGGGCGTTGACCGCAGCGCATTGTCGGGCACCATTCAGAATGATATTCTGAAAGAGTTCATGGTGCGCAATACCTATATTTACCCGCCTGAGCCGTCGATGCGGATTGTTTCTGACATCATTGAATACACTTCGACTCAAATGCCGCGTTATAATTCGATCTCGATTTCCGGCTATCACATGCAGGAAGCAGGCGCGAACCTTGTGCAGGAACTGGCGTTTACGCTGGCGGATGGCAAAGAATACGTCAAAGCGGCGATTGACAAAGGTATGGATGTCGACGCCTTTGCCGGGCGGTTGTCGTTCTTTTTCGCCATCGGCACGAATTTCTTTATGGAAATTGCGAAACTGCGCGCCGCACGTCTGCTTTGGTCGCGGATCATGGCCGAATTTAATCCCAAAAACCCGAAAAGCAGCATGCTCAGAACCCATTGCCAAACCTCTGGCGTGTCGCTGGCCGAACAGGATCCCTACAACAATGTGGTGCGCACCGCTTACGAGGCGATGTCGGCCGTTTTAGGCGGCACGCAATCCCTGCACACCAACAGTTTTGACGAGGCGATTGCCCTGCCGACCGAGGCTTCGGCGCGGCTGGCCCGCAACACGCAGCTGATTTTGCAGAACGAAACTGGTGTGACCAAGGTGGTCGATCCGCTGGCAGGGTCGTATTATGTTGAAAGCCTGACCAAAGAAATCGCCGACGCGGCCTGGGCTTTGATCCAAGAGGTCGACGAAATGGGCGGCATGACCAAAGCGGTCGCATCCGGCATGCCAAAGCTGCGCATTGAAGAGGCCGCGGCGAAACGTCAGGCCGCCGTCGATCGTGGCGACGAAGTGGTCGTGGGCGTCAACAAATTCCGGTTAGAAAAAGAGCCTGTGATTGACGTGCGCGAAATTGACAACACCGCTGTGCGCACTTCGCAAGTCGCACGGTTGGCACGCATTCGCGACAGCCGCGATCCGGCGGCTTGGGAAAACGCACTTGCAGCACTTGAACAAGCCGCAGCATCGGGCAAGGGCAACCTGCTTGAACTGGCAATAGAGGCTGCACGCGCACGCGCCACAGTCGGGGAGATTTCAGACGCTATGGAAAAAACATTCGGACGCCACCGGGCAGAGGTCAAAACCTTGGCCGGCGTTTATGGCGCTGCCTATGAAGGCGACGCAGGTTTTGCCGCTATTCAGGCCGATGTCGAGGCCTTCGCCGAAGAAGAAGGGCGTCGCCCGCGCATGCTGGTTGTCAAAATGGGTCAGGACGGTCACGACCGGGGCGCCAAGGTGATTGCCACTGCCTTTGCAGATATCGGCTTTGACGTCGATGTCGGCCCGCTGTTCCAGACCCCGGAAGAGGCGGCGCAGGACGCGATTGACAATGATGTCCATGTGGTCGGTATCAGCTCGCAGGCGGCGGGTCACAAAACACTGGCACCCAAACTGATCGAAGCGCTGGAGGCCGCAGGTGCAGGTGAAATTCTGGTGATTTGTGGTGGTGTTATCCCGCAGCAGGATTATGACTATCTGCACAATGCCGGGGTGAAAGCGATTTTCGGCCCCGGAACCAATATTCCGGAGGCGGCGAAAAATATCCTTGGCCTGATCCGGCAGACGCGCGGCTGAACCAGCCTTAGGGGATAAAATGGACAACGAACCAAAAGACAGCAACAGGCAGGCGGCGCTGGATTACCACGAGTTTCCGAAACCCGGAAAACTGGAAATCCGCGCCACCAAGCCACTTGCCAACGGGCGCGATCTGTCTTTGGCGTATTCCCCCGGCGTGGCCGAGGCGTGTCTTGAGATCAAGGCCGATCCGGCAAATGCAGCGCGCTATACGTCGCGGGGCAATCTGGTGGCGGTGGTCACCAATGGGTCCGCCGTTTTAGGGCTGGGAAATATTGGTGCGCTGGCGTCAAAGCCTGTGATGGAAGGCAAAGCTGTTCTGTTCAAGAAATTCGCCAATATCGACTGTTTTGATATTGAGCTGAACGAAAGTGACCCCGAAAAGTTGGCGGATATCGTAACGGCGTTGGAACCCTCGTTTGGGGCGATCAATCTTGAAGACATCAAGGCACCGGATTGTTTTGTGGTGGAACGTCTGTGCCGCGAGCGGATGAACATCCCGGTGTTCCACGACGATCAGCACGGCACGGCCATTGTCGTGGGCGCGGCGGCGGTCAATGCGCTGCATATTACAGGTAAAGATTTCGCTGACATCAAGGTGGTTTCAACCGGTGGTGGGGCTGCCGGGATTGCTTGTCTGAATATGCTGCTTAAACTTGGGGTTAGGCGCGAAAATGTCTGGCTGTGTGATATCGCAGGGCTGGTTTACGAAGGCCGAACGGTCGAAATGACCCCGCAAAAGGCAAAATACGCGCAGGCCTCTGATTTGCGCGATCTGGGTGATGTGATCGGCGGCGCAGATTTGTTCCTTGGCCTGTCCGGCCCCGGCGTTCTGACGTCTGAGCAAGTGGCCAGAATGGCGGATCAGCCGATTGTGTTTGCGCTGGCCAATCCGACGCCGGAAATCCTGCCGGACGAGGTCAAAAGCGTTCGCAAGGATGCGATTATTGCCACGGGACGGTCGGATTTTCCCAATCAGGTCAATAACGTCCTGTGTTTTCCGTTCATCTTTCGCGGTGCTTTGGATGTCGGCGCGACCGAGATTAACGACGCGATGCAGCTTGCCTGTATTGACGGGATTGCAGAACTTGCACGCACAACCACCAGTGCCGAGGCGGCTGCGGCTTATCAGGGCGAGCAGATGAATTTTGGGGCCGATTACCTGATCCCAAAGCCCTTTGATCCGCGCCTGATCGGCATCGTTGCAGGTGCCGTCGCCAAGGCGGCGATGGAAAGCGGTGTGGCTACGCGCCCGATTGCCGATCTGGCTGCTTATAAGGCGGATCTGGACGGCTCGGTCTTCAAATCTGCGCTGATCATGCGCCCGGTGTTTGAGGCAGCGCGTTCAGCCAGCCGCCGGATCGTATTTGCGGAAGGCGAAAGCGAACGGGTTCTGCGCGCGGCAAATGCCATGGTCGATGAAACCGGTGATCGCCCTATTTTGATCGGTCGGCCCGAGGTTGTCGCCCAACGGATCGAACGGCACGGGTTGGCAATAAAACCGGGTGTGGATTTTGATCTGGTTAATCCGGAGCTTGATGACAGGTTCCGCGAATACTGGGAAACCTATCACCGCCTGATGGAACGGCGCGGTGTGACGCCCGATCTGGCCAAGGCGATTTTGCGCACCAACACCACGGCGATTGCCGCAGTGATGGTCCATCGCGGCGAGGCTGACAGCATGATCTGCGGCACATTTGGCCAATATCTGTGGCATTTGAATTATGTTTGTCAGGTTTTGGGCGATAAGGAATTGCACGCCGTTGGGGCGCTTTCCCTGATGATACAGGAAAGCGGGCCGCTGTTTATAACCGACACGCAGGTCAATCCCGAACCAACGCCGGAACAGATCGCTGAAAGCGTGATAGCAGCGGCGCGTCACGTCAGGCGGTTCGGCGTGGAGCCCAATATTGCCCTATGTTCACATTCGCAATTTGGCAATCTGAACACGGAAAGCGGCAAGCGGATGCGCGCGGCGCTGGCGTTGTTGGATGCACAGAACCTTGATTTTGCTTACGAAGGCGAAATGCACACGGACGCAGCCCTTGATCCGGATTTGCGGGCGCGGATTTTCCCCAGCTCGCGGATGCAAGGCGCTGCCAACGTTTTGGTTTTCGCCTCGACTGATGCGGCAAGTGCGGTTCGCAATGTGCTGAAAATCACCGCTGGTGGGTTAGAGGTCGGCCCGATCCTTATGGGGATGGGCAACAAGGTACATATCGTGACGCCCAGCATTACGGCGCGTGGATTGTTGAATATGGCGGCGCTGGCAGGCACGCCGGTACAGAATTACGGATAAAGCAGGAGATAAGCTATGGGATACGAAGACATTTACAACGGCTGGAAGGCCGATCCCGAAGGGTTTTGGATGGAGGCCGCGAAAGGCATCGACTGGGTTAAGCCGCCGTCAAAGGCTTTGTTCGCTGATAAAGCACCGTTTTACGAATGGTTCAACGACGCGGAAGTGAACACCTGTTTCAACGCGGTTGACCGGCATGTGAATGCTGGCCACGGGGATCGCGTGGCAATCATTTATGACAGCCCGATTACCGGCGCGAAATCCGAAACGACTTTTGGCGAATTGCTGGACCAAGTGGCGCGGCTTGGCGGTGCATTGCAGGCGCGGGGTGTTGGCAAAGGCGACCGCGTCATCATCTATATGCCGATGGTGCCCGAGGCGTTGGTTGCTATGCTGGCCTGTGCGCGTATCGGTGCGATCCATTCGGTTGTGTTTGGCGGTTTTGCCGCCAACGAGCTGGCGACACGCATTGATGACGCGACGCCAAAGGCGATCATCGCAGGCTCTTGCGGGGTCGAGCCGGGCCGCGTGGTTGCCTATAAGCCACTGCTGGACGGGGCCATTGAGCTGGCAATCCACAAGCCTGATTTCTGTGTGATCCTGCAACGCGACATGGAAACCGCGTCTTTGCGCGAAGGCTATGATTTTGAATGGAACGCTTTTCAGGCCGACGCCCCGTTGGCTGAATGTGTTGCGGTCAAGGGCAATGACCCGGTTTATGTTCTTTATACCTCTGGCACCACCGGCCAGCCCAAAGGCGTGATCCGCCCCACCGCCGGGCATTTGGTGGCGCTGAACTGGACGATGAAAAACGTCTATGACATTGAACCGGGCGAGGTGTTTTGGGCCGCCTCTGATGTCGGTTGGGTCGTGGGGCATTCGTATATTTGTTATGCGCCACTTATTCAGGGCAGCACGACAATTGTGTTTGAAGGCAAGCCCGTCGGCACACCCGACGCGGGCACTTTCTGGCGGGTGATCGAGGAACATAATGTCAAGGCGCTGTTCACGGCACCAACGGCCTTCAGGGCAATCAAGCGTGTCGACCCGAAAGGTGAGTTGCTGAAAAACTATGACCTGTCCTGCATGAAGACGCTGTTTCTGGCGGGCGAACGGGCCGACCCTGATACCATCCACTGGGCCGAGGACCATTTGGGCATTCCGGTGATTGATCATTGGTGGCAAACGGAAACCGGCTGGGCGATTGCGGCCAACCCGATGGGGATTGAACATCTGCCGGTCAAAGTTGGCTCGCCTTCCGTGGCGATGCCGGGGTATGACGTTCAAATTCTAGACGATGCAGGCCATCAATTGCCAGCCGGTGAACTGGGCGCGATCGTGGTTAAGCTGCCATTGCCGCCGGGGACATTGCCGACGCTTTGGAATGCGGATGACCGGTATTTGTCGTCTTACCTGTCTGCTTTTGACGGATTTTATGAAACCGGCGACGCGGGTTACGTGGACGAGGACGGGTATCTTTATATCATGGCGCGCACCGATGACGTCATTAATGTCGCCGGTCACCGCCTGTCTACTGGCGGCATGGAAGAGGTTTTAGCTGGCCATCCCGACGTGGCGGAATGTGCCGTGATCGGCGTTGCGGACAAGCTGAAGGGGCAGGTGCCGCTTGGGTTCTTGTGTCTGAATTCCGGTGCCGGGCGCGATGCGGCGGATGTTGTGGCCGAATGCGTGCGCCTGATGCGCGAAAAGATCGGCCCGGTGGCGGCGTTCAAGCTGGCGGTGGTTGTTGATCGCTTGCCAAAAACCAGATCGGGCAAGATTTTGCGCGGCACGATGGTCAGCATCGCAGATGGCAAGACATACAAAATGCCGGCCACTATTGATGACCCTGTCATTCTCGATGAAATCGCCGAAGCTTTGTCGCAGCTTGGATATCCCGGCTAAACAGTACGGGCCAAATTTCTGTACGCCGCGCGACCGAGTTGCTAAATTGTCGCGCGGCACAAGGGCCACAAAAAGCGTTTGTGTTTCCCTGACCCAAGGGGATAGGTTGAGCGTGAATTCATAAAAACGGTGAAGCTATGAAACGGCAATTTGTTGGTTTTTTGGTTTTCATGTTAGCTGCGTGTATTGGCAGCGTCACATTTTCCCAAACGGCACTGACCGTCACTTCGGTGGCGACGGATGAAGTTAAGGCTTTGACCCTAGAGGAACTTCAGTCACTCGATCAGGTAACTGTGTTGACCGCGAACGAGTTTGTTGACGGTGAAAAGATGTTTCGCGGCCCGTTGGTCCGGGACATTCTGGCCTTTTGCAAACTGGGTGAGGTGAAAAATGTTCGTCTGACGGCGGCAAATGATTATCAGGTCGATGTCAATGCACAGGAATTTTACGATTACGATGCTATTCTTGCACTAAGCATGGACGGTGAATTGCTGTCTAAACGCGAAAAGGGCCCGATCTGGGTGATATACCCGATGAGCGATCACGAAGAATTACGCGACCCGGTCTATAACAGCCGCCTGATCTGGCAATTGGTCAAGCTGGAGTGTCAGTGAACAACCCATCCAAGATAACCCGTCTGGTTGGCTTTACGATTATAATACTGACAATTGCGACGGCCGCGGTCGGGTTTTTCATCGTGCGCAACGATATCGAAGAAATGCGCGATTCTGGGCGGGAAAATATACTCTGGTCCGCGGCCCAGATTGAAATTGAACTGCTGCGGCTGCGTCATTCGCTGGCGCATTTCGTCGCCGGAGACCCAGACACAACACCGCAAGTTGTTAACAACCGTTTTGACATTTTATGGAGCCGGATTTCGTTATTCCAACAGGGCACGGTGGGCGCAAGATTGCGTGCCTATGACGAACGTGACTCTACAGTGGCTGCATTGTTTATCCTTATGAAATCGGTTGAAACGGACATGGTTGGCCTAAAGGCCGGGGATACGGAAACTGCGGCAAGGCTGGAACGATCATTTGAGCTTTTTGCCGATGACCTGCGCCGGTTAAGCCGCGCGGTACTGCATGGCGAGGAACGGGTCAGCGCCTCGCAACGCGAAAATCTTTCACAAAGCTCGGGTTTGCTGACGATCATCAGTGCTGCAGCGGTCCTGACCAGCCTTTTGATGATCGTTTTCTTTGCGCGCGAAACCAACCAGTTCCGATCTTTGGCCCTATTGAATGCACGTTTGTTGCATGCGTCAAACAGAGCCGGGAAAGCAAAATCGCAATTTCTGGCGATGATGAGCCACGAGTTGCGCACGCCGATGAACGGGGTTCTGGGCCTTTTGGCGCTGGTCAAGCAACAAGGGCTAAGCGCGCAACAGGGCCGCCTGCTGGATCAGGCCGAACGCTCCGGGCACCAGATGATTTCATTGCTGGGCGATATTCTGGATTTTTCGGATCTGCAGGATGACCGGCTGAAGCTTGAAAACAAACCGTTTGAACCGGCCAAGCTGGGGCAGGCGGTTTATGACATGTTCCATCCGGTTGCGGTCAGGGAAGGCATCGTTTTTGAGGTCAACACTGATGCCAGTTGTCCCAATCAGGTGTTGGGTGATTTCAGCCGAATGCGTCAGGCGTTGACGCACCTCGCGACCTATTTGCTGGAAACCGCCGGGACACAGAATATCGCGCTTGATCTCAGCCATACTGATGGGCGGCTGACGGCGTCGCTATCATTTGACTACAGCCAGCTTGGCGGTGAATGGGAACCAGAATTGATCATGGGCAACCCCGATCGCACCAGCGACGGCTTTGCGTCAGAGGCTTTGGGCCCAGCGGTTTCGCGCGGTTTGATCGAACGGATGGGCGGCGCCACAAAGTTGAGCAATCCAACTGATGACCGGATCGCGGTGGTTGTGTCAGTACCGGCCAGCGAGCTGGTGGTTGATACATTGCTGGTACGGATGGTTTGCCAGTCAACCACATTAGAAGCGATTTGCCGCGCGGCGTTCCGGGGCGAAAATGTGCAGTTTCTGGGTGGTGAGGCCACACAAAACCCACATGTGATTATGATCGAAGGCGGCGGCGAACATGAACCGGTGCTGGTACACAAACATGCTGAATTGTATCCCGAAGCGTTTCTTGTGGCGCTGGGACGGCCTGCGAATCCCGATCTTTTTGACGATACCGTCGAGGTGCCAATCGACGTCGCCTCGGTCAGACAGGCAAAGTTTATGCGATTGGCCAATGGCGCGTCGCTTGCGGGAACGAAAAAACTGCGGTATGCAGGGAAAGATAATACAACTTAAGGGTGTTCATTGCCTCAGGGCAATGTTGTGATGTAGGGGAGTTTTAGTGACACCGGAAAAGCCAGCCGAACTGATCGAAAACGCGGCGCGCGACCCCGGATCGCGTGACCGGTTCTCGCTGTTATCGCATGATTTACGCGCGGCCCTTACGGATGTTTTGGGCGGATTGCGGCTGGTCGACCGGGAGCGCTTGGACCCTGAAACGCTGGCGCATTTCGATCGGGTGAATGTCTCGGGTGAAACGCTGGCACGGTTGTTGGACAAGACGCTGACGGATGATCCGCTTGAGCGTGAACAAACAGTTACCCGGGCCGCAAACGTCAACTTGCGGGAATTTTTGCGCGATACCGAAAAGCGCTGGTCGGCCCATGCGCAGGAAGTCGGCATAAGTTTTGAAATTAATTGCGCGGCCTCGTTGCCTGCAATCATCACGCTTGACCGTGTCTCGCTTGAGCGGGTGATTGCCAATCTGGTCGGCAATGCAATTAAATTCACCGATGCTGGTCAGGTGGTTATGTCGGTTGCTTGTCAGCCAGACCAATCGCTGCGCTTTAAGATCGAGGATTGCGGGCCGGGCTTCTCTGGCGACGCGTTGGCCAGATTGTTTGAATACGAGGGGCGTCCAACCGGCACAGCCAAACCCGGTACAGGGTTGGGGTTGTTTATTGCCAAAGAATTGTCTGATTTGCTGGAGGCGCAATTGGACATCAAAAATCGCTTTGACGATGCAGGAAACCCGGTTGGCGCTGTGGCTGAATTAACCTTGCCGCATGAAAGCTGGTTTGACCGCAGCCTGCGTCGCGACGCAAAACCTAGTGATCCGCAACCGGACGAACCGGTTGATCTGTCCGGCCTGCGGATTTTGCTGGCCGAAGACAACAAGACAAACCAATTGGTGGCCACACAGATGTTGCGTGCGATGGGGGCAGATTATGCCGTTGCGTCTGACGGGCTGGAAGCGTTGGACATGCTGGAAAATGAGGTTTTTGATCTGGCGCTTTTGGACATCGAAATGCCACGTATGACGGGGCTGGAGTTGATTAAAACAGTTCGCGCGATGGCGGCACCTGTGTCTGAAATGCCGTTGGTCGCCCTGACCGCCTATGTGATGCGCGAACATCGTGAACGGATTTACGCCGCCGGGGCGACGGGAATTATCGCCAAACCAGTGATGAGCATTTCGGAAATGGGCATTGCGATTTTGGAGTATCTGAACGGCGCAAAATCCCGGATGCAGGTTGTTCCAACCCAATCCGCCGGGGCCGATTTGCCGCCGGATGTTCTGATTGACCGCGCCGTTTTTGATACGTTGATCGAAACCATCGGTGCGGAATCCATGCCTGAATTGCTGGGTAAATTGCAGGCCGATACAGATTCCGTGGCCGAAGGATTGGGCCGCGGACGGCACAGTCTGGACCTTGCAGAAATCAGATCACAAACCCATATTCTGATCTCGGTTGCCGGGGCAATCGGTGCACGCCCCCTGCAACTTATCGCGCAAAGGTTGAACAGCGCGGCCAACCGGCAGGAAGCCAGCGATGTGGACGAGTTGTGCGGTGCATGTCTCTCTGGTCTCAGAGAGTTGCAAGGGTTTATACTGGACGAACAAACCAAAATAGAACGTTACCCGTAACCGCATCTGTTAACGATTGTCAGTCATGAGCGAACCACTTCTTTTAATCGAAGACATGCCGTCCTTGCAGATGGTGTATCAGGCCGTTTTGCGCAAAGCCGGGTTCAGCGTGAACTGCGCGGGCACCGCTGCTGACGGCCTCAGGCAATTCAAATCAGACCGGCCCAATGTGGTTCTGCTGGATCTGAAACTGCCGGATCGTTGCGGCTTGGATCTGATGGCCGAGATGCTGGAGATGGTGTCTGAAACCCGGGTGATCGTGATCACAGCCAATGGGTCCATTAACAAAGCGGTCGAAGCGATGCGCGGCGGGGCCTTTGAATTTCTGGTCAAACCGTTTGACGAAACCCGCCTGATCAGCGTGATCGAAAACGCCATAGACCTATCCCGTGTTCCCAGCGTTGGAGAGGTTGGTGAAGTCGAAGATGGCCTTTTTCAGGGCTTCATCGGCACATCCCCGGTGATGCAAGAGGTCTACAGCAAAATCAGTTCGATCAGCCGTTCGATGGCGACAGTGTTCATCTCTGGCGAAAGCGGAACAGGTAAAGAGGTGTGCGCACAGGCCGTGCATGACACGTCAACCCGTGCCTCGGGTCCGTTTGTGCCGCTCAATTGCGGTGCGATCCCGTCCGATTTGCTGGAAAGCGAGGTTTTCGGCCATCTGAAAGGCTCGTTTACCGGGGCGATTGCGGATAAGATGGGTGCGGCAGGGGCGGCGGATGGCGGCACGCTGTTTCTGGATGAAATCTGCGAAATGGATATGAACCTGCAAACCAAGTTGCTGCGGTTCTTGCAGACCTCAACCATTCAGCCGGTCGGGTCGGTTTCAGCGCGCAAAGTGAACGTGCGGATCATTTGCGCCACCAATCGCGACCCCTATGAAGAGGTTAAAAACGGTCGCCTGCGCGAAGATTTGTTTTACCGGTTGCATGTCATTCCGATCCATTTGCCCCCACTGCGCGAACGCGGCGACGATGTGCTGGAAATCGCGGAATATATGCTTAAGGTCTATGCGGGTGAGGAAGGCCGCACGTTTGAGCGGTTGGATGCCGAGGTCAAAAGCCTGTTTCGCAAACTGCCTTGGCCGGGGAATGTGCGCCAGTTGCTGAACACTCTTCGCAATGTCGTGGTGTTGAACGACGGCGAATGTGTCACGACCACAATGTTGCCGTTGGAAATCTTACATTTGAGCGAGGCAATTGCCGGTGGCGGCGTAGGGCTATCTGGTCAGGTATTGCAGGCGCGTGAAAATGGTCAGGTCAGCCAACTGGATGACCTAATCGGGCTGCCTTTGGCGGATATTGAACGCATGGTGATCGAAGAAACGATCCAGCGCAACGGCGGGTCGATTACCAAGGCGGCGCGGGTGCTGGATGTGTCGCCCTCGACGCTCTATCGCAAGCGTGAGGCTTGGCACTAAACCCCAAACCTAACTGCCACCAGAGTAAACGCGCTTAAGGTGGCCGCGTGGGCTTGCATCTTGCCCGGCAAGCGCACAAACTTGTTCAACCTAAGCCGGAGATTTCTGATTATGAGCCTGTTTGACGCCGCAAAAGCGGTCAGGGAAAACGCCTATTCGCCCTATTCTCAATTCAAGGTCGGGGCCGCTATCAGAACCACTTCGGGTGCGATTTTTGCTGGCTGTAACGTTGAAAACGTCGCGTATCCTGAAGGCACATGTGCAGAAGCGGGCGCAATCGCGGCGATGATAGCGGCAGGCGAGACTGAAATTGCTGAGGTTCTGGTGATTGCCGACAGCCCACAACCGGTGACGCCTTGTGGCGGGTGCCGCCAGAAGCTGGCGGAATTTGCCGCCCCCGAGGTCGAAATTGCCTTGGCCGGGCTGAGCGGTGAGACGCAAAGAATGCGCATGTCTGATTTGCTGCCGGGCGCGTTTGCACCTGCACATTTGGAACGCTGACATGGATGCCCGCGCAATCATCGCCCGAAAACGCGACGGCGAAAGGCTGAGCGGGGACCAGATCCGCTGGTTCGCCAATGGTTTGGCCAATGGTGCGGTAACCGACGCGCAGGCGGGTGCATTTGCCATGGCGGTTTTGCTGAATGGCATGGACGAGGATGAGCGCGTCGCCCTGACACTGGCAATGCGCGACAGCGGGGACGTGCAAAACTGGGATTACCCCGGGCCGGTGCTGGATAAGCATTCGACCGGCGGGATTGGCGATAACGTGTCCCTGATGCTGGCCCCGGCTTTGGCGGTTTGTGGGGCCTACGTGCCGATGATTTCAGGTCGCGGGCTTGGCCACACGGGCGGCACGCTTGATAAACTGGACGCAATTCCCGGTTATCGAACCGAGGTCAGCGTGGCGGATATGCGCAAGGTCGTGGGCGAGGTTGGCTGTGCAATCGTTGGGGCAAGCGGCAACATCGCCCCGGCGGATAAACGTCTATATGCGATCCGGGATGTGACCGGAACCGTTGAAAGCCCTGATTTGATCACCGCGTCGATTCTGTCGAAAAAGCTGGCGGCGGGGCTTGAAGGGCTTGTTCTGGATGTGAAAACCGGGTCCGGGGCGTTTTTAAGCCAACCGGAAGAGGCCGTCGCGCTGGCCAAGGCGCTGGTTTCTGTCGCCGGTGGAGCAGGGTGCAAAACTGCGGCGCTAATCACAGACATGAACGAACCCTTGGCGTCTTCAGCAGGCAACGCGCTGGAGGTGGCCAATGCGGTGGCGTTTCTGCGCGGTGACGCAATCGACAGCCGGCTTTGGGATGTGACCGTGGCGCTGGGCGGCGTTTTGCTGGAAATCGGCGGGCTGTGTGAACGCGCGGCTGAAGGTCAAGCCATGATTGCCGCTGCTTTTCAAAGCGGTGCGGCCACTGAATGTTTTGGCCGTATGGTGGCAGCTTTGGGCGGGCCGACGAATTTTGTCGAACGTAGTGGGGATTATTTGCCAAAGGCGCATGTGGTGGGCGAAATTGAGGCTCCAAAGGCCGGTTTTGTTACCGCAATAGACGGGCGCGCATTGGGTCTGGCGGTTGTTGGGCTTGGTGGTGGGCGGCAAAAACAGGGTGATCCGCTGGATTATGCTGTCGGGTTGGATCAGCTTGCCGGGCTTGGGGCGCATGTTCAGGCAGGTGATCCGATCGCCGTTGTTCATGCAGCGGATGCGGATGCTTTGGCGCAGGCAAAAGCGACTGTTTTAGCGGCGTATACGCTTGGCGATGTGCCGGGTGACGAGGCCCCATTGATTGTGAAAAGGATCGGTTGATGGCGCGTGTTTTCCTGACGGTTCTGGATTCCTGTGGCTGTGGTGGCGCGCCGGACGCTGCTGCCTTTGGTGATGCTGGCAGCAACACGCTGGGCCATATCATCGAAGCTTGCGCAAATGGTCAGGCCCAGCAAGGGCGCGATGGGCCATTGCATGTGCCCAACCTTGACAGATTAGGGCTTGGCGCGGCTGTGCGGTTGGCAACCGGGATCGAAACGCCGGGGCTGACCGCGACGCCGGAAGGGCATTGGGGGGCCGCGACCGAGGTCTCAAAAGGCAAGGATACGCCGTCGGGCCACTGGGAAATGGCAGGTCTGCCGGTGCCTTGGGACTGGCACTATTTCCCGGACGAGACGCCGACTTTCCCTCAGGACGTGGTTGATCGGGTTTGCGAACTGGCCGGGGTTGGTGGCATTCTGGCGAATTGCCACGCATCTGGCATTCCGGTCATTGACGAATTTGCGGCGGAACACATGCGCACGGACTGGCCGATCTGCTACACCTCGGCGGATTCCGTGTTTCAAATCGCGGCACATGAGGAAACCTTTGGGCTGGCGCGGTTGTTGCAACTGTGCCGTGATCTTGCACCGATGTTGCACGCGATGAAGGTCGGGCGGGTGATCGCGCGGCCCTTTGTCGGCAACGCTGCGCAAGGTTTTTCGCGCACCCCAAACCGCAAAGATTTCGCGATTGAGCCGCCGTTTGATACCCTATGCGATTTTGTCGCGCGGGCTGGTGGTAAGGTGTATTCTGTCGGCAAGATCAACGATATATTCTCAGGTCGTGGTATCGCCGCGCATTATAAGGGCAAAGGCGACGCGTCTTTGTTTGACCATCTGGCGGGGCTTGTTGATACCGCAGATGATGGCGCGCTGGTGTTTTCAAATTTTGTGGAATTCGACACGCTTTACGGCCATCAGCGCGACGTATCGGGATATGCGCGCGCGCTAG
>JAJFIC010000034.1 GCA_021775315.1 Paracoccaceae bacterium
ATTGAAAAAATCCCCGGCAAAATGATGTTCGGTGGGTTGATGTTCGGCCATTTCGGGCATTTCCTTGTGGAAACCACGGCCCGGCTTTGGGCTTATGAACAATTGCAGGACAAAATTGACGGCATCGTGTTTGTTCCCAAGGTTCAGCGCCGGATTGACCATGTTTTGAACGTCTACACGCCGTTCATGCGCCTGTTGGGCATTGAATGTCCAATCTACAACCTGCCCGAACCCGCGCAATTTGACAGCGTTCTGGTGCCGCAACAGGGTTTCGGCATGTTCGGCATGATCGAAGGTCTGCCGGAATACCGAAATTTCATGCGCAACCGGATGGGCGAGAAAATCGCCGATGATGGCGCGAAAAAACTGTATGTCTCACGCTCGGAACTGCCGCAGCAACGGGGCGGCCTGATCGGTGAAACCGTGATCGAGGAATTTTTAGCAGCCGAGGGATACCGCATTTTCCATCCGCAAAAACACAGCCACGAAGAACAGCTTGTGGCCTATAAATCGGCTGATTTTATCGTCTCGCCGGATGGCTCGCCACTGCATATGGCGGCCCTTGTGGTGAAACCAACCACCAAAATCGCCGTTATGGCGCGACGGCCCAACGTGGCAGAACAATTCGAGCTTCAGTTCAAAGCCTTTTGCAATATCGACACGGTGACCATTAACGCGCTGAAATGCCATTGGATTCCCGTCAATCACGCAAGGCCCAGCCGCCTGTCATACGGTGAACTTGATTTCGCTGAGACGTATCGCGCGCTAAAAGCAGGCGGTCTGATCTCAGGCGACACTCCGTGGCCGGATATGACCGAGGCCCAACGCGAACAGGTGATGACCGTGCTAGAGGAACGTCAGAAAATCGGCTTCAAACTATACGAGCCACCTGTTTAAACCTCCCAACCCAGTTCACGACAGTTTTGCAGAATTTTTTCTGCGGCTCCGCCACGCCCGGCATTGATCGCGTTCAGTTGCAGGTACCAATAGAAATATTTCGCATAGCTTCGCCGCGCCGACAGAATGTCACGAAATGCGCGCACTGCACCAACGCGGTTAACGCTTTGGAAAAGATGGTGAAAATCGGCCTCGGCGAACAAGATTGAAGGTTTGTTGTGCAACAGACCGGTCACTGCCACGGTTGAATTCTGGGTCACGACATAGTCGCAATTCCGCAGCAGCGCGTTAATGTCATCGCCCATAAACCGCACCCGTGGATGGGCCGTAAGCCCCTGCAATGCCGCCAGTTCGGCGTCTGAATAATCCTCTTTCGGGTGCTTTTTGATGATGATCGGGCGGAACTTGTCCTGTTCCAGCGTTTCATGGATCATATCAATCGGCGTCATGCTTTGGCCGTGGCGTTGATCCAGCAACTTGCCCTGCAGCGCGATCAGAACATGCCCCCTAAGGTCCGGCACAGGTGCCACCGGCATCACAATGCGTTTTCGCCAATACCGCTGAAACGCCCGCGCGGTTTCGCCGTCGATCAGGCTGGCGTCAAACGGTTTCAGGGCGACGCGATATTCCTCGCGCCATTGCGCTTTCTCAAACCGCCAGAACGGGTACATATAGGCCAGCCGTACATCCAGCGCCCGTTTGTGGGTCGGTGTTTCAAGATGAAAAAGGCTATAGCCAGCCCTGTCCTTAGATCGCGCGCGTTCATCATCCGTATTGGGATGCAACGCGACCTCAAATCCGCGACCCTCAAACGTCTTGATCACAAGGCCGAAAAAATTGTGTTGGCCGTTTTCCACGTCCTGTCGCAAACCATCGTCAAGATAGATGCCCAGTTGTTTGCTGTCTGCCACGTCACCCCCGCCTTTTTACATCGCAGACTATGGCTTTGGCCCAATCCAGACAAGCCAGAGGTTGTTTCTTGCGATTGTTGCTTCCATATAGTCCTTGTTGAACGGAGGGTTTAATGTCGACATCCACGAATTTTCCCGGCTGGCACGGGACGACGATCATCGGTGTGAAAAAGGATGGCGAGGTTGCCATCGTCGGTGATGGTCAGGTCAGCCTTGGCCAGACAGTCATCAAAGGCACGGCGCGCAAGGTGCGGCGGATTTCACCGGGTGGTTTTGACGTTGTTTGCGGCTTTGCCGGGTCAACGGCTGATGCGTTTACCCTGCTGGAACGGCTTGAGGCCAAGCTGGAAGCCGCACCCGGTCAACTGGCCCGCGCAAGCGTTGAATTGGCCAAGGATTGGCGGATGGACAAATACCTTAGGAATCTTGAGGCGATGTTGATCGTCACCGATGGCAAAGACCTGTTTGTGATCACCGGTGCTGGCGATGTGCTGGAACCTGAAAACGACGTCGCCGCGATCGGATCAGGCGGGAACTACGCATTGGCGGCGGCGCGCGCGCTGTCTGACAGCAAAAACACCGCCGAAGAAATCGGCAGACGCGCCCTGACAATCGCGGCAGAGATTTGTGTTTACACCAATGGCAATATGACTGTGGAAGTGATCAAAGCATGACCGACCTGACCCCGCGCGAGATCGTTTCAGAACTGGATCGCTTTATCATCGGCCAGAATGACGCCAAGCGGGCGGTGGCCGTGGCCCTGCGCAGTCGCTGGCGCCGCAATCAGTTGGATGACGATCTGCGTGACGAGGTTTATCCAAAGAACATCCTGATGATCGGGCCGACCGGGGTTGGCAAAACAGAAATATCCCGGCGTTTGGCCAAGCTGGCCAATGCCCCCTTTATCAAAGTTGAAGCCACCAAGTTTACCGAGGTTGGTTATGTCGGTCGTGACGTGGAACAGATCGTGCGCGATCTGGTGGACAGCGCGATTCTGATGATCAAGGAAAACCGCCGCGAAGAGGTCAAGGCGAATGCACATGCCTCGGCTGAGGAACGGGTTATTGATGTTCTGGCCGGTACCGACGCCCGTGATGCAACGCGCGAAATGTTTCGCAAGAAGTTGCGCGAGGGTCTGCTCGATGACAAGGAAATCGAACTTGATGTGGCCGACACCACCAACCCGATGCAGATGCTGGATATTCCCGGTCAGCCCGGTTCTGGCATGGGAATGCTGAATATCGGTGACATGTTCGGCAAGGCATTTGGCGGGCGGACCCAACGCAAGAAAATGAAGGTCTCCGACAGCTATGCCCTGCTGATCACCGAAGAAGCCGACAAACTGGTGGATCAAGAGGCCGCAACCCGCGAAGCGGTTGAAGCGGTTGAACAAAACGGCATCGTGTTTCTGGACGAGATCGACAAAGTTTGCGCCCGCACCGATGCACGCGGCGGTGATGTTTCGCGCGAAGGCGTGCAACGCGACCTGCTGCCCCTGATCGAAGGCACGACCGTTTCAACCAAACACGGCCCGGTCAAAACCGACCACATCCTGTTCATCGCATCCGGCGCGTTTCACATCGCCAAACCGTCGGATTTGCTGCCGGAATTGCAGGGCCGCCTGCCGATCAGGGTGGAACTGCGCGCGCTGACCGAAGACGATTTTGTGCGCATCCTGACGGAAACCGACAACGCGCTGACCCGGCAATACACCGCCCTGATGGCGACCGAACAGGTGAACGTCGACTTCACCCCTGAGGGGATAAGGGCCTTGGCGCATATCGCTGCTGAAGTGAACCAATCGGTTGAAAACATCGGCGCGCGGCGGCTTTATACCGTGCTTGAACGGGTGTTCGAGGAACTAAGCTATTCCGCCCCGGATCGTGGCGGCGACGCGGTCACAGTCGATGCCGCGTTTGTCGAGGCAAACCTTGGCGAACTGTCACGTTCAACCGATTTATCGCGGTATGTGTTGTAACCGCCCAAAGCCCACAAGTTTCCCCGTGACGCCGCAATAAAACCCTGCGCATGATCCGCGAATGCGGATTCTTGAGTTCATATCGTTAAACAAACGCTGGCTGCTGGCGGGGGGGTTGATCTCGCTTAGCTCGTCTTATGGCCAGACGTTTTTCATCTCGATCTTCGCGGGCGAGATTATGGCCGAGTTCAGCCTGACCGACGGTCAATGGGGTGGCATTTATTCGATGGGAACGGCGGCCTCTGCTGTTGTGATGCTCTATGGCGGTACGCTGTCAGATCGGTTCCGGGCGCGCACGCTTAGCACGGTGGTTATCATATTACTGGCGCTGTCATGTTTGTTCATGGCCGGCATTCCCGGCGCATGGGCGTTGCCTTTCGCGATTTTCGCGCTCAGGTTCACGGGACAGGGCATGCTGTCACATATATCCGTAGTGGCCATAGCGCGCTGGTTTTCTGCGGCTCGCGGCAAGGCCTTGGCGATTTCAACCCTGGGCTTTTCGTTTGGCGAAGCGCTGTTTCCGATCGTGTTTGTGTTCCTTTTGGCGTTCATGCCATGGCGATCACTGTGGGTTTTGGCGGCGATACTGGCGATTGCGATGATTCCGGTGTTGATGATGTTGCTGAAACAGGAACGCACACCGCAATCCATGGCCGAGGCCAAAAGTTCGGTCGGGATGAACGGTAAGCATTGGACGCGGCGTGATACCCTGTCGCATTGGTTGTTCTGGATGCTGATCCCAGCCGTGACAGCCCCCGGCATTTTCAGCACATCATTGTTCTTTCAACAGGTGCATCTGGCGCAGTCAAAGGGCTGGGAACACGCGCATTTCGTGGCGTTGTTTCCACTTTACACCACAACCACGATCCTTGCGATGTTTGCCTACGGTGTGGCGATTGACCGTTTCGGCTGCCGTCGCCTGATCGCTTGGTTTCAGGTGCCGATGGCCATTGGTTATGTGATCTTTGGTCTGGGCGATACATTGGCCAGCGCGGCTGTTGGCTTTTTCATGATGGGTCTGATGCAGGGTGGCGGTGCGACCTTGTTTGGCGCGTTCTGGCCGGAATTTTACGGCACCAAAAGCCTTGGCGCGGTGAAATCGCTGGCCACGGCGTTGATGGTGTTTGGTTCAGCCCTTGGGCCGGGCCTGACCGGGGCGCTGATTGATTACGGCATCCCGTTTAAGGACCAGATGCTGGGGTTTGCGATTTACATTCTGGCGGCGTGTTTCCTGACCCATTTCGCCATGCGCAAGGCCTCGCCCAGCCTGCCGGTTATCGCTGACGCCTGAGGTAAACGTAATAGGCCCCCGTGCCACCATGTTTTTGCGTCGCCTGTGTGACCTGCAAAACCATCGGCGCAAGTGGCGCCATCGTCAGCCATTGCGGAACCTGATGTTTCAAAACGCCACGCCTGCCGGACATGTGGTCGTCATGATTGCGGGATGAATTTCCCTTGCCCGTGATCACCAGCAACAGGCGCTTGCCGGAACTGTGGGATTCACGCACAAACCGGTTCAGTGCCGGATGTGCCTGCGACAGGTTCATGCCGTGCAAATCAAGCTTGCCGTCGACCTTCAGCTTGCCCTTTTTCAGTCGGTCAAAGTTGCGCTTGTCCATGTTAGGCGACACTTTGGCGAACTGTTCATCGAGATCCGGCCGCAAATGATGGCTTGGCGCAGGCTTTTTCGCCGTTTCGCCAATCTGAAACGGTCGCAGGCGTGCGGGCGTCGGGTATGGGCGGTGCTCTGGTGGGTCCAGTGTTTGCACGAGGGTTGAAATCCCCGGCCTGATCGGCTCGGCTGTTTCAATGACACGGGCCCAGAGGGAGTGTTCGCCTTCTGTCAACGATCGGGTTTTTCGTTTGCGAATCAATGGATTAACCTTCGGGAACAAGGCGATAGGCGATGGCGATTGGCAGCAGAACCACCATCCGTCCGCCATCTTTGGTCTGGCCCGCCAACTGTCCTGCAGCAACGCCGGAACCGAAAAAGATGTCGGCCCGTTGCGGCCCCTTGATCGCTGAACCCACGTCCTGCGCGATCATCAACCGACGCATCGCGTTTTGCCCGCCTTTTTCGATCCAGACCGGCGCGCCCAACTGCGTAAACCTTGGATCAACCGCGATTGAGCGCATGGCCGTGATAGGCCGATCAAGCGCGCCTTGCGGACCGGCACCGTTGGTGTCGTTTTCAAGTCGGCGAAAAAACACGTAAGAGGCGTTGAATTGCAGGGCTTTGATCCCCTGTTCGGGATTGCGCCTAACCCAGTTACGGATGCCGGCAATTGACGCGGTTTTGAAATTGATAAGCCCCTGTTTCACCATCTCGCTGGCGGCGGAACGATAGACATGGCCGTTTTCACCGGCATAGCCGACGCGGATCGTGTTGCCGTTCGTCAGGTTGATGCGGCCAGATCCCTGAATATGCAGATAATACGCCTCAACCGGATCATCGACATAGGCAATTTCCAGCCCTTTGTGGGCCAGCGCGCCATTGTCGATCAAGGCCCGGGTCAGGGCTGGGTCTTTTGGCGTCAGGTTCTTGGGCTTGGCATAAATTGGATACTGGTATTTCCCGACTTTATAAAGCGAGCCTGCCAGTTCAGGCTCAAAATACCCGGTAAAAAGCGCGCGGCTGTTTGGCTGAATGATCACCGGCACAAAAAAGGTTTCAAAAAACGCCCGCGCATTGGGTTTGGTCGCCGCGTATTCGCAAAGCGGCGCCCATTCCGGTGCTGAAATGTCCGGGCATGTGTTCAGAAATGTAGCAAGTGCTGCTGCATGATCGTCGAAATTCCAGCCCAGCAGCTTGTCGTAATGGGTGATTTTATAGGTGGTTCCGGCGTTTGCTGACACCGCGGTCGCCAAAATGCCAACCGCGAAAACCGCAGCGGCCAGCATTCGGGCAGATCGCATCATCCGCCTGTTGAAACCAACTGCCAGTTGGGATCATCCGCACCCATGATGCGCGCAAACGACCAGACGTCTTTTTGGCGCTTGATCTCATCTGGGTTGCCTTCGACAGCTTCGCCAGCCTGATCCCGGACAACCGATGTCAGTTCAGCCACGAATTTGATGGTGATTTCACCCTCGCCCGATTTTTCATCGAACTCAGCGGCCACCAGTTTCAGTTCACGCACACCAATGAAGGTGGCATCAATACGCAACCCCTCGGCCTCGCGGGTTTCAATGACGCTGGCAAAGCTGGTGTAAACATCGTCAGACAGGAACCGTTTCAGGGTATCCTTGTCACCGTTTTCAAACGCCATCAGCAACATTTCATAAGCGCCCCGCGCACCAGACAAGAATTCGGTGACGTTAAAGCTTGGCTCGGCAACTTTCATTTTCAACAGCGCTTTGCCCGACTTGCCGGTCACATCAATATGATCCGCGATGTCCAGATCAACGCCGCCTTCGATAACTTCAAAGTCGCGGCGGGCCTGTGGCGCAGTTGTTGGTGCCTGCGGCGTTGGTTTTTGTTCAAACCCTTCGCGGGTGCCAAGCACGTTGCGCAGACGCAGAACCAGAAACAAGGCGATCCCGGCCAATACAAGCAGTTGGATAATAGCGGAATTCATTAAGGTGACTCCTGAAAATATTTACCCAATCATGGTAACTGGGCCGATTTGCACATATGTATGACAGGCCCGTGGTCAAGTCTACCACAGGTGAGACACTGAAAGGATGAGGTTTTCGCGATGTGGCTGTTTTTACTGTTTGTGGTCGTACCAATTGTTGAAATCGGGCTGTTTATTCAGGTCGGCGGCGCAATCGGGTTGTGGCCAACGCTGGCCATTGTGGTCCTGACGGCGATTGCCGGGACCACGTTGATGCGGGCGCAGGGCATGATGACGCTGGCCCGGCTGCAAAATTCCCTGTCAGACGGCACCAACCCGGCGGATCCGATAGCCCAGGGCGCGATGATCCTTGTGGCCGGGGTATTGCTGCTGACACCGGGGTTTTTCACCGATGCGGTTGGGTTTGCCTTGCTGTTGCCACCTGTTCGTCTGGCGATCATGGCCTGGGCCAAATCCCGCATCACATCGGGCAGTTTTACCTTTACGGCCAGCACTGGGGCCAACCAAAACCGCGACCCAAGGGCTGCTCGATCAGATGGTCAAACGCTTGAAGGTCAGTATTCGGTTTTGGATGATGATGATGCAACACCGCCCGAGAATCCCTCGGGCTGGACAAAGCCTTGAAATATAACACCTTTCTGTGATTGAAGCGGTGGCAGCGACCTGATAGTCATTGCGCCGGAAACATAAAATTTATTCAGGAGCGCCCGATGGCCGACGAAACCGCCGCACAAGATCAACCCGCTGAACAGCTTCAGCCAAAAATGCAGGTGCTGGGACAATTCATTCGCGACATGTCGTTTGAAAACGTTGCCGCGCAAAAAGGCTTTGAAGGCAACGCACAGCCTGACATTCAGGTTCAGGTCAATCTAGACGCGCGCAAGCGGGAAAAAGACGGGAATTTTGAGGTTATCCTGAAGCTGAACATCGAGTCCAAGAACAAGGAATCTGACGAGGTGCTGTTTATATTCGAGCTTGAATATGCCGGCGTATTCCAGATTGAAAACGTGCCAGAAGACCAGATGCATCCGTTCTTGTTGATCGAGTGCCCCCGGATGATTTTCCCATATGTGCGCCGGATCGTTGGCGACATCACACGCGATGGCGGATATCCGCCGCTTAACCTTGAAAATATCGACTTTCTGGCCCTGTATCGTCAGGAACTTCAGCGTCGCGCCGAAGCCGAAAAAGCGGGTCAGCCCGTTATCTGACCGCAGCCGCTAGTTTTGGCCGAATTTTGACCAAAGCGGCGACTCACCCAGAGTTGCGATAAAATCTTTATGCCGCTCCGCCTCTTGTTGTGAAAGGCGGGGCGGCAATGCGTTTGGCCTTTGCGCCGGTTTCCAGGTTTCATCACCGGTCGGGCGGGACGAATCGCGCTGGTGGTTACCGGCCAACACCAAATCCGGCTGGCGACCGCCGATCAGCTCCAAATACACCTCGGCCAGTAATTCGCTGTCCAACAGCGCGCCGTGTTTTTCGCGGGCCGAATTATCAACTGCGAACCGTCGACACAAAGCGTCCAAAGAATTTTGCGCACCGGGATATTTCTTTCGCGCAATTTCCAATGTATCAATCGCCTGATCCATGGGCAGTTTGGCGCGACCGACCCAATCCAGTTCCGCATTCAGAAATTTCATGTCAAAACTGGCGTTGTGAATGACCAGTTTGGCCGTTCCGACAAATTCCACGAAATCGGCCGCGATATGTTTGAAAACCGGCTTATCGGCCAAAAACTCGTCGCCCAAGCCGTGAATTGCAAAGGCATCCGGCGGCATCGCCCGTTCGGGGTTTATGTATTGGTGATAAATCTGCCCGGTTGGCATGTGATTAAACAGCTCAACAGCGCCGATTTCCACGATCCTGTCGCCCGATGTCGGATCAAATCCCGTGGTTTCCGTATCCAGAACGATTTCACGCATCTTTGGCGATCCTTAATCTCAGGTCTGTCAGTATTTGCTGAACGGCTGTGCGCGCCGCCTCAGGCGTTGTAGTTTCAATCACAAAATCCGCGCGGTTGCGTTTGTCTACGTCCGGCATTTGCGAGGCCAAGATTTTGGCAAAATGCGCCTCTGTCATGCCGGGGCGTTCCAGTACACGCGCTTTTTGCACGTCTGCGGGCGCTGAAACCACCAATGTCGCGTCAACATTCGCGTCACCGCCGGTTTCAAACAGCAGGGGAATATCGACGACGACCAGCTTTTGACCAGCACGCGCAGCCTTGTCGAAAAACGCCTGCCGGTCGAGCGCGACAAGGGGGTGCACCACCACCTCTAACTGCCGAATAGCGGTTTCATCGCGGCCAATCCAGTCGCGCAAAACGGCCCGGTCAACCGCGCCGTCCACAACCGCGTCGGGGCATATCGCAGCGATACCCGCCACCGCAGCGCCGCCTGTCGAATAGAGCCGATGCACCGCCGCGTCAGCATCCCAAACCGGCACGCCCATTTCGATGAAAAATCCCGCCGTGGTCGATTTTCCCATGCCGATAGACCCAGTGAGGCCCAGAACAAAGGGACGCCGCGTGCTCATGTCGCCAAAACCGCCGCGCGCAGATCGTCATCGACCTGCGGTTTTTTGCGAAACCAGTTTTCAAATCCCGGGGCCGCCTGATGCAGCAGCATGCCCAGGCCATCGACGGTAACACAGCCCTTGGCCGCAGCCTTGTCCAGCAATTCCGTGCGCAACGGCGAATAGACGATGTCGGTGACCAACGTTCCAGCCTTCAGACGGTCAAGCGAGATTTGCAGTGCCGGTTGGCCTTGCATCCCCAAAGACGTGGTGTTGACCAAAGTTGTAACGCCTGCCAGTTCGGTTTGGATTTTGGTCCAGTCGATCACTTTTATGCGCGCGCCAAAATGTTCGCGCAACATTTCCGCCCGGTTGCGGGTTCGGTTGGCCAGCCAAACTTCGGGGGCACCTTCCGCCAGCAAGGCCGATATGATCGCGCGTGACGCGCCTCCCGCGCCCAAAACCATCGCCGGTCCTGCATCTGCGGCCCAATCCGGCGCGTGTTGGCGGATATTGGCAATGAAGCCGTAGCCGTCAGTGTTGTCAGCCTGAATACGCCCGTCCTTGCGAAAGGTCAGCGTGTTTGCAGCCCCGATCAGCGCAGCGCGGTCGGTGATGTCGTCCGCAATCGACAATGCGGTTTCTTTGAATGGCAGGGTCACGTTGACACCGCGAAAACCCAGATCAGGCAGGGATTTGATGCCGCGTTCAAAGCTATCGCGGCTAAGTTCAATCGGAATGTAATAACCGTCTATTCCGTATTTGCGCAGCCAAAAGCCATGCAACCGCGGCGAGAGCGAATGCGCCACCGGGGAACCAACGACACCAGCCAGTGGTATTGCAAGGGGCTTCATTTCTCGATCGCTCCTGAATTGGTCAGATGGTTTAGCAGTTCTAATAACGGCATTCCAAGCACTGTAAAATAATCGCCTTCAATCTTTGAAAACAATCTTACACCTTCTGCCTCCAGTTTGTAACTGCCAACGCTACTCAGCGCGTCGTCACCCAGTCGCGCCAGATAGCCATCCAGATAGGCGTCTGTAAACGCCCGCATCCATAGCCGGGCTTGCCCGACATGCCGCCACAGGGGCTGGCCGTTTTGATAGATCACTGCGGCTGACAGCAATTTATGTTTTTCGCCCCTAAGCTGGCTTAGTTGTGCGCGCGCCTCGTCAAGGTCTCTGGGCTTGCTCAGGATCTGACCCTTGAAATCAAGAACCTGATCCGCACCAATAACAATCGCTTCCGGGTATTTATTCGATACCCGACGGGCCTTGAGTTCTGCCAGTTGATCGGCAATATCGTGTGGCGTTGCACCCGCGGCCAGCAGGGCTGCTTTTAGGCTGTCTTCGTCAACTCTGGCGACTTCGGAGCGGAATTGTATCCCGGCATTTGCCAGCATTTGACGCCGGATTTCAGAGCCTGAGGCAAGGATAATCTGGTCTGACATGATGTATAACCTTGTGGATGATCGAAGGGGTAAACAAAGTATTAATCCGGGACGACCGACGTGTTTTTACCAAACACCGAGTTGTTGTTATTTCATTAAGGTTTTGATCGGGTTTTTTCCACAGGGAATTGTTTTATTTATGGCTGTGTACTAATTCCAGATTCAGCCGTGTTTTTATTAGACTTTTGATTAATTCATTTTTTGTTAACAAGTCAAACTCCTGTAACCATTTGTAATTAAAGTATTATGTTTTGTTTTCCCGCCAAACTTTTAACTTTTTCCCCATTTGTGATTTTGTACATTTTGTATCTGCAACAGGTGAGTAACTAAAGAATTCTTGTGATTCATTGGTCTCTACAAACACTACATCCTTTTCTTAATCTTTATTTATATTAGTAAGGGCGAAAGGTTCCGGTTAAAAAGAGTGCTTAGAATGTTCGATTTTCTGTCAACGTTGTACCCTTGGGTCAAAAGCCTGCACGTGATCTCGGTCATCGCTTGGATGGCCGGGTTATTCTATTTGCCTCGCCTGTTTGTCTATCACACCGAACGCGGCGGAACTGGCGAGATGGGTGAATTGTTTCAGGTGATGGAGGTAAAACTGTTTCGCTTGATCATGAACCCGGCAATGGTTGCGACCTGGGTGTTTGGTCTGATGCTGGTTTTCACGCCGGGCATCGTTGACTGGTCTGAATACTGGCCTTGGGTCAAGGCTGTGATGGTTTTAGTCATGACTTGGTTTCACCACTGGTTGGGCTATAGGCGCAAGGAACTGATCGCGGGCACTTGCAAAGTCACCGGTCGACAGTTTCGCCTGATGAACGAGGTTCCGACAGTGTTGATGATCGTCATCGTTGTTATGGTGATTGTGCGTCCGTTTTAATCGCGGCTCAATCGCGGTTTGACAATCTTAAGTTTTTGGTTGTAAACACGCCGGGTCTGGCCGTCCGGCCGTAAAAGACACATCCGAAATATTATCGAATGATCCGTCAGGCAAAATTGCGCGACGGCTATACGGAAGTTCTCATGACCCAAGAAACGATGACCCTGTCCGAACTTAAGGCAAAAACCCCCGCTGATTTGTTGGCGATGGCCGAAGAGTTCGGGATTGAAAACGCGTCTACCATGCGCAAGGGCGATATGATGTTCGCCATTCTGAAAGAGGTTTCAGAGGACGGGGTCGAGATTTCGGGCGATGGTGTGCTTGAGGTGATGCAGGACGGTTTCGGTTTCTTACGCTCGCCTGAGGCGAATTATCTGTCTGGCCCGGATGATATTTATGTAAGTCCCGAACAGATCCGCAAGTTTTCGCTGCGCACCGGGGATACGGTTTTGGGTGTCATCAATGCGCCGCAGGAAAACGAACAATATTTCGGTCTGGTTGAGGTGACGTTGATTAATTTCATCACACCGGAACGGGCACAGCACAAAGTACATTTCGACAATCTGACGCCGCTCTACCCCGAAGAGCGTCTGAAGATGGAAATCGAAGACCCGACCATCAAGGATAAAACCCCGCGCGTGATCGACCTTGTGGCACCAATCGGCAAAGGCCAGCGTTCTTTGGTTGTAGCACCACCACGGACCGGTAAAACCGTCATCCTGCAAAATATCGCCCATTCGATTGAGGTTAATCACCCCGAGGTGTTCTTGATCGTTCTGTTGATTGATGAACGCCCGGAAGAGGTGACAGACATGCGGCGCAGCGTGAAGGGCGAAGTGATCTCGTCCACCTTTGACGAACCGGCAACACGTCACGTGGCGGTGGCTGAAATGGTTATCGAATAGGCCTAGCGGCTGGTCGAACACGGGCGCGTCGTGGTGATCCTGCTTGACAGCATCACCCGTCTTGGCCGCGCGTTTAACACCGTTGTGCCCTCGTCCGGTAAGGTTCTGACCGGCGGTGTTGATGCCAATGCCCTGCAAAGGCCAAAGCGGTTCTTTGGGGCTGCGCGTAATATCGAGGAAGGTGGCTCGCTGACCATTATTGCGACCGCGCTGATTGATACCGGCAGCCGCATGGACGAGGTGATCTTTGAGGAATTCAAAGGCACCGGTAATAGCGAATTGGTGCTCGATCGTAAGATCGCAGACAAACGCGTCTACCCAGCCATCGACATCCTGAAATCCGGCACCCGGAAAGAAGAATTGATCGTCGACAAGGTGGAACTGACCAAGACCTTCGTTCTGCGCCGGATCCTTAACCCAATGGGAACCACGGATGCGATTGAATTCCTGCTTGGAAAGCTCAAGCAGACCAAGACCAATTCCGAGTTTTTTGATTCCATGAACACCTGATCCAAGGTGGTTTGATGGCGGCCCATTCGGCCCGCGATCAGGAGCATCAGTGATGGACACCATCTTTGCCCTTGCAACAGCCCCCGGTAAGGCCGGTGTGGCCGTTGTCAGGCTGTCAGGGCCGCAAGCCCGTCAGTCAGGCGCACTGCTGGCCGGATTCCTGCCAGAGCCCCGGAAAAGTGCCTTAAGGCGCTTGAAAGACGCCAATGGCGACACCTTGGATGATGCGCTGGTCCTGTGCTTTGAAAAAGGCGCGAGTTTCACTGGCGAAGACGTGGTTGAGCTGCACCTGCACGGCAGCCCTGCGATCATTTCGGCCGTTCTGACCTGTCTTGGCGCCCTGCCCGATCTTCGCCTTGCAGAGCCCGGTGAATTCACCCGTCAGGCGCTTGAAAACGGCTGTCTTGATCTGGCGCAGGTCGAAGGTCTGGGCGATCTGATTGACGCAGAAACCCAGGCGCAACGAAAACAGGCCATGCGGGTGTTTGAAGGCGCGCTTGGCGAAAAGGCAGATGGCTGGCGGCGCGATCTGATCCGGGCGGTTTCACTGATCGAAGCGACGATTGATTTCGCGGATGAGGATATCCCGGTCGACGTGACCCCTGAAGTTTTGTCGCTGCTTGATGATGTCTTGGCGCAACTCGTGCTGGAAAGCGTAGGCACGCGGGTGTCAGAACGTATTCGCGAAGGCTTTGAAGTGGCCATTATCGGCCCCCCGAATGTCGGCAAGTCGACATTGCTGAACCGCTTGGCGGGTCGCGAGGCTGCGATAACGTCAGAAGTTGCGGGCACTACGCGCGATGTGATTGAGGTTCGGATGGAGCTGGCAGGCCTGCCGGTGACGATTCTTGACACTGCGGGGCTGCGGGAAACCACTGATCTGGTCGAAACTCTGGGGGTCGAACTGGCGCTAAGGCGGGCGAAAGCAGCCGATTTACGGGTGTTTCTGGTGGCGGATGAGACGGTGCCGGAGGGCCAAATTTCGCCGCAGGATCAGGATATTGTTGTCGGCGGAAAGTCTGATTTACGTAAAAATAACAAGGGCTTGGCGATTTCCGGTTTAACCGGCGAAGGTGTCGCGGATTTGGTTGATAGGATCACCGAAATCCTGAAGCAGCGCGCCGCAGGTGCCGCAACAGCAACCCGCCTTCGTCATCGCGTGGCAATTGACAGGGCAATTTCCCTTTTGAATTCTGCACGGGATGTTATATTGACCGGCCCAGATCAGTCGGAACTGGCGTCCGAGGATCTGCATCAGGCGATCAGATCATTGAATTCGCTGATTGGCAGGGTCGATGTAGAACATGTTCTGGATGAAATTTTTGCGAGTTTTTGTCTTGGCAAATAGGGAATGTTTCACGTGAAACATTATGACTTTGATGTTGTGGTTATTGGTGGTGGTCACGCCGGTGCAGATGCGGCCCATGCGGCTGCTCGGTCGGGCGCGCGCACGGCGCTGATCACCCACAGCTTTGCCAAGATCGGTGAAATGTCCTGCAATCCGGCGATTGGCGGCCTCGGCAAAGGCCATCTGGTTCGGGAAATTGACGCGCTGGACGGCCTGATGGGCAAAGTGGCCGACCGGGCAGGCATCCAGTTTCGCCTGCTGAACCGACGCAAAGGTCCGGCAGTTCAGGGCCCACGTGCGCAGGCAGATCGAGTATTGTATCGCGCTGCCATGCAGGCCGAGATTAGAAACACGCCAAACCTCAGCGTCATTGAATCCGAGGTTAAGGATCTGGTGATTCGCCAAGGCGTTATCGGCGGCGTCGTTCTGACGGATGGTGCGACCGTAACGTCTGGGCGGGTGGTTCTGACGACCGGCACTTTTCTGCGCGGTGTCATCCACATCGGAAACAAACAGCATCCGGGTGGCCGCATGGGCGACGGCGCCGTTATCCCGTTGGCTGAACGCATTGACGGTTTGGGCCTGCCCTTGGGTCGGCTAAAGACCGGAACACCACCGCGTTTGGACGGAAAAACCATCAACTGGGACGGTCTGGAAATACAGCATGGTGATCCGGAACCTGTTTTGTTTTCGTTCCTTTCAGACAAACCAAAAGCGCGGCAAATTGCATGTGCGATCACACATACGAATCCTGAAACGCATGATATTATTGAGAAAAACCTTGCGAAATCAGCGATGTACGGCGGGCATATCGACGGCGTTGGTCCCCGGTATTGCCCCTCAATAGAAGATAAGATCGTTCGTTTTTCCGAAAAATCATCACATCAGATTTTTCTGGAACCAGAAAGCCTGAGCGACAACACCATTTACCCGAACGGAATATCGACCTCGCTGCCTGTTGACGTTCAAATGGCCTATGTTGCCTCCATCAAAGGCCTTGAAAACGCGAGAATCCTGCAACCGGGATATGCGATCGAATATGACTTCGTTGATCCCCGAGCGTTGCGACCAACATTAGAGGTCAAGGCGGTCGCTGGCTTGTATCTGGCTGGGCAAATCAACGGCACAACTGGGTATGAAGAGGCTGCGGCTCAAGGTTTGGTCGCCGGCCTAAACGCCGCCGCTGCTGCCGCTGGCAACGATGACGTCATTTTTGACCGGTCCGAGGCATATATAGGCGTGATGATTGACGATCTCGTGACGCGCGGCGTTTCCGAACCTTACCGCATGTTCACGTCACGCGCTGAATTTCGACTTTCGCTACGCGCAGATAACGCGGATCAGCGGTTGACCCAAAAAGGAATTGATCTTGGTTGTGTTGGCCAAGCGCGTGCAGAAGTTTTTACGCGCAAAATGAACGACCTGCATCTCGCGACAAATCAACTACGCAAACTAACAATGACACCACCCGAGGCCTTGAAAGCCGGGTTTGCCGTTAATCAGGATGGCGTTCGCCGCAGCGGGTTCAACCTACTAAGCCACGACAAAATTTCGTTTGATAATCTGCGTGCGGTCTGGCCGGAACTATATGAAATCACATCGGAAATTTCCGAACAGGTGGAAAAAGACGCACTTTATGCCCATTACATTGCCCGTCAGGCGGGGGATGTGGCGGCATTGAAAAGGGACGAGGCGCATAAAATTCCGGACGGATTTGATTTTTCCGCCTTTTCTGGCCTTTCCAATGAACTAAAATCAAAATTGACGGCCGTGCAACCCCGAACGCTGGGCCAGGCAAGCCGAATTGACGGTATGACCCCTGCCGCGCTGACACTAATATTGGCGAAGTTGCGGCAAAAAAACCGTGTTAAGTCAGCATGATGGCTAATGATCAGGATAGTGAACGGTTTCAAAGCGTGCTCAATGTTTCACGTGAAACAATTGAACGACTGAAGATATATGAAACGCTGCTGCGAAAGTGGAATCCCGCGATCAATTTGGTGGGACGGAATACAATCAACGAAATATGGACCCGACATTTCCTAGATTCCGCTCAAATATGGGCATTGCGGCCTGCCAGCGCAAAAACCTGGTTGGATCTTGGCAGCGGCGCTGGGTTCCCAGGGCTGGTCATCGCGCTTCTGGCGGCTGATGAGGTCCCTGACTTGCAGGTCACACTTGTTGAAAGCGACGCACGAAAAGGCGCGTTTTTGCAGAATGCTTCACGCGAAATGGGAATTTCGGTGGAATTATTCACGGAACGGGTGGAAAATCTTGAACCACAGCAGGCAGATGTCATTTCTGCCCGTGCGCTTGCGCCACTGTCGAAACTATTGGGATTTGCCGAACGACATGGGACTGAAAACACGATTTGTTTGTTTTCCAAGGGCCGAAGCTATGAATCCGAATTGACGGAAGTGCGAAAATGCTGGACATTCGAAACGCAAATATTACCCAGCATGACCGATTCAGACGGCAAAATTCTGAAAATTGGAGAGTTTCTGCGTGTCTGACCCGAATAATAAGCCCCAAGGGCCAAAAATTATCGCAATCGCGAACCAAAAGGGCGGAGTAGGAAAAACAACGACAGCGATAAATCTAGCGACGGCGCTTGCGGCAGTTGGAAAATCTGTACTGCTGATCGACATCGATCCGCAAGGAAATGCGTCAACCGGACTGGGCATCGAGACCGCTCAACGGAACATGACCACCTATGACTTGTTGTTAAATGGCGCCGCAGTCGAAGATGTTGTGTGTGAAACGCAAGTTCCGAACCTTTTGATCGCTCCGGCGACCACCGACCTTAGTTCAGCGGATATCGAGCTTGCAGGAAATGACGGGCGCGCAACTAGGTTGCGAAAGATCCTGCGCGGGCCGGAAATGGACGCCTTCGACTTTGACTACGTTCTGATTGATTGCCCGCCTTCGCTAAATCTACTGACTGTGAACGCCATGGTCGCCGCGCATTCCGTATTGGTGCCGCTGCAATGCGAGTTTTTCGCGCTCGAAGGGTTGTCGCAGTTAATGCTGTCAATCCGCGAAGTTCGCCAATCAATCAATCCTGAAATTCGGATCGAAGGCGTGGTGCTGACGATGTACGACTCACGCAACCGGCTGTCCCATCAGGTTGAAAAGGATGTGCGCGATAATCTGGGGGATCTGGTGTTTAAAACCATCATTCCAAGGAACGTGCGCCTTTCCGAAGCACCGTCTTATGCGATGCCGGCTTTGCTGTATGACCACACCAGCAAGGGCAGTATTGCCTATCAAAAACTTGCGGCAGAAGTCCTGCGGCGACAGGCCTGAATATTAAAGGCAAAACCAAGTTAAAGGGTTGATAAATATGGCTAATCCAGTAACAGGAAAACGGGGCCTTGGGCGCGGCCTATCCGCATTGATGGCTGACGCAGACATCATTTCACCCGCGCATGCCTCGGGTGAAAATGACGCTGCTCGTGCGCCAGACACGCATTTGCCGATCGAAAAAATCCACCCAAATCCCGATCAGCCCAGACGCGATTTTGTTAAGACAGAACTGGACGAATTGGCCGCCTCTATCCGTGAAAAAGGCGTCATTCAACCGCTCTTGGTGCGCCGCGACCCTAACAGAGCGGGCGATTATCAAATCGTTGCGGGCGAACGCCGTTGGCGTGCCGCGCAGTTGGCAAATCTGCATGAACTGCCTGTCTTGGTCCGCGATTTGAACGATACAGAAGTGTTCGAACTGGCAATAATCGAGAACATTCAACGTGCAGACCTGAACGCGGTGGAAGAGGCGCTGGGTTTCCGGCAGCTTATGGACAAGTTCGGCCATACCCAGGAAAGGTTGGCCGAAGTATTGGGGAAAAGCCGCAGCCACATCGCAAATCTGCTGCGCTTGCTATCTCTGCCCGAGGATGTCTTGACCTATCTGCGAGAGGGAAAATTGACGGCCGGACATGCGCGTGCGTTGGTCACTGCCGACAATCCATCAGAATTGGCCCGCAGCGTTATCGGCAAGGGGCTATCCGTCCGGCAGACGGAAAAGCTGGGGAAAACCAAGCCCGCCAAAAAGGTTTCTTTTAACAAAAACAAGGCGGAAAAGGATGCTGATACCAAAGAACTGGAACAGCATTTGTCGTCTCAACTGGGCATGAAAATCGAAATTGATTTCAATGCGGGGTCGGAATCTGGTGTTGTGACGGTCAGCTACGCTTCTTTGGATCAGCTTGATGATCTTTGTCGGATTTTGACGGCAGAGTCTCAGGACGCGACCAAATAAAGATTGATACCAGCGTAAGCACAACCGCCTGAATGCCAAGCACAATGGGGCCGGCAGAAAGATAAAGCGACACGCCAAAGGTGGCGAAAATCGAACCGCTTGCCATGATCTTCGCACGCCGGCCGATTACACCACCCTTTTCCCAGGCGACAATTGGTGGGCCAAAAAAACGGTGATTAATCAGCCAATCGTGCAATCGGTTAGAAGAACGCGCAAAGCAAAATGTCGCCAACAGCAAAAACGGCACCGTCGGCAGTAACGGCAGGACCGCGCCGATCATGCCCAACGCTAAAGAAATCAGACCGGCAAGCAACCAGACAATTCTCATCTGATTGCGCCGCGTAAAGAATGCTTAGTCATTAATCAGTTCCTTGATTAGCGTATTGAGGATCATTCGGCCAGACGGCGTCGCTGCAAGTCGGTCGCCGTCCCGTTTCACGAAACCCATTTGTTCCAAATCCGCCAGTTTACCGTTGTTAATCAACGTTCTATCCAATGCGCGGACGCGGTTTAGACCTACGCCCTCGGTTAACCTCAAGGCCATCATCAATTGCTCAATCGCCCCTTCACGGGGGCTTACCAATTCGCGCAGAGACTCCCCTTTTCCCAGCAACGCCGATTCCAGCCAGATTTCAGGCGACAGATTGGTTTCTGTCGCAAAACGCTCGTCGTCAAACGTTAGCCGCCCATGTGCCCCCGGCCCCACGCCCAGAAAATCACCGCTGCGCCAGTAGATCAAATTGTGCTTGGACTGCGCCCAGGGCTTGGCGTGATTTGAAACCTCATAGGCAGGCATTCCGACTGTGTCGCAAATCTGTTGGGTCAGCGCGTACATGTCAGCCGACAAATCGTCCTTTGGCAGACCAGAAAGCCGCCCAGCTTTGTGAAGGCGACCAAACGCAGTGCCGTCCTCAATCGTTAACTGATACATCGACAAATGGTCGGTTCCTAACGACAAAGCGCGGGTTAGTTCCGCCTGCCATTCCGACAAGGTTTGATCTTGTCGGGCGTAGATCAGATCGAAACTGACCTGAGGAAAGGAGCTTTGCGCGATTTCAATGGCACGCAGACCTTCATCGACGGAATGAAGCCTACCCAGACGCTTTAAATCATGGTCGTGAAGTGCTTGTAATCCGAGGGAAACACGGTTCACACCGGCGCCTTGAAAATCCCGAAACTTACCCGCCTCAACCGACGTTGGGTTCGCTTCAAGCGTGATTTCCACATCCTTTGCGAGTTTCCAGTTTTCAGCGATGCACATCAGAATGGTTTCAACCAGTTCTGGGGACATCAGACTGGGGGTGCCACCACCGAAAAACACTGAATTAACAACACGTTCTGAGGTTTGTCGATGATACCGCTCTAACTCAGCCACAAAGGCTTTGGCCCAATGTCTTTGGTCAACATTCGCCGAAACATGCGAGTTGAAATCGCAATAGGGGCATTTCGACTGACAAAACGGCCAATGCACATAAATGCCAAAACCGCCTTGTTGCCAATCCTCAGCCATTGAGCAGGTTCGCAACGAGTTTGGCAAAGGCGTCGGCGCGGTGGCTCATCGCGTGTTTTACTTTGGGGTCCATTTCACCGAAGGTCTCTGATTTGCCGAGCGGCATGAACATCGGGTCAAATCCGAACCCGTCTTCGCCACGCATTGGCCAGACAAGGCTGCCTTCAACTACGCCTTCAAAAAGTTCTTCGTGACCATCTGGCCATGCAACGCACAAAGTGCAAACAAAGCGCGCGGTTCTTGGTTCGGTGGCCTCTGCCGCCTCAAGCAGATCCCAAACCTTGGTCATCGCCATGACAAAATCGCGACCATTCGGGGTTTCGGCCCAATCCGCCGTATAAACCCCCGGCGCGCCGTTCAGGGCGTCAACCATAATGCCGCTATCATCTGACAACGCCGGCAAGCCACTCTGCTGCGCGGCAAAATGAGCCTTGATACCGGCGTTCCCGGCGAAATTATCCTCGGTCTCTTTGGGTTCGGGTAGGCCAAGATCGCCAGCCGAGGAGACTTTGATGCCATAAGGATCCAGCAAAGCCTTGATTTCACGCAATTTACCCGCATTGTGTGTGGCAAGAACAATATGGCGCTCGATCAATTTACGCATCAGATTACGCGGTGGCTGCCTTTTGAGCGATGACCAATTCAGCCACGCCTTTTTCGGCGAGGTCCATAAGGCGATCAAACTCGGCCCGTGAAAAAGTCGCCCCCTCGGCAGAACCTTGAATTTCAATCATGCCCCCTGCCCCGGTCATAACGAAATTCGCATCCGTACCAGCTTCGCTGTCTTCGGCGTAGTCAAGGTCGAGAACCGGTTGCCCGCCGTAAATGCCACAACTGACCGCAGCCACATGATCGGTCAGCGGATCGCTAGAAATAGTGCCGGACTTTAACAATTTGTTAACCGCCAGACGCAACGCAATCCAGCCACCGGTGATAGAGGCACAGCGTGTTCCGCCGTCGGCCTGAATAACATCGCAATCAATGGTGATTTGTCGTTCGCCCAACGCAACACGATCAACACCGGCCCGCAGTGAACGACCGATAAGGCGTTGAATTTCTTGGGTTCTGCCAGATTGCTTGCCCGCCGCAGCCTCGCGTCGATTACGTGTTGTGGTGGCGCGTGGCAGCATACCATATTCAGCAGTAACCCAACCAAGACCTGTGTTGCGCATAAAAGGCGGCACGCGTTCCTCAAGCGAGGCGGTGCACAAAACGTGCGTGTCACCGCATTTGATCAGGCACGAGCCTTCAGCGTGTTTGGTAACATCCGTTTCAATCGAAATCTCGCGGAGCTGATCAACTTCTCTGTCAGAGGGGCGCATTCGGTATCCTTTGTAATACGGGTTTGCGCCTGTTACCCCGACACACCAACCTGAGTAAAGGGCAGACATCAAGGGCGACAACGCAATTGACGAACCGGGGCAGAGTTTCTAGGACTATCAGTCGAGCATTAATAGGATCGCGCACACGATGCCTGACCATATCAACCAGTTCGATGACATGAACGCGCGCAGCCGCGACGTTTTTCGCACGCTGGTCGAAAGCTATATCGAAACGGGCGAACCAATCGGGTCCCGCACCCTTTCCCGCGCTTTGTCAGAGGGGATATCGGCCGCAACGATCCGCAATGTCATGCAGGATCTTGAACATCTTGGCCTGTTGCACAGCCCGCACACATCGGCTGGGCGCGTTCCGACGCAAATCGGCCTACGGCTGTTTGTCGATTCGTTATTAGAGGTCGGTGATCTTTCAAAGACCGAACAGCGCAAAATCGAAAGCAACATTGAAACCGACCAGACTGATGTGACACGGATGCTGGATCAGGCAAGCTCGGTCTTGTCAGGGTTGACGCAGGGGGCCGGGTTGGTTTTGGCGCCAAAGCAAGAATCACCCATAAAACACATCGAATTTGTATCTCTTTCGCCAGAACGGGCGCTGGTGGTTTTGGTGACGGCAGACGGACAGGTCGAAAACCGGGTTTTCACGCCGCCAATGGGGCAAACGCCATCCGCGATGCGCGAGGCTGCGAATTTCCTGAACGCCGCTGTTCAGGGTCGAACGCTTTCGGAAATGGGCAAGATTGTCGCAAGTGAAATCGCTAACCACCGGTCTGAACTGGATATTTTGGCACAGCAGATGGTCAAAGACGGTGTCGCGGTTTGGGAAAACGAAGGTGAGATGCACGAGCGCCTGATTGTACGCGGGCAATCAAACCTATTAGACGATCACACGATGGCCGAGGATTTGGAGCGGGTCCGAACCCTGTTTGACGACCTTGAACGCAAGCGGGATTTGGTTCAATTTCTTGAACTGGCCGAAGCGGGCGAAGGGGTGCGCGTTTTTATTGGCTCAGAGAACAAACTTTTTTCACTTTCAGGTAGCTCTTTGGTGGTTTCTCCTTATATGAACTCTGATCGAAAAATTATTGGCGCGGTTGGCGTTATCGGACCTACACGGCTGAACTATGGTCGGATTGTTCCAATTGTTGACTACACGGCACAATTGATCGGGCGTTTGTTGTCCGACCGAAGTTAAAGGCAGTAAAAAATGGCAGAGGAAAAAGAAGTGGCTGACGGTATTGATCTGGGACCAAACTATGACCCGGCAGAATTTAACGACGTGGACCCGCTGGCGCTGGGCGAGGAAGATACTGAGTGGGATCAACTCGTCGCTGAACGGGATGAGCTAAAAGATCGCCTGATGCGCACGCTGGCCGAGGCTGAAAACACCCGCAAACGTGGCGAACGTGATCGCCGTGATGCGGAAATCTATGGTGGCTCGAAACTGGCGCGCGATCTGCTGTCGGTTTACGACAACATGAAGCGCGCCCTTGATACGGTTGATGATGCGCAGCGCGAAAGCTCCAAAGCGTTGATCGAAGGGATCGAACTGACCCTGCGCGAATTGCTGGCGACCTTTGCCAAGCACAAGATCGAGCAGCTTTTGCCCGAAATTGGTGACAAGTTTGACCCGAAACTGCATCAGGCAATGTTTGAAGCCCCGGTTCCTGGCGTCAAAGCCGGACACATCATTCAGATGATGACCGAAGGGTTCGTGATCGAAGACCGTCTTTTGCGCCCGGCGCAGGTTGGTGTTGGGTCTGCCGTACCAAAGACCGAAGACTAAAACAGCGACCGCTGACAATTTAGGGCGTGGATGGCTTTGACGACAAAGCCGCCGCGCCCTTTTTCTGTTTAGACGGCGGCGCGGAAATTAGTCCGTCTTGTCTGCCAAGTCCCGCAACTCATAAATCAGACGCAACGCCTCAATCGGGGTCAACTCGTCCGGGTGGATGTCCTGCAACCGGGTTTCAACCACAGACGGCCCAGATGCTGGTTTTGCGGGCGCGGGCGTGGCGGAAAACAGAGGCAGGTCGTCGACCAAGTCTTTGGTCAAACCCTCTTGTTCATTCTTTTCCAACAGGCCCAAAATGGTACGGGCGCGCTGCGTCACGGCCTCGGGCAGACCGGCCAGTTTTGCGACCTGAACGCCATATGACCGATCCGCGGCGCCCTTGTGAACCTCGTGCAGAAACACAATCTCGCCTTGCCATTCGCGCACTGAAACGGTGGCGTTGGTAACACCCTCAAAGCGCGAAGAAAGGGCCGTAAGCTCATGATAATGCGTCGCGAACAGCGTTCGACACCTGTTGACATCATGCAAATGTTCAAGCGTTGCCCAGGCAATTGACAGCCCGTCATAGGTCGCGGTACCGCGACCGATTTCATCAAGAATAACCAGCGCGCCCGGCCCGGCCTGGTTAAGGATCGCAGCCGTTTCGACCATCTCGACCATAAAGGTCGACCGCCCGCGCGCCAGATCATCAGACGCACCGACACGCGAAAACAACTGAGTCACCAGGCCAATCCGTGCCTCTGACGCCGGGACATAAGACCCAATCTGCGCCAGCAACGCGATCAATGCATTTTGCCGCAGAAAGGTCGACTTGCCGGCCATGTTGGGCCCGGTCAACAGCCACGCACAGGCCGAATTCGCAGAAACCGGAGTCAAATCGCAATCATTCGCCACAAAAGGGCCATCACCGGCGCGTTTCAGGGCTTGTTCAACGACGGGATGGCGGCCGTTCGTGATTTCAAACCGTTGATCGTCAGACAGAATTGGCCGACACCAGTTTTCACCAAGCGCCAAATCTGACAGGCCAGCCGTCAGGTCAAGCTCGGCCAGCGCATTGGCGGCTTGGCTGATCAGGGCGCCGTGTTCAACCACGCTCGCCCTCAGAAATTCAAACACCTGCTTTTCAATTTCCTGTGCCCGACCACCGGCATTCAGAATTTTTGTTTCCATCTCAGACAGATCAACCGTGGTGAACCTGACCGCGTTTGCGGTTGTCTGGCGATGGATGAAAGATTCTGATAATGGCGGTCCAAGCATCTTGTCAGCATGTGAAGACGGCGTCTCAATAAAGTAGCCCAACACGTTGTTATGTTTGATTTTTAACGAATTGATGCCGGTCGCTTTAACATAGTCTGCCTGCAAGGACGCGATAACCGAACGGCCCTTGTCGCGCAGGGTTCGTTTCTCATCCAGTTCAGGATCGTAGCCATCAGCGACAAAGCCACCGTCGCGCATCAACAGCGGAAGTTCCGCCATCAATGCGGAGTCCAGTAGCGTCGATAATTGCTCAAATCCCACCAGGGCATTTGCCGCGTTGGATAGATTGCCGGGCAGTTCATGCTTAGCGCAAAGTGCATTCAGGTTCGCGGCTTGAACCAGCCCCGCCCTGATTGCCCCAATGTCCCGAGGCCCACCGCGATCAAGTGCAAGCCGCGACAAGGCCCGCCCCATGTCCGGGGTTTTGTGCAGCTCTGCGCGAAGTGATTCGCACAGCGATTGGTTTTCGATCAGGAAGGAAACGGAATTCAGCCGATTTTCGACGATTTCAAGGTCTGTCGACGGGCTGCTAAGCCGATTTGCCAGCAATCTGGCCCCCGGCCCGGTAATTGTGCGGTCGATAACAGCCAAAAGCGAGCCATCACGCGCGCCCGACAGGTTTGCCGTCAGTTCCAAATTCCGGCGCGTCGCGGCGTCGATTTGCATGACCTTGTTGCGCGCCTCTAGCACCGGGGGTTGCAACATGGGCAGTTTGCCCTTTTGGGTTAGATCAAGATATTCGACAATCGCACCCATGGCCGACAATTCAGCCCGGCCAAACCGTCCAAACCCATCCAGTGATTTGACGCCGTAAAGCGCACATAACCGTCTGGCGGCGCTATCGCTGTCAAAGCTGGCGCGTGACAATGCGGTTACGGCGGCGTCAGCCTCAGTAATTAGATCACCAAGTTCCAACTCCATTGATTGCGAAACCAACACCTCGCGCGGTGACAGGCGTGCCAGTTGTGGGGGTAGGCTTAATCGCGGGCAATGGGCAACGTTCATCTCGCCCGTTGACATATCGGCCCAGGCAAACGCTGCTTCACCTCTTACCTCAGCAAAGGCTGCTAAGTAATTGTGTTTACGCGCGTTTAGTAATGAATCTTCGGTCAAGGTTCCGGGGGTTACCAGACGTACCACATCGCGTTTCACGACTGATTTGGCACCGCGCTTTTTGGCCTCTGCCGGGTTCTCAAGCTGCTCGCAAACTGCGACGCGGAACCCTTTGCGGATTAGCGACAGCAAATAATTCTCGGACGAATGGACAGGCACGCCACACATCGGGATGTCTTTGCCCAGATGTTTGCCGCGCTTGGTCAGGGCGATGTCCAACGCCTGCGCGGCCTGAACGGCGTCGTCGAAAAACATCTCGTAAAAATCGCCCATGCGATAAAACAGGATAGCGTCGGGATACCCTTCTTTAATTCCAAGAAATTGCGCCATCATGGGCGTAGCTGGCGCATTGGCAGTATTCACGAAACCCCCCAAGGTTCTTGAATGCTGAAACTACACAAGGGACCCATGCGGATAAAGGACAAATCGGGCTGTCTGGTTGTAGAGAATTTGCAGTCCCTGTAGAAGGGTTTGACTGACGCAAAGGAACGCCTGACCCCATGGCCAATAACACCAAAACCACACCGGAAGAGGCGCTTGCCTATCACCTTAATCCGACCCCCGGTAAAATTGAGATTATCGCCTCGACCCCGATGACCACGCAGCGGGATTTGTCGCTGGCCTACAGCCCGGGTGTTGCCGTGCCAGTTCAGGCAATCGCCGATAATCCAGAGGCCGCGTATGACTACACGACCAAGGGCAATATGGTGGCGGTCATCACCAACGGTACGGCCATTTTGGGTATGGGCAATCTTGGCGCGCTGGCGTCCAAACCGGTGATGGAAGGCAAGTCGGTTCTGTTCAAACGGTTCGCTGACGTGAATTCGATTGATATCGAACTTGATACCGAAGACCCCGAGGCCTTTATCAACGCGGTTAAACTGATGGGCCCGTCATTTGGTGGGATCAATCTGGAGGATATTAAGGCCCCGGAATGCTTTATTATCGAGCAGCGTCTGAAGGAAGAAATGGACATTCCGGTGTTCCATGACGACCAGCACGGTACTGCGGTGATTTGTGCGGCGGGTCTGATTAATGCGCTGCATCTGTCTGGCAAGAAGATCGAAGATTGCAAAATCGTTCTGAATGGGGCCGGGGCGGCTGGAATTGCCTGCGTCGAACTGATCAAAGCGATGGGGGCGAAACACGACAATTGTATCGCTTGTGACACTAAGGGCGTGATTTATCAGGGCCGCACCGAGGGCATGAACCAGTGGAAATCGGCCCATGCCGCGAAAACCGATGCGCGGTCACTGGCGGAAGCGATGGTAGACGCTGATGTTTTTCTGGGTGTGTCGGTCAAGGGTGCCGTGACCAATGATATGATTAAGTCCATGGCGCCAAATCCGGTCATTTTCGCTATGGCCAACCCAGACCCGGAAATCACCCCGGAAGAGGCACATGCGGTTCGCCAGGACGCGATTGTTGCAACCGGACGCTCGGATTACCCCAATCAGGTCAATAACGTGCTTGGGTTTCCGTATCTGTTTCGCGGCGCGCTTGATATCCATGCGCGCGCGATCAATGACGAGATGAAATTGGCCTGCGCCAATGCGCTGGCAAAACTGGCGCGTCAGGACGTGCCTGACGAGGTCGCGATGGCCTATGGCACCAAGTTGCGGTTTGGGCGCGATTACATCATTCCGACGCCGTTTGACCCTCGCCTGATTTATGTGATCCCACCAGCCGTTGCCAAGGCCGGGATGGATACCGGGGTTGCCCGTCGTCCGATCATTGACATGGAAGGCTACGAGCTGTCGTTGAAGGCGCGGATGGATCCCACGGCGTCGATCCTTGAGTCGCTTTATACGCGGGCGAAAAACGCGCAGGCGCGGATGATCTTTGCCGAGGGCGATGACCTTAGGGTTTTGCGGGCGGCAGTGTCTTATACGCGGTCTGGTCTGGGGCAGGCGGTTGTTGTTGATCGCGAGGGCCACGTTCAGGAGCAGTTAGAGGCCGCGGGTCTTGGCGATGCCTATGACGAGTTAGAGGTGGTGAATGCCGCCAATACCGAACATCTGGACGAGTACAAATCGTTTCTTTACAATCGCTTGCAGCGCAAAGGCTATGATCAGAACGATTGCCACAGGCTGGCATCACGCGACCGCCACGTGTTCGCGGCTTTGATGGTGGCGCATGGTCATGGCGATGCAATGGTCACTGGTGCGACCCGCAAATCGGCGCAGGCACTGCAGTTGATCAATCATGTTTTTGACGCGAATGCCTCGGACGGGGCGGTCGGTGTATCTGCGGTTTTGCTTCGTGGACGTTTGGTTCTGATCGCCGACACTCTGGTCCATGAATGGCCAGAGGAAGAGGATCTGGCCGACATTGCGACCCGTGCGGCGCAAGTTGCCCGTTCGCTTGGTCTGGAACCCCGTGTGGCCTTTGTCAGTTTTTCGAACTTTGGTTACCCGATTTCTGAGCGGGCCGAAAAGATGCATATCGCGTCGTCGGTTCTGGATCGACGGGGTGTGGATTTTGAATATGACGGCGAAATGACGGTGGATGTCGCGCTTAATCCTGACGTGATGGAGCAGTATCCGTTCTGCCGTTTGTCTGGCCCGGCGAATATTCTGGTGGTGCCGGCGCGGCATTCGGCCTCCATCTCGGTCAAGTTGTTGCAGGAAATGGGCGGTGCAACGGTGATTGGTCCGATTCTGACCGGTCTGGAAAAGTCGGTGCAGTTATGTGCGACGAATTCAACGGAAACCGATATCCTGCATATGGCAGTCATGGCGGCGTGCAAGGTGGCGTAAATGGCGGTTTTTAACCTCGGTTCAATCAACGTCGATCATTTTTATAAGGTGCCACATCTGCCGCGGCCGGGGGAAACGCTGGCGGCGACCGCTCATTCTGTTGGATTGGGTGGCAAAGGCGCAAACCAATCCGTGGCGGCAGCGCGGGGCGGGGCCACGGTTGTCCATATCGGTGCGGTTGGTCGTGATGGTGTCTGGACCGTTGATCGGCTGCGGGAATTCGGGGTCGGGGTTGACCATATCGCGGTTCTGGAAATGCCTACGGCGCATGCAATCATCAATGTCGATCCGGAGGGTGAAAACGCCATCGTTATTTTCAGCGCGGCCAATGTGGCGCAGGACGAAACGCGGATTGAGCAGGCGTTTGCCGATGCATTGGGTGATGATTTTTGCGTTTTGCAGAATGAGACCGACAAGGTGGCCTTTGCGGCAGAGCGGGCGCGCGAACAGGGTCTGCGGGTGGTTTATTCAGCCGCCCCTTTTGACGCGGACAAAGTCGAAGAAGTCTTGCCGTTCATAGATTTGCTGGTGGTGAACGAGGTCGAGGCGCAGCAATTGTCAAACGCGCTGGGCGTCTCGCCAAAAAACCTGCCGGTGGCTGAGGTTTTGATAACGCGGGGTGCAAAAGGTGCCGTTTACCGGTCTGGTGGGCAGGAAATTGAGGTGGCGTCGTTTGAGGTTGATCCGGTGGATACGACCGGGGCGGGCGATACGTATCTGGGGTTTTTTGTTGCTGGTCTTGACGCTGGGATGGACATTAAGGGCGCGATGACTTTTGCCGCAGCGGCGGCAGCTATTCAGGTGACACGGCCCGGAACCGCAGATGCAATTCCGGATCTGGTTGAGGTGAAAGCGTTTTTAGAACAACGACTTGGTGGCGCTTAGGGTCTTAACCCTTCATGCCATCCCAAAAGGTTTTGACCTTGCCAAAGAAATTGGAGCTTTCGGGATTGTTGTCTTTTCCCAAGTCTTCAAACTCTTTCAACAGCTCTTTTTGCTTGGCTGTCAGATTGACCGGCGTTTCGATCGCAAGTTCGATATAAAGATCACCCGATGGGCCGCCGCGCAGGGCTGGCATGCCCTTGCTGCGCAAGCGCATTTGTTTGCCGGATTGGCTGCCTGCCGGGATTTTCACGCGGCTGCGGCCACCGTCGATTGTCGGGGCTTCAATCTCGCCTCCAAGGGCCGCTGTGCCGTAGGAAACGGGGATGCGGCAGAACAGGTTTTGGGCTTCGCGCTCAAAAATCTCGTGGTTGCGAACCTCGATGAAAATATAAAGGTCACCCGATGGGCCGCCGCGCAATCCGGCCTCGCCCTCGCCAGCAAGGCGAATGCGGGTGCCGGTTTCGACGCCAGCAGGGATGTTGACCGACAGTGAGCGTTCTTTTTGTTTACGTCCGGCACCGGCGCATGAACCGCAAGGGTTGTTGATGATCTGGCCGCGTCCGGAACAGGTCGGGCAGGTCCGTTCGACGGTGAAAAACCCTTGCTGTGCGCGAACTTTGCCCATGCCGGAACAGGTTGGGCAGTTTGATGGTTCGGCACCGCCTTCGGCACCGGTTCCGCTGCAACTGTCACACGCGACAGAGGATTGGACGGAGACGGTTTTTTGTTTGCCGCTAAACGCTTCTTCCAAGGAAACATGCAGGTTGTAGCGCAGGTCGGACCCGCGTGCCGCACGTTGCGGGCCACCGCGCCCGCCGCCCATGAAATCGCCGAACAGGTCTTCAAATACGTCAGAAAACGCGCTGGAAAAATCACCGCCACCGGGATGACCGCCAAAACCTTGGGGTCCACCACCGCCGCCTTCAAAGGCAGCATGGCCGAACCGATCATAGGCGGCTTTCTTTTCGCCGTCTTTCAGGACTTCGTAAGCCTCGTTCACTTCTTTGAACTGGCCTTCGGCCTCGGGCTTGTCTTTGTTACGATCCGGGTGCAGCTCCATCGCCTTTTTGCGATAGGCCTTCTTTAGTTCTGCGTCGGATGCGCCTTTGGCTACCCCCAGAACATCATAGAAATCGCGTTTGGACATTGGAATTTAACCTACCGAAACTGAAAGTCGGCCCACGAAGGGCCGACAAGTATGGGTTTGTTGACCCGTCAGATTACGAACGACGCTCGTCGTCGCCCAGATCTTCGAAATCGGCGTCTACGATGTCTTCGTCAACGGCGCTTGGGCCTTCGTCGACTTCGCTTTCTTCATCGCCCGCGGCGTCTGCCTGAGCTTTGTAGATCGCTTCGCCAAGTTTCATCGCTGCCTCGGTCAAATCCTGAGTGAGGGATTTGATTTTGCCCGCGTCTTCGGATTCCAATGCCTCTTCCAGCACCTTCATCGACAGTTCGATCACTTCGACAGTCGATGGATCGACTTTGTCACTGTGATCTTCCAGCGATTTCTTGGTGCCGTGGATCAGGCTTTCGGCCTGATTTTTGGCTTCGACCAATTCGCGACGATCTTTGTCCGCCTCGGCGTTTTCTTCGGCGTCTTTCACCATCGCGTCGATATCATCATCCGACAGGCCACCACTGGCCTGAATTGTGATGTTCTGTTCTTTATTGGTGCCTTTGTCTTTGGCCGAAACAGAAACGATACCGTTGGCGTCGATGTCAAATGCCACCTCGATCTGAGGAACGCCACGTGGTGCCGGTGGGATTTCTTCAAGGTTGAACTGGCCCAACATTTTGTTGTCCGAGGCCATTTCACGTTCGCCCTGAAACACCCGGATGGTCACGGCATTCTGGCTGTCTTCGGCTGTCGAAAAGACCTGCGCCTTTTTCGTCGGGATCGTCGTGTTGCGGTCGATCAGACGTGTGAACACGCCGCCAAGGGTTTCGATGCCAAGGCTAAGCGGGGTCACATCCAGCAGAACAACGTCTTTCACGTCGCCTTGCAGAACACCGGCCTGAATGGCGGCGCCCATTGCGACGACTTCGTCGGGGTTCACACCTTTATGCGGCTCTTTGCCAAAGAATTTGGTCACTTCTTCGACCACTTTAGGCATACGGGTCATACCGCCGACGAGAACGATTTCGTCAATGTCGCCTTTTGGGATACCGGCGTCTTTCAACGCGGCGGCGCAAGGCTTCATTGTGCGTTTGATCAGGTCAGCCACAAGGCTTTCCAGTTTGGCGCGTGTCAGTTTCAGAACCAGGTGCAAAGGCTGACCGCCATTTGGGTCCATCGAAATGAACGGCTGGTTAATTTCTGTCTGCGAAGCCGAAGACAATTCGATCTTGGCTTTTTCTGCGGCTTCTTTCAGCCGTTGCAGGGCCATTTTGTCTTTGGTCAGATCGACGCCGGATTCCTTTTTGAACTCGGCAGCAAGGTATTCGACGATACGCATGTCGAAATCTTCACCACCAAGGAAGGTGTCGCCGTTGGTCGATTTTACTTCAAACAGGCCATCATCAATTTCAAGGATCGAAACATCAAAGGTGCCGCCACCAAGGTCATAAACGACGATGGTTTTGCCGCCTTCTTTATCAAGACCATAAGCCAGCGCAGCCGCTGTTGGTTCGTTAATGATACGCAGCACATCAAGGCCGGCAATTTTACCGGCGTCTTTTGTGGCCTGACGCTGGGCGTCATTAAAATAGGCCGGAACGGTAATCACTGCTTCGGTCACTGTTTCGCCGAGATAGCTTTCGGCGGTTTCTTTCATTTTGCCCAGGATAAAGGCGGAAACCTGCGACGGCGAATATTTTTCGCCTTTGACTTCCAGCCATGCATCGCCGTTTTTACCTTCGACGATATTGTAAGGCACCATTTTCTGGTCTTTGGCGATGGTCGGGTCGTTGTAGCGACGGCCAATCAGACGTTTGATTGCGTAAAGCGTGTTTTCCGGGTTTGTGACGGCCTGCCGCTTGGCGGCCTGTCCTACCAGACGTTCACCATCGGTGAAGCCGATGATTGATGGGGTGGTACGCGCCCCTTCCGAGTTCTCAACAACCTTTGGCTGCGAGCCGTCCATGATTGCGACGCACGAGTTTGTGGTCCCGAGGTCAATACCAATTACTTTAGCCATTTCAATAGCCCTTTCTTCGAGGCGATTTATGCGAAGGCAGGTCCGCATTCGGCCCCTGCCAACTGATCCCTGTGTCCGTACCGGATTGGTAACGACCACGTGTTGAGGGGTATATAGGTTCGTGGTTTTCGGGCTGCAAGCGTCTGGGTGGTGGAAAACGCAGGTTTTTGCAGCTAAAAACTGTCATTCTGCGAATGAATCCCCGGTAAGTAAGGAACTGTTAAGACTTGGCAATGTTGTGGCTATGAAAAATCGGACGCTGAATCCGACGCTTTGCTTGCGTGGAATCGATCTTTATCAAGGGGTGTTAAGCCCCGATCAACAGGTCGCGATGGTCGATGATTTGCGTGGCGTTATCCACCAAGCACCGCTTTTTTCACCAGAGACCCCCTATGGGAAGGCGATGTCTGTCAGGATGACCTCGACCGGGAATTGCGGTTGGTTTTCTGATCGGTCTGGTTATCGGTATGTCGACACACACCCAAACGGGGCTGCGTGGCCAGATATTCCTGCATCTGTTTTGGCGATTTGGCATAGGTTGGCATCAAACGAGCGTGACCCGGATTGTTGTTTGATTAACTACTACGGCGAAGGGGCGCGTATGGGTCTGCATCAGGACAAGGACGAGGCTGATTTTGACTGGCCGGTGGTTTCGATCTCGTTGGGGGATGACGCACTGTTCCGGGCTGGCAATACAGCGCGCGGCGGTAAAACTGAATCGCTTTGGCTGCGGTCTGGTGATGTCATGGTGATGGGCGGGGCTGCGCGGCTGACCTATCATGGTGTCGATCGCACGCGGTTCAAAAGCTCGGCCTTGCTGCCAAAGGGCGGGCGGATCAATCTGACGCTACGGGTGGTGACCTAGGGCTGGAATGGTCCGCTTAAGTTTGAATCGTGTTGGCGCAAAAAGGAAAAACGATGGTTGGTGAGATGAATTTGAACGCATTGCTGCGCACGATGTCCGCAACGCTTGTCGATGGCCTATACGTGTTTGCCACGATCTCGGATGGCATAATGCCGGTCGGCGTCCGCCCCAGAATGTTGTTTCAGGAGGCCGAAGGGATGACGCTTGTCCTTTTGAAAGAAGAGGCCGAGGCCAGCGGTCTGCCCTTTGAGTTCCCCTGCCGAATGATCACTTTGAATGTTCATTCATCGCTAGAGGCCGTCGGTTTTTTGGCGCGCATCACGACAGAACTTGCGAAACATGACATGGGGGTGAACCCTGTGTCGGGGTATTTCCACGATCATCTGTTTGTCCCGGATGGCAGGCAGGCGGACGCGATGGCCGTTTTGCAGGAAATCGCTGACGGTGCCGAATAAGTAAAGGCTGGGTGCGGTTCAGGTGAGGATGATTCTGCGGGCCAATTGGGTGCGAACGCCATCCGGTATCGGCGCGGCCTTCATGGATTTAGGATCGTCTTTGGGCGTTACGCCGTGAACCCGGATCTCGTAACCCTGTGTCACAGACTTGCCGTGCAGTTCGAAATCATGCTCAAGCCGGATCGAGCTGTTGCCGAGCTTTGTGACGCGACTTGTGACCTCTAATCTATCGCCATAGCGGGGCAGGGTGCCAAATTCAGCGCCGACTGCGACCACGGAAAACCCGGTGGAATTGTCTGTGCCTGTGAATTGTTCCGGCCCGAATCCGGCGGCGTTCAACAGACGATGCGCCCCTTGATCCATCCAGATGAAAAACTGATTGCTGAACACCCGGCCCATAGGGTCGCATTGACCCCATTCGACATCCAATGTTCGTTTCGCTGTCAACATTGTGGTGCTAACCCGCCATTGTCAGCCCGCCACTGACGCTCAGAACCTGACCCGTCACATAATTTGACTGGTCCGAGGAAAAGAACAGCACGGCATCAGCAACTTCGGATGGTTGGCCAAGGCGGCGCAGCGGTGTGGCGCGCACAAAGGCGTCGCGGAATTTTTCCGGTACTTTGGCCAGCAGGGGGGTGTCGGTTGGGCCCGGACAGACGCTGTTGACGGTGATGTTGAACCGCGCCATTTCACGTGCCAGCGCCTTGCCAAAGGCAATCGCGCCGCCCTTGGCGCCGGAATAAACCGTTTCGCCCAGACTGCCGACGCGCCCGGCATCGCTGGCGACGATCACCACTTTGCCGGATTTGCGTTCCATCATTCCATCCAGAAAGGCACGGGTGACGGCGACCGGTCCCATCAGGTTCAGATCAATGACTCGCCTCCAGAATTCCGGGCTGTTTTCAACGAAGGGTTCGATTTTCCCCCAGCCCGCGACGTTCACCACGATGTCGATTTCCGGGTTGATCGCCAGAACCTGTTTCTGAAAGCTGTTTATGGATTCTTGATCGGTGGCATCCAGACGAACAAAGTCCGCTTTGCCTTGCGTTTCGCGGATGGACTCTGCGGCAAGCTCGCCCTCTTTTTCGGCAATATCCCCGATGAAAACATGGGCGCCCGCGCCCGCCAGCGCCGTGGCTGTGGCCAGACCAATACCGGACGCGCCCCCGGTTACGATTGCGGCTTTCCCTGTGAGATCCATCGTGAATTCCTTTCCGGTCAGGACTGAGACTAGCAATCAGAATCCCCCGAGCAGACGCGGGGGTTTGAAGGCCTCAAGGACAAATTCTTACTGAATGAATATTCATTCATGTTGAATTGGTCAACACTTTTTCCGACCACTAGCGTTGACACACGGGGTTTAGTGCGAATAAGTTTCCTGTGAATGAATGCTCATTCATGAGCGGAACCGCTGTGTCAGGATCGGGTTAATGGCCTCTATTGTTAAGATGAACGTCAATGGCAGGGAACAGGAACACCTGATCCCGGACTCTTTGCTGTTGATTGAATTTCTACGTGATCGTCTGGGATTAACCGGGACCAAGCGCGGTTGTGATGGGGGCGAATGCGGGGCTTGCACCGTGTTGGTTAACGGCAAACAACGGCTGGGATGCGTAACGCTGGCCAAATCGGTTTCCGGTCAATCCGTCGAAACCATCGAATCCGTGGAAACACGCGGTCGCCTATCGCGTTTACAACAGGCGTTTCACGAAAAACTGGGCACGCAATGCGGATTTTGCACCCCCGGCATGATCATGGCCGCCGAAGGATTGTTAAGGGACAACCCCTCGCCCAATGAGGCGGAAATTAAAGAGGCGCTGTCGGGTAATTTGTGCCGCTGCACCGGTTACGTCAAAATCATCGAATCCGTTCAGGCGGCGATTGAGCCGGGCGGGGTCAGCCCATGAACCCGCCCATCAAGAATACAGTTGTCGGCGCACGGGTTCCCCTGATTGATGGCGTTGAGAAGGTGCGCGGCGTTGCCAAGTACACCGCCGATCTGGCACCAGAAGGCGCGCTTGTCGGGCGGATTTTGCGCAGCCCTTACAGCCATGCGGAGCTGATCAAAGTTGACACCAGCAAGGCCGAGGCCCTGCCGGGTGTCGTGGCGATCGTTACCGGCAAAGACAGCCCGTTTCCCTATGGGATCGTGCCAATTGCCCAGAACGAATTCCCGATGGCGCAGGAAAAGGTGCGCTATCGTGGCGAACCGATTGCAGCCGTTGCCGCCATTGACGAGGCGACCGCATTGGCGGCGCTCGATTTGATTGAGCTAACGGTAAAAGAGTTGCCGGGGTATTATAACGCCAAGGACTCGCGCGCGGTTGATGCGGTGCAGTTGCACGACAACAAACCCGGCAATATCGAACGCGATGTCCACAATTCCTTTGGCGATGTTGAGGCCGGTTTTGCCGAGGCTGACTTGCTGGGCGAGGATGATTTCCACTGCGAAGAAGTCACCCACGCCCACATGGAACCCCATGCGGCGGTTGCCGAATATGACCCCCAGCGCGATCATTTGACCTTTTGGTCGGTGACGCAGGTTCCTTATTATGTGCATCTGATGCTGGCCCAATGCATGGACCTGAACAAATCGCGGATCAGGGTTATTAAGCCTTTCGTGGGCGGTGGTTTCGGGGCGCGTACGGAGACCCTCAACTTTGAACTGGTCTGTGGAATACTGGCGCGGGCCGCCAAGGGTCGCGTGCGGATGGTATTAAGCCGCGAAGAAACATTCCTGACCCATCGCGGACGACCCGCTGCTGACATTCACCTGAAACTTGGACTGGCCAAGGATGGTCGGATCACCGCCGTCAAGGCCGAGATGGCGCAATATGGTGGGGCTTATGGCGGGTATGGCATTGTTACGATCCTTTATGCGGGCGCGTTGCTGAACGCGCTTTATGATATTCCCGCCGTTCAATATGATGGTTACCGGGTCTACACCAACACGCCACCATGCGGTGCGATGCGGGGCCACGGCACGGTCGATATGCGCCACGCCTTTGACACCATGCTGAACCGGATGGCGCGCCAATTGGGCCTTGATCCGATCGAAGTTCGCCGCCGAAACCTGCTGGAGGCCCCGACGGAAACCCCGAATGGGTTGCAGATTACGTCTTATGGACTGCCGCAAAACCTTGACTGGGTGGAACAGGCAAGTGGCTGGAAGAAACGCAAGGGCAACATGCCGAAAGGCCGGGGTCTTGGCATTGGCTGTTCGCATTTCGTCAGTGGCGCGGCTAAGCCTGTGCAATGGACAGGACAGCCTGACGCGGTTGTGAACCTAAAGCTAGATTTCGATGCGGGCATCACCATTCTGACCGGGGCTGCGGATATTGGCCAAGGCTCGTCCACGATTGTGGCGCAAGTGGTGGCCGAGGTCATGGGCCTTGACTTTTCACGCATCCGGGTGATTTCAAACGACAGCGCGATCACCCCACGCGACATGGGGTCTTATTCTTCGCGGGTGACCTATATGGTTGGCAACGCCACGCTACATGCCGCCCAAAAGCTGAAGGCGCGTTTGATTGCGGCGGCGGCAACGGCGCTGGAAACCGAGCCGGAAAATATCGAATGCCTTGGTGAAACCTATCGGGTGATCGACAGTCAGGATAGCGGGATTTCGTTTGAAAAGGTTGTTCAGACGGCGCTGATTGATCACGGTGCTATAACTGAACGCGGAACATTTACCGTGCCTAAGGCCTTTCAGGGCGGCAAGCATCGTGGTGGGGCGGTTGGTTCGACCATGGGGTTTTCCTATGCGGCACAGGTGGTTGAGGTCGCGGTAGATACCGATACCGGTGAAATCACGGTGGAAAAGGTTTGGGTGTCGCATGATTGCGGTTACGCGATTAACCCGCTTTCGGTCGAAGGTCAGGTTCAGGGCGCGATCTGGATGGGCATGGGCCAGGCGATGATGGAGGCGACGCGGTTCCACGAGGGGCTGCCGCTGCATGCCAATTTCCTGGATTACAGTTTCCCGACCATGATGGACTCGCCCGATATCAAAGTTCACATCGTGGAATCAATGGACCCGAACGGCCCGTTTGGCGCCAAAGAAGCCAGCGAAGGCGGATTGGCCGGGTTCCTGCCAGCCTTGGCCGAAGCGGTGGCTGAGGCGATCGGAACCGAGATTAACGATATGCCCATAACGCCCGACAAAGTGATCGAGGCGTTAACCAAAAAACGACGGGCAGACAAGAAACGAAAGCGGGCAGCATCATGAGCATGGGAATGGATTTTGATCTTCTGATGCCGACCAGTGCGGCAGAGGCAATAGCTTTAATGCAAGAAAACCCGAACGCGCGGTATCTGGCGGGCGGCACGGATTTGGTGCCCAATCTGCGTCGCGGTATAGGCGCGCCTGACATTCTGATCGGGCTGGATGGGGTCGAGGACCTTAAGGGAATATCTGAGGGCGGCGATTATCTGACCCTCGGTGCCGGAGTTACTCTGGCGGAACTGGAGGGCTCCGGTTTGTCCGGGCGGTACGGCGCGCTATCGGCGGCCGTTGATATTGCCGGCCCTGCATTGCGACAGGCTGCGACGATCGGGGGCAATCTATGTCTTGATACGCGCTGTATCTTTTACAACCAAAGCAAATGGTGGCGAAACGCCAATCAATATTGCCTGAAACTTGACGGTGATACCTGTCATGTCGCCCCCAAAGGCCAACGCTGTCACGCGGCGTTTAGTGGCGATCTTGCACCTGCCTTGATGGTTCTGGGTGCCGAGGTTCGCGTCGTTGGCCCAAACGCCGATGGCTGGAAACCCATCAGTGATCTTTATCACGAAGACGGCCTTGCCCATCTGACGCTTGCGCCGGGCGATTTGCTGGTGGCGGTTCGCCTTCCTGTTGTTTCGCGCGATTTACGCTCGGGCTATCTGAAATCTCGACTGCGCAAGGCGGTTGATTTTCCTTTGGCTGGCGTGGCTGTAGCGTTGCGGCGTGAAGGGGACGCGATCACCGATTTGCGGGTTGGCGTCACCGGAACAAACCCACGACCTTTGCTGTTTGATGGTTTGGTGGGCGGCATGGATCAGGGGCCGAATGATGATGCCTTAAGTGCGATAACCAAAGAAATCGGTCAAATGATAAAGCCGATGCGCACCACCAACCTGCCTGGATTGTACCGCCGGCAGATGGTTACGGTGCTGACCCGGCGACTGATTACCGACCTTTACGACGCCGGGGACCGCAAGGAATAACTGCCGCCCAAGGCCCCACTGAACGGAGACACCACAATGGCACGTCGCCCAGACCCGTCCGAGATGCTGCGCACCGGTATGATTCTGGATCAGGCGCGGATTGAGCGTGAGGCCAAGGCGGGCAACTGGTCGGATCGGCTGCTGACGGATTATCTGGATGATATCCTGAAAAACAAACCCGACAGTCCGGCGTTAATCACCTATCGCACAGATACCGGGGCCGAGGCCACGATTAGCTATAGCGAGCTGAATGATCAGGTCGACCGGATTGCGGGAAATCTGGCGGGTTTGGGTGTTGCCAAAGGTCAGGTGGTGTCGTTTCAACTGCCGAATTGGTGGCAATTTGTTGCCGTGCATCTTGCCTGCCTCAGGATCGGTGCGATCAGCAACCCGTTGATGCCAATTTTCCGTGCTCGTGAGTTGGAATATATGGTGGGCTTTGCGGAATCCCGCGTTCTGATCCTGCCCAAGTTTTTTCAGAAATATGATTACGAGGCGATGGGCGAGAAGTTGTTGGAAACCATTCCAACCCTTCGGCACGTGATTATCGTCGACGGTGAGGGCGAGTATTCGTTTGAAAAAACACTGCTGCGCAAACCGATCATTCCAGCGGCGGAAATATCCCCGTTGTCGCCAAATGATGTGGTTCAGTTACTGTTCACCTCGGGCACGACGGGACAGCCCAAAGGGGTGATGCACACGTCAAACACGCTGCTGGCGTCGTCTCGGCAAGTGGCTGAACGGATGGAACTTGACGCCTCCGACATTGGTTTTATGCCCGCACCTTTTGCGCATCAGATTGGGTTCTGTTTTGGCATGACCACGGCGATTTATCTGGGGATTCCGCTGGTCATTCTGGATGTCTGGAACGCGCAAACAGCGGTCGATCTGATTTCGCGTTACCGGGCCACCTATAGCTGCGCCTCTACGCCGTTTATGGCTGATCTGGCGGCGGTTCCGGATGTGGAAAACCGTGATCTGGACAGTTTCCGGGTGTTTCTGACGGCTGGCGCGCCGATCATGGAACCTGTGGTCGAACGGATTACAAGAAAGCTGAAGGTTGATGTGGTTCCCGGATGGGGCATGACCGAGGTGATACAGGCCACGGCAACGCAACCGCTGACCCTGCCGTCGGCGCCTTTGTCGGACGGGGCGGCGTTGAAGGGAAATCAGGTGCGTGTGGTTGATCGGGCGGGCAAAGAACTGGCATCGGGGCAAGATGGCTGTCTGCAATGTCGCGGTGCGACCTTGTTTGTGGGATATTACAAAAAGCCGGAACTGTATGCCGTCGACAAGGATGGCTGGTTTGATACCGAGGATCTGGCCCGGATGGATGATAACGGCAATATCCGCATCATCGGTCGGGACAAAGACATCATCATACGCGGCGGTGAAAATGTTCCCGTGCTCGAAGTGGAATCCCTGTTATGCAAAATGCCCGAGGTTGAGGATGTCGCCCTTGTGTCGATGCCGGACGAACGTCTTGGCGAACGCGGATGTATGTTTGTGACGCTAAAGCCAGAGGCAAGGCTTGGGTTCAATGACATGGTGGCCTATCTGAAAGAACAGAATTTGGCGCAGCAATATTTTCCCGAACGGCTTGAAATCCTGCGCCAGATGCCTCGGACGCCAAGCGGTAAAATCCAGAAATTCATTCTACGCGAATGGGCGACCCAGATTGTCGAAAAGGGCTATCTTGTGCCGACCATTCCAGCGGCCAAAAAACATGCACGATAAGTGCGCGGTCTTTGGCGGTATCCGCACGCTTGGGTTCTATACGGCCCAAGGATTATCGATTAGGAAAGACGGGGGCAACACAGCCAAGAACCACCCCGAGGAAAACAATGGCATTATCTGACGACGTTGAAAGCATGGTGACCGACCCTGATCTGGTCAGCAAAAGGCGCGGGCAGATCGTTGATGCTGCGGTGCGATTGTTTTCCAAACAGGGTTACGCGCGTACAAGCGTTCAGCAGATTTCAAAAGAGGCGGGCGTCAGCACCGGGTTGATCTATCAATACTTTGGCGACAAGGACGACATCCTGTTTCTTGCGCTCAAGCTGGTGCTGGACACGTATGAGCGGGATATTCCGCCACAATTCATTGGTCTGGATCATCCGCTGGAAAAACTGGGCGCGGCCCTTAGGGCGTATTGTGTCGTCGTGGATAATTTACGTTCGGCCACGGTGCTTGCCTATCGCGCGACGCGGTCGTTGCCGGTCAGGCGTCGGGTGATTATCGAAAACGCGGAAACCAGAACCAACCAATTGTTTAAGGATGTGCTGGCGGAATGTATTGGCCAAGGTCTGCTGAAGGTCCCGAATATCGAACTGCTGACCTATCAATACGTGCATTTTTCCCATGCCTGGGCGCTGAAACACTGGGCGTTTAACGACAAATACGATCTGGAAAGCTATATCCACGAAGGTGGCCGTCTGCTGATTGAACCGTTCCTGACGGAACAGGGACGGAAAGATTGGGAGCGGCTGGCAATCATCTGAATCTGATGTGCGGTGAAGCAATGGGATTTTGCCGGCGCAAAATATGAATGAACGCTCATTCAGCAAATGCGAACACTACCAAGAAAGGAAACAAAATGATCTCGTTCATGGTATCTGGGCCGGTTGCGACCATCACGCTGGATCGACCGCCGGTAAATGCCATCAATGAAGAGTGGTTGGATCGCTTTGGGGCCGCACTTGATCAAACCGAGGCGCGCGATGATCTTTCGGTTCTGATCATACGCAGCGCACAAAAGGTGTTTTGCGCCGGGGCAGATCTGGCCTTGATGCGCAGCAGGTTTGAGACCGTAAAAGGGCGGAACCAAATGATCGCCATGGTGCGGCGCATTCAGGCGCTTTACGCGCGGATTGAACGCTCAAATCTGGTGTCGATTGCTGAAATTGGCGGGGCGGCCATGGGCGGTGGCCTGGAACTGGCGCTGGCTTGTGATCTTAGGGTGATTTCCAAAACCGCCAAAGTCGGTCTGCCAGAGGCCGCATTGGGCCTGCTGCCCGGGGCGGGCGGCACGCAGCGCATGACGGCGCGTTGCGGCGATGATACTGCGCGTCGGCTTATTCTGGGGGCCGAGGTTGTTGACGGCAAAACCGCGCAACAATTGCGGGTGGCGCAATGGTGCGTTTCCGCCGCAGAAATCGCGGATTTTACCACAGCACTATCCGAAAGGGTTAGTGCAGCGTCACCGCAAGCGCTGGGCCAATGTAAGCGGTGCATAGGGGCGGTGACAGCTTCCGGTGTGGATGGGTTTGAGGTCGAAATTGACGGAACCCGCGCCTTGTTGGAAAGCGCAGAAACGCAACGCCGTGTTCACAAATTTCTGGAGAAATGAGGCCGGTTGCAAAATAATCGTTGCACTTGAGATAAAATATGTAATGTCGTACTGTAATACATGTTTACTGACCTGAAACAAAGAATCGAGATTACCCATGGGCGAAAAATTAACCGCAGGACTATCTGAAACCCGCGTCATTACCGTGGATCGTGATCGCACGATTGGGTTCATGGGCGAAGATTGCCGTGTGTATTCCACGCCCTCGCTGGTTCAGGATATCGAACAGACCTGCCGCGATTTGATTTTTGAACGCACACCGGACGGCGATGACTCCGTTGGTTTCACGGTTTCTGTCACCCATATGGCCCCGACGCTGTTGGGAATGGAGGTGTCGATCACCGCAACCGTGGCTGAAACAGATGGCCGCAAAGTTGTGTTTGACGTGGTCGCCACTGATCCGCTCGATACCATCTGCAAGGGCCGTCACGAACGGTTTGTGGTCAATGTTGACAAAACCAAGGAACGGCTGCTGGCGAAAGCGGCGAAGGTATCTGGCTCCTGAAAGGCAATGTTATGAACAAGCCCGCAAATCCTACCAAGCAAAGCGTCTCGTCTTATTGTTATCAATGCGTTGCCGGGCCGGATTTGCTAAAGGTTGATATGGCTGACGGTGTGCCATATCAGGTGCGCCCCAACGGTTCTGCCGAGGAAATTCACCCGGCGGGCGGTAAGGTTTGCGTTAAGGCGTTCGGGCTGATCCAGAAAACCAACAACCCCAACCGTATTTTGACGCCGATGATGCGCACCAACCCCAAAAAGGGCAGGAATGAGGACCCGAAATTCGAGCCTGTTTCCTGGGATGTTGCGCTGGGCGAGATTGCGAAAAAGCTGAACAAGGCGCAGGCGGATGGCCTGAATGATGCGTCGGGTTTTCCGCGTGTTGCGGCCAGCTTTGGCGGTGGCGGCACACCGACCGCCTATATGGGCACGTTTCCGGCATTTCTGGCGGCCTGGGGTTCTGTCGACATGAGCTTTGGTTCAGGGCAGGGCGTGAAATGTTACCATTCTGAACATCTTTACGGTGAGTTATGGCACCGCGCCTTCACTGTGTCGCCCGACACGCCGCTGGTTAATCTGGTGTTGTCCTTTGGTGCCAATGTCGAAGCTTCGGGCGGTGTTTGTGGTGTTCGTCGCCACGCTGATGCGCGGGCGCGGGGTGTCAAACGCATTCAGGTCGAGCCGCATTTATCCGTGACCGGCGCCTGTTCGGCCGATTGGGTGCCGATCAAACCCAAAACCGACCCCGCCTTTATGTTCGCCCTTGTGCATGTCCTGTTGCATGAAATTCCCCGAACACGGCTGGATATTGCGTTTCTGAAAAGGCGTACCTCGTCGCCTTATCTGATTGCCCCGAACGGGTTTTATCTGCGTGATCCGGCCAGCAAAAAACCCCTTATCTGGGATCTGAAGTCGAGTGGAACTGTGCCCTACGACACGGCGGACACTGATCCCGCGCTGGAGGGGGATTTCAGTGTTTCCGGGCTTGAGGTTGGGCCGGATGATGTTGAATGGGCCCACGGTGAGGTAACCTGCCAGCCGGCGTTTGGCCATCTGGTGGCGCATGTGAAACCCTATAGCCCGGAATGGGCCGCGGATATTTGCGACGTGAAAGCGGCCAGAATTCGCGACACGGCGATGCAGTATATCGACCACGCCTGTGTCGGTGAAACGATTGAGATTGATGGCAAGACCCTGCCGTTCCGGCCCGTTGCGATTTCGCTGGGCAAAACCGTTTGCAACGGTTGGGGTGGATATGAATGCGTTTGGGCGCGCACTTTGATGGCGTGCCTGATCGGCGGGCTTGAGGTGCCGGGTGGCACACTTGGCACGACGGTGCGGTTGAACCGCCCGGCCGACAATCGTTGGTCGAGCGTCGTTGAAGGACCGGATGGGTTTATGAACTATCCGATGAACCCGACCAAAAAGGGCGAATGGCACGAAAGTTCAGCCTCGCGGCACGCTCATCAGACTTTGGTGCCATTGGCGGCAAACTCCCCTTGGTCACAGGCTTTGGGCCCGACTCATCTGGCGTGGATGATGCAAAAAGAGGGGCTTGATCACCTGCCTGTGCCGACCCAGCCGGATGTTTGGTTTGTCTACCGGACGAACCCCGCGATCTCGTTCTGGGACACTGACGCTGTCAGTGACGTCATGGCGAATTTTCCGTTTACCGTCTGTTTTGCCTACACCCATGACGAAACCAACCACATGGCGGATATTTTGCTGCCGGAATGCACCGATCTGGAAGGCTTGCAACTGATCCGCATCGGTGGGTCGAAATATGTCGAACAGTTTTGGGAACATCAGGGCTTTGCGTTGCGCGACCCGGCCAGCAAACCACAGGGCGAGGCCAAGGATTTCACGTGGATAGCAACCGAGCTGGCAAACCGCACGGGGCTGTTGGAAAAGTATAATTCCGCGATCAACAAAGGCGCCGCCGGTATTCGGTTGTTTGGTCAGGGGTACGATTTTTCGCTGGATCCTGAGCAGGTTCATTCGGTTGAAGATATCTGGAACAACACTTGCCGGGCGGCCAGTGCGGAAATCACTGACGGTGAGGAAAGTCAGGGACTGGATTATTTCCGCGAGAACGGGTTTCGCACCAAACCTTTCCCCAAAGAGCAATGGTATCTTTACCCCGCGATGGTCGAAAAAGACCTGCGGTTCGAGCTGCCCTATCAGGAACGACTGTTGCGCATCGGGCAGGAATTGGGCGCGCGATTGCACGAACGCGGCATAACCTGGTGGGACCGTCAATTGATGGAATATGAGGCGATGCCGCATTGGCAGGACTTGCAGGGTCTTTGGGAAACAGCGCTGTCAGATGCCTATAACATCAAGATCGGGGACTACCCGTTCTGGCTGCTGACGGCGCGGTCGATGCAGTATTCCTGGGGCGGCAATGCAGGCATTCAGATGATTCACGAGGTCGCCGGAAATGTTGCGGGCCATGGCGGTGTTTTGATGAACCCGGCAGCGGCTAAAACGCTTGGACTGGCTGAAGGGGATCAGGTCGAAATATCCTCGCCCAGCGGTAAAACCCGCGGTGCCGTGCTGTTAAGGCAAGGCATCCGCCCGGATACATTGCTGATGATCGGGCAGTTTGACCATTGGAAAACGCCTTTTGCTAAGGATTTGAAAACCCCGAGCATGAACAACCTGACGCCGATGATGCTGGAACTGACGGACGCGACAGGCTCGGGCTCTGATCTGGTTAAGGTGGCCGTGAAAAAGATCGGGGCCGCATCATGACGCGCTGGGCGATTGTTGCTGACCTTAACCGTTGCGTCGGATGTCAGACATGCACATCGGCCTGCAAACACGCCAACGCCACGGCGCCGGGGATCCAATGGCGCAAAGTGCTCGATTTTGAAGTGGGCGAATTCCCGGATGTTAGCCGCGCCTTTCTGCCGGTTGGCTGTATGCATTGTGATGAGCCGCCTTGCCTTGATGTCTGCCCGTCAACCGCCACTGGCAAACGGGATGACGGTATCGTCACCATTGATTACGACAAATGCATCGGTTGCGCCTATTGCGCCGTGGCCTGCCCCTATCAAGCGCGGTTTCGCGTGGATGCACCAAGTTCTGCCTATAAGGGCCGCAAGATGCGTCACGAGGTTTTGCGCGAAGACCCGACAAGGATCGGTGTGGCGCAGAAATGCACCCTTTGTATTGATCGCATTGATGACGGCATGGCGCAGGGACTGACGCCGGGCATTGATGCGGAGGCAACGCCTGCCTGCGTGAATTCCTGCATTGCCGGGGCCTTGTATATGGGCGATGTGGATGACCAAGACAGCAATGTTTCCAAGCTGTTAAAGGAAAACCGCCATTTCCGAATGCACGAGGACTTGGGAACCGGCCCCGGTATTTATTACCTTTATGACGGAGAAATCGGGGACAGCTCTGCGATTGAACCTGCCCCGATGGTGGCGGAACCGGCGGGTCTGGCTGCTGTGTCATCGCAGCTTCAGACCAGTTGGGATTGGCGCGCTGCGGCGAACTTTACCTTTGGCGGCACCGGCACCGGGTTGTTTGCAGCGACGGTACTGGCGGCGACATTTGCGCCGATGCTGTGGGTTGCACAGTTTCTGGCGATGGCGTTTGTCGGCGTTGGTTTGTTTTGCGTTTGGTTGGAAATTGGCCGCCCGTGGCGGTTCCTGAATGTTTTTCTGCATGCCAAGCGCAGCTGGATGACGCGAGAGGCAATCGCCGCCGGGGCTTTCTTTGCCTTTGGTGGGCTGGGATGGCTGTTAGGATCGGTTCCGCTGGCAGTTTTGGCCGTGCTTAGCGGGTTCGTGTTTTTGTATTGTCAGGGTCGCATGCTGAACGCTGCAAAAGGCATTCCTGCATGGCGTCAAAAGGGTGTGGTTTCGTTGTTGTTCAGCACTGGCCTGACCGAGGGCGCGGGCTTGCTGGCCATTCTCGTCGCAATAACGGGCTTTGAAGGGTCTGACCTGCGGATTATCACATTGATGCTGATCGGGCTGGTTGCCCTGCGGCACATTCTTTGGCGGTCTTATCGCACGGCACTGGGCGAAGTTGGCGCGCCTTTGGGTACGTTTAACGCACTGGATCGTGGTTATCTGAACCTGTCGACGGTCAGCCAGACGGTGATTCTGGTGTTGCTGGTGGTCGGCCTGTTTAACCCGATCGCCTTGATTGTTGCGGCAGCCTTGGCGGTTGTCACCGGCTGGGCATTCAAATTCACACTGATAACCAAGGCCGCATTTAACCAAGGTTTTGCGATTGAACGCATGCCCGCACGCGGTGCTGGCAAAAGTGCGACCGGGATCAAGCCGGGATGGACCACTGCATGAAGTAAGGCCAGACGCAGCGGTTTGAAAAGGAGAATGGACCATGACGACGTCATACGACGCTGAATTCATGTATGCGCGCGAGGCTGAAACTATGCCCCGTGCGGCGCTCTGGGATTTGCAGGTCGAACGGTTGCGCTGGACGCTGAACCGGGCTTACGATCATGTTCCGCACTACAAACGCGCCTTTGACAAGGCTGGCGTTCGACCTGATTGTCTGAACACGCTCAACGATTTGCAACATTTCCCGTTCACCGTGAAAACCGATCTGCGCGATAATTATCCGTTTGATATTTTTGCGACACCAGTGGGCGACTTGGCGCGATTGCATGCCTCATCCGGCACAACGGGCAAGCCGACCGTTGTGGGTTACACGGCCGGGGATTTGGATCGCTGGTCGGATCTGGCTGCGCGATCACTGGCGGCGGCGGGTGCGCGGCCGCATGACATTGTTCATAACGCTTATGGGTACGGTCTTTTCACCGGTGGTTTAGGCGCGCATTGCGGGGCCGAAAGACTGGGCTGTGTGGTTGTGCCGATTTCCGGCGGTGGGACTGAACGGCAGGTGACTCTGCTCAAGGATTTCAACCCGGCGATTTTGTGCGCGACCCCGTCCTATGCCCTGAACATCGCGGAAGTGGCGGAAAACATGGGCGTGGATATGGCGACCCTTCCGCTGCGCCGGGGGTTTTTTGGTGCCGAACCCTGGAGCGAAGGCATGCGAGCCGAACTCGATCAGCGGCTGGGCATAAAATCTGTAGATGTTTACGGCTTGTCAGAAATCATGGGCCCCGGAGTTGCGTGTGAATGTGACGTGGCGCGTGATGGTTTGCACGGCTGGGAGGATCATTTCCTGTTTGAAATCATCGATCCTGACACACTGGAATCTCTGCCAATGGGTGAAAGCGGAGAGTTGGTCATAACCTCGCTTACCAAAGAGGCAATGCCGATGATCCGGTATCGTACCCGCGATATTACGCGGCTGACGGATGAACCCTGTGCCTGCGGGCGTACGCATTTGCGGATCAAGCGGGTCACCGGGCGGGATGATGACATGATGATCATTCGTGGCGTTAATGTTTTCCCGTCACAGATTGAATCCGTGCTGGTCGGGTTGGACGGCCTTGCGCCGCATTACCTGATCCGGTTGTTCAAAGACGGCCCGCTGGATGCCATTGCGCTGGATGTTGAACTCTGCCCGGATGTGCCCGAGGATGACAAGACCCTTGCGGCCAAGGCTGCGGACGTTCGCCACCATATCAAATCCATCATCGGTGTAACCTGTCAGGTTACGGCCAAGCGCTCCGGTGAATTGCCAAGGTCTGAAGGCAAAGCCGTGCGGGTGGTTGATACGCGCGTTTAGGCTGTTGCAAGTGCGGGTTCGGCGCCCGCGGTTTCCAGTTCCAGATCGAAATAAAACGCGGTTCCGACGCCGATCTGGCTTTCAAATCCAATGGTTCCGCCGTGTTTTTCGACAATAGACTTGGTGATGTTCAGACCAAGACCAGAGCCAGTTTTCTGGCGTGTGTCGGACGTATCTGCCTGGGTAAACCTGTCAAAAATCGTGTTTTTCGCCTTTTCCGGTATTCCCTGCCCCTGATCCTGAACCAATACGCGCACATTGGGTTCATCAATCACAAGGGAAACGACAACCTTGCCACCTTTGTTGGAAAACTTGACGGCGTTGGAAATCAGGTTGGCCATGACCTGCATTAACCGCCCGTGATCGCCATGGACATAAACCGGATGACCAACAGCCGGGGCGATGATCGAAACCTCATACCCGTCGGCGTAACCCTGACAGGATTCGACCGCTTCGCTAATAAGCGTTGTCAGGTCTGTCTGGCACATGTTGAACAGCATTTGCCCGGATTCAAGTTGTTCGAGGTCAAGCAGATCGTTGACCAGTGACATCAGCCTGTCACCGTTTCGCCTGGCAATATCAATCAGGTTTTTGGCTTTGTCCGGGACACGCCCTGTGGCACCTGCTGTGATCAGATCAAGCGAGCCTTTGATGGATGTTAGTGGTGTTTTCAGCTCGTGACTTATCAGGGAAATGAATTGATTTTTTGCTGTTTCCACCGCCATGCGTTCGGTTATGTCCTGAACCGTTCCCATGGATTTTACCGGGTTTCCTTTGGCATCAAATTCGGTCGAGCATCGTTCTTCCAGCCATTTGACGCGCCCGCCTTTGGCGAAAATGCGATGGGTCGATATATATGGCTGCCGAGTTTCCAGTGATTGGGTATAGGCGGCGCGGACCCCCTCTAAATCATCGGGATGAATGGCGTTCAGGAAAAAATCCTGGGTGCCGCGAAATTCCTCGGGGGTAATTTCAAAGATGCGGTAGGCCTCAGGTGTCCATTTCAGTTCGTCCCTTATCAGGTCCAGTTCCCACGAGCCGATGTTGCCGACGCGCTGGGCCTCTTCAAACCGGGTGTTTTGGATGCGCAGCAATTCTTCGTTGCGGCCACGTTCCAGCACAAAAGGGCGCACGGCCCAGAAATAGATGATCGGACTCGCCAACAGAACCAGAACGATTGCGTCAAGCGCGGGAAGAAGCCAAAAATTCTGCGCAGTGGCTGCATGAAACCCATCAGGCAACGCTGGAATGACAAGCATTATAGCGGTTTCAACAACGATCAGCGTCAGGGCGACGCGCAAAATAAATGGCGGATTCTGTATTATGACTGCTCCCTGTTAAGGGCTTGTGCCAGTTCTGCGAGGCTGCCCTTTTGCGCAACTATATTCCATTATGCTTATTTTTGTAAGTATTAACTGGGTCAGCCAGTCTGCAATGGAAACGGCCCGCACAAACAAATGGGCGGGTCGCATTTTATGTCAGTGAGGTCAATGCCTTGCGGTTTTAGCGCGCAGATGTTCCGTGCGCCCTTGACTAGACTTCGAACGCCGTTTCCAGTGGCGCAATGTCGCCCAATTCGTCAGAAACCTGTGCCTTGTAGGGCTTGCGATGGCCGCGATACAGGATGCCGGTATTCATACCATCGTCTGTCATGATCCGCCGCGCCGCCCGTCCCGGATCATCCGTTTCTTCGACCGATGCGGAATGTACCGTGTTTTTCCATTCTTTTTCATCAGGGCGGAACGTGACGCAGGGGCTTAGGATTTCCACAAAGGAAAATCCGGGATGGTTGACCGCCTCGACCAGTGTTTTTGTCGTGGCTTTGATATTGCCGGAAAATTCACGGGCCACGAAATTCGCCCCTGATGCCAGTGCGATCACAAGAGGGTGGAACGGCGAAAGACCGGTGCCGCCCGGCGACAGCGCGCTATCCCAATCGGGTTCAGTGGTCGGCGAAGGCTGCCCTTTGGTCATGCCGTAAACCCGGTTATCCATGACCACATAGGTCATGTCGACGTTACGCCGACAGGCGTGCAGGAAATGGTTGCCGCCGATGGAAAACCCGTCGCCATCGCCGCTCATGACCAGCACCGTCAGATCGGGCCGGGCGACTTTCAATCCGGCGGACAATGCCAGTGAGCGGCCATGCACCCCGTGAAACCCATAGCAGTTGGTATAGGCCGGAATGCGCGACGAACACCCGATGCCGGACACAACGGCGATGTCTTCCGGCGCGCGGCCCAGTTCCACAAGTGCTTTGGTTATGGACATCAGAACATGGAAATCACCGCAACCGGGGCACCAGATCGGATCAACGTTTGATTTATAGTCTTTGGCTTTAAACTGCGGCGCGTTCATGATGTTTTCCTATCAGAGATCAGGGCACGTATCTGGGCGGCGATTTCTTCTGGGCCGATCAGGTTTGGCCCTTCACGGTGGAATTGGTGAACCTCTCCGGGCAAGTCCATGTAGGACCGGACGTGGCGATAAAATTGGCCGGTGTGGTTCTGTTCGATCACCAAAACTTGCGTGGCCCCCTCTAAGGCTTTTTCGACAGCGTCGATCGGGAAGGGCGAGATTTGACGCAAGGCCACGAGGCGCACGTTGATGCCTTCACTTTTCAGGGAATTTTGCGCCTCGCTGGCAGGGCCGGACATTGAGCCCCACGTCAGGATGACAGTGTCGCCTTCGCCATCGGTCAGGCCCCAGTGATCGCCAAAGTTGAACGCGTCGATTTTGTCCCGGCGTTTGTCCATCTGTTCCTTTTGGTCCGATTGCTTGCTGGACGGTGTGCCGCGCACAGTATGGGTCAGACCGTCGGCAGTGTATTGGCCGCCCTTCACCCCCGGAATTGCCATCGGAGAAACGCCGCCAGCGGTCAATGCATAACGGGTGTAAACCTCGTCCTCGACCGGTTGCCAGGTTTTTCGGTTGGCGAAAAAGGCGACATCGGCGGGGCGTTCGATCAAAACGCGGGCTTGCCCCAGCGACTGATCCGACAACACGATGACCGGGGTTTGTAAGGCTTCGGCGATATGCACCGCCCATTGGGTTGTGAACAGACAGTCAGCCACGCTAAGCGGGGCAACCACCACATGCGGGGCGTCGCCGTGAAAGCCATAGACCGCGATGTTGAGATCTGATTGTTCGGATTTGGTGGCTATGCCGGTCGATGGTCCGGCGCGCATCACATCAACCACAACGATTGGCACTTCGGCGGCTGCGGCCAGCCCCAGACTTTCCATCATCAGGGCCAGACCTGGCCCCGACGTGGCGGTGATTGAAGGGCGGCCACCGAAAGAGGCGCCGATGATCATGTTGATGGATGATAATTCATCCTCGGCCTGAACCAAAGCGCCGCCAATGCTTGCCAGCGACGGTGCAAGCCATTCCAGAACCTCGGTCGCGGGGGTGATCGGATAGGCCGCGGCAAAGCGAACGCCGCCGCGCACGGCCCCCATTCCCACGGCTTCATTTCCGGTAATCAGCCAGCGTTTTTCGTCTGGAATCGGTGATGGCTTTAAGGTGTAGGATTGTTCGTATTCAGCCGCCTGCGCCATGCCGGTGCGAATGCAATCCCGACCGGCAGCCACGACAGCATTGCCCTTGTTCGATAGTTTGTCGGTCACTACCGCCATCAGGCTTTCCAGAGACAACCCGATCAGACCGGCAACAAGGCCAACGGAAATCATGTTTTCCCGACCGCCGGGAATGTTGGCGGCAAGTTCTTTCAAGGCGCAATTATGGATCGTTGTGTCGTTTTCGCTAAGGGCCTTTGGCACCGCTCCGGATGCGGGGTCGGCAACAACCACACCGTCAGCGGAAACAGGCATGTCAGCGATAAAGCGGTCCGCGTTTTTCCAGTCGATTGCGACCAGAATGTCGAATTCTTTGCTCATGCAGACCGCCGGACTGGTGGCAAGGCGAACCAGCGCCGCCGCTTCACCGCCGCGTATTTGCGGCCCGACCGAACGGTTCAGCAAGCCATACCAACCGGCACGGCCTGCGGCCTCAAGCAGGATAGAACCAGCCGTGATTGCGCCGGCACCGCCTGTGCCGACAATGGCAAAAGAAACGCTTTCACGCATGGGTACTAAAGAGGACATGGCGGTTCCGATCCTGTTTCTGACGGCGATTTCGCGATCTGTGGGAAATCCTGTCTGGTTTGCCTATTGACGTAAAAGAAGTATTAGCGTACCAATTTACGGTAATAGGGATTAAGAGCCCTGTCAACAAGGCTCTTACACCCGTCAAACCGGGAGAAACACAATGGCAAGACGCTGGGTCATGACATCGGGTGATGAACCGCTAAAGCTGGAACAGTTTTCGCCAGCCGCCCCTGCATCAGGCGAAGTTGTGGTTGAAATCGCCGGTTGTGGCGTTTGTCATACGGATCTTGGGTATTACTATGACGGTGTGCGCACCAACCAGCCATTGCCATTGACGCTTGGCCACGAAATCAGCGGTATCGTCACCCAGACCGGCGAAGGCACTGAAAGCTGGATGGGCCAGACGGTTATCATTCCGGCAGTCATGCCGTGCGGCGAATGCGATGCCTGCGCGCGTGGCAAAGGCACAATCTGCCGCGATCAAAAAATGCCCGGCAACGATATCGAAGGCGGCTTTGCCAGCCATATCACGGTTCCCGCATTGGGGCTTTGCCCGGTCGATGTTGACCGACTGGCAGCCGTCGGTCTGAAACTGGCCGATGTTTCCGTGGTCGCTGATGCGTTGACCACGCCTTATCAGGCGGCGGTGCAAGCGGGCATTGGCCCGGGTGATCTGGTGATTGTCAACGGTGTTGGCGGTGTTGGCGGTTATGCCGTTCAGGTGGCCGCAGCGATGGGCGCCACAGTTGTCGCGATTGATGTCGTGGCGGCAAAGCTGGAAGCGGTTGCCGAAAATGGTGCCTCGCTGACATTGAATGCACGCGATTATGATGGGCGGGCCCTTAAGGGCGCGATCATTGCTTTTGCCAAGGAAAACGACCTGCGCACCAGTGAATGGATCATCATGGAATGTTCCGGCACCGCTGTGGGTCAAAAGGCAGCCTTTGGTCTGCTGAACCACGGCGCGACCATGTGCGTCGTCGGCTTTACAATGGATAAGCTTGAGGTTCGCCTGTCCAATCTGATGGCCTTTCACGCCCGTCTTTTGGGCAATTGGGGATGCCCCCCAGAACTTTATCCCGGTGCCTTGGAGCTCGTCCTAAGTGGCAAGATCAAACTGGCACCGTTTGTCGAACAGCATCCGCTGGATGATATCAACACCGTTTTTCAGGCCGTCCACGATGGCAAATTTGTCCGCCGCGCCATCATGGTCCCCGGTTCTTAAAGGAGAATACCAATGTCCGCTGATTTTGAATTCCTGCCGCATGATCTGGTTTCTGACGATACCCGCGAAGCCATCACAGACGGCGTGCTTTATGAAAAACGCCCGGCGAAAAACCCGGATGGATCAGTGGCCGAGGGGCTTTATAACGTTTGGATCACGCTGAATAATCCAAGCCAGTTCAATTCCTACACCACGGATATGGTCAAATCGGTCATTCTGGCATTTCGGGCGGCGTCAAATTCGCGCGATGTGAATGCGGTTGTGTTCACGGCTGCCGGGGACAAGGCGTTTTGCACGGGTGGCAACACCAAGGAATACGCGGAATACTACGCAGGTCGCCCGCATGAATACCGCCAGTATATGCGCCTGTTCAACGACATGGTTTCGGCCATTCTGGGCTGTGACAAGCCGGTGATCTGCCGGGTTAATGGTATGCGCATCGGTGGCGGTCAGGAAATCGGCATGGCGTGTGATTTTTCAATCGCACAGGACATGGCGCGGTTTGGCCAAGCGGGGCCGAAACACGGCTCGGCTGCTATTGGTGGCTCAACAGATTTCTTGCCGGTGATGATCGGCTGTGAACAGGCGATGAATTCTGGCGTTCTGTGCGAAAGCTTCACGGCGCAAAAGGCCCTGCGGTTGGGCATTCTGACGGACATCGTTCCGGGCCTGAAGATCGATGGTGAATATGTCGCCAACCCGATGGTCGAAACCGAAATGAAGACCGACATGATGGGGCGTCTGCTGCATGGCGAGTTGAAAACCGGCGATGCGTTGGCGGCAGGTAAGGCGCTGATGAAAACCGGTGAAATGGACTTGTCGGCCCTTGATGCCAAGGTCGAGGAATTATGCGCCAAACTGCTGCTGACATTCCCGGACTGCACCACGAAATCTGTCGAAGAGTTGCGTAAGCCCAAACTGAACGCCTGGAACGCCAACAAGGAAAACTCCCGCGCTTGGCTTAGCCTTAATATGATGACCGAGGCTAAAACCGGTTTCCGCGCCTTTAACGAAGGCAACCGCGAAGATGGTCGTGAAATCGATTTTGTCGCCCTGCGTCGCGAACTGGCCGAGGGTCAGAAATGGAACGATGACTATATCGACAGCCTGATGCCGGGTGCGCGCAAATGAACCAGCCGCTGGGCATATCACTGGCCAAAGATGGTGCTTTGCTGTGCTTGTCGCTGAACCGGCCAAAGGCGAATATCGTCGACGCCGAAATGATTGCGGCACTTGATCAGGCGTTTGCCGATCATGCCGACAACGCTGATTTGTCGGCTGTTCTGTTAACTGCCGAAGGCCCGCATTTCAGTTTTGGCGCCAGTGTCGAAGAACACTTGCCCGAAAGCTGTGCTGCGATGTTGAAATCCCTGCACGCGCTGGTGCGCCGGATGTTGGAATTTCCGGTGCCTGTTCTTGTGGCCATTCAGGGCCAATGTCTTGGCGGCGGCCTAGAGGTCGCGATGGCGGGGCATCATCTGTTTGCGGCACCTGATGCCAATCTTGGGCAGCCTGAAATGATGCTTGGGGTGTTTGCGCCTGCCGCGTCTTGCCTGATGCCCGAACGGGTTGGACAGTCGCGCGCCGAAGATCTGCTTTATTCCGGACGGTCGGTTTCCGGCGATGAGGCCTTGCAAATCGGATTGGTTAATAGTGTTTCACCAGACCCAAAAGCCGCGGCAACTGCATATTTCGACACACATCTGGCCGGTAAAAGCGCCAGTTCGTTGCGCATGGCCGTCAGGGCTGCGCGCGCGGCGTATAATGCACAGATGATCGCCCGCATTAATGAAGTCGAAGACCTTTATCTGAACGACCTGATGTCAACCCGTGACGCAGTTGAGGGCCTAGAGGCCTTTATCGCGAAACGTCCAGCAAAGTGGGAAAACAAATGACAAATCCAACCACAGCAGAAATCGTCGCCCGATGTCAGGCGCTTTACGAAGATTTGTACTTTACCACGGCGCGCGAATGGAAAAAGGCCAAGGAAGGCCGCAAGGTCATCGGATATTTACCGGTTTACGTCCCTCGCGAGTTGATCCACGCCGCCGGTATGTTGCCACTTGGGATCCTGGGCGGCGGCGATAACCTTGAAGTGATCCACGGCGACGCTTATTACCAAAGCTATATCTGTCGCATTCCACGGTCGACCATTGAACTGGGCGTTTCAGGTCGGCTCGACTTCGTTGATGGTATGATGTTCCCGTCGATCTGCGACGTTATCCGCAACCTGTCCGGCATGTGGAAAATGTTGTTTCCCGAGGTTTACACCAAATATTTTGACGTGCCGCAAACCTATAAAGACGAAGTTGGCGGTACCTTTTACATCGGCGAAATGCGTGAATTCCTTGAGGATCTTGAGGGTATCGCCGGGCGCAAAATCACCGATGAGGACATCAACAATTCAATCGTGGTTTACAACGAAAACCGCCAGTTGGTGAACGAACTTTACCGCCTGCGCGCCGAAAAGCCGTGGCAGGCACCTGCGTCCGAGGCGTATTTGATTATTCGCGCTGGTCTGGTTTTGCCGGTTGAGGAACACAGCGTTCTGTTGCGTCAGTATATTGACGCAGCCGCCGCAGAAACCCGGTCAATCAAAGACAATTGCCGCGTCGTGGTTACCGGCATGTTCTGCGAACAACCACCGCTAAATCTGATCAAGTCACTGGAACTGTCCGGTTGTTATGTGGTCGATGACGATTTCATGCTGGTCAGTCGTTGGCTGCTTGGCGATGTACCATCTGATGGCGATCCGGTTTACGAACTCAGCCAAGCCTTCTTGCACCGCTCGATGAGCACCGCGGCCAAATACGAACCTGACCTTGCGGAAAAGGGACAGTTTCTGGTGCGCAGCGTCAAAGAAACCGGGGCCGAGGGCGTGATTTTTGCCTCAACCAGTTTCTGTGACCCGGCCTTGTTGGATCGCCCGATGCTGCAAAACGTGCTGAAGGCCGCAGATATCCCGTTCATCGCGTTCAAATACGCCGAAAACTCTGGCCAGATGCAGCCGATCCGCGAACAGGCCGGAACATTTGTTGACTCAATCAAATTATGGAGCGCCGCATGAGACCCTCTATTGTAAAAGCCCAGCCAGCGGACGTCGAAAAAGACGCCTCGATGATCAAACAAAAAGAGATGATGGCAAAGCACTATAATCGTCTGACGGATGCCAAGGAAAATGGCGAAAAAGTCGCGTCGACCTTTGTGCCCGGCAATCTGAACGAACTGATCATGTGCTTTGATCTGGTCAACAACCTGCCTGAAGTGAACGCCATCCAAAGCGGTCTGCGCAAACAATCCGGCGCTTATATTATGGAGGCCGAGCGCGCCGGTCATTCCGAAGATGTCTGCACCTATGTGAAATCAGACCTTGGCATGATGGCCAAAGGCAATATCGGCCCAAACGGCAAAAAACTGCCTGATCCTGATGTTTTGCTGCTGTCCTATACCGGCTGTTTTACGTTCCTGAAGTGGTTCGAGCTGCTGCGCGAGCAATACAAATGCCCGACGATTTTCCTGCAGACGCCATATATGGCAGACGGAAAAGTCACGCCCAATATGGTCCAATACATGGTCAAACAGCTAAAGGAAGACGTGATTCCGACGCTGGAACAGGTCAGTGGTGTTAAGTTCGACATTGACCGGCTGCGTGAATATCTGGCGAAATCCGCCAAGGCCGAAGACGATCTTGTGCATATCCTGCAAAGCGGTAAAAACAAGCCTTCGCCAATTGATGCCTATTTCGGCGGTATCTATTATATCGGCCCGATTTTTGGCGCTTTCCGGGGCACGGATGACGCCATCGACTATTACCGCTTTCTGCGCGAAGAAGTGGACCAGCGGGTTCTACAGGGTCTTGGCCCGGTCACGCCTGACGGTCCAATGGCTGAAGAAAAATACCGTCTGGTCGTGGAAGGTCCGCCAAACTACACCAATTTCCGCCAGTTCTGGAAAATGTTCTATGAGGAAGGCGCGACTGTCGTTGCCTCGTCCTATACCAAGGTTGGCGGCACGTATGACTACGGTTTCCGGCATGACCCGGACCGCCCGTTGGAAACGCTGGCTGAATATTGCCTTGGGGTTTACACCAACCGCAATCTGCCGATGCGCATTGATATGCTGTGCGATTACATCAACGAATACGAGGCTGACGGATTGCTGATCAACTCGATCAAATCCTGCAACAGCTTTTCTGCTGGCCAATTGCTGATCATGCGTGAAGTTGAAAAGCGTACTGGTAAACCAGCGGCGTTTATCGAAACGGATTTGGTTGACCCGCGGTATTTCTCGGCTGCGAACGTCAAGAACCGTTTGGAAAGCTATTTCCAGATGGTCGAACAAAAACGCAGCGGGTCGGGGGCAGCAGCATGAAAACCTTTACCGGAATTGATTTGGGATCGACCACGACCAAAGCGGTCCTGATGGACGAAGAAGAACGTATTCTGGGGCGCGGCATTACCAATTCGCGCTCTAACTACGACACTGCCTGCCGGGTTGCCCAGCAAGAGGCGGCGGTGGACGCTCGGTTCACCCTGTTTCGCCGGGAATTTGGCGCAGACGATGGTTCGGACGCGCAGGTTGAGGATTTTTTGGCCGGTCTTGAACGGGCCTTTCGGCTTGAACAATTCCTTGAACAACTGGACGATCTGGAAGAAACCTGCATCCGTCAGGTGCGCGGCGACCGCTTTGAAAAGAACGCAACCGGGGTGAAAGCCGCCCTTGGCGAAGTGTTCATTCGATTGCGCGGCGAAGCCCCGGCCATGTTTGCGCCCGGTGCCTCACGCAAGTCTGATTTCTTTCGCGACATTGCGGGGTCGCGCTATTTGACGGTGGCTGAGGAGGTCGCGCGCATAGCGGACCTGCCGTATGATTTACTGCTGAACGTCTATGATAAGTCGATCATCGCAGTGGAAAACCGCCCGCCAAAAGGCGAGCTTAGCGACAAATTCCACCGCGCCCTTAAACGGGTGACCGAACAGGGTATTGGTTTGGCCGGTGAGATGGAAAAACAGGTCAAAAAGGCGCTGGATATCGAGCTTGAGGAAACCTACCTCGTCGGTACCGGATATGGCCGTGTGACCCTGCCGTTCTCCAAAGAACATATCCGCAGCGAAATTCTGTGCCACGGGTTGGGCGCGCATATGATGTACCCGTTAACCCGCACCGTTCTGGATATCGGCGGACAGGACACCAAGGGCATTCAAGTTGATGACCACGGCATCGTTGAAAACTTTCAGATGAATGACCGCTGCGCGGCGGGGTGTGGCCGCTATCTTGGTTATATCGCTGACGAAATGAATATGGGTCTGCACGAACTCGGCCCGTTGGCAATGAAATCTGAAAAACCAGCGCGGATCAATTCGACCTGCACCGTGTTTGCCGGGGCCGAATTGCGCGACCGATTGGCGCTTGGCGAAAAGCGCGAGGATATTCTGGCCGGTCTGCACCGCGCCATCATCCTGCGCGCGATCTCGATCATTTCGCGCTCGGGCGGTGTGACGGACCAGTTCACCTTTACCGGAGGTGTCGCCAAGAACGAGGCCGCCGTGCGGGAACTGAAAATGCTGGTGTTTGAAAACTACGGCGAAGTGGTCATCAATATCGACCCGGATTCAATTTATACCGGCGCACTTGGCGGCGCAGAATTTGCCCGCCGAGCAGCCTATGGACGCCTGGAAGGAGTAGAAGCATGACCCTAGCAGCAGGAATTGACGTTGGCACCGGGGCCGTCAAAGCGGTGATTTTCCGGGTGGAAGATGGCCGCGAAGAATGGCTGGCACGCAGCACATTGCGCATCCGTCAACGCGACCCGATGCATTTGGCGCGCGAGGCGTTTGATCACTGTCTGGAAGATGCCGGGATCAAAGAAAGCGATCTGGATTACGTCGCAACCACCGGCGAAGGCGAGGCGATCCCGTTTCACACGGGGCACTTTTATTCGATGACCAGCCACGCAAGGGGCGCGCGTCACCTGAACCCTGATACCGTCGCCATTCTGGATTGCGGTGCTTTGCATGGTCGCGCAATGATTACCGACGAGCGGGGCAAGGTCACGAACTATAAAATGACCAGCCAATGCGCCTCGGGATCCGGGCAGTTTTTGGAAAACATCGCGCGCTATCTGGGCATCGCGCAGGATGAAATCGGCAACCTGTCGCTACAGGCGGACGACCCTGAAGAAGTGTCGTCAATCTGTGCCGTGCTGGCGGAAACCGATGTTATCAACATGGTGTCGCGCGGCATAACCTCGCCCAACATCCTTAAAGGTATTCACCTGTCGATGGCCAGCCGCCTTGCGCGATTGCTGAAATCCATCGGGGTCAAAAACGACCTGATCATGATGACCGGTGGGCTGGCGCTGGACGAAGGCCTTTGCGAGGCAATGCGCGAACAATTGGCCAAGATGAAAGGCGTCGAGGCTAAGGTCATCAACCACGAAGACTCAATCTATGCCGGCGCAATTGGCGCAGCACTTTGGGGGGTCTTCCGGTCAGAAAAACTTGCCCAATCCGGACATATGTTGAAAGCTTCGTGAATAATAAAAAGGAGAAACACCAATGGCACTGATGATTGTCGACCCCTGCACCGCCTGCGATGCCTGCGAGCCCGTCTGCCCGAACGAGGCGATAAAAGAAGGTGACCCGTGGTACACGATTGACCCGATGAAATGCACGGAATGCGTCGGGGAAGAGGACGAACCGCAATGCAAACTGGTCTGCCCAGAGGCCTGCATTGTCGACAATCCCGATTGGGAAGAAACTGAAGAGGAACTTCAGGCCAAATATGACAGCCTGCAATAGCACTCAGGAAAACTGAGCCTTCTCTTTTTCTAAAAATATCCTCGCCGAAGGCAAAACGAAAAAAGACCCCCCGGACGTGAAATTCGGAGGGTCTTTTTGTTTTAAAGGGTGCGTTGCAGCGTGATGCGCTGGGCCGGGACAAACCCAACCGCGCTGAAATAGGCGATCAGATCAACGTCGTCCCAATCAATTTCGGTGCGCACATGATCGACACGCAGGATAGCAAGATTTGCCAAAAGCTGCGACATCAATGCGTGGCCGACGCCCTGGCCTTTGTAACCGGCGTCAACACCAATGCTGTCCATGACCGCCTCGGCCGAGGTGTGGCCAAATTCGCCGAAATCCACGCGCGCCATGATAAAGCCAACGGGAAACCCTTCAAGTTCGGCAACAAGGGACACACGCACACCGCTTTCATGCAGGCTTTCATGTTGTTTGCGTCGGTAATATTCGGTTCGGTCAACGCCGGTGCTTGCCGCGTCGATCGAGATTATTTTGCCAAGATCGCCTTCAACCATCGACCGTACCGGCACCTTGTCACGTGACAAAGCATCAAAATCGTCGCTGTCCGGCGAGCTGTAATCAAGCTCCTCGATATCGTCATCAACCGGATCATCATCAGGTTGTGATAACAGTTCTGCGGTTGATCGGGTCAGTACGCTGCGCGGTGCCAGATCAAACCCGGCGCCGCCGAAGAATCCGATCATGCCGCCGTTGGCCCAATCAATTTGACTGGTCAATGTTGCCACGCCCTTTTTTCGCAGAACCGTTTCAACCGAGTCCAGCAACTGCTGGCCATAACCCTGATGCCCATGCGCCGGATCAATGCCAATCGCATCCAAAGACGCCGAAGCACCCGGCTTGCCAAATTCGCCGCTGACCAGTTTGGCAAATGCAAACCCCTGCAATGCGCCATCAGCATGCAGCCCAACGTAAACGTATTCTTTCGGTCGGTCCGTGGCTGAACTTAACCGCCGTTCAAAATACCCGCGCCGGGAAACGCCGCTGGTTGTCATATCAATCGCTATCACCGCTTCCAGATCTTCAGCGGTCAATGGTTTGATAGTCACGGATGTATCGGTATTTGCCATGAAGGGCCTCGCAATTTTAGTGAGAGTCTGAGTAAGCCGTCGAAAGTGTCATGTCGGTTTCCGGGTCCAGTAGATCGTCGAGCATTGGCAGTAACGCCATCTCTTCCTTCTGGATATGGGCGAACATGCGTTCAATAAGTTCACCGGCCAGAACGCGAAACTCGGTCCAGCCTTTATCGGTGAAACCTGTTTCAAGTGCGCCGCTTGCAAGGGTTGAAACCTGTTCGCCCAGCGGCAGGATGGCCTTGTGCTCTTCGCGCAGATGCATGCCTATGCCAACGTCTCCGGCGTCTTCCAGACGAGTGAACAATTCATCTTCTTCAAAGGCGAAATGGCCGCTGACCTCTTCGCGGATGGCGCTGGCGACCTGGCTAAGGGTTTTGTTTACCGCCGGGTCACGGACGTCGGGCGCGGCGCGTTTGGCGCGGGCCAGCAATTGATCCAGGGCTTCAATCACGACGATGGTTGCCTGATGATCCTCGTGCAACAATTGCGGTGTGCGGCGCATAAAGCTCATTTTCAGTCCTAGCGGTTTTGGTATTATCTTATTTAAGTACTGTAATACCTATTTAGAAAAACAGCAAGAGGTTTGGAGATGTGCAAAACCTGTTAATCTGCCGTTGAGGTGAGCTTGCGAATGACGATTGCGACAAAAGTTGCAAAGGCAACGGCCCCGGCAAACCCCACCAACGCGCCGATTTGCACCGCAAGATCAATATCCAGAACGATGCCAATGGAACACAGGGCAAAGGCGCTAAAGTGGCAGATAAGGTGGATTTTCAAAGGCATGGCGGGGGTTAGATCAGACAGTAGCGGCGGTCTGCCAGATTTTCCTTCGACATGCATCGAGGCAAGAAATGGGATGATCCGCTGCAAAATTCCCATCAGAAACGATAGCATCCAGCCCACCAGAACCACGAAACCAAACAACGCCGCGCCGTTTGGAATGTCCATGCCAGCCACAAGGCCAAACCCAATCAACAGGCCCAACAACAGAAAAACCCACGAGGCTTTTATCAACACAAAACTATCGCCCAACCGCTTGCGCATGCTTGATTTCAGCGCGTTGCGCATCAGCCAAACATAAACGCCCCCTGCGAGAAAACCGATAACCCCGGCGACCGTTATGACCCGTTGGTCGCCCAGTGCGATCCCAATGCCAAAGGCCAACAGCCCGGCGATTGTCAGCCCCAGATGGGTCCAGCCGTAACGTGGTGGCAGGGCGCGTGACAAAACAAACATCGGGATCAGCACTTGGGAAAACCCCAGCACCAGCAACCCCATAAATCCAAACACCGCAAGGCCCATATGCAGCAAAGCCATACCCTGATGGTCGCCCAGAAACCCAAGGTCAAAATCAAGAATAAGGGCAAGGCCAATCACTATGACACCCAGCAACGCCAGCAACGCGCCCCAGCCATGGGCGGCAACGATGGGCATGCTGGTGGCGCGGCGCAGGTTGTCTGCGGTCAGAACGGCGAAAACCAGCAAGCCAAGGCTGACCAAAACGCCTCCAACTGTCAGCGCCATTGCGCCGCCGTCAATCATGCCGAAAACCAAAACCGGAATGCCCGGCATGATGACCCAAAAACTTGCCCTTGCGGGCCAGGTTCGCGACAAAGGCTGGCGGGTGGCGATCGGCAGCAATTGATAACTGGCCCCGATAGCGGTCAATGCGAAAACCCCGAGGGTTAGCAGGTGCAATGCGGCCAGAATGGCACCCGAACCCCCAACAAACCCCGATAGGTCTGCCGCCCCAGCAAACAGAACCAGCCATGCAAGGATATGGAATATTGCGGCGGCTACAAAGAAACGGAACGGTAAAGAGGCCGGCAGCAGGCGGTTCTTTGCCCCACCCAGAAAGGCACCGGGCATGCTCATTTCGTCAACGTCAGTGACAAGCGAACCTCGCCCGGCTCGGTGGGGATAATTTGATGATGCCATCCACGTTGGGCCAGCTCGGGATAAAGGTAAATCGGTTCACGGTCGTGATGCACTGTAACCGGGCCTGTCTGATCGGGTTGTTCCAACTGTCCCAGAATCGCAACCATGGGTTCAGGTGGTGCTAGGCCGCGCACGTCAATATGCAGGCCGTCGGGTTCGGTCCAATGTTTCCCCGGAAGGTCATCAACCATCTTAATGCCCTTCCCTGTGGCGGAGTTTGGTTTGAGATGTTAACTCAAGATTGTAGTACTATTATACCTGCACCGTCGATAGTATAGACGCCAAGGCGAAAACCCAAAGGACGAACATGCGCGACCCCGATCCAATACCAAGCAGCAAGATAACAATTCGCCGCGTGAAAGAAGTGGATTTGGATTTTGTCGCCGAACTGGATGAACGGGTGACGGGCCATGCCAAGTTGGATTACTGGCAGGACATTTTTGAGCGTTATGCCACCCGTCGCGTCGACCAGCGGTTTTTTCTGATTGCGGAATCCGATGATGTTGCACCGGAATTCCCGGTATTGGGTTACATCGTTGGTGAAATACGCGGCTGGGAATTCGGGTCCGAGCCTTGCGGCTGGATTTTCGCGTTTTCGGTCGAACCGGGAACCCGGCAATTGGGCATTGGCGAGCAATTGTTTGAGTCTATGTCCGATGAATTCAAAGCCTCGGGCATTAAAACGATGCGCACGATGGTGGCGCGGCAAAACCAGCTTCACATGGCGTTTTTTCGCAGCGAAGGCATGGTGGCCGGGCCCTATATTCAACTTGAAAAAGAACTGGACGACTAGACTTGCAAAAATCAAGCCGCCTGGCAATTTACGCGCTTACGGAATTGGCGTCAGACCCTGATCGTCAGGTTTCTGTTGCCGAAATCGGCGAGAAATATCGCGTTTCGGCGCATCATCTGGCCAAGGTTATGCACACGTTGGGCCGGGCCGGACTTGTGCGGTCGATCCGCGGTGTTGGCGGCGGTTACAGCTTTACCGGCAACGCCAAACGCACCACGCTGTTGGACATTATCAGCCTGTTTGAAGACACGTCCAGCGATTGCAAAATGGCCGACAGCACGGCGGCAACCCCGGCTGAATGGGCATTGTTTGACGTAAGCTGCGAGATTGATGATATCGCCAAGGCGACATTCGGGGCGATTACCATTTCAACCATGCTCAAACAGACCGAGAGGCGGGCGAACCGTCGTTAATTTGTTCTAGCCCACCGGAATGATGGCCGTTGCCTCCAGTTCAATCTTGCCGGGATGGTCCAGCAGGTCAGACACGAAAATCATGCTCATAGCCGGGAAATGCGTGCCCATTAATTCGCGCCAGACCCCGCCTAGCTGTTTGCGAACCGCCAGATATTGCGGTTTGTCGCAGCAATAGGCGGTCATGCGGCAAATGTGATGCGGCTCTCCGCCACCTTGCGCGACAATTGTCAGAACATTTTTCAGGGCCTGTTCAAATTGCGGTACCAAATCCACGCTCTCAAAGATTTGGGCGGCGTTCCAGCCAACCTGACCCGCGACAAATATCGTATCGCCCGCCGGAACTTTGATCCCGTTTGAATAACCAATCGGCGGCGCCCAGCCTTCGGGGAGTAGTGTTTGCATGGTGGTCTCCGGTTCATTGGGTGAAGTATTCGGTATAAAGGTACTATATTACGGTTGAAGGAAAAGGAAAGGGTGCGCGTCACCAGTGCGAGTATTCGCGATCTTTGGCTGCGCGGGTCTTAAAAGTGGATCAAGCGATCACACATCAAAGATCGTTTTCGCGTCCCTTATCTTGGCCAGAATCGCGTCGGCGGCAGAACCGCTTTTCTGTTCTACCCAAGTCTGGAACCCGACCTTGATAGACGCGGAAACCAAGGCGGCCATGTGCAGCGCCGTGCTGTGACTGTCAGCGCCAAGTCTGCGGGATATCAACCCGGCAATCAGGCCTTCAAATTCATGGAAAGTGCTATTGCGCAGAACCTGCAATTTCGGGTTCGACAGCGATATTTCATGCGTCATGCGGACGTAATCGCGATCTTCGCCGATCTCGTCGAAAATGGGGCCAAGCAAGTCAACGAGATCATCCAGTAAAATGCCCTGACCGGCGATAAACCGGGCGATCGCCGCTTCGGAAAATACTGGCGGCGGGGGCATTAACGCGGCCTCTTTATAAGGAAAATAGTTGAAAAAGGTCCGGGGGCTTACGCCTGCCGCGTCGCTGATCATTTCCGCGGTGACATGGTCCAACCCTTTGGCATGGACAAGAACAACAGCCGCACGGCGGATGGTTTCCGCTGTTCTTAAACGCCGCCGTTCCCGTAGATTTGTCACTTTTTCGCCTCGATTATTGCACGTAGTGCAGATATTGCATATTGTGCATAAATGCGGCATTGTCAATTGGGCCTTGCGCCCTATCTATAAGCGAACACTAGCGGAGCGTCCGACCAACCATGCGTGCATTAAAGTCCTACGGCATTGCTGCCTTCCTGATTATCGGCGTAGCACTTTGGCTGGGCACAGGTGTGCTTATTCAAGGCGGCAAGGGTCCGATACTGGGCGAGGTCACGGTGGTTTCGGCGTTGGAAAAAGACGGCGGGCCGCTGACGGATGTTGTGCAATCTTCCGGTCTGGCCAAACCGGTCCACCACGAAGAAGGCGCAAACGATCCGGCGCTGTCAATCGCTGAGCGCGCCAAATTCGCCGAGGCTGAGACGGGAACGCTCAGATCCGTGCGAACGCGCACATATACCGTCCAGTTGATGCCGCTTGAAATCACATTGCGCGGCCACACGTCGGCGCTTGCGTCGGTGAATGCTACGGCGCGAACCAGTGATATAGTGCGCACAATGGACGTAAAAGAAGGGCAATCCGTCAATATTGGCGATCTGATATGCTCGTTGGACAACGGCACGCGGCAAGCCAGCGTCGATCAGGCTGACGCTGCGTTGTCACAAACCAAGGCCGCGCTTGACAAGGCGCGAAACGATTCCAAAACCAACAAAGCTTTGCGGGAAAAAGGGCTCGCCTCCATCAATTCAGCCGAGGGTTTTGCCACCAACCTGCGCGCCGCTGAGGCGAATTTTCAGGCGGCATCGGTTGCCCTGCGTAATCGCGAGGTCGAACTTGGCAATACCGAAATCCGCGCCACTGTGCCGGGCATCATTCAGCGGCCTCTTGCAGAAATCGGAGACCTGATGGGCAATGGACAATCCTGCGCCACCATCGTGCAACTTGACCCGATGATTTTCGTCGGAGCGGTTCCGCAGGTGCATGTCGGGTTGGCCAAACGTGGGCTAAAAGCAGAAATTCGGACCATTACGGGGGAAATTTCTGACGGTGTGGTAAATTTTGTTGCGGTTAGTGCTGACCCTGCAACACGTAGTTTTGCCATCGAAATTGAATTCAAAAACCCGCAACGCCGGATTCTGGACGGGTTGACGGCCGAGGCGGTTGTGAACCTTGGCGCAGTCCCGGCGCACCTGATCGCGCAATCTGTCATGACATTGGACCCTGACGGCAATATCGGAGTGCGCGCCGTTGAAGACAGCAAAGTCGTCTTTTACAAAATCCGTATCCTGAAAGACACGCGCGACGGCATTTGGGTTGCCGGCCTGCCGCAATCGACCGACGTGATTGTGCTTGGGCAGGAATATGTAACAGCAGGCCAGATCGTGGCCGCCAGCCCCGAAGAATAGCGCCGCGCCATGATCAATTTCATCGAAACCGTTCTGCGAATGCCGCGTGTTGTCATCACGATGATGGTGCTGTTGCTGATCGGCGGTTTTGCGGCCTATCAGACCTTGCCCAAGGAAAGCTTTCCGTCGATCGACATTCCGTATTTTTATGTGTCGGTCAGCCAGAGCGGTATATCGCCGGGGGATGCTGAACGTCTGCTGGCCAAACCGGTTGAGGATCGTCTGGACAACCTTGAAGGCTTGGAAAACATCAGCTCAACCTCCAGCTCTGGCCGGGTGTCGGTGTTTCTGGAATTTGGCGTCAATGTCGACAAGGACGCAGCGTTTGACGATATTCGCGCCAAGCTGGACGGGGTGGCGAACGAGTTGCCCGCAGACGCAGAAGAGCCGAAGATAACCGAGATTTCTTTCACCGACCGACCGGTGTTGTCGATTGCGATTTATGGCGACGTGCCGGAACGCACGTTAATACGGCATGCAAACGCGTTGAAAGATGTGCTCGAAGGGTTGCCAGATGTGCAGACCGTGTCGATGTCCGGTCACCGCGAAGAGGTTCTTGAGGTTCAGATCGACCAGTTGCATCTGGAAGCATACGATCTGACCGCCGCGCAATTGTTTGACGCGCTGGCCCGCAACAACACGATGGTCGCAGGTGGAACGCTCGATAGCGGGCAAGGCTCGTTCAACGTTGAAGTGTCCGGGCTGATTTCCAACGCGACCGAGGTTTTCAACCTGCCGCTTAAGACTGTTGGCGACACGGTTGTGACGTTCGGCGATGTCGCGACGGTGACCCGTACCTTTAAGGATGCCACGGAATACGCCTATGTGAACGGCTCGCCCGCCATCACAATTGGTGTCAGCAAAAAGCTGGGCACCAATATTATTGAAGTGTCCGACCAGATCCGCACAGCGGCCGAGGCACATGTAAAAGATTGGCCCAACGGGGTGCGCTATAGCTATCTGCTGGATCAATCCACCAGCACGAAAAACCTGTTCCGTTCGCTTGAAGCGGCGGTTCTGACGGCGGTTGCGCTGGTTTTGGTGATGTGCATCGCCACGCTGGGTGTTCGCCCGGCAATCCTGATCGGCATGTCGATCCCGATTTCCTTTATGATGGCATTTCTGGTCATTCAGATGCTGGGCATGACCATCAACATGATGACCATGTTCGGGCTGGTGATTGCCGTGGGGGTGTTGGTCGACGACCCGATTGTGGTGGTCGAATATGCGGAACGAAAACTGTCCGAAGGGGTCTCAAAAAAGCAGGCCTTTATTCTGGCGGCGCGCAAGATGTTTGTGCCGGTTGTTTCGGCCACCGCGACCACGCTTGGGGCCTTTGTGCCCTTGCTGTTCTGGCCCGGTATCATCGGCAAATTCATGTCGTATCTGCCAATCGTCGTGATCGTCGTCATGATCGCGTCACTTGTGTCGGCGCTGATCTTCATGCCCGTCATCGGTGCGTTCATCGCCAAGAACGAGATGAGCGAAAAGGAAAAAGAGGCGGCGGATATCGTCATGTATCCCGACAAATTCGACACCCAAAAGGTGCGCGGGTTGACCGGGATTTACGTGCGTCTAATGGCAAAGTTGCTGCACAGGCCGCTGATTACACTCGTGGTCGGCTTTGGCATCGTTGCTGGCATTTTCACTTACTACATTCAGAACCCCACAGGGATGGAGGCTTTCCCCCCCGGCGAACCTGAATACGGCACCGTGTCGATTGTTACCCGAGGCAACTATTCCCCGATTGAACTGCGTGGCATGTTGCTTGAAGTTCAGGAAAAAGTGCTGCAAGTGCCGGGCGTTCAGGATGTCATCCTGTCTTTTGGTGCGGGCAACGGATCGCCGCCGGATACGGTCGGCAACCTTCAATTGCAGCTTCAGCCGTGGGAAAAGCGCCTGCCAGCCGAGGCAATTTTTACCGATATCCGCGAACGGGTGGCCAGCATTTCAGGGCTTGAGGTGCAAATCGCTGCCGAAGAAAACGGGCCCCCTGCGGGCAAGGATATCAACCTTAGGGTCGAAAGCTCGGTTTACGAGGATCTGGCGCCCGCCGTCACCAGATTGCGGGACTATATCGAAAACGACCTTGGTGGAACGATCGACATTGAAGATGGCCGCCCCTCACCCGGCATCGACTGGAAGCTGACCTTTGACCGGGCCGAAGCCTCAAAATACGGTATCGGTGTTCGCGACCTTGGTCCCTATGTGAAACTTGTAACCTCGGGCGTTGTTATCGGCAGCTACCGCCCGGCGGATGCGGTTGACGAGCTGGACATCGTGGTGCGCTTGCCGAAAGAGGAACGTAGTTTTGATGCGCTTGACTCAATCAGGATTGTCACGGCCAAGGGCCTGATTCCTGTGTCAAATTTTGTGACCCGTACTGCCGTGCCGAAAGTTGGCAACATCACGCGGCGCAACGGTGTTTACGCAATGACCGTAGCCGCTAATCTGGAGCCGGGCCTGCAGACCGATGAAAAGGTTAAAGTGCTACAGGACTGGGACAAACAACAAAGCTGGCCAGGCGACATCGAAATCATTTACGGCGGTGCTGCTGAACAAACCGACGAAACCAACGCCTTTATCGTCAAAGCATTTGCTGGCGCGATGTTCCTGATCTTTTTAATCCTATTGCTGGAATATAACAGTTTTTATCAGGTGCTGGTGACCCTGACGACTGTGGTTATGTCGCTGGCAGGTGTCCTGCTGGGTATGGTTGTGACCGGCATGTCATTTTCCGCCATCATGACCGGCTTGGGTATCGTTGCGCTGACCGGAATCGTGGTCAAGAACGGCATCGTTTTGATCGACACATATAACCACTATAACCGTGACGATGGGGTCGAGCCGGTCAAGGCGATGCTGCTGACCGTGGCACAGCGGATCCGTCCGGTTCTGTTGACGGCGATTGTGACGGCACTGGGTGTGATCCCGATGGCGCTGAACATCGAATTTGACTTTGTCCGCCGCGAGATCGTCATGGGCGGCTTGGCTGGCACACTGTTTGTGCATCTGTCATCCGCACTGGTGTCTGGTCTGGTGATCTCCACCCTGCTGACGCTGGTCATGGTGCCGGTCATGGTGACAGCCCCTGCGGTCATCGGTCAGCGACTGGTGGTGCTGCGTTCAAGACTGATCACCTTGCTAAAGCGCAAGCCAAAGCCACCAGCGAAACCAGTTATCGTGCAGGATCTGCCAGAACCGGAAGAACCCGTGGCCCTTAATCCCGCTGCCGAATAAGGCGCGGATTGCGGGTCAGGGCGACTTGTTCGCAATCCTTTAGGTAATACCGGGACCCGCAACAAATTTTTAACACATTGCCACTAACAAATAGAACAAGAGCGGTAATTTCCGTGTCTTGGTCTGGCCCAATGCCGGACCTCCCCGACTTGGGGGTGGTATGTAACGGTTTGAAAAGGGTGTGCAATGTCCGAAGCTCTGGAACTTGACACCAAACTCAATACCGAGGCTGCGGATACATTATTTGCCAGACTCTCAGAACTCAGGGGTCAGAATGTCGCCCTGAATGCGGCAGGTGTTCAGTTTCTGGGCGGGTTGTGTTTCCAGCTTTTGTTGGCGGCCCGGCAGCAATGGCAGGCCGATGGCTGCCATTTGGAAATTGTCAAAGCATCAGTTGATTTTCAGGATGGGATGGCCGGACTTGGCGTTTCCCTAGATGACTTTGCGAAAGGACCCTAAACATGGCTCTACAGGTATTGGCGGTGGACGATTCCCGAACGATCCGGGAAATGCTGACCTCCTGTCTTACATCAGCCGGATGCGAAGTGGTCGTGGCCCAGGATGGCGTCGAGGGTCTGGAACGCCTTAGCGGTGCACAACCCGATGTTGTCATTACCGATATAAACATGCCGCGTATGAACGGATTTGAATTTATATCCGCCGTGCGCAGCGGCGAACAGAACCGGCATGTTCCAATACTGGTGCTAACCACCGAAAGCGCCGATGACCTGAAACACCGCGCACGATCTGCCGGTGCGACAGGATGGATCGTAAAGCCCTTTGACGAACTCAAGCTGATCTCGGCGATACGCCGCGTCGCGACTTAGGGGTTCGACATGGCTGACCGTAACGAAATCCGCGATACCTTTTTTCTGGAATGCGAGGAATTGCTGGAAGCGCTTGACGACGGTCTGCGGGAAATTGATGGGCTGATATCCACCGAAAATCAGGACCCGGAGACCGTTAACGCGGTGTTCAGGGCGGTCCACTCCATCAAAGGTGGCGCAGGCGCGTTTGGTCTGGAAGACCTGGTTGAGTTTGCGCATGGCTTTGAAACAGCGTTGGATTTTTTGCGATCCGGCAAACTGGTGGCTAATGCGGAAATGTTGCGGGTGTTCTACCGCGCCAACGACCGATTGCTCGATCTGGTTGGTGCCGCCCGCGATGGCGAAATTCTTGATCCGGCAGAAAGTTCAGATGTGTTGGCAGCACTTGAGACCATGACCGCCGAGATAACGAAGGACATGCCCAGCGACACCCCCATTTCCTTTGAACCCATGAGCCTTGATTTCGATTTCGAGGCAGTGGTGACAGCGGACGCGCCGGGCGATCACACAAACTATCGTATCCGCTTAACCCCCAAAACCGCGCTTTACATTCATGGCAACGATCCGGCGCATGTGATCCGCGCCCTGCGTGATCTTGGTCAGGTGAGGGTCGCCATTGATCCCACCACAATACCGTCATTCAAGGATTGTACGGCAGGCCAGACCCACATCACCTGGGATATGAATTTTGAGACGGAGGAGCCTGAACACGTCCTCTTTGAAGTGTTCGATTTTGTCGAAAGCGACTGTGTGTTGCAGATTGAACCGGTGGATGCGGCCCCAGATGCCATCCAGTTGGCCTCGTCAGCGCAAGATCTGGAGAAAGAGCCACCTGCAGAGCCCGTAAATCCAGATGATTCCGCAGCGGTTTCCCTATCGTTAGTGCCGCCCGCAGCGAAACCGGCATCGTCTGTCGCCGCCCCTAAACGCGCCACCGTCCGGGTCGATCTTGAACGTGTTGATCGCCTGATAAACGTCGTCGGTGAGCTTGTCATCAATCAGGCGATGCTGGCGCAATGTGCCGAAAACGCCGGTATCACCTCGCGCGATGTGTTCGCTACGGGTCTAGAGGAATTCAAGCAACTGTCCCGCGAAATTCAGGAAAGCGTCATGGCAATCCGGGCGCAACCGGTCAAGTCCCTGTTCCAGCGCATGGCAAGGATCGTCCGCGAAGCATCTGCCAGCACCGGGAAATCCGTTCGCTTGGTGACAGAAGGCGAGGCTACTGAAGTTGATAAAACCGTAGTCGAAAAACTGGCCGACCCGCTGACCCATATGGTACGCAATGCTGTTGATCATGGCCTTGAACTGACGGTCCCGCGCCAAGCCACCGGAAAACCCGAAACCGGTACGGTAACGTTATCGGCGGCGCATAGATCCGGGCGGGTGATTATCGAAATTTCGGACGATGGCCAAGGAATTGACCGCGATAAAGTGCGTCAGATCGCCTTTGAAAAAGATTTGATTCCTGAAGGTGCGGAACTGACCGACAGCGAAATTGACAATCTGCTTTTCTTGCCGGGCTTTTCAACAGCAGATCAAGTGTCCAACCTGTCCGGCCGTGGTGTTGGAATGGACGTGGTGAAAAGTGCGATCCACACTTTAGGAGGTCGGGTATCAATCAGCTCAGTGCCCGGACAAGGGTCGACTTTTACCATCAGCCTGCCCCTGACCCTGGCCGTTCTGGAAGGAATGGTCGTGGATGTGGCCGGCGAAACCATGGTCATTCCGCTGTCGGCAATTCTGGAAACCCTGCGACCGGGCCATGACGCCGTCCACACGCTCGGAACTGGCGATCAGGTTGTTAGTATCCGGGGAACGATCGTACCGATCGTGGATCTGGCAGCCGCCTTTGGCCTCAGGTCCGCCGAAACATATGACGCAGCGCGCGTGCTATTGCTGGTCGAAACCGAGGGCAATCAGATCTGCGCGCTGGTCGTTGACCGAATTTTTGATCAGCGACAAGTTGTTATCAAGGGGCTGGAAGACAATTATGGTCACGTTGCCGGTGTCGTCGCAGCCACTATTCTCGGCGACGGTCAAATCGCATTGATTGTGGATCCTGATACAGTTTTTGAAAACCTCCAACCAATACAGATCGCCCCCGAGCGGCTGTATGCATCTGAAGGGTGACAAGATGGTAATCGAGCTTTCAGGCCCGCAGCACATTCAAAATAAAGAGTTTGTCGCTTTTCGGACCGCCGAACAGGATTTCTGTGTCGACATCATGACGATCCGGGAAATTCGCAGCTGGACCCGCATAACATCCCTGCCGCATGCGCCAGCCTTTGTGCTGGGTGTCATTAATCTACGCGGCTCAGTCGTTCCCATCGTCGATTTCTCGGCTCGCCTGGGGCTGCCGGCGCTGGAACACGAGGCGCGAAATGTAATCATTATTGCGGTCATCAATCACCGAATAGTCGGGCTTCTGGTTGAATCGGTGTCTGATATTATCGGCGTCGACCCGGAAACGATTCAGGCAACGCCCGACGTCGCATCCGACACGACCAGAAATTTTGTGGCTGGGATTATAACCATTGGCGACCGATTGGTGCGCCAGATTGATCTGGAAAACTTCATTCCCGACACTGACAGCAGAATGTGACCGGCGCATGCCTGAACGCGCGAAAAATTTGGCGGAATTCCCGTTCACAAACAGCGATTTTCGATACATTGCAGAAATTGCCTATCAGGAATCAGGGCTAAGCCTGCCTGACGCAAAGTCGCAACTGGTCTATACACGTCTCGTGAAGCGCCTGCGGGAAAACGGCCTGTCCAGTTTTCGTGAGTATTGCGATTTGGTGCGCAGCCCGTCAGGAAGTACCGAACGACAGGTCATGGTTGCTGCACTTACCACCAATGTGACGCGTTTCAGGCGCGAGGCGCATCACGCAAGCCATTTTCGCAAGAATGTCCTGCCCGGCCTGATGAAGCGGGCCGAAAAAGGTGAGCGGATTCGCCTGTGGTCAGCAGCTTGCGCAACCGGACAGGAAGCCTATGAAATCGCATTTGAAATTTTGGACCTCAGCGCCAATGCCAGTGATCTGGATGTTAAAGTTCTGGCCACGGATATCGATCCGATATCTCTGAAATTTGCACAAGCCGGCATTTACAACCATGCCGCGATCAAGGGTCTCCCCGTCGAGTTTACCGAAAACAATTTTCGTGAAATTGAGGGTCGGAATGGATACTTGGAGGTGTCGAGTGCCGCCCGGAAACTAGTAACGTTTCGCGTGCTGAATTTAATACGGCCTTGGCCCATGCGCGGGCCGTTTGACGTTGTGTTCTGTCGGAATGTTGCGATCTATTTTGATCAGAAAACTCAACACGGGCTGTGGAGCCGTCTTGCTGAGGTGATTTCACCTGATGGCGTCCTTTATATCGGGCATTCCGAAAGGTTGTCGGGGCGGTCCGAAAAGGCCTTTGCCGCCGATGGTGTAACGACATTCCGGCGGACGCTTGCCAATAGTGCGCGCCCAGGCAAAATCAATGAAACCAACCCGATCTAGTTTGAAAGGACCTGAAGATGACTCTCAGGAGCAAAATTCGAGTGATGGTCGTCGACGACACGTCTGTCAGCCGCGCCCTGATCACACAAGCTCTGGATGAAATGGGTGTGGCCAATGTTGGGGTTTGCAATGACGGTCTTCATGCCCTCAGGGCTATTACGGCCAGTCCGGTGCATTTGGTGATCTCTGACTACAACATGCCAGGAATGGATGGACTAGGCCTGCTAGAAGGTTTGCGAAAAAATGCATCAACACAAAGGATTGGCTTCATACTGATTACAGGCTCAACAAGCAACGATTTGATACAGCGCGGTAAACATCTAGGCATGAATAATTTCATCAAAAAACCGTTTTCAACCCAGCAATTGAAAAGCTGTATTGAGGCAGTAGTGGGGCGATTGTGAAACACGACCCTAGTCCTGTGCGGGGACACTTGCCGCTGTCCGAGCTTTTGCGGAATATGTCGGCTGCACTTGGCGATATGCATCATCTTGCGCTGGAACTTGAAAGCTCTCCCGCCGAGGTTCCTTCGAATCGCCTACGGCAGACTGAAACGCCGGTTTATTCCGGGCAGGTTTTGGATTTACTGGTTCAAAAGATTGCTGACATTGCGCGTTTCACAGAATCTATCGCGGATCAGTTGCCTGCCAGTCTAGAGGTTGATGTAGCCGAGTCTTTCCGTAAAATGCATCTCAGGGATTTGGTTACGGCTTTGAGTTTTGGCCCAGTTTCCAAAGGCCCAGCAAGCGATGGTAAAATTGAATTTTTTGATCATTAAATTCGAAAGATTGACCACGAAGAACCCGCCACTGCTGCCCTGAAACTGAGCTGTTTCGAAAGCTGACGTCAATCACCTTCTGTTCATTCTACGACTGCATGAAGTGTTCAAAAAAATGTCACGTCGGTATCTGTTTGTAGGTCGTTTGGTTTTTTGTGGATCAAAGTGGTGACAACTGAGCTTTCGTCGCTCAAAAGCATTTGCTGAGCTCGTCCGGTCGTTGGCCAGAAGCGTAGCTTTCTGGCATGCGTTCCCCCAAGACTTTCAGCTAGGCACGGAATTTTTTCGGCTGACAGGAATTGGCGGGCGAACCGGGCATTGTCGTCCCCGATGGAGCCAAAAGCGCCGTACATACGGGCGCCGCCAAAAAGTTTTGCTTCCAGGCGATTGCGTTCAGCACCCAGTTTCAGAAGTCCGTTAATCAGCAATTCCATAGAATGCACACCATATCTGGAGTGAACGACGCCTTCTGTTTCGCCTTCAGCAAGCAAAAAATGGTTCACGCCGCCGATTTTTTTAACCGGATCCCACATACAAGTCGCGACGCAAGAGCCCAACACAGTCGAGATTAGATCGTCACTTCTTCGGGAAATCCTGAACTCACCCTGCGCCACGTGAATCACATTATTAATGTGATCTGCGCCCGTTGTTGTTTCAGGAGGAGGAATCTCTGATGGGATGGGGCTTGGCATAGTTGTTTGCACTTTAGAAATTCTCCCAACCATTAGCGGCCACCGCAGGCTCGGCGTGGGTTTCCCCGCCTTTTGTCGATGGAGTGCCTTGACCTCGATGTTGTTGTTGCGAGGTGGCTGGATTGCGAAGTTGAACCACCCTTTGCCCACTTTTTGAGCGCGGCGTTTTGAAGCGGTCCACCGTTTCAGCCAACTCAGTTGCGTCGTTGTTCAATGCGTGACTGGCCGCTGTCGTTTCTTCGAACCGTGCGGCGTTTTGCTGGGTGGATCGGTCAAGGCTTGTGACGGCGGCGTTGATTTCATCTAGTCCTGTTGATTGCTGGTGTGCTGATTCTGCGATGCTGGACACATGCCGCGAAATTTCAGACACGGACTGCACGATTTCTTTCAGGGCGTTGCCCGTCTGATCCACAAGATCGACACCGTGTTTTACCTGCTTTCCGCTTTCGGCGATTAGGCCGTTGATTTCCCGTGCTGCGTCCGATGAACGTTGCGCCAAGGCGCGGACTTCGGATGCCACAACAGCAAACCCACGCCCTGCGTCGCCAGCGCGGGCTGCTTCGACACCTGCATTCAGGGCCAGAAGATTGGTTTGAAAGGCAATGTCTTCGATAACGTTGATAATGTTAGTTATTTTATCTGAGGATTCCGCGATTCCGTCCATTGCCAGCACGGTGTTTTTGATGACATCGCCGCCATGCTGAGCTTTGATTTTTGCGTCTTCAACAATCGAGTCCGCCTGCGCAGCACCTTCCGCCGCAACTTTGACCGATTTGGTTAACTGGTCCAGCGACAGGGCGGTTTCCTCAAGGGTAGCCGCGGTGTCTTCGGTTTTTCGAGATAACGTATCGGCTGTATTGCTGATTTCGGCGGTTTCATTGCGTATACTTTCAGCGTTTTCAACCACAGCCATCATGGTATTGGCTAGGCTCTCGACCGTTCGATTGAAATCGGCGCGCAAGCCTTCGTAGTCATTGCCAAAGGGCGCATCGATGCTGATTGTTAGATCACCCAAACTTAGTTCGTTGAGACCTACACGCAGAGCCTCGACGACCGATTTCTGCTCTTCGGTCATTTTGTGGCGCTCCGCCTGCGCGGTTTTCACCGTTTGATGGGCTTCGGTGATGTCTTGACTGATGAAAACCAGGCGCACGGGGGTGCCGTCGTGATCTTTTACACAAGTAAAGCCGCCGTCGAGGATCGTATCGTTGCCAAGACCGGAAAGAAGCCGAAACTTGCCAAACTCAACACCGTTTTTTGCCGCCTGTTTCTGGATTTTCTCAAAACTTGAACCAACGTCAGAGAGTGGTCCGATGATCGAAGAAAAATGACTACCGATCAGCTGTTCTTCGGTTGAGTCCGCGAAGCGCGCGAATTGTGCGTTGGCAGACAGGAAGTTACCCTGCATGTCGAATTCCGCTTTGACCTGGTCACGATCGATTGAGTCCAGAATTGCTTTGCTTAGCCATGCTTCGGTGATGTCATTCCATTCAATGACAATACCCTGTCGGTCGTTGGTTTCGTTCATCACCAGGTTACACACCAGGGACAACCGAGATTGGCCAAACTCAACGTTTGTCGAAAATGGAAACGTGTCACGCTCAGAAAACTGACTACGTAATTGACCGGCATCCGGCAGGAAATCGTCCATGGGCATTCCGATCACGTCCGCCATTTCCAGGTCGGTTTTTCCGATTGGCAGGTGGCTTGCGAGTGTGTTCAACAGCCGCAGCATCCCCGGATTGATGTATTGGACGGAAAATTCGTTGTTCAGGATCATCATTGGCGCGGAAGAGCCTTGGAAAGCGGCGCCTTTGAAAGCATTTTCAGCTTTTGCGACGGCCCCGTTTGTCAGGGCTGCCTTATAGGATTTCAATGCCTTCCAGACGGCCCCGATTTCGTCGGGTCGCTGGGTTTCTGAAAGCGCGACCTCATGATTTCCTTTGCCGAGTTCTGCCAGCGCATCGGCGATGCGTTTTAGTGGCAGAGAAATCCAGGCCCTGAAAATGAAACTGGCCAGCAAAAGTGTCAGCACAAATACAATCCCCGCAATTGTGACCTGCTCAATATAGGTAGCGTGGAACTTCATCAAAATAGGCTCGGGCGTCCACAGCATGGCAACCGCCCCGATAAGTTTTCGATCCGCACCAAACCGAGACGGAGAGGCAAAAATGTACCCGTTTTGTGATCGCAAGGCCTCGCCCTGTTCCAACGCTTGCGCTGCCAGCGCACGCATTTCGTCGCCAATTTCGTCCGGTGCGCCGATAGACCCAACCAGGTTTCCTTCAAGATTGATCGCCAGGACGCGCAATGCTTCGTCTTCGGACACTTCAAGGGCTTCGTCGAATAGGGCCATATTGTTTTCGACATTCGCGAACTTTATTGATCCTGATGCCTGATCCGCCAGGAAATGTGTTACCTCGTTCGCGCGGGTTTCAAAAATATCGAGCGTAAAGGCCCTGAACTTGTCATGGGTTTGCGAAGTCAGAGCGAAAATCGCAAGGGCCGTACAAACAGCGCTGATCGCAGTGATCGTCAAGAACAGGGACCGGCCAAGGCCGATGCGATGCATAAGGTTCATTTGCGTGGCTTTCGATGACAAAAGGGGATCGCGGCCGCAATTGGCCCGCTAGTTTGATCAGAGCGATTCAGCGTTCAGACCAACCGTGATGGCGCCAATGGGCAAGCCAGTGTCCGGATCAACAATTACAACCGACGCCTGCCCCTGATAACTTTGACTGGATTCGTCAAATTCGATTGACCCCAGATGCACGGCACCGACGCCTTTACCAAAGGTTTCGGTAAACTTTGCCTCGTCGCCTTGCCAGTAATCCGACGTCACACTGCTGGTCGCGACGTTAAGCCCATGCGCGTCGACAACGAAAACTTCAGTGATTTGGCCCCCGGCTTCGGCCACTTTCTGGCGCAGAAAATCCGCCGCTTCATTGGCAAGCGCCATTTTAATGGTCGGGGTATCAGATGTACCAACCTCAGCCCGCCAAGCAGCGTCAAGATTGTCGATTTGCGCCTGCGTTATGGTCAGGTTCTTTCGGTTTTGCGCGCGAATAGCGTCAATGATGACGTCGCTGGACTGCCACGTTGCGACCTGATCGGTTAGGTAGGTTCGCATCGCCGGTTCATATTCGTTCGCGCTGGCGACGCTGGCTATCAAGGCAATTGGTAATGTCAGAATGCGCAATTTCATAGTTTTCTCCGTTCCGGAAGTGGCGGCTGCCCGTTTTGGGGCTACTGAACCTGAAACTATGGGCAAACCTCTTTCAAAAACGTGAACGCCGGTTAGACGCAACAAAACGGACGACCCACGGGCCGCCCGCCTTTGTTGACCCTGCAATTATTGCGTGGTGTATTCTTTCAAGCAGAAAGAATCTGAATTGGCAAAAAGCTGGCGCCTTTGGCCGGAATCGATTGCGAGATGGAGTTGGCAACCAGGTGGGGTCTGGTCCTCGCAGCTAACGGGTACTTTCCAATATACAGTTCAGGATATCATCGAATTCGGCGAATTTCTTTGACAAGTTGTGCAAAGCTATGAGTGTATGTCGTTGATATTAATGATAAAAGTGACTTGTTCGGAAATTTGAACACTTTCTGCGGGGTGGCGCAGGTCTATTGGATTCCCGCAGAGTGCCATAGTTTTTTGCCGGCAATCTGGTATTTCTCGACAATGCGCGGCGGATGAAAAGCGGAAACTGCGCGCAAAAAGCTTGGGCGGAATTTCATCTCGTCTTGCCATTGCATCAGGTTCGGGCGATCCGAAAACATTGTATCAAATGTTAAAAGCTCCAACCGGTGAATGAATGGCAGCACACTGAAATCGGCCAGAGTCGGTTTCGCGCCGACAAGAAAGCGCGCCCTTTGCAGCGCATGATCCATTCTGGCGGTAAATGAGGTCACGACAGTCAGGGCGTCTTTGAATTCTACTGACGTAACACCTTGCGCCACGAGGGTTTCAAGTTTCTGACGCCGCTCGGGAAATGGAATACCCGCAAGTTTAGACGCGCATTCTTGCGGTGACAACGCGCGCAGATTTTCGACTTTCAGCGCCATTGCGGTGATCGTGTTGATTGCAATATGCAGCTTTTGACTTTGCAACATCCAGCCCGCACATCTGGACCGGGCGTCGGTCGCGTAGGGCAGCAAGGGGTCTGCAATGCGTAAACTTTCGAGATATAGATTGATCTCGTTGGACTCCCCAATCACGCGATCAGGCGTTTTCAGCGTCGGAACCGTGCCGTTGGCATTCAATTCAAGATAGGCCTTGGTGAATTGCTCGCCTTTTGCGAGATCCACTAAGACGCTGTCATAGGCCAAGCCCTTTTCGGCCAGAACCAGCCTGACCTTTTGCGAACACACAGAAGTTTTAGAATGGAAAAGGGTCAAATTCATCATTTCCACCCTATCCCTTGCTGTTCTGCTTGGTTCAGGCTGCGCTGCGTGATTGCACCTTTTGAACAATCGCACGGAATTCGTCGTCCGTCAGAACGCCACGTTTGACAATTCCCG
>JAJFIC010000035.1 GCA_021775315.1 Paracoccaceae bacterium
CATAAACCTCGTTCACCAGGCCGATCTGCCGGGCCTTTTCAGCGGGCAGGCGGCGGCCGGTATAGGCCATCTCCCGCACCCACCCTTGCGGAATCAAATGACAAAGACGCGGGAAGGTGCCCACATCGGCGGTCATCCCCAAATTGATTTCATGAATGCAAAAGAAGGCGTCTTTCGTGCAATAGCGCATGTCGGTGGCCGAAATGAGATCCACCCCGGCGCCGATGCACCCGCCCTGCACCGCCGCCAGAACCGGCAGGCGCGCCTCATCGAGCGCGTTGAATGTATCTTGCAGCACGCCCACAAAGCGCCGGAAGGCCTCACGCTTTTGCCCCATGCTTTGGCCGTCCGCCCCCTCCCCCTCCAGCAGGTTGCCGCTTGCGCCGAACACCGACAGATCCATACCGGCGGTAAAGTGTTTGCCGGTCGAGGAAATCATGATCACGCGGGCCTTGGCCTCGGCGTCGATGTCGCGCACCAGCGCGGGCAATTCCTGCCAGAAAGCCGGAATCATGGTGTTCAACGCGTCGCCACGTTTCAGTTGGATATGGGCCACTTTGTCGGTGATATCGACGTTAAAACAGGTGTAAGTCATGGTGTAGGCAGCTCCGCAGGCTTAAGGTCAAGGGGCTACCTGTCTAACATGAAGGCGCGGTTCCAGTCTTAAAGAAGTCACAATAGCGCCCTTTGAGAGGCGCAATCCGCGCCTAGCGTGATCCCGTGATCACACAAACGTGAGGACGACATCCCATGCCCCATTCCAGCCAAACCTCAGCCCTCCCTCATCGCGCCGCCTGGCGCGGTTTCATGACCTCTGTCGCCATCGGCGCACTTCTGGCTTTGAGCGCCTGCGACAGCAAAACGGATGACAGCGAAGACGACGAGACAATCGGCAAAGAGACCCCTGTGACGGAAACTGAAACTCAGCCTGACCAAGAATCTGAAGAGATCATGGTCACCGCGCAAAAAAGGAATGGCTATACCGGTGCGGTGCAATACGACATGGCCATGGCGCCGCCGCAAGCTATGCCGCAGCCCCTGCCCGGTGATGTGGACCGGGAGAATTACGAAGACTTTGACGAAAACCCAGTCAAGATCGTGACGGATGATCCGGTCTCAACCTTCAGCGTCGATGTCGATACCGCGTCCTACTCGGTGATGCGCCGTTTTCTCACTGACGGCGCCCTGCCGCCGCGCGACGCCATCCGCACGGAAGAGCTGATTAATTATTTTGATTACGATTACGCTTTGCCTGACTCAAAAGACGCGCCGTTTAAAATCAACGCGCATCTTTATGAAACGCCCTGGGCGACAGGTACGCAGCTTCTGCATATCGGCATCAAGGGCTATGACATCGTTCCCGAAAAGCGCCCCGACAGCAATCTGGTGCTGCTGCTTGATGTCTCGGGCTCGATGGACTCACCCGACAAACTTCCCCTTCTCAAGAAATCCTTACGCATGCTGATTAATGAGATGGGCGAAAACGACACGGTTTCCATTGTGGTCTATGCCGGAGCGGCGGGCACTGTGCTGGAGCCCACAAAAGGCTCCGATAAAGCCAAGATCCTGGGCGCCCTTGACCGCTTGAGCGCGGGCGGGTCCACTGCAGGCGGCGAAGGCATCAGGCAGGCCTATGCCCTGGCCGAGCAGAGCTTCAAAAAGCAAGCCGTCAACAGAGTGATCCTCGCCACGGACGGCGATTTCAATGTCGGCATTAACGACCCGGAACGCCTTGAAGACTTTATCGCCGAAAAACGCGATACAGGCGTCTTTCTCACCGTGTTGGGATTTGGCCGCGGCAATTATAACGACCTGCTGATGCAGACACTGGCGCAGGCGGGCAACGGCAATGCCGCCTATATCGACACATTGATGGAGGCGCGTAAAGTATTGGTGGATGAGATGGGCGGCACGCTCTTCACCATCGCTAAGGATGTCAAAATCCAGGTGGAGTTCAATCCGCTGCAAGTCGCGGAATACCGTCTGATCGGCTATGAAACGCGATTGCTGAACCGCGAGGATTTCAGCAATGACAAAGTGGACGCCGGTGAGATCGGCAGCGGCCATTCCGTCACCGCGATTTATGAGATCGTGCCGGTGGGCAGCACCACAAGGTGGACAGAGCCGCTGCGCTATGAGACTGAAACAGAGAGCGCCACGCCCGCCACAAATGGGGAAGTTGCTTTCGTCCGTGTCCGGTATAAATTGCCTGATGAAGTTGAAAGCCGCCTCATCGAGATGCCGGTGAAAGCGGATACAGCTTACGCCACATTCGAAGAGGCGCCTAAGGATGCGCGCTTTGCCGCAAGCGTCGCCGCTTTTGGCCAGAAACTAAAAGGCGGCGCATATCTCAAGGACTTCGGTTATGACGCCATTGCCGCGATCGCCCAAAAGGCCAAAGGCGAGGATGAAATGGGGTATCGCGCTGAATTCATTCAATTGATCAAGCTCGCCGAATCCGCCGCCGCCCTGCCCACTCTTGAAACACCGGGCGGAACGGAAACGCAGTAGATTATTGCTTTTTTGCAAAAAGACCCCTCACCCCAACCCTCTCCCCAAAAGGGAGAGGGGGATATAGTCTGTACACG
>JAJFIC010000036.1 GCA_021775315.1 Paracoccaceae bacterium
GGCGCGCCGCTTGGCTTTGCCCAAAGTGATGTCACACTGAGCGGGCACGCCATTGAGGTGCGGCTATACGCCGAAGACCCGGCGCAGGATTTCCTGCCATCAACCGGGGAAATCGTGCGCTGGCAGCCTGCGGTGGGCGATAATATCCGCATTGATGATGGCATCGTCAGCGGTCAGATGATTTCACCGTTTTACGATCCGATGCTGGCCAAAGTGATCGCTTATGGTCCTGATCGCGACACCGCGCGGCGCAGATTGGTGGCGGCGTTAAGTGACACGGTTTTGTTTGGCCCCGCCAGCAACCGGGATTTTCTGCTGGATGTATTAAACCGGCAAAGCTTTTGCGACGGGCAGGCCACGACCGCCTTTATTGCGGAGGAATACGGCGAGGATATTGCCAGCCATCTGGCCCTTGGTTTTGACGATATCGCGCTGACAGCGGCGGTGCTGTATGAGGCGTTGCAGGATCAAACGGTGACGTTGGCCGGGCATGTGCCGCGTGAATTGCTGGGTTGGGGCAGCCCCGGCGGGCTGAGTGCGCGTCTGGTTCTGGGCGACGGGGCGACGCGGTATGCGATGACCCTGCAACAGTCTCGCGATGGTTCGCTTAGCGTCAGTCACGACGGCCAAAGCGTGGTTATCACCGGGCAAGGGAATGACAAGCGGATCAACGGCGTGCGTGCGGATATTCGCGCCAGCCATTATGACGGTGAGCGGGTTTTCATCTCGACCAGTCGGCGGGCTTATGCATTGCTGCATGTTCGCACCACTTCCGTCGTTGATACCGTTGGCGATGGGGGGCGGATAACCGCGCCAATGCACGGCAATCTGATCGGGGTTTTCGTGGCTGTCGGGGATCATGTGGCGGCGGGAACGCGGCTTGCGGTGTTAGAGGCCATGAAGATGCAGCATGAATTACTGGCACCCGAGGCTGGTACTGTCACGGCGGTTCTGGTTGCTGAGGGTGCGCAGGTTCCGGCGGGTAGTTTGCTGATTGAAATTGACGTTGAAGGGGTTGAGACCGCCTAGAGCGAGGTTCTGCGTGTTTGCGGGTTATTTGCGCTCCGCGCGGGAGTATTTTTGGAACGCTGATATACAAGCGCAACTTGGCCGAAAAGTGGGGGCTGTTTTTCAGGCCGTCCCGCGCCAATATTCGTCTTTCAGGTGGCGTTTTATCAGCTTGCCGGTTTCGGTACGCGGCATCTCTGTGCGAAATTCGATTGATTCTGGGGTTTTGATTGCTGACAGGTGTTGGCGGCAAAACTTGATCAGCGTCTGTTCCAAATCCGGGCTGGCGGTCTGGTTTGGCGCAAGTTGCACAACCGCCTTGACCTCTTCGCCGAGTTCCGGGTTTGGCACACCGAACACCGCGACATCTGCGACGCCGGGATGTGTGACGAGCAGGTCTTCGGCCTCTTGCGGATAGACATTCACGCCACCGGTGATGATGGTGTATTCGCGCCGGTCGGTCAGATAAAGATAGCCGTCTTCGTCCATCCAGCCAATATCGCCCAGCGTTGACCAACCTTCGGGCGTGAAGGCCTTTTCGGTTTTCGCCGCGTCACCGTGATAGTGAAAGACTTGTCCTGCATCAAAGAACACATTGCCTGTCTGCCCACGTGGTTGTTCCACCCCGGCGGCATCCAAAATGCGAACCGCACCGAACAAGGCCTTACCGACCGAGCCGGGATGGGTCAGCCATTCGGGGCTGGTCAGGGCGGTGACGCCGTTACCTTCGGTTCCGCCGTAATATTCAACCACGATCGGCCCCCACCAATCAATCATCTGGCGTTTGATTTGTTCCGGGCAGGGGGCGGCGATGTGGATGGCCCCTTGCATGCTGCTGGTGTCGTATGTGTCGCGCAATTCCTTAGGCAGTTTCAGCATCCGGATGAACATCGTTGGCACCACTTGTGTGTGGGTGACGCGCTGGGTTTGCACGATAGACAGGAAATCTTCGGCATCGAAACGCTCCATCACAATCGTGCTGGCACCCAGACCGGCGGCGACCATCGCGGCGGCCAGAGGGGCGGAATGGTAAAGCGGGGCGGGTGACAGGTAGGTTGAAGCAGCACTCATCCCCGCCAGATCTTCGCAGACCGGCAGGACGACCGGGCTGAGGTGCTCAATGCCAGCGTCGGGGGTTTTCCTGAGGATGCCTTTGGGTTTGCCGGTTGTGCCGGATGAATACAACATCGCCGCCCCGGCCCGTTCGCCGTCCACGGGTGTTGTGGGCATGGTTTCGGTCAACGTGTCCCAGGATTGATATCCCTGAAGGGGGGTATCGAGCATGAAATAGTCAATGCCGTTGCCAACGGTTTGGCGAATTTCCTGCGCGATTTCGCGGTATTTTGGTGAGGTTACAAACAGTTTGGCACCACAATCGGCCAGAATGAATGCGGCCTCGGCACTGGTCAGGTAGCGGCTGATCGGGGTGAAAATCACGCCAGAGCGTTGTGCGGCCCAGACCAGCACCAAAAGCGACAGCCGGTTTTCAAGGAAAAACGCGATGTGATCGCCCGGCCCGATGCCCATGTGACGCAACGCGTGGGCCGCTTGGTTTGAGGCCGCCTCAAGCCCAGCAAAAGTCAGTGCATCACTGGAACCTGCCATCTGATAGGCGATTTTGTCAGGCGTTATGGTGGCATGATAGGCTGGATGCTTGATCGGTTTCACAGGGGCTCCTTTGTTCATGGCAGCGGGTGACGCGCACCACGCTGGCCCCGCAGGATGCGTGATTTTTTGGTGTGGTTAAAGGGTTTCCTGCCATCTGTGCGGGCTTGTGGAAAAAACAGGCTATCGCCGCGGTTCAACCACGGGCACTATCGCGTGAGATTTTGGGGGAAAACATGGCAGCTTTGGGACAACCGACAGCCTTGGTCACGGGCGCAACCAGTGGCATTGGTCGCGCGATTGCGCTGGCACTGCGCGATCAGGGCTACCGCGTCACCGCGACCGGGCGCAACGCGCGCGCGCTTGAAAGCCTTGCGGCTGAACCTGACATTGACCCGATTGGCCTTGATCTGACTGATCGTGCGGCGATGACCGCTGCGTTCAAAAATGCGCATTTTGATGTGTTGGTTAACAATGCCGGGATGATCCCGAAACCACAGCCGTTCGATCAAATGCAGCTTGGCGAAATTGATGCGACGCTTGCGGTCAATCTTGGTGCGGTGCTGTCCCTGACGCGATTGGTGCTGCCGGCAATGATTGCGGCCAAATCCGGTCATGTGTTTTTCACCAGCTCAATCGCGGCGCACACGCCTTACCCCAATCTGGCGGTTTATGGCGCAACCAAAGCCGCGATTTCCAGCTTTGCCGGGGCGTTGCGCGGGGATGTGTCAGGCACGGGTCTGCGCATTACCGAGATCGTCGCGGGCCGGGTGGAAACCGCGCTTTATAACGATGTGCTGAGCGCTGAAGCGCGCGCCGCGCTTTATGCGGATTATGACGCGGTTCAGCCCGCAGATGTGGCGCAAATCCTGGTGGCGGTGTTGGCGATGCCTGCCCATGTTGATGTCACCCGGTTTGATAGTCTGCCGACCGCACAGTTTATCGGTGGCGGCGGTGCTGCAACAAAGGAATGTTGAATGAAAGATTTGTCTGTGGTCATTGTCGGGGGTGGCAACGGTCTGGGCCTTGTGTTGGCCGAGATGGTGGTCACGGCGGGGGCGCGGGCTGTTGGGGTCATTGATCTCGATGAAAAAGCGGCGCAAGCGGCGTTGATCCCGGCCAGACAGGCGGGGTTAAAGACCGCTTTTGCGGGTTGTGATATTCGCACGCAGGCGTCGGCCCATGCGGCCCTGAATGCGGTGGTGGCGGACATTGGTGGTCTGGATACGCTGGTGAATTCAGCGGCGATTTACTCGCGCAAAGCTTTGCTTGATATTACTGACGCGGATTGGGATGCCTCAAACGCGGTCAATATCAAGGGCAGTTTTCACATGATGGTCGCGGCGGTAAATCTGATGCGCACGCAGATAACAGACGCGCCGATCAAGGGCCGGATCGTCAACATCACCTCGGTCGATGCGTTCAAGGCGCATCCGCAAAACGCCCACTACGCCGCCACCAAAGCAGCACTTGTCAGCCTAACGAAATCCTTTGCCCAAGAGGTTGCGCCTGACGGTATTCTGGTCAACTCGGTTGCCCCCGCTGGCATGGCCACCGAAAAGGCCCGCGCCGCTGGTTTCCTGGGGGAACTGGCCGCTGCCAGCCCGTTGGGGCGGGGTGGCACACCGCAGGAAATGGCCGAATGGGTTTTGATGGCTGGCGGGCCGAAAAACACCTATATGACCGGTGAAAACATAATCGTTTCGGGTGGCTATATCTATGCTTGAGGGTGCCTTTCGGCCCCGATAGGCTGCGCCGCAAACCACCACCGGGATTGGAGCATTGATGAAACAGTTTAACCGCATTTTGATCACCGGGGCGGCTGGCCGACTTGGCACTGAGTTGCGCAAAGGCTTGTCGCATCTGGCGGAGCATGTGCGCATCACGGATCGGGTCGAGATGGTTGATGTGCAACCGCATGAGGAAGCGGTGATTTGCGAGCTGGGCGATTATGACGGCGTCATGGCGATGACCAAAGACGTCGATGCAATCGTGCATTTTGGCGGTGCGCCCACAGAAGTTGGGTTTGAGGAAACGCTCGACAGCAATATTCGCGGCTCGTACCACATTTATGAAGGCGCGCGAAAACACGGGGCCAAACGGGTGATCTATGCCAGCTCGGTGCACGGCATCGGCTATCACACGCTTGAGGCGAAAATCGACGCTGACACCCCACCCCGACCGGATAGTCTTTATGGTGTATCCAAGAATTTCGTTGAAAGCCTGTCGCGGCTTTATTTCGACAAGTTCGGCATTGAAAGCCTGTGCTTGCGGATATTCTCGTCTTTTGAGGAACCGGCTGACCGGCGCATGTTATGGAGCTGGCTGTCTTATGCCGATTGCGTCCAATATGTCGAACGTGGTCTGACCGCGCCGCGTTTGGGCCACACAATTGGGTTTGGCACCTCAGACAACCGGGTCAAACCTTTGGATGACCGCAAAGCCGGGCATATCGGGTTTCAGCCACAAGACAGTGCTGAGGTTTATCGCGCCAAGGTCGAAGGCAAGACGGATATACCTGATCCTGCGACTGATGCGGTTAAATATCTGGGCGGCTGGTTTTGCGATTTGCCGCACCCGGATGAAATGGAAAAATAACGGTCGCCTGGCCTTTGGCAAACGGCCCGCAATGTCAGGAATTGCGCGACAGCATCCAATCCAGAAACTGCTGCTGATGCAGGCTTAGCGGGCGGTCATTCGGCGCGACAAGATAGATGCCTTGCCCGGTTTCCAGCCACTTGTCCGACACTTGGCATAACCGACCTTGGGCAATCAGGTGTTTGGTCAGGTGTTCCCAGCCAAGGGCCACGCCCTGTCCCAAAAGCGCACTCCAAATCGCTGAATGATAATCGGAAAATGCCAAATCTTCGCGCATGTTGGCGTGGCCGATACCGTTGGTGCGAAACCAGTCGGCCCAGTTTACCCGCTGACGTTCGGGTTCCAGCGTGTGCAAAAGGTCCATCTGCGGCAGCGCTGAAATGTCTGAGATTTCAGGGTGTTGCGCCACATAATCCGGCGAGGCAACGGCGCAAACCCGTTCGGGGGCCAACAGCCAGGCGTCCAGACCCGCCCAATTGCCATTGCCCAGCCGCGACGACAGATCATAGTCGCCTTTGCGCAAATCAACCTTGTCGCTGCGGTTTTCATCAATGGCCAGCGCAATTTCGGGGTGCTGGGCCTTGAATTCGGGTAGATGCGGCAACAGCCACAGTGACACAAAAGACGACGAAAAGCTGACCCTGACCTTGGGGCTTTGCGACGGCGCCGCAATGACCGAGGCGGCATCGTTCAGCCGCGCCAGCACGGCAGTACATTCAGCGGCAAAAACTTGCCCCTCGGGTGTCAACGCGAGGGTGCGGTGGGCGCGATCAAACAGCTTGACGCCCAGTCCGTTTTCTACGGCGCGCACTGATTTGCTGATGGCGGGTTGGGATACGCCCAGTTCCAGCGCTGCGGCGGTAAAGGTCAGATGTCGCGCCACGGCCTCGACCACATAAAGGTGGTTGAGGGAGGGCAGTTTTCGGCGAAGCGGATGCATAACCTGAAGTTATGACAGGCATGACCCTTTTGCAAGTTCACAACGCAAGCGCAAAGGCCTAGCGTTTAGCAAAGTCCCAAAGGAGAAATGTGATGAAATCACACGCGCGCGTTGTTGTTGTTGGCGGTGGCTGTGTCGGTGCCGGAATTCTTTATGGCCTGACCAAACATGGATGTTCTGACGTGGTGATGCTGGAACGCAGCCAGCTAACGTCAGGTTCAACGTGGCACGCGGCGGGGTTGCTGGTGACGTTTGTGCGCTCAACCAATGTCAGCCGGATGACGCAGGAAACTATCAACATCTACGGCGAGGTGGAAAAAGAGATCGGCAGCTCGATCGGTCTGAACAAGGTCGGGCAGTTGCGCGTCGCCAATTCAGTTGCGCGGATGGATGAGTTTCGCAGCTATATCGGCGTGGCAGAAGCCGCCGGGATCGAGGCGGAATTGCTGACCCCCGAGCAGGTACAGGAACGCCACCCATTTCTGAACCCTAACGAGAATATTCAGGGCGGCATTTTCCACGCGCAAGACGGTTATGTGAACCCATCCGATGTGACGATGGCGATGACCAAACTGGCCCGCGACAAAGGGGCCGTAATCGAACAGGGAACCGAGGCCGAGGCTTATGACGCCCTGCCCGGCGGTGGTTGGAAAGTGACCACCAATAAGGGTGACATCACTTGCGACCATCTGGTTTTCGCAACCGGCAATTACGCCCGTGAAAACGCAAAACGGGTTGGGCTTGATTTGCCGTGCATTCCGATTGTGCATCAATACTGGACCACAGAAACCGTTCCGGAACTGCTGGAACGGCGCAAACAGGGCTTGCCGCAATTCCCGATCCTCAGGGATGAAGATTACGGTGCGTACCTGCGTGAAGATGTCGGCGGGCTGCAATTTGGCCCGTATGAGGTGGAAAAAGACCTGAAACTTTGGGCCGTTGACGGCGTGCCAAAGGACTTCGGCATGGATCTGCTGCCCGAGGATTTCGAGGCCTGTGAAACCCAGTGGGAAAAGGCGCTGGAACGGATACCGACGCTTGGCACCGTTGGGATCAAATCCAACACACGCGGCCCGTTCCAGATGACCCCGGACGAGATGCCATTATGTGGCCCGGCGCCGGGCCTTCAGAACCTGTGGCTGGCCGAGGGCGTGCCGGGTGGCATTCTGTGGGGCGGCACCATGGGCGAACGGCTTGCGCGCTGGATTCTGACGGGTGATCCCGGCATGGATATGTCGGAAATTGATGCGCGGCGTTTTGGCAATTACGTCTCAAAACGCTGGACGGCCGACAAGGTGCACCAGACTTGGGGCACGCATATGGAACCGCATATCCCCGGCGAAGATCGCCCGGCGGCACGGCCCGCCAAGACGGCTGGGTCTTATGACATTCTGACCGCCAAGGGCGCTGTCTGGTCTGTGATGGACGGCTGGGAAGTGCCGCGTTGGTTTGCACCCAACCCAGAATTGGCCATCCCAGAAAATAGTTTTCGGCGCACCGAGCACATGAAATATGTGCGCAACGAAGTTCGCGCGGTGCGCGAGGCTGCGGGCCTGATCGACTTGGCACCGATGACGAAATTCAGCGTCAAAGGGCCGGGCGCGGCGCGCTGGCTGGATGGGTTATTCGCCAACGCGCTGCCCAGAATTGGCCGGGTGGGTCTGACCGTGGCATGCAATGCAAAGGGCGGTATTAAGGGCGAATATACCGTCACGCGCTATGGCGAGAACGATTTTTATCTGGTTTCGACCCCCACTGGCGAGGTGCTGAACTGGGATGAATTGTCCCGTGCTTTGCCTGATGATGGCAGTGTGATCCTGCAAAACCTGTCAGAAAGCCTTGGGGTTCTGGCACTGGCCGGGCCGAAATCGCGCGACATCCTGCAACCCCTGACCGACAACGATCTGTCAAACGAGGCCTTCCCGTGGCTGACCGCGCAGATGGGCGAGGTTGGTTATGCGCGTGACGTGCATCTGTTGAGGGTGGGCTATACGGGTGAGTTGGGTTGGGAGTTGCATTTCCCGATGGCTTATAGCCGTCATTTGGTTGATCTGTTGATCAAAGCCGGTGAACCACACGGCATGAAGCTGTTTGGCCTTGAGGCGCTTGAATCGCTGCGGCTGGAAAAATCTTACCGCGCGTTTCGCCGTGAATTGGCGCCGGACATCTCGCCGCTTGAGGCGGGGCTGGACCGTTTTGTTAAACTTGAAAAAGGCGATTTTGTTGGCCGCGAGGCGCTGTTGGCGCAAACCGCGTCTGGTTTGACCCGCCGTCTTGTCACAATGAAACTGCCTGAAGGCCCGACATCGGTGATCGCCGATGAAGGCGTTTATCAAAACGGCAAACTGGTTGGGCGTGTGACCTCGGGCGGCTATTCCTATCATTTCAGCCACGATATCGCGATGGCGCTGGTTGATCCGGCCCTAAGCGCGCTCGGCACCAAGTTTGAGGTTCTTATCCATAATGAAATGCGCCAAGGCGAAGTGGTGGGCGACAGTATGTATGACCCAACCAGCGCCCGCGCCCGAATGTAGGGCATCACAATGGCAAAACCCATCCGGGCCGGACGCGCCGCCCGCACCCGCGCCCGTAACGAGGCCCCGATCATCTATAAGCCGACGCTTGATCGCGATATTGCCCCGATAAACCTGCTGGGCGAAGAAGGCGTGGCCCGCATTCATAACGCCGCCATGCAGATCCTTGAAACCATCGGGGTCGAGTTTCGCGACCCCGTGGCACTTGCCGACTGGAAACGCCGCGGCGCGGAAGTCAGCGGGCAAAACGTGCGCATCGGTCGCGAGATGCTGATGGATTTGATTTCTGCCGTGCCGTCCGGGTATCGTTTTAACGCCCGCAATCCGGACTGCAGTGTCACCGTCGGCGGCAATAGCTCGATCTTTGCCAATGTTTATGGAGCGCCTTTTGTTTACGGGCTGGATGGGCAACGCCGCCCGTCGACGCTGGATGATGCGCAGAATTTCTTTCGTCTGGCGCAGCTTAGTACGTCGATGCATGTCACAGGGATTTTGCCGGTGGAACCGCAGGACGTGCCGGTGCCCATCCGGCATCTGGAACTTTTGCCATCGGCCCTGCGTCTCAGCGACAAACCTGTGATGGGCAGTGTTGCCTCGGAATCCGCTGCTAAAGACACGATTGAAATGCTGCGCCTTGTGTTTGGGCAGGATTACATGGATCAAAACGTGGTGGTGACCGCGTTGTTGAACTGCAATTCACCGCTGGTCTGGGACGAGACGATGCTGCAATCTTTGCGCGTCTATGCCGCCGCCAACCAGCCGGCCTTGTTGACGCCGTTCCTGTTGGCGGGGGCCAGTGGCCCGGCCAGCCCGATGGGCGGTGTGGCGCAACTGATCGCCGAGGCGCTGGCCGGTATGGCCTATGCGCAGATCATCCGGCGCGGTTGTCCGATGGTGCTGGGTGTGGCGTTGTTCGGCGTTTCGATGAAAACCGGCGCGCCGATGTGCGGCACACCCGAGCCGAGTTTGATGAACCTTTTGGTGGGTCAGATGGCGCGGTTTTACGACGTTCCGTGGCGATCTTGCACCATGTGGACCGGTGGCAAGGCGGTTGATCTGCAAGCGGGATATGACAGTGCCAACACCATGTGGCCGGTGCTGCTGGGGGGCTGTAATTACATCATGCACGCCGCTGGATTTGTCGAGGGCGCGCTGGGCGTGTCGTATTCGAAATGGGTGCAGGATTCGTATCAACTCGACGGGTTTTACCGGTTCTTTCGGGGTTTGCAGGACGAAGATCTGGATGCCATTATCGGCGATATTTCCGATGTCGGTCCGGGTGGGCATTTTCTGGGCACCACGCACACGCGGGAAAACCCGTTTGTTGTCAATCCTTTGCAGAATAACGACAGCTATGAACAATGGGTCGAGGATGGCGCGAAAAGCGCTGACATCGTTGGGCAGGAAGAGGCAAAGCGCCTGTTGGACAGCTTTGTAGCGCCACCACTTGCGGCCGATGCTGATGCGGCATTGAGCGAGTTCACCGCCAAGCACAGCGCCGCAGAGTAACGCGCTAGAGCAGAGCGCTAAGGCCGGAAACCAGCCGGTCGAAATCCTCGTCATTGTTCCACAGATGTGGTGTGATCCTGAGCGAGCCACCGCGCTCGGACAGATAGACACCGTCTTGGGCCAGTTTTTGCAGCAAATCCTTGGGCGCGCCTTTGGGCAATCCGGCGCCAATGAAATGCGGGCCACGCGCGGCCTCGGGCGTTGGTGACAGGCCAAGTGCGGTCAGGCGTGCGCTAAGCGCGCGGTTTCTGTCTGCCAATGTCGCCTCGATATTGGCCACGCCCCAATCGGTTAGCTGCTGCAATGCCGCGACAACCCCGGGCATCAGGGCGAAATTGGCGCGCTCGCCCATGTCATAGCGTACCGCGCCGGGCGCATATTCGTCGGTGTAGTTCACAAGGCCTGAGAAATCCTGGCTGTCTTTGCGGGCAACCCAGCCCTCTTCCAGCGGGTCACCGTCGCGCTGGTGCGGGGCGGCGTATAAAAACCCGGTCGCATAGGGGCCAAGCAGCCATTTGTAGCAGGCAACGACCGCAAAATCAGGCCGGATGGCGGCAAAATCCGTGACCATTGCCCCGGCGGATTGCGTCAGATCTAGCACCAAGGCCGCGCCGACCTGATCACACCGCGCCCGCACGGCGGCCAGATCAATCACCGCACCGTTGGTCCACAGCACGTTGGGCAGGGCGGCCACCGCGCAGCGTTCGTCAATGGCGGCCAGCACAGACCCGGTCAGGGTGTCGCCGTTTGCGGCCTCAACCCGGATCACCTCGCCGCCCTGTTCGCGTACCAAACGTTGCCAAGGATAGACATGCGACGGGAACTGGTTTGCCAGCATCACCACACGCCGCCCCGGCCCGACAGACAGGTTTTTGGCCGCTGTTTCCATACCGTAAGACGCGGATGGCACAATGGCCACGCCGTCAGGAACGGCGTTGACCAACCCGGCAAACAAAGCGCGGGCGTGGTCAACGCTGTCATAAAAATCCGGGATCGTCAGTGTCCATGGTGTGGATTTGCGGCGCACGCCACCGTCAATGGCAGTTACCACTGAATGCATCAGCGGCGACATATAGGCGGTGTTCAGATAGGCCACCTCGGGCGGGATCGAAAAAAGATGGCGTTGGCAGGAAATCATCAATTGCTCCGTAACTATAGCGCGGCTTGGGGGATTCTCCCGTGGCCGATCTGCGCATTGTTGCTGTCATTGTCAGCGGTTTCAATGGGGCGTGTCTTTGGGTCTTGCAAAATCTCGAATATTGTATACAAAAAGTATACGAACGGAGAGCGCCCCTTGCCCAAAGACAACAAACTCAACTGCCTGACCGATCTGCGCACCCGCATTCTGACGTTGGATATCGCGCCGGGTGAAGATCTGGACGAGGCGAACCTGTGCGAAACCTACGGTATTTCCCGAACACCTTTGCGCGAGGTCCTGCAACGTCTGAACGGCGAGGGATATGTCAGGCTGGAACAAAACCGAGGTGCCAAAGTGGCGTCAATGGATCTGGCGGTGATGCGCAGCTTCTTTCAGACAGCGCCGCTGATTTACGCCACGGTATCCAGACAAGCCGCTGAAAATCGGCAGGCGCGCCAGATCGGCCCGCTTAAAGACACGCAAAGCCAGTTCCTTAAGGCGATATCGTCAGGTGACGCGGGCGGTGCCGCCATTCACAACCATCGCTTCCATGAACAGATCGGTGAGATGGCGCAAAATCCCTATTTGCTGCCCAGCCTCAACCGGATGCTGATCGACCACACACGGCTGGGTCAGACGTTTTACCGGCCAGCCTCGCCTGCGGAAACCATGCTGATCATCAAGGCCGGTCAACACCATGATCTGATGATTGACGCGATTGAGGCGCAAGATCCTGACCTTGCCGTCGATCTGACGCTGGAACATTGGGACCTGTCGCGCGACCGTCTGGAACGCTTTGTGCGGCCTGATCCGTTACCGCTTGATATGATTTCGTCAAAGGACAAAAAACATGCAGTTTGAAGGCATTTATACCCCGGTTGTGACACCCTATCACGACGATTTCTCCCTTAACCAAGGCGCGCTGGCCGCAACAATTGAATATCTGATTGATGCGGGTGTGCATGGCATCGTCGTCGCCGGAACCACGGGTGAATATTACGCCCAAAGCATGCAGGAACGCATTGATCTGATGCCTGTGTGCAAATCGCTGATCGCAGGCCGGGTGCCGATGATTGTCGGCACGGGGGCGATGCGGACCGAAGACAGCATTGTTTATGCTGAGGCCGCCAAGGCCACTGGCGCCGACGCGCTGTTGGTTGCGACACCGCCCTATGCCTACCCGACGGCGCGCGAAATTGCCCTGCATGCGCTGGCAATTGACCGCGCGGCAAACATGCCGGTTATGCTTTACAATTATCCCGGCCGGATGAGCGTCAATATGGATGAAGAAACGCTCGATCGTCTGGGCCGCAGCCCGAATTTCTGCGCCATCAAGGAAAGCTCGGGCGATCCAAATCGGTTGCACATGCTGGCGCGGGATTATCCGCATATACAACTAAGCTGCGGCATGGACGATCAGGCGCTGGAATTTTTCGCCTGGGGCGCACGCAGTTGGGTGTGTGCCGGGTCGAATTTCGCCCCCAAGGCGCATATCGCGCTTTATCAGGCCTGCGCGGTTGAGGGCGATTTCGCCAAAGGCCGCGCTATCATGTCGGCGATGTTGCCGCTGATGCGGGTCTTGGAACAGGGCGGAAAATTCGTCCAATGCATCAAATACGGCCTGACATTGCAGGGCATAGACGCGGGCCCACCGCGCCGACCGCTGCAACCGCTGAACAAAGACGACAAGCGCCAATTGGGCGAAGTGGTCAAGACCATGAACACAACCATTGCCCGCATCACAGGAGTGGCCCAATGACCGATCTGTTGACACATGCCGAATATCAGGCCCTTGCAAAGGCGCTGGACCCGCCGCGAACCGCCTTTATCGACGGGAAATTCCGGGCGGGGCAGGGTGCCACAATGCCAACGCACAATCCAGCCACGGGCGAGGTGATTTGCGAGATTGCCAGCTGTAACAGTGACGATGTGGATATCGCGGTTGCCAAAGCCCGCGATGCATTTGATCAGGGCCATTGGGCGCGTCTGCATCCCACAGAACGCAAGGATGTTCTGATTGGGTTTTGCAAACTGATAACCCGCAACCGGCGTGAATTGGCGGTGCTGGAGAGCTTGGACAGCGGCAAGCCTATTCGCGATTGCGAACTGATTGATGTTCCGGAAACCATCAGCACGATCAAATGGCACGCCGAAGCAATCGACAAGATCTATGACCAAACCGGCCCGGCCGGGGATGATGCGATTTCGATGATCGTGCGCGAACCTATTGGTGTGGTGGTGGCCATTCTGCCGTGGAATTTCCCGCTTTTGATGATGGCGTGGAAAATCGGCCCGGCACTGGCGGCTGGCAATGCCGTGATTGTCAAACCGGCCGAGCAAACCTCGTTAACCGCGCTGCGTCTGGCCGAACTGGCGATGGAGGCCGGGCTGCCCCGTGGCGTTCTGCAAGTTCTGCCCGGCGATGGGCCGAGCGTTGGCGAGCCTTTGGGCCGACATCCCGATGTTGACATGGTCAGCTTTACCGGCTCGACCGAAACCGGGCGGCGTTTTTTGCACTATTCCGCTGACAGTAACCTCAAGAAAGTCGTGCTGGAATGTGGCGGTAAGAATCCGGCTGTGGTTCTGGAAGATGCGGAAAACCTTGATCATGTGGCCGGGCATGTGGTGAACGCCGCATTCTGGAACATGGGTGAGAATTGTTCAGCAGCGTCGCGCCTGATCGTGCATAGCGCGGTCAAAAAGCCGTTGATGGATCGTATCCTTGCGCGTCTGCGCGACTGGAAAACCGGCGATCCGCTGGACCCGGCCAATCATCTGGGCGCGCTGATTGATGCTGCGCATTGCGCCAAGGTTGCAGGCTATCTGACCCCAAACGCTGTGACCGGTGGTGAAATTGACGGGCCTTACGTCGCGCCCACGATCTATGATGTGACCAAAGATGATGTAAAAGCGCGGGACGAGATTTTCGGCCCGGTTTTAAGCGTGATCGAGGTCAACAGCCGGGACGAGGCCGTGGCGCTGGCCAATGACACCGATTATGGCCTGACCGCCAGTGTGTTCACCGGCAACATCCGCGCCGCTTTGCTAACCGCGCGCGAAATCAAGGCCGGAACGGTTTCGGTCAATTGCTATGGCGAGGGTGATATTTCCACCCCGTTTGGCGGCTTCAAGCAATCTGGGTTTGGTGGGCGCGATAACGGTCTGGCCGCGCATGACCAGTTTACCGAATTGAAAACCATCTGGGTCGATCTGACCGACCCTTCTGCCGGGGATGCAATCACATGAGCCGCGTCGGGTTTATCGGCACGGGCCACATCGCCGCCCCAATGGCGCGGTTTTTGGTGCGCAAGGGGCATGATGTCATCGTGTCAGAACGCAATGCTGTGGTCGCAGGCGCATTAGTGGCGGCGTTCCCGGAAATCAAAATCGCGGATAATCAGGGCGTCGTGGACAATGCCGACATCGTGTTTCTGTGTATGCGCCCGCATATTTGGGGCGACGTCGTGCCGGGTTTGACCTTCCGCGCCGATCAGCAGATCGTTTCGGTGATGGCCGGGGTGACATTGGCCGAACTTCGCACGGCCTGCGCCCCTGCCAGCCAGATTTCCATGACGATCCCGATCGGGTTTCTTGAATTTGGCGGCTGCCCGCTGCCCGCTTGCCCCGACGGCGAGACACTGGGTGCGTTGTTTGCGCCTGAAAATCCAGTGCTGCCGGTGCCGGACGAGGCGGCCTTTACCCAACATTTCGCCGCCTCAGCCATGTTATCAGCCGTGCTTGGCGTGATGGAGGAAGGCGCCGATTGGTTGGGCGCGACCACGGGGGATAGAAAACAGGCCGAGGTTTATGTGGCGGCCCTGATTTCGGGATTTCTGGCGGATATGCCAAAGGACGGCCAAGCCCGGCTGGCAGAATACAAGAACGGGCTGGCGACAAAAGGCACGCTGAATTTGCAGATGGTCGAAGGGCTGGAAGACGGCGGTGCCATCGAAACCTTACGCACGACACTCACGGAAATCGGCAAACGGATGACCCTGACATGAGCGCGCCGGACCTCGCCCCGACAAGGCGCGGCGGACGTGGCGCGCGACGCGAGATGCGCGCCCAACATGATTTCACAATGCTGCCCGCGCTCAAGCGCAACCTGCCGCTGACCGAACCGATGGACGCAGAACAAATCGCCCGGATTGATGCCGCGTCAATGGCGATCCTGCAAGAGGTCGGCGTGGTTTTTCGCGACCCCATCGCGCTAGAAGATTGGCGTCAGGCAGGGGCTGATGTACGTGGTGAAACTGTGTATCTGGACGAAGCCCTTGTGCGAAGCCTGATTTCGACAATTCCGTCAAGTTTTACCTATCACGCCAGAAACCCCGCCAATAACCTGCCTTTTGGCAAAGACCGTTCGATTTTCGTGCCCATGACCGGCGCGCCTTATCTGCGTGATCTTGATGACGTCCGGCGCAACCCGACGCTTGATGATCTGGCGAATTTTCACAAGCTCAGCCATATGATGCCGTCGATGCATTCCAGCGCGCATCACATTGTCGAACCTTATGATCACGCCATCAGCCACCGGCATCTGCGCATCACCTATTCGTCGATGAAATACAGCGACAAGACCTTTATGGGCATGACCACCAGCCCCAAAAATGCCGAGGATGTGCTGGACATGGCAGCGATCCTGTTTGGCGAGGATTTTCTGGAAACCCATCCCGTTGTAACGGGAAACTGCAACGGCAATTCACCGCTGGTCTGGGACGAAACAATGCTGGGCGCGATGCGCGCCTTTGCCCGGCGCAACCAGCCGGTTTTATGCTCGCCCTTCGTTCTTGGCGGGGCCAACACCCCGGCCAGCGTCGCCCCCACAGTGGCGCAATTGAACGCCGAGGCTTTGTCGGCACTGGCCTATACCCAAGTGATCCGCAAAGGCACGCCTGCGATTTATGGCCATTATCTGGCGACCGTGTCGATGAAATCCGGCGCGCCGATGGCGGGAACGCCGGAAATCAGTCTGATGAATTTCATGATCGGCCAGATGGCGCGGTTCTACGATGTGCCCTGGCGGACCTCGAACACTTTGGGCGGGTCCAAAACCTTTGACGCCCAAGCGGGCTATGAAAGTGCGACGACCCTGATGGCGGTGATGATGGCGGGGGCGAATTACATCTGGCATTCCGCTGGCTGGAACGAGGCCGGGATGCATTGCTCGACGGCGAAATTTGTGGTCGATGCCGAACAATGCGCCATGGCGTACCGCATGGCCGAGGGTATCCGCTGGGACGATTTTGACGAAGCTCTGGCAGCGGTGCGCGATGTCGGCCCCGGTGGGCATTATCTGGGCCACCCGCACACGCTTGAAAACTTTGAACGCGGGTTTTTTATGCCCGAGATGTTTGACAATAACTCGATCGAACAATGGCAGGCCGAAGGCGCGGTTGAGACCAACGAGCGTGGCTTGAAACGCGCCCGGCATTTGCTGAATGAATACGAAGAACCACATCTGGACCCGGCCAAGAACGAGGCACTGCTGGATTACATAGCGCGGCGCGAGCGTGAAATTCCCGCGGCAGACGCCCTTAATCAGGATTATTAGAATGGCTTGCCATGAAAGTGCGTAGCCTGCCTAACGACCCCGGCCCGGCAGGCTGGAATTGTCTGTTGCCAGCGCCATCGCCGGCGCAGGTGCTGACGGGGTCTGAAACTGCTGACTGGCTGGTGGTCGGTGGTGGGTTTGCCGGGCTTGCCGCCGTGCGCCGCTTGTCCCAACTGCACCCGTCTGATCGGATTGTTCTGCTTGAGGCACGCCGCATCGCCGAGGGTCCCGCCGGGCGCAATTCCGGGTTTATGATTGATTTGCCGCACGATCTGGCCTCAGCCGATTACGGTGGGGCGATTGCGGAGGACAAAGCCCAGACCCACGCCAACCGTGCCGCAATCCGCTTTGCCGAACAGATGGCGCAGGATTTCGACTTGCCAGCCGAGGCGTTTGTCCAGTCGGGCAAGATCAACGCAGCGGCCACGGAAAAAGGCCACGACCACAACCGGGATTACGCCGCCCATCTGGCGCAGATGGACGAGCCGTGCAGATTGCTGGGCGCGGGCGATATGGCCCGGATTACCGGAACGCAGTATTACCAAAGCGGTTTGTTCACACCGGGAACGGCCATGATCCAACCGGCGATGTTTGTGCGCGGTATCGCGGGTGCATTGGCGTCTGAGCGTGTGCGTATTCTTGAAAACAGCCCGGTGATTGCGCTGGATCGCGATGGCGACTGGGTGGCCACGACACCCAAAGGTCGCGTGACGGCGCCGCGCGTGATCCTTGCGGTGAACGGACATGCAAACAGCTTTGGTTATTTCCCCAAACGCCTGATGCATGTGTTCACCTATGCCTCAATGACCCGCGCGCTAAGCCAAGATGAGGACCGGGTTCTGGGCGGCGAGGCGACGTGGAATATGACCCCAGCCGATCCAATGGGCACCACGGTGCGCCGGGTTGCGGGCCTTGGCGGCAGCCGGATTATCATCCGAAACCGGTTCACCTATGATCCTGCGATGGTTGTGTCGGACCGGCGGATTGCGCATGTGGCCAAGGATCACAGACGGGCCTTTGCCGCGCGGTTTCCGATGCTGAAAGAGGTTGAATTTGACTATAGCTGGGGCGGGCGATTATGCCTGAGCTGGAACAATGTCGCCGCCTTTGGCGAGGTCGCGCCGCAGCTTTATGCCGCTTGCTGCCAGAACGGTCTTGGCACGGCCAAAGGCACGCTGAATGGAATGCTGGCGGCGGAAATGGCCTCGGGCATCGCTTCGGAATTGTTATCAGCACAACTGGCCACAGCCGCGCCCAAACGTGTGCCGCCGTCGCCTTTCGATTGGATCGGTGCCACGGCGCGGTTGAAGTATTCTGAATATATAGCAGGCCGCGAGATGTAAGGCGGCTTTGCTTTGAGGACCAATACCTGTGATGCCAGTTTTGATTAGCCGAAACCGTGGCTTAGCGACACAACGCTTGTGCCATGTCGTCAATCAGATCGTTTACATCCTCGATCCCGACCGAAATGCGCAGCAGGTTTTGCGGCAGGCCGGTATCCGGCTCGACCGTGTGGCGATGCTCGATCAGGCTTTCAACACCGCCAAGTGATGTCGCCCGGTGGAACAGATTGAGCTTGCCCGTGACCCGCAAAGCATCCACCGCGTCGCCTTTGATCAGAACCGACAACAGACAGCCAAAGCCGCCGGTCATTTGCTGTGCTGCCAATGTGTGACCGGGATGGCTGGGCAGGCCGGGGTAAAGCACGCCTTCGACCGCCTCATGGCCCAGTAGAAAATCCGCCAGCTTTTGCGCGTTTTGTGACATGCGTTCGACCCTAAGCGGCAGGGTGCGCATGCCGCGCACAAGCAACCAGGCCTCAAACGGGCCGATGACCGCACCGGCGTCGTTGCGGTCGCTGGTGATCGCCTGCCAAACCTGATGGTCCTTGTTCGCCGTGGCCAGCGCACCGGCAAGCACATCGGAATGGCCGTTGATCGCTTTGGTGGCGGAATGCATGACGATGTCCGCGCCAAACTCCAACGGCTGTGACAAGATCGGTGTGGCGGCGGTTGCGTCAACGACCAGCAGCGCGCCAGCAGCATGGGCGCAATCTGCGGCAAACCGGATATCGACGATTTTCAGCAGCGGATTTGACGGGGTTTCGATGAACACCAAATCCGGGGAATGAGTTTCGCAGGCTTGGTTGAGCGCAGCGGTGTCTGTGCAATCAACCTCAAATAACCGGATCTGTCTGCGGCTGGTGAAATCCCGGATCCATTTGATCGCGCCCCAGTAAGTGCCGGTCTGCACTACCACCGAACCACCGGTTTTGACGCTGCGAAAAACAGCCGCGACAGCCGCCATGCCGGATGGAAACAACAGCGCCTCTTGGGCGTTTTCCAGTTTGGCCAGAATGTTTTCGGCGAGCCGGGCCGTGTCGTTGTGGTTGCGCAGGTACACATTGTCGGGGTTGAGCGGTTGATTGCTTGTGTCGCGCACAAATGTTGTGGACAGCCGGATCGGTGGTACGACCCCGCCGCTGGCCGTATCAATTGCGCCTGCGGCCTGCGCGGCAATCGTCGCCGGTTTCAGATCATCGCGATTTTTCATTCCGGTTGTCCTGTTCTGGTCACCCTTGCGGGTCTCTGACGTCACTGCGGCATTGATTTACGCCCTGTGCGCCAGAGTCAACCTGAGCGAGCCAGTCGGGCGGATTTGTCTGACCCGCCCGTGCGTGCTGACTTCACCAATGTCAGGCAGCGCCAAGCCCCGCATCCAGTGCGGACAGAATGCCGTTTACGTCGTCAGTTGTCAGAACCAGTGGCGGTGACAGGATGATATTTGGCCCGGACACCCGCACCATGACGCCATTGGCATAGGTCACTTCGTGAATGCGCGCGATCTGGTCTTTGCCAAGCGGCGCTTTGCTGGCCCGGTCGCCCACCAGTTCCAGCGCGCACATCAGGCCGTGACCGCCACGCACATCGCCGACGATCTCGTGCTTTTCACCCAGCTTTTTCAGACCGGCAAACAGTTCGGCCCCGCGCGCAGCGGCGTTTTCATGGACGTTCAGCCTTTCAGTTTCCTTGAGGCAAGCAATCGCCGCCGCGGCCCCGACGGGATGGCCGGAATAGGTGTAGCCGGACCCGATTGCGGCCTTGCCGGATGTGTCGCTTTCAAACACTTCGACAACTTCCTCGGAAATCATCACTGCGCCAAACGGGAAATAGCCGTTTGTGATCGCTTTGGCGGTACACATGAAATCAGGCTTCACGCCCCAATGCCGCGCCCCGGTCCAGCTGCCGGTGCGCCCAAAGGCCGTGATGACCTCGTCTGAGATCAGCAAAATACCATGCTTGTCGCAAATCGCACGCACGGCTGGCATAAAGCTTTTGTGCGGCGGGATGACGCCGCCTGCGCCCAGAATAGGTTCCATGATAAAGGCCGCAATGGTTTCACCGCCTTGAAACGCGATCTCGTCTTCCAGCGCTGCAATGCACAGATTGGACAGCTTTTCCGGATCTGTTTCGTTGAACGGATTGCGATAAGTGTAGGGTGCCGGGATGTGAAAACAACCGGGCAGCAGAGGTTCGTACTGCGTGCGGAAATTCGCGTTACCATTGACCGAGGCACCGCCGGTATGCGTGCCATGATAGCCCTTTTTCAGGCTCAGATATTTGGTCCGGCCACTTTCGCCGCGAATTTTGTGATACTGCCGCGCCAGTCGCAGCGCGATTTCGACGGAATCCGACCCGCCAGAGGTGAAAAATGCCCGGCTCAGCCCGTCAGGGGCAAAGAAGTCGCGCAACATATAGCTCAGCTCGATCACCGCGTCGTTGCTGGTGCCGCGAAAGGTCGAATAATAGGGCAGGGCGTCCAACTGTTGGGCGATGGCGTCTTTGACCGGCTGGCAGGAATAGCCAAGATTGACGTTCCACAGCCCGCCAACGGCGTCGATAGTTTCATGGCCGTCGACATCGGTGATCCGAACCCCCTTGCCGCCGGTAATAATGGCCGGAGGGTTCGCCAGACTGTCCGCCGGATGCGCCATTGGATGCCACATGTGGCGGGCATTGTTTTCTTTCAGAAAGTTTGAGTCTTTCATAATCTCACTCCTTTGGTCAGGCTTGGCTGCTTACAAGCCCAGCATTTCACGGGTTTGGGCATAGCTTGCACCGGGGTTTTGGACGTCAAAATGGACAGTTCTTAGGCCAACGGCCTCAGCGCCTGCGATATTACGCGCCTGATCGTCAACAAAAACGCAGGCTCCGGCTGTAAGCCCCAGATCGTCAAGGCAAGCGGTATAGGCGCGGGCGTCAGGTTTCAGAATTTCGGTATAGGTGGCGTCGTGAATGACGTCGAATTGTTTGAGAAAGGGCAGTTTATGGCGAAAGTCGCTGCCGTAAAACAGATCAAGCTCGTTTGACAGGATCGCAAGACGGATGTCTGCGTCACTGACGGCCTTGATGGTTGTCAGGAATTCGGGCCGGATGACCTTGCCGGGCGCGGCCCCTCGGGCGGCTTGAACGAAATCTGACATACCGGTCCAGTCGCGCCCGACCAATTTGGCGACCTCGCGGGTGCGGGTGCGCCAATAGTCCCGTTCGGAAATCTCATCCGCCTGCATTGCGCGCCACAAAGGATCGTTGTCAGGATCAAACGGGCCGCGCCACGTTAAACTGCCTGCGGGCAGGCCCAGTGCGGCCTCAGAAAGGGCGTGAGTTTCAAACAAAGTGCGCGAAATAACGCCGCCGAAATCAAGAATAAGCGCCTGTTGCTGCTGCGTCATCGCCGAATCCCCTTGGCCAGCGGAAATTCTTGACCGGCCCAGCAGTCAGCCGGGAATGGAAAACAAGGCGCGCAATCAAGGCGTAAAATCAGCATCTTAGCAAGAGATTGCATTCTGTCCTCGGATTGGATTTCGGCGTTGTTTGATTGGGTTTGGCGGATTATTGGCACGGAACGCCGTGTCCGGCAACCAAAAATGCACCTTCGGTGCGAATAACAAACCGACTGAGAAGAGGTCAAGAAATTCCACTTTTCCGCCGGGAAATGCGATAGCCCAGCCAACGGACCTGCCGTTTTGTTTGCGGCATGGCTTGACATTTATTGCCGTCCAGATGAGGTTCATTATCTACACCAACGGTAGCGATTAGGCAGAGATGTTTTGAATTTCAGGATTTTGCACGCATGAAAACCGTCGATAAGGCAATGAAAGTTCTTAGCCAGTTTTCCTTGGCGCACAAGGAAATCGGGTTGAGCGAAATGGCCCGGATGGCCGAATTGGACAAGGCCGCGACCCGCCGTTTGCTGGTCGCTTTGTCGGAATACGGTTTTGTTGAACAGGTTGCAGAGACCCGCAAATACCGGTTGGGATACGGGTTTCTGGCACTGGCCCGCATTCGCGAGGCGACGGTTCCATTGACCAAGGCGGCGCAGGATGTGGCGAACTGGCTGGCCGCAGAAACCAACGAGACGGTTCATCTGAGCGTGCCGGGCGCACATGCAATGTCGACATTGGCGTTTTGCCTGCCGGAACGGGGCAATGTGATCAACCTGCGGGCGGCGGATACCTACCCGTTTCACGCGGCCTCGTCCGGGTTGGTGTATTTGGCGTTTTGTTCGCCGGCGACACAGGCCAGATTGCTGGCCTTAAAACGCGAAAAGCTGACGACCGAGACAGTGACTGACGTCGCCGCCCTTAAGGCGCTGTTAAAACAATTCAAATCCGACGGATATTCGCAAAGCCGCAATGTCTTTGAATTTGGCGTGGCCAGTGTGGCGATGCCGTTCTTTTCAGACGGGCCTGACCCGACCGGCACGATTTCAATCGCTGTGCCGGATGCAAATATGAACGCTGAACGACGTGCTGATCTGGTCGTCAAGCTGGGGGAGGCACGGGCGCGGCTGGAAAAGGCCCTGACCGGGCTTTCCCTGGTTTCGGCCTGATCTGGCCTGTTGTTTGCGCATGTTTCATGGAACTCCAGAAACCCAGCACCGCGAGGTGCGTTTCTGCAAAAGATATGCGCCCGGGCGCCAACCACCTGCCACTAAAAGGAGAGACCGATGGTAGATAAAACAATTCTGGTTGTCGGAACCTACGACACCAAAAACGACGAACTGGAATATATGGCAGCGCGCATTCGCGCCCAAGGCGGTGGCGTGCTGTCGATGGATGTCAGCGTGTTGGGGGATCCTGAAAAGCCGACGGATTATTCCAAGCATCAGGTGGCCGAGGCTGGTGGCAGTTCTATTCAAGCCGCGATTGACAGTGGCAGCGAACATCTTGCGATGAACATCATGTCAGACGGTGCCTGCGTTCTGGCGCAAAAACTGCTGGCCGAGGGGAAATTCGACGGTGTGGTTATTCTTGGCGGCACCATGGGCACGGATCTGGCGCTGGATGTGTGCCAATCCCTGCCGTTGGGCGTGCCAAAATATGTGGTGTCCACCGTGTCGTTTTCGCCGGTAATTCCGGCAGAGCGTTTGTCGGCTGACATTCAGATGATCCTTTGGGCTGGTGGGCTTTATGGGTTGAACTCGATCTGTAAATCTTCGCTGTCACAGGCCGCCGGGGCCGTTTTGGGGGCCGCCCGCGCGGTGGAGCCTGCAAGCGGGGATCGTCCGGTTGTCGGTATCACGTCGCTTGGCACCTCGTGCCTGAAATATGTCAAAGCGTTGAAACCAGCGCTTGAAGAACGCGGCTATGAGGTGGCGATTTTCCATTCTATGGGCATGGGCGGCATGGCGTTTGAATCTATCGCGGCAAGCAACGGTTTTGTCTGTGTGATGGATTTCACCGCTTGCGAGCTGGGCAATCTGATGGTTGGCTCAGTCATTAACGCAGGCCAGGATCGGCTGTTGTCGGCGGGTCGTGCAGGCATTCCACAGATCGTGGCACCCGGTTGTTTCGATCTGATTGATTTTGCCGGTTGGCAGGAAATCCCGGCGCAATTTCAGGATCGCCCGATCCATATTCACAACAAGCTGATCAAAAACACGGCCTTTAACGCTGAGGAGCGGCGCGGCACGGCGCGGGAATACACCCAACGTCTGGGGCAAAGTGCGGCACCGGTTCATCTGATCTTACCGAATCAGGGAATCGAGGAATGGGATCGCCCCGGTGGCGATGCCCATGATCCCGAGGCGTTGACGGCTTTCATGGATGAAATGCGCAAATCGGTGCAGCCTCAGACCCGTATGACGGAACTGGATTGCCATATCAACGACGTTGAATTCACTGACAAAGCCTTGGAAATCTTTGACGGGTGGGTCGCAAGTGGCGTGGTCGCCAAGGCCTGAATGGGCGATGGCCAAAGGGTGGTTTTGAAATGTTCTGCCAAGCATCTTGACAGGTCGTCGCAGTATATGCGACATTTTACGCTCCATTGGTGTTAATAATGAACCGATAATCCGACTGGGAGGTCGAAATATGAGCAAATTTAAAGTTGCCCTGGCCGCGTCGTTGCTTTTTGCAACAACCGCTATGGCTGAATATCCTGAAAAGCCCGTCTCGTTCATCGTGCCGTGGCCTCCGGGAGATCTGGAAGACGTGCTGACGCGAATGATCGCTGACGACTTTCAAAAAGAATATGGTGTTGCGGCGGCTGTCGTGAACAAACCCGGTGGCGGCGGTGGCCCGTTCCCCGGTGCAATCGAAGTGGCAGGCGCACCTGCTGACGGCTATACCATCGGCTCGTTCATCATCGCGGTGCCTGTTGTTGGCCCGTTCATCGGTATTCCTGAACTGGACCCGAACCCGTTCGAGCCTTTGGGCAATTTCCTGACATATCCGTTCGTGATCGCCGCTGGTGAAAACGCGCCATATGACGACATTGCCGGGCTTGCGGCCCATGCGCAAAACAACGAAGTGGCACTGGGCCATTTTGGCGCGCCGCTGGTTCCAACTAAGGTGACATTGGCACTGGCCAAAGCAAAAGGCTTTGAGTTTGCGTCAGACGCTGCGTTTGACATGCTTGACTGTAACACGCTGGCTTCGGGCGATGTGGACGTGATCAACACCACGCTGCAACTGATCCTGCCTTGCCTTGACAAGGTCAAGATTCTGGCCTCGATCGGGGGCGAGCGGATCAGCCTGACACCGGACGCACCAACCGTTGCTGAACTGGCACCGGAACTGGATGTGGCATTGTGGAACGGCTTGTTCGTTCACAAAGACACACCACAGGACGTGCGTGAAAAGATTATTGCGGTCGCTAAAAAGACTGTGATGTCTGACGCTGCCCAGAAACTTGCCGCTGAAACTGGTGCGCTGGTTTACTGGCAGGATGCGGCTGATGTTAACGCACAGATCGACAAAGATATCGCCACACTTGGCACGATCGGCAAAATGCTGGAAGAATAATCCAGCCTGATTAGAAATTGCGCCGACCGGTCTGAAAATGATCGGTCGGCGTGTTTGCAAATAACGGTTTCCAATTGGCGCTTTGCGCCGCCCGGGGGGTATATGCAACGTTTCAAGACACTTCAGGACATGTTCAAACGCTACCGCCGACCCGGAGATTTGGTTTTTGCCGTTCTGTTTCTGGCTTTTGCGCTTTTTCTGATGCTCAGCCTTGATGACCAGACCACTTGGGTGAAACGCACTAAAACCGTTTCGCAACCTGCTTTTTGGCCGACTGTCGCCGTTTGGGTAATGCTTGGCTTTGGTCTGTTGCATCTGATCGGCTCGTTGGTTTCGCCTCGGATCTCGGGGCGACTGACCGAGGTGATCTTCTGGCTCAGATCCGTGGAATTTGCTGGTTGGTTCATGGCCTATGTGCTGCTGGTGCCGCGTCTTGGCTATTTGCCATCCACGATCATCTTTACCGTTTCGCTGGCGTTTCGCCTTGGTTACCGCAGGTGGCAGGCGTTGCTGTCAGCGGCTGGCATTGGCGTTTTGATCGTCTTGATCTTTAAGACCTTTTTGCAGGTCAAGGTTCCCGGTGGGCAAATATACGAAATGCTGCCGGGCACGCTGCGCGCGTTCATGCTGACCTATTTTTAAGGACAAATACGATGGAAGCATTGTTTTCAGGGGTAGAGCTGTTGGCCCGTTGGGATGTTCTGGCGGCTTTGCTGATCGGGTCCATCGGCGGTGTTGTGATCGGTGCCATCCCCGGCGTTGGTGCAGCCGTCGCCATTGCCATTCTGTTGCCCGCAACCTTTTCGCTGGATCCAATCGTGGGGCTGACCATCCTTTTGGGGATTTACGGCTCGTCTATGTATGGCGGGGCGCTGCCGGCCATTCTGATTAACACACCGGGCACGGCTGTTAATGCGTTGACAACCTATGACGGCTATCCAATGACCAAACGGGGCGAGGCACGTCGTGCGCTGGCGCTGGCCTATTCGGCGTCGTTCTTTGGCGGGGTGTTTTCGATCATCTGCCTGATCGTTCTGTCACCCGTACTGGCCCTGATCGCCCCGCATTTTGGCAGTCGCGAGATTTTTTTGGCGGCCTTGCTTGGCATCGTGCTGGTGGTTCTGGCCCATCGGGGGCAAATATTCGCTGCCGGGATGCTGGCGGCCTTCGGGCTTTTCCTGAACACTGTCGGGCTTGAGCCGGTGAAATACACCCGGCGCTTTACCTTTGATCAGTCATGGCTGACCGGCGGCTTTGATCTGATCGTTGTTGTTCTGGGCCTGTTCGCGCTGTCGCAGGCTTTCATCCTGCTGGTGGACAAAGACAACACACCGCATCCCCAACCGATCAAAGGCTCGATGTTTGGCAATCTTGGCGAGCTGTTCAAGTTCAAGCGGGTGGCTGCGGCCTCGTCCAGCTTTGGGGTGATGATGGGCATGATCCCGGGCGTGGGCGAGTTCACGGCCCAATTCATGTCATACACATATGCCCGGAAAACCTCAAAAAAGCCCGAACTGTTCGGCAAGGGTTCCCCCGAAGGCCTGATCGCGTCCGAGGCTGCCAACAACGCCGTGCCCGGTGCCGCCATGATCCCGCTTTTGGCGCTTGGTATTCCCGGCGAAGCGTTGACCGCTATGATGCTGTCGGTGTTTTACGTTCACAACGTCATTCCCGGCCCGCAATTGTTCCAGAACAATCTGGATTTTGTCTATGCGCTTTATATCGCGATGCTGTTGCTGAATGTCATCGTGATCGTATTTCTGATCTTTTCGACCAACATTCTGGTCAAAGTCATCCAAATCCCGACGCGGTTTTTGGGCGTTATCATCCTGACGCTTAGTTTTGTCGGGGTCTATTCGCTGCGAAACTCGGTCACGGATTGCGCGGTTGCCGCAGGTTTTGGGGTTTTGGGATTGGTTCTGAAACGTCTGAACCTGCCGATTGTGCCGATCATCCTTGGCATGGTTCTGGGTCAGATCATGGAGGTCAAATTGCGCAGCTCCATGGCGCGGGTGAAAACACCGCTTGATTTCGTCGACCGGCCTATCGCGGCAATTCTGGCCGGGCTTTTGCTGTTGGTGATCGTCCTGCATATCCGCACGCTTTTCAAAGAACACAAAAACCGGATCGCAGAACAAGACCACGATCACGACGTCCACGACAGCCAACAAAGGTAATTCCCGAATGCTTGACCAATCACGTATCGACGCGCTTCGCCACACCGCAATCGCGCCGCAAAAACTGTTTATCGACGGCGGCTGGCGCGATGGCACCGGCGAAACGCTGGACGTGATTTCACCCATTGACGGGCAGGTGCTGACCACGCTGTCGCGGGCAAGTGCTGGTGATGTGCACACCGCTATTGCCGCTGCACGGCGCGCTTTTGACGATGGCCGCTGGTCGCGCATGGCCCCTGCCGGTCGTAAAGCGGTGCTGCTGAAACTGGCCGCGTTGATCGAGGCGAATGCGCTTGAGTTGGCAGTCTTAGGTGTGCGGGATAATGGCACAGAACTTGGTATGGCGCTGAAGGCAGAACCGGGTTCTGCCGCTGGAACCTTTCGCTATTACGCCGAGGCGCTGGACAAAGTTTATGGCGAGATTGCCCCGACTGACCCCAATTTTCTTGGTATGATCCACAAAACACCGGTTGGCGTGGTTGGCGCGATTGTGCCGTGGAATTTCCCGATGATGATCGGCGCATGGAAGATCGCCCCGGCATTGGCTGCGGGCAACTCTGTGGTGTTGAAACCAGCGGAAACCGCGTCGCTGTCGTTGCTGCGACTGGCGGAATTGGCGGCCGAGGCTGGTCTGCCCGATGGTGTGCTGAACGTGGTGACTGGTCAGGGATCGGTTGCAGGTGAGGCGTTGGCGCTGTCGATGGATGTGGATGTGCTGGTGTTTACCGGTTCTGGCGGTGTTGGTCGGCGTCTGTTGGAATATTCCGCCCGCTCGAACCTCAAACGCTGTTATCTGGAACTTGGCGGCAAATCGCCAAATCTAATTTTCGCCGATGCGCCTGATCTGGAAGTAGCGGCGCAAGTGTCCGCGATGGGGATTTTCCGAAACTCGGGTCAGGTCTGTGTGTCAGGCTCGCGCTTGTTGGTTGAAGACTGTATTCACGACGATTTTGTCGCCGCCGTGGCCCGCCATGCGGCAGCCCTTAAAGTGGGTGATCCGCTGGATGTGAACAGCGATGTCGGCGCGATCAATTCGTTAACCCAGCTCAAAGGCAATCTTGGATTTGTCGAAACTGCGGTGCAAGAGGGATCAACCATTGCGCTTGGCGGTGCGCGGATTTTGCGAGAATCCGGTGGTTATTATATGGAACCGACGATTGTCACCGGCGTAAAGCCTGACCACCGGTTGGCGCGTGAAGAGGTGTTCGGCCCCGTATTGGGAGTCTTGCCGTTTTCCAGCGACGCCGAGGCCCTGAAAATCGCTAATGCATCGGATTATGGTCTGGCGGCGGGCGTGTGGACCAGCAACCTTAGCCGCGCCCATCGCATGGTGGCCGGTATTCAGGCCGGGGTTGTGCACGTCAACACGTATGGCGGCCCTGACAACACAGTGCCGCTGGGCGGGGTCAAGCAATCAGGCAATGGGCACGACAAATCCCTGCACGCGTTTGACAAATATTTCGACCTGAAAACCGCTTGGATCAAGCTTTAGGCCTACTGCGAAAAGCAGAACCCAGCCGCGACATTTACTGGCTGGGCCGCTTGCCCGATTTGATTGTGGCTATGGTTTGCTGAGAACGTCGGTTTGCCTTCGTTTCGCTGTGGCTGCTTCCCAGTCTCTGATCAGCACCGCCCGACGTTTAGGGTATTTCTCTTCAAGCACACCAAGTGACAGCACCCGATCTGTTCTGAAATGCCTGTAATCCTGTCGTGTTTCGCACCAGGCAACGATGTACCGAACCGAGTTCAGATAGGCGATAAGCAGCGGCCAAATCACGCGATCCGTTTGTCCGCCAGTAATATCTTTGTACGTGAGTTTCAGTTTGGATCGGTCTCGAATTGCTCGTCGCAGCGCGGCCCCGTCAAACAGTTCATGATTGCGTGGCTCAGTCGGAATTGATCTGGAACTTGCATCCAGAATGACCGGGCGGAGTTCCGGTGGCACAGCCTCTGACAATTTTGAAACCAAATCCCAAGCTGCGCTGGCAAGCGATGGATCAGATTGTGAGGCGACCCATTCCGCACCTAGGGCCGCAGCTTCCAACTCATCTGCGGTCAACATCAACGGCGGCATATCGTATCCATCGTCCAGCACATAGCCAGTACCGGCCTCGCCTGTGACCGGAACGCGCTGTGCAATAAGCTCGGCCATGTCGCGGTAGAGGGTCCGAATGGATATTTCCAATTCATCAGCAAGACTCCTTCCTGTGACGGGGGATCGATTGGCCAGTAGAATCTGGATAATCTGAAAAAGCCGTTCCGTGCGACGCATTTTTTACTCCTACTGCCAGACTGCTGCCATAACGGTGTCAGCAGGGCAACCTTATTGGATAGATAGCGCAACATAAAAATCGATGTTTTCGACGAGATAAGGAACTCAAAATGCTACATTTACAACGAAGCCACACTATCGACGCTACACCTGATGCCGTATGGGCGGTCCTTGGCCGCTATATGCATATAGATGATTTCGCACCCTTTATTGTATCGGTTGACGCACTGACAAATGGCGAGGACAGAGTAGGATCAAAACGGCGTAACCATTTTGAGAATGGCACGTCGGTGGTTGAAGAAGTGACCGCATGGAAACCCAACCAAGGTTTCACGGTCGCATTGTCTGACATGGCGGCCATGCCTCTTCACGAAGCCTCCTCTGAAGTGTCAATTGAGCCGAAAGGTGAGGGCACAAGCGTGAAGTGGACCTTTGATTATCGCGTGAAATACGGGCCATTGGGGTGGCTCTTGGGTCAGACGATGATGAAAATGATGATGGGTAAAATAATCGACGCCAATCTTAAGGGGCTGGCTGACAAGGTTCTGTCAAACCAGACCGCCGTGAATTAGACATTGTCTGCTATCGCCGCCATTAAAGCCGCAGTGCGCGACAGACAATGGCGCATCAAGCAACCTAGATTGGGTTCGAGTCCAATTTGTTGAAAAGACACCCTTTGGGTAAGCGCCTGATTGCTGGTCAAATCTGTTTTACGGCTGTGTTGTGTGCTAACTCGTTGTAGTTCTAAAATTTAATGTGTCTTAGAATCGTCCACCACGTTCAATTGGGCCAGCCCGCTATTGCCCAACGGCACGGTGGCGAAGGGTCCGCCGTGGCACATGTTGCCGGGGTCTTGCGCATCCTGCGGCCCTGCCTCAGCGAAAATGCTTTTGGCGTGGCTTTCGGCGTTGTCGCGTGGTCGGTAGCCCAGAAATTGGGCTTTGGAGTTATCAACCGGGGCGCGGTCATTGTTGGACACACCATAAATCACGGTGAACCCCGTCACGGGCGTGTCGATGGCGCGTTCAACCAGATGGGCCAGATCGTCATAGGACAACCATGATCCGACGGCGCGCGGATTGCCGACTTGGGCTGCTGACAAAATTCGCATGCAAACGGATTCAACACCGCATTTGTCCCAGTAAAGGCTGGCCAGATCTTCGGCAAAGCATTTTGCCAGACCATAAAAAGTGTCCGGGCGATGCGGCGCGTCGGTGCCGATGAAATTGGTTTTTTTGTGCATCCCGACCGCATGGATCGAACTGGCGTAAACCACCCGGCGCACACCATTACGACGCGCGGCCTCCCAAATATTATAGGCGCCGACAATGTTGGGGCCAAGGATGGTTTCAAACGGTCCCTCGTCGCCAAACGCGCCGAAATGCACCACCATGTCAGCGTCTTTCAGCAGGGTTTCCATTTGCTCAAGACTGGCAAGATCGGCCTGCACGTAAGTTTCGGCGGGATAAAGCTTGCCAAAATTGTCGACGATATCGGACGAGACCAACTGATCCGCCAGCTTTAAAAGAGGAACCCTGAGGTGCGACCCCAAACGCCCGGCAGCACCGGTAAGGACGATCTTTTTCATTTCTGTGACTTTCATTTTAGGTGTTTGCCTGTGGGTATCGTGTTGCGCAACGGTTCAAACAATGGCCGTCCTGACCTCTGCCAACAGCGCATCGGACGCCTTGGCCAATAACGCGGTATCGGTGCCGCAGGCGACAAAGGTGAACCCGTCACGCAGCAATTGGGCCGCGAATTTCGCGTCCTGCACCAAGGTTCCGACGGGAATGCCAAGATCAATCAACTTTCGCGCCGCGTCCCAGATTGCGTCCCAAACGGCGCTGTCCGTGGGCTTGCCCAACAGGCCCAGATCGGCGGCAATATCAGCCGGGCCAAAGAACACGCCGGACACCCCGTCAACGCTGCCAATCTCAACTGCTTGGGCAAGGGCTGCGCGGGTTTCGATTTGCACAAGGATTGTGGTTTCCTGTTCAACCCGTTGAAAATAATCCTGTGTTCGGCCGAATTTATTGGCCCGGGTCGAGCCGGAAACGCCCCGAATTCCACGCGGCGGATAGCGCGTGGCGGCAACCGCCGCTTGTGCCTCGGCGACCGATTGCACCATCGGAAACAGCAACCCCGGCGCGCCGATATCCAACAGGCGCTTGACTTTGACCGTGTCGTTCCAATCAGGGCGCACAATCGCGGTGCTGTTGCTGGCGGCAAAAACCTGAAGCTGCGCCATGACGGAATTCAAATCGTTTGGCGAATGCTCCATATCCAGCAAAACCCAGTCATAGCCAGCGGGCGCCACCACCTCGGCTGCGTAATTGCTTGAAAGGCTGACCCACAAACCGATCTGTTTGTCGCCCTGTCGGATGGCTTGGGTGAAGGCGTTGGTTTTAAGCGTCATCAAAAAACCTCGCCGAGTTTGGCGCGGTTCAAAACGTCGGTAATGTCGCTTTCGGCCATGCTATAAACGCTGCGCGCCGTTTCCGCTGTGATGTATCCCAGTGCCAGATCGCGTTTTACTTGCGCGCGCGTGCGCCCAGACGGTGCGCCATATCCGGCACCACCGGGAAAGGCCATCATCACTTTGCGGCCATGGCCGACGAATTGTTTGCCTTTGCCCTGCATTTTTGTGCCGTCATCCAGCGCGATTTTGGTCGCTCCACCTTGCCCGCCGCCGCGCCGCCCGCGCGCCGGATGATCGACCCTGTCAAACATCGCCTGCAGGTCAAATTCGTACCCCTCGCGCGCGCCAACCTCCATCAACTGGCCCAGACCACCGCGAAAAGTGCCCGTGCCGCCGCTGCCCGGACGCAGTTCCTTGCGCCAGATGATTACCGGGCCGACCTGTTCGGTGGCCTCAACCGGCATCGTCATAACGCCCGATGGAAACGCCGTGGCGTTCATGCCGTCAGATTTTGGTCTTGCGCCTGAACCACCTGAATTAAAAGTCAGAACCTCGGCTAGCACCGCGTCTTTGGGGGCAGGGGCGTCTGTGCGGGGGCGCAGGCTGACCTGAAAATTGCACAAACACCCGGCACCCTCGGCCGGAACAGTGTTTGGCAACAGTTTATCAAGTGCGTCGAAAATCGTGTCAGGCACCATGTGGCCGATCACATGGCGCAACGCGACCGGTGCAGGGTGCACCGCATTGACGATCGAATTTTCCGGGGCGGTGATTTCAAACGGCGCAAGCGAGGCGGCGTTGTTGGGGATTTCCGGCGCAATCGCACATTTCAGCGCATAACAGGCATAGGCCTTGGTATAGACCAGCGGCACGTTGATGCCCTTTTTATCAAGGCCCGACGTGCCCGCCCAATCACACATGACCCGGTCTTGTTCAAACGACACTTTGACCCTCAGATCAATCGGGGTGCTGTAGCCATCAATCTGCATTTCACCGCTTGCTGATTTGCGTGGCAGGGCATTGATCCGCTCAAGCGTCGCGATGCGGGAATTTGTCAGGATGAAATCTGAAATGCCGTGCAAATCGGCCAGTTTAAATTCCAGCATCATGTCGATCAGACGGCGATGCCCGATTTCGTTACAGGTTGCCAGCGCGTAAATATCCCCGACCAGTTGATCCGGTTCGCGCACATTGCCACGAATGATCTTGATCAGCGTTTGATCAACTTGGCCCTGATCGACCAGCTTCATGATCGGGATATACAACCCTTCCTCAAAAACCGAGTTCGCATCCGCCCCAAAGCCACGCCCGCCAATGTCAACGATATGCGCGGTGCAGGCAAAAAAACCAACCAGTGCGTCGCCGTGATAGGACGGCGTGACCACGGTGATGTCGTGCAGATGCCCGGTGCCTTCCCACGGGTCATTGGTGATATAAACATCGCCTGGCCGCATATGCGCACGCCCGATCCGCCGGATAAAATGCGGCACGGCATCGGCCATAGCGTTGACATGCCCCGGCGTGCCGGTCACCGCTTGGGCCAGCATTTGGCCACGATCGTCATAGACCCCGGCGGACAGATCGCCAGCCTCGCGGACCGAGGTTGAAAATGCTGTGCGCACCAGCGCTTGGGCTTGTTCTTCGACCACCGAAATCAGGCGGTTCCACATGACCTGATAGGCAACGCGCGAAATCTCAGCCATTTGCGGCCTTCTTTTGGTCTTGTGTTGCGCGCAGATGCATGTCGATGCACCCATCCGCCAGCGCGCTGGCATCGCGGCTGGACGGCACCACGATCGAGGTTTCCTGTTCGGTAATGATCGCAGGGCCGCTGACCCGGATGCCGGGATCAAACCCGGTGCGCGGATAGATCAGCGCGTCGGTCCGCACGCCTAAGGCCGCGTCAAACAATTGCCGGGCGTCTTGGCTGACTGTGTTGCCTGCTGGCGGCACCTCAGCGACCGGGATTGCGGCGTCGGTTTTTGTGAAGGCGTTGACCGACCAAACTGTCACTTCAACCTCCATCCCGTCGACTTTGCGGCCAAACAGGTTGATGTAATCGCGTTCAAACAGATCAAGGAAACTTTGCGCGTCCGGGGTGTTTGCAAGCTCTGGCGACAGCATCACCGGGAATTCCCAGCCTTGGCCGCAATAGCGCATGTAGACTTTGAATTCGGTCAGGATATCCGCGCGTGCATCGCAGGACTTCACAAATTTGGTCGCCTCTTGCGCCATGTCGGCAAACAGGTGGCGCACGGTGTCGGCGTTGAAATCTGAAAGCCGCATGAACACGCTACGGTTTGCCTCAAAACTGAACGGCGCGCGTAAAAATCCGATGGCCGAGCCGACCCCGGCCCCTTGCGGCACAAGACAGCGCGCCACGCCTAGTTTTTCGCACAACCGCCCGGCATGCAGCGGGGCAGCACCACCAAAGGCGATCATGGTATATTCCGACAGGTCCTCGCCATTTTCGACCGCATGAACCCGCGCGGCGTTGGCCATGTTTTCATCCACAACCTCGGCCAGCCCCCAAGCGGCCTCAACCGCATCCATTTCTAGACGTTTCCCCAGCAAATCGACAAGCGCCTGTTGCGCCGCTATGGGGTGCAATGGGATCGAACCACCAGCGAAATTATCCGCGTCAAGTTTACCCAGAACCAGATCGGCATCTGTTACCGCCGGTTGGTCGCCGCCTCGCCCATAGCACGCTGGCCCCGGTTCAGAACCGGCACTTTCCGGCCCGACACGGATTTGGTTCATAACGTCAACATGGGCAAGCGAGCCGCCGCCCGCGCCAATTTCCACCATGTCGATGACCGGGATTGAAATCGGCATGCCTGAGCCTTTTTTGAACCGATAGGTCCGCGCGACTTCAAACACCCGGCTGGTTTTGGGCGTCTGATTGCGGATCAGGCAAATCTTGGCCGTCGTGCCGCCCATGTCAAACGACAGGACCTTGTCCAGACCATGCCGCGCCGCAATGTCAGCGGCAAAAACCGCGCCACCAGCAGGCCCGCTTTCCACCAGACGCACCGGAAATTCAGCCGCACTTTCAAGCGAGATGATGCCGCCGCCTGAATGCATCAGAAAGATCGAACAATCGACACCTTCGTCCTTAAGTCGACCCTTAAGACGGCTGAGATAGCTTTTCATCAGCGGCTTGATAAAGGCGTTGGCGATGGTGGTGTTGAACCGCTCGTATTCCCGCATTTGCGGTGATACCTCGGAGGATATCGACAGCATGACACCCGGCAGGCGTTCGGCAAACACGTCGCGCAGCAGGGTTTCGTGGGCGTCGTTCATATAGGAATGCAGCAACCCGATGGCGACGCTTTCATATTGCGCGAGCCGCAATTCATCGGCGAGTGCTTCGACCTCGGCCCGGTCAAGCGGGATCAGCACCTGACCGTTGGCATCCATGCGCTCTTTCACCGTGTAGCGGCGATTGCGCGGCAGCAGGGGTTCGGGCAGGGTCAGGTTCAGGTCATATTGCTCGAACCGGCTTTCGGTGCGCATCTCGATCACGTCGCGAAACCCTTGGGTCGTGACCAGCGCGGTCTTGGCGCCGCGCCGCTCAATCAGCGCATTGGTTGCAAGCGTGGTGCCGTGAATGATCTGACCGATTTCGCTGGGCTGGATGTTGCCGCTGGCACAGACTTGGTGGATGCCTTCAATGATCGCCTGTTCTGGCGCTTGGTAGGTGGTCAGAACCTTGGTTGAATACCTGTCCTCGCCAACCTCAAGCACCACGTCGGTGAAGGTCCCGCCGATATCAACACCCATGCGAATTGCAGAATTTGCCATAAAACCCGATCCTAAGACTTCGCTACTATGTCTATAGCGCCCGGCTAAAATCACGTCTAATTATTAGTTTGTATCAAAAGGATCATTTATTTGGATCAATGCCACCTTCCATAACTGACCGCGCCGAAAGCTCGCCCGCCAACAGCGCCGCCTGTTCAACATACGAGGCCGAGTTGCCAGCGTCATATCGGGCGCAAAAGCTTAACGCATCTGGCAGCCAAAGATAGCGCAGCGGCACCAGCCGCCTTTCGCGCAGCTCATTGCGCACCATGGATTCCGGCAGGCAGGCAATGCCAAGCCCATCAATCGTCATCTGCAAACAGGCCGCCATGTTGGTTGATGGCACCAGTCTGACCGAAAACTCCCTCGCACCCGCAATATGCTTGGAAAGCTGTTCAAACGGCAAAGTGCCGCGGGCATGGGTCAACACCGGATGCTGCGCAATGTCACGCAAAGACAGAACCCGGTCGCCCATTCCAAGTTCGGGCGAAGCCACCCAGATCATCGAATAGCTGCCGAGATCAACCGCACCAGCGGTCTGGCGATTGAACGGACCACTTTGCAGGGCAAGGTCGATGGACCGGTTGAACAAAGCGGTCGACAGGTTGGCCGACAAATCAACAGTCAGGTCGACCAGCACATTCGGGAACCGTCTTTTGACGGCCTTAAGATACGGGCCAAGCCAAGAATGAACGATCATTTCAGTGACGCCAAGGCGCATGACACCTTCAAACAGCGCACCATCATCGGCTGCGGCAACCATCCCGTCCACAGCGCGTAAAACCTGACGCGCATGTGCCAGCAAAGTTTCGCCTTTGGGCGTCAGGCGCACCGAACCTGCGTCACGCTCCATCAATTTGACGCCCATCTGGCCTTCAAGCCCGGCTATCCGGGCCGAGATATTCGGCTGGGTCGTTGCCAGCCGTTCCGCCGCGCGCCGGAAACTGCCAAGATCCGTCACCTCAACAAAGGCTTCAAGCTGTTTGATCGTGATGACTGCCAAAGGTTCGCCCCGGTTTTGAGTGTGTAGACAGGGCTACAATAGTCGCCCGTCAGATTTTAACCAGACGTTGTAGACCGCTGATGTCGGCCTTGACCCAATTGGGTGCAAAGGGTTGATTTCCCGGCTTCAGGGCCGCACCATCGCGGTGAAAATCCAACCGGATTTTGAGGCGACGAGGGAAATTAGCGCGATGACACAAGCGACCGTCCTGCTGATACCCGGCCTGCTATGCGACCAGACAGTCTGGCGGCCTTTGATGGCAACGCTGAACGGTGCCGCAGAAATTGCCGATCTTTCAACGCAAGATGACCTGACGCAAATGGCCAAGGATTGTCTGGCAGCCTATCCCGGCCCATTGCGGGTGGCAGGGCATTCAATGGGCGCGCGCGTGGCAATGGAAATGGCGCGACTTTGCCCAAAGCGGGTCACGCGTCTGGTGCTGCTAGATACCGGCATCCACCCGCTTCGCGACGGCGAGGTGGCCAAACGCGCTGAGATTGTGCGCTTTGCACATGAACACGGCATGGCAGCACTTGCGGCGCGTTGGTTGCCGGGGATGGTGCATACACCCAACCAGCAAAACACGGCATTGATGCAATCGCTGACCGACATGGTGCTGCGCATGGACCCGGACTTGCACGCCCGCCAGATTAACGCGCTGGTTACCCGGCCTGATGCCTCGGCCTATTTGGCCGAAATTTCATGCCCGGTGCTGCTGGTGGTGGGCGAGCAGGATCAATGGAGCCCGGTTTCCCAGCATCGCGACATGCTGCAATTGCTACCCGACGCGCAGCTTGAGGTGATCCAGCAGGCGGGTCATTTCGCCCCGATTGAACAACCCGAAAAGGTCGCGCGCCTGACGGCGGATTTCCTGACGCGGGATGATAATAACAAAGGCTAAGAATCGGTCTTTGCGGCGTCGCCATCTTGATTTCGGGGAAAAATCCCCTTGCTGACAAATTCCATGACCGGTGTGTTTTGTTGATTGCTGACCGTGACTTGACTGACGACAAAGCCGATATTTGGCCGGCTTTTTGACGCCACGGTATCCAGAACCTCCATATGAACGCTGAGCACATCACCGGGATAAACCGGGCGCAGCCATTTCAGGCTGTCAATCCCCGGCGAGCCTAACGAGCGCCCCCGGGTTTTCATGTTCTCAACCAGCATCGCCATTGTCATCGCACAAGTATGCCAACCGCTGGCGCAAAGCCCGCCGAATAACGAGCTTTTGGCCGCCTCATGGTCCAGATGAAAGAATTGCGGGTCATATTTCTGGGCAAATTCAACGATTTCTTCTTCGGTCACGGCATAGGCGCCAAAGCTCTGAACCTGCCCGACCGAGAAGGTTTCAAACGGGATTAGTTCCGCCATTTCAGGTATATCTGTCATTGTTTCGCCGCCTCAAACCTGGGTCTGAAACCACAATTAACCACCGCCTTTAGGCGCTGGCAACCGAAGAACAGTGGCGTGACGCAACGGATATTGCGGCTGTGCCAGCAAAGCGCCGCTGCTCGGCAGAAGGGCGTGCAAAACCCACCGCCAAAGTTTTTGACCATCCGCCATAGAACCGCGGTTAATCATCGCCTACTGTCCTTGCACGCGCTGCAATCGGCACTCTCAAAGGGACGGAAATTTTGGACCAACGCTATATCGTTCTGTTTGGCGCTTGCCTGACGCAGTTCACCATTATCGGGCTTTTGTTTTCCTACGGCTTGTTCTTCAAAGCCTTTGAGACCGAGTTTGGCTGGTCACGCACCTTGCTTTCTGCCAGCTCAGCACTGGCGTTTTTCATGATGGGTGTTCTGGCCATCGTCGGCGGGCGGATGAACGACAAATACGGCCCCAGAATTGTGCTGGGCTTTACCGGGGTGGTCTATGGCATTGGCTTTGTGCTGATTTCGCAAGTGTCAGAACCCTGGCATCTATTCCTGATTTTCGGCACTTTCATCGGCCTTGGCCTTGGCACGCATGACGTCGTCACCCTGTCGACAATCGCGCGCTGGTTTGACAGTCGTCGCGGCATTATGACCGGCGTGGTCAAGGTTGGCACAGCCGCCGGTCAAATCACGATACCCCCACTGGCGGCGGTGCTGATCGTCAGTTTTGGCTGGCGGTCGGCCCTTGTTATCTTGGGCAGTTCTGCAATCATATTGCTGTTGATCGCGGCCCTTTCCATGAAACGCCCGCCCGTGATTGAAGGGGCCACTTCTGAGCGCGAGATGACCGGGATTACCTACCCCGAGGCCCGGCGCACCCGCACATTCTGGACGCTTTGCGCCATCCAGTTTCTGTTTTTTCCGGCCCTGATGACCATCCCGCTGCATCTTGCGGTACATGGTATGGATCTCGGCATGACACCGGCCAAGGCCGCGACGCTTTTGTCGGTGATCGGGGCTGCCAGTATTGGCGGGCGTCTGATGGTTGGCGGGCTGGTTGACCGAATTGGCGGCAAA
>JAJFIC010000037.1 GCA_021775315.1 Paracoccaceae bacterium
AGCAAGCCTTCGGACCGGACCCATGCCGCCTTGTCACCATAAAGCGTTTCGGAGGCCCGCGCGACCTGACGCAGGGTGACTGCACGGGCCGTCATATTGCGCCCTTCGGTCAGGTATTCGTCGATAGAACCCGGCTCATAAAACCCGATCGCATCACCATAGTTTGAGGTCAGGCTGCGTTGGGTGGCGTTGCCGGAAACCGGGCTTTCAAGGCACAGGCGGATGGCGTCAACTTTCAGGATTGATGCGATTTCGCCGGTCAGGCTTTGCAGGAATTCGGTGAAATCGAGCGGCTCTAACATCGCCAGCACCGCGCGCTGGATTTGTTTTGTGCCGGCAAGGTTGTCATAGGCCGCAGCAATGACGTTGCGGTGGGTATCTTCCAGCCGGTCAAAGCGTTGTTCTAGACGGTCCATCGCCAGACCACGCAGATCGACCACGTTTTCGCCGATTGATTTGTCATTTGCCGCAGCAAGCGCCTTCATCACATCGGTATCCGCCAGAATCATTTCCGGCTGGGCCAGAATTTGATCCCGCAATTGGTCCAGCGCACTTGCTGTTTTGTTCATGTTATTTGCCCCACCCTGTCGTTTTGCCCGACTATTCTGATCGCTCACAGTATCTTCTGCCCGGTTTTAGCCCAGTCTTTCATGAACGTGTCCAGCCCTTTGTCGGTCAGCACGTGATCGGCCAGTTTGCGGATAACCGATGGCGGTGCCGTGACGACATCGGCCCCAATCAGCGCACATTGGGATATGTGGTTGACCGTGCGGGCTGAGGCCGCCAAAATCTGGGTCTGAAAATCGTAATTGTCATAGATTGTGCGAATGTCCGCGATCAGTTCTAACCCGTCCAGGTTAATGTCATCCAATCGCCCGACAAAAGGCGAGATGAACGTCGCGCCTGCTTTCGCGGCCAACAACGCTTGGTTGGCAGAAAAGCACAAGGTGACATTGACCATATTGCCCTCAGTCGTCAGGGTTTTGCAGGCTTTCAGGCCATCCCATGTCAGCGGCACTTTGATGGCAATGTTTTCAGCGATTTTCGCCAGTTTGCGGCCCTCGGCGATCATCGCCTCGGCATCTGTTGACACCACCTCGGCGCTGACAGGTCCGTCAACCAGCTGGCAAATCTCTTTGGTGACTTCAAGGATGTCGCGACCGGATTTCATAATAAGCGACGGGTTTGTTGTGACGCCATCGACCATGCCTGTTTCAGCAAGCGCAACTATCTCGTCGATTTCAGCGGTATCCGCGAAAAATTTCATGTTTCTGCTCTCAATATGTGGGGTTCGGTTTGCCCGTCCCCTTGTTGTTTGCGCCGATTCTACAGCAAGTCGGCACCCGTGCAATCCTTTCTTTTTCGTTTGCTGCCGAGATGTGTGAGATTTCACACTTTGACGAAGGCACGCTGGTTGGGGTTTTAACCACGCAACCGCTTGACCGGTTGCTGGATTACAAAGCCCCGGCAGGCGGGTGTTTTCTGGGGGCTTTTGTCGAGGTGCCGTTGGGGCCGCGCAAGGTTCTGGGCGTGGTGTGGGCAAAGGGGCAGGGCGGTTTTGATCTGAAAAAAGCCCGCTCGATCATTAAAGTGCTGGATGTGGCCCCGATGCGTCGGGAAATGCACGAATTTTTGGGCCGGGTCGGTGAATACACCCTTAGCCCGCTATCGGCGATGCTGCGGTTGGCGACCCGTGCGCCGGGGTTGATGGATCCGATGTCGATGCGCCGAGTTTTTGTGCTGGGCCGCGAAGACCCTGACCGCATGACCCCGGCCCGCGAGCGGGTGATCGCGGTGCTTGAAGAACATGGTGGCCTGCGGTTCACACTGGGGGAACTGGCGGAAATGGCCGGTGTGTCCAGTTCGGTGATCCACGGTCTGGTCAAACAACGCGCCGTGATTGAAGAGGCGACGCCGCGCGATGTGGCCTACCCTTTTCTAGATGCGACCTTGCCGGGCAAGCCTTTGTCGGGCGATCAGGCGGCGGCGGCGAAAAGTGTCTGTGCCGGTGTGGCCAGCGGGGCCTATGGCACGTGGCTGCTGAAGGGCGTGACGGGTTCTGGCAAGACCGAGGTTTATTTGGAGGCGGTCGCTGAATGCCTGAAGGCCGGACGCCAAGCCTTGGTTTTGATCCCGGAAATTGCGCTGACCTCGGAATTTCTGAAGCGGGTCGAACAACGGTTTGGCGCGCGGCCAGCCGAATGGCATTCCGGCGTTACCATGACCGAACGACGGCGCTGTTGGCGCATGGTGGCCGAGGGTGGGGCGCAATTGGTGGTTGGCGCGCGATCGGCCCTTTATCTGCCGTTCCGTGAATTGGGCCTGATCGTGGTTGATGAGGAACATGACCAATCTTACAAGCAAGAGGACGGCGTGCATTACCACGCCCGCGACATGGCCGTTTTGCGCGCCTCAATCGTGGGCGCACAAGTGGTGCTGGCATCAGCGACGCCAAGCCTTGAAAGCTGGGTCAATGCCGAAGCCGGAAAATACCAGCGCCTTGATCTGGAGGAACGGTTCGGCGTTGCTGAAATGCCCGCGATCAAGCCGATTGACCTTCGGGTTGACGCGCTGGAACGCGGCCGCTGGATTTCGACACCTCTGACAGCAGCGGTGCGGGCGGGGCTTGGCCGGGGCGAACAATCCCTGCTGTTTTTGAACCGACGTGGCTACGCGCCACTGACGGTGTGCCGCGCCTGTGGTCATCAGATTGGTTGTGATCACTGTGACGCTCGCATGGTCGAGCACCGGTTTCAGGGTCGCCTGATGTGCCATCAATGTGGTGAAACCAAACCGATGCCCGTCGCATGTCCGTCGTGTCAGGTTGAAGGCAAGCTCGCCCCCGTCGGCCCCGGCGTCGAGCGATTGGCAGAAGAGGCCGAGGCGTTGTTTCCCGAGGCCAGGATCGCGATCCTGTCATCCGATCTGGCGCAATCGGCCCGCGCCATGAAGGCCCGCATCGAAGACATTGCCAGCGGTAAGGCGGACGTGATTATCGGCACGCAGATCGTCGCCAAAGGCCATAACTTTCCCATGCTGACGCTTGTGGGGGTGATTGATGCGGATCTCGGCCTGCAAGGCGGTGATTTGCGCGCGGCCGAGCGCACGTTTCAACTGATGCGACAAGTGGCCGGGCGGGCCGGGCGGGCAGACCGCGAAGGCATGGCGTTGCTCCAGACCCACCAGCCGGATCATCCTGTCATTCAGGCAATCATTTCCGGCGACGACGAAGGCTTCTGGCGCGCCGAGGCGGCGCAAAGGCAGGCGGCAGGCGTGCCGCCCTTTGGCCGTATGGCGGGGATTGTGCTGTCTGGCCCTGACGTGGCGCAGGTGTTTGATCTGGCGGGCGCGATGGCGCGGCAGATCGCGCCACTGGAGCGAATCAATGCCCAAGTCTATGGACCAGCCCCGGCCCCAATTGCACGTATACGGGGGCGGCATCGGGTGCGTTTGCTGGTAAAGGCGGCCAAAGGTGTGCCGTTACAGGCGGCGTTGGCGACTTGGGCCGGGCAGTTTAAGTTTCCAGCCAATATGCGGCTGACGATAGATATTGATCCGCAAAGTTTTTACTGACCACTTGGGGTTGTATGAAAAGGCCCCTAATTATTGGTTATGGAACCTAACAAACCGAAATATGCACCCAATAGCGGCCTTGACCGGGCTTATGCTATTCATCAATGGAAGCAACGAATTCGTATTATCGGTTGGTCGATAGTCTTGTTTGGGCTATTTGGTGCCGCAGTGTATTTCGTTGCACCGAAGGAACGGTTGCTGCACGAAAGTTTTTTGCCTGCGATAATTCAAAACAGTTTCACCGCTGATTATGAGCAACGCAGCTCCACCAGTTTTCGTGTGACCACCGAAAATGGTGGGGACTACACGATCAGAGTGCGATATCCGCATTCACTTGGCATCGACGGCAAACACAGCTGTGTCGAATTGCGCAAAGGGGCGGACAGCGGCAAGATTTACACTCGGTTGGTGCATTTGAAAAAATGCGATGGGTGATGGGCGGCCTAGAGACCTATATCAAAATTTCACTTGGGCGCCGTTTGCGTAACTCTGTCTAGCCAAGTGGCGCTGACCCCGCTAAAAGGCCGCAAACTAGACTGAAAAGCCAATTCCATGCCAAACGCCATCCAACCCAAGCCCGGGATCATGCAGATCAAGCCCTATAAGGGCGGCGAAAGCGTTCTGGGCGGGATTTCCAAGGTTTACAAGCTCAGCTCAAACGAAAACCCGCTGGGGCCAAGCCCACGCGCGATTGCGGCGTTTCAGGCGGCGGCAGGCTCGCTTGAACGCTATCCTGATGGCGATCACGCCGATTTACGGGCCGCCATTGCAGATGTTCACGGTGTCGACGCGGATCGCCTGATTTGCGGTGATGGCTCAGACGAGGTAATCTCGTGGCTGTGTTACGCCTATGCTGGGGCGGGCGACGAGGTTCTGTTTACCGAGCACGGCTTTTCAATGTACCGCATTTGTGCATTGGCGGCGGGGGCCACGCCAGTTGAGGTGGGGGAAACGAACCGCGTGGTTGATGTTGATAAACTGCTGGCGGCAACAAATGACAAGACCCGGCTGGTTTTTCTGGCCAATCCGGCCAACCCGACCGGCACTATGGTCAACGCGGCCGATCTGGCGCGGCTGGCGGCGGGCTTGCCGCCCCGGGCGATACTGGTGCTCGACGGGGCTTATGCGGAATTCGTGCCGGGGTTTGACGCCGGTCTGGCACTGGTTGATGCGCGCCAAAACGTGGTGATGACACGGACGTTTTCCAAGATTTACGGCCTTGGCAGCCTGCGCGTCGGCTGGGGCTATGGCCCGGCGGCGATCATAGACGTGCTGAACCGGATGCGCGGGCCGTTTAATGTGTCGACTGCCGGGCTTGCAGCGGCGACAGCGGCGGTGCGCGACGTGGAATATATGGCGCATTGTCAGGCTGAAAACATCAAATGGCGGGATTGGTTGCAGGCTGAGCTGGCCGCAATCGGTATTCCGTCAGACCCGGCGTTTGGTAATTTCATTCTGGCGCGTTTCCGCGACGAAGCCGAGGCTAATGCAGCCGACGCAGCCCTGCGCGCGGCTGGCGTCATTACGCGGTTGGTCAAAGGCTATAATCTGCCGAACTGCCTGCGGATCACAGTTGGTGACGAAGAGGGTTGCCGAGTTTTGATGGCCGCCCTGACCCGCTTTATGGAAGGATCTGCCTGATGCCGGTAATTTACGAAAAGGTTGCCCTGCTTGGCTTGGGGTTGATTGCGTCGTCTATGGCCTTGGGCATGCGGGAAAATGGTCTTGCCAGTCAGATATCCGGCCACGCCAGAACCGCCGAAACCCGCGCAACCGCGCTGGAAATCGGGTTGGTCGACAGCGTGCATGAAACGGCGGCGGCGGCGGTTAAGGATGCCGACCTTGTGGTGTTTTGCGCACCGATCGGTGCCATGGCTGATCTGGCGAAGGAGGTCGCGCCGCATTTGAAACCGGGTGCAACAATCACCGATGTGGGTTCGGTCAAGGGCGCGGTTATCAAGGCGATTGGGCCGCATTTGGGACCAGACGTGCATTTCATCCCCGGTCACCCGCTGGCCGGTACCGAACATTCCGGCCCACGCGCTGGTTTCGCTGCGTTGTTTCACAATCGCTGGTGCCTGTTGACGCCACCAGAGAACGCCGATGCTGACGCGGTCGCCCGACTGGTTTCCCTGTGGCAGGGACTGGGTGCCAATGTTGACCAGATGGAACCCGATCACCACGATTTGGTGCTGGCTGTCACCAGTCACGCGCCGCACCTGATCGCCTATACAATGGTCGGGGTGGCTGATGATTTGAAGCGTGTGACCGAAAGCGAAGTAATCAACTATTCCGCCGCTGGATTTCGCGATTTTACCCGTATCGCCGCGTCAGACCCGACCATGTGGCGGGACGTGTTTTTGAACAACAAAGAGGCGACGCTGGAAATACTTGGCCGCTTTACCGAGGAATTGTTTGACCTCCAGCGGGCAATTCGCCGCGGCGATGGCGAGCAGCTTTTTAACTATTTTACACATACAAGAGCGATCCGCCGTGGTATCATCGAAGCAGGGCAGGATACAGACGCACCCGATTTTGGCCGAAGTTCAAAAAGCGGTGCGCAAGACTAAAAGGCGGCAGATGCGGGTTTTCATTACCCTTTCTCTGATGGTCACACTTGCATTGGCAGGCGTGTCGGGCAGCGTTGCGCGGGCCGAAGCACCGCGTGTATCGTTGCGGCCAATGCCACGCGTCCTGTCGACGCAAACCGCCAAAATTACACCTGTCATGGTCTATTACCGCGCCAAGATACGGCCCAAACCCCGCCGCCAGTTCAACGGCTATGGTACGCGATATGTTGCGACCACGCCCATCGAAACCACCGGCGCCACGGTGACGCGGACTGGCGGCGGTGGAACCTACGCGCTGGCCTCAACCGCGCCGGTCTTTCGCTCGCCCCGACCAATGGAAAGACCTGCCGGGCTGCGCCATAAAACGTCGCGCACGAGTTATATGGCGGTTGGCAATAAACCTGTGCGGGTTGCCTCGACCAAGCCAACCGCGATTTCGCGGGCAGGGTCGCTGTGTGGTGATCCACGTATCAAGGGCGAAGTTCTGGCGCCAATTGCGGGCAAAATTGCCGGCTGTGGTGTGGACAAACCCGTGCGGGTTAGTTCAATCGACGGTGTGGTGCTGAGTCAGGCGTCGATCATGGATTGCACGACCGCTAAAACTCTGCGCGGTTGGGTCACCAATTCACTGAAACCAGCGGTGCGGTTTCGCGGCGGCGGTGTGAAATCCCTGCGGGTGCCGTCGCATTACGCCTGTCGCACCAGAAACAGCCAGCCGGGCGCGAAAATATCAGAGCATGGCAAAGGTCATGCCATTGATATTTCAGCAATCAACTTCAAAGATGGCAGCCAGCTAACCGTGCTTGATGGTTGGAAAAACCGGCAAGACAAAAAGATCCTTAAGAAACTGCACGCTGCCGCCTGTGGGCCGTTCGGAACAGTGCTTGGCCCCGAGGCAAATCGGTTTCATCTGGACCATTTCCATTTTGACACGGCGCGCTATCGCAGTGGTTCTTACTGCGAATAAGTGGCCATTGCGGCTGGTTGTCAGCGAACGAACCTAGGGGCAAAGCCCAGCGGGATCGGCCCTAGGGCCATCGCGCCGTCAGCCAGAACAAGCGGAACGGACAGGCTGGTTGGGTCGTCTGATCCGGCAGTCAGCAACCCAAGTCCCCGGCCAATCGTATCCGCCGTGCCCTGATCCAGCAGCCCCGAGGTCACCGTCAGATCCAGCACCTCGCGCCAGTTCTTGATCTCAAGCGCCAGTCGCCCGCTGATCTGCCCATCCGGGGCCACATCAAGTGCACCACTTGCTGTCAGGCCCAGCACGCCCCAGGCCAGCTTCATTCGGGTGATGTCGATTTTGGTAACTTCTGGTGCGCCTTGTTCAATCGCCACGCGATCCCACGGGGCGTCAAAGCCCAGCATCATGTTTAGAAACAGGGTTTCGATTGTGGCGGGCAGGCGGCCCTTGGGGTCCAGATGGCTGCGAAACGCTTTGGTCGGGGTGACGCTGCGGGCGTCAAAGGCAATATCGTGCGCGTTAGAAAACTCGCCGTTTTGCCGGGTGGACAAGGACAAATGCTTGGCCTTGGCCTGCCAGCCCAATCCGCCATTCAGCACCAGATCCATGCTTTGCAGTTGGATCCGGTCCACGGCCAATTTCGTGTCCGGCTCAAAAACCACCGAGGCCATCATTTCGCTGCTGCTGACGCCCACATCTTCAAGCGGCAGGCTTAGCGTTTGGGTGTCGTCGAAAACGGCGATGATGTGGTTTGGCTTGTAGCTTAGGGCCAGAATGTGAAATTTCGGGGCCTGCCAGCCAATCCCGGCATGGGGCGAGCGCAGGTCGAGCCCCTCGAACCGGCTGTCAAAACGATTGGGAAAACCGACAACGCGGAAATCGGTGTATTTTGCCGTCCAACCATCGTCGCGCCGATCAGAAAACCAGCTTTCCAGCACGTTGAACTTCGCGGTTTTGCCCACGTACCAATAGCCCGACCAAAGGGCCGAACCAACCAGGAGGGCAGCAATCAATTTACGCAAGGCGGCGAATCCTTTTGTCTTAGACAAGAGCGGTTTATACACCAGCAAAAGCTGGGGAACAGAGGCATGATAGAAAATGGGTTTTGGGTATTTGGCTATGGATCGTTGCTTTGGCAGCCCGGTTTTGCCTATTCCGCACGCCAGATTGCCCGGCTTGACGGCTATGCAAGGTCGTTCTGTATGCGCTCGATCCATCATCGCGGAACTGACGAAAATCCGGGTTTGGTGCTGGCGCTAGATCGCGCGTCCGATACCTTTTGCGACGGTTTGGCGTTTTTCGTTGAACCGGTTGGTGCGCAGGAAACGATTGATTATTTGCGCGCGCGCGAACTGATTTCGTCGGCCTATCTGGAACAGGTTCATTCGATTGCGCTGCGTGATGCTGGCACCGTGCCGGCGGTTTGTTATGTGATTGACGACGTGCATGACCAGTATTGCGGCGGTTTGCCGTTAGAGGAACAGGCAGGCATCATCGCACAGGCCGTCGGTGGGCGTGGGCCGAATACCGAATACCTGTACAACACGGCGGCGCATTTGCGCGAATTGGGCATTCAGGACCACGACCTGAATTGGCTGGAACAACGGGTGCGGGACCTGACCGCAGATCATGTCGACTAACTTGGCGCGGTAGATGCGTCAGTGCCGATAATCAGCGTCATACCATCGGCAGAAGAAACCTCAACCGTGTCACCCTCGGCCGCATTCGCGCCCTTGGGCCAGACCGCGCGCCAGCGGATACCGTCGATGGTGACGTTGCCTTCTGGACCTTTGAAATCGAGAACCTGTGCATGTCGGCCAATCATTTGTCTGGCGCGAGAATTCAGGTTTTCATTTTCAGAACTGCCATCGCCGAAACGGTGCAGCAAGCTTCGCCCGGCAAAGATCAGGACCACAGACAGAATGGCAAACGCTGCAATCTGCACCGTTCCTGAAACACTAGGGGCAATCCATAGCATCACCGCGATCAGCAAAGCTGACAGGGCTGGCCAGATCAGGAAAAACGACATGGTGGCCATTTCAGTAGCGCCGAGGGCGACCGCGAAAGCCACCCACCACCATGGCGAGATATCCTGCAAAAACGGGAAAAGGTTCATGGTATCACACCTTTCCCTTGGTGCCCGTTGCGCCAGCAGTCGCCTTGGCAATGTCAGCGATACCCGAGATTGACCCCAGCAAACCGGATGCTTCCAGTGGGATCATCACTGTCTTTGAATTGGGCGCGGAAGCAATGTCGCGCAAAGCTTCGGTATATTTTTGTGCGACGAAATAGTTGATCGCCTGAATGTCGCCCTTGCTGATGGCCTCAGACACCATCTGGGTCGCTTTGGCTTCGGCCTCGGCCTGACGTTCACGCGCTTCGGCGTCCAGAAAAGCGGCTTCCTTGCGGCCTTCGGCCTCGCGGATTTGCGCTTCGCGCTCACCTTCGGCTTTCAGGATGGCGGATTGTTTCAGACCTTCGGCCTGCAGGATGTCGGCACGCTTGGTTCGCTCGGCTTTCATCTGACGGGCCATAGCTTCGTTGATGTCCGGTGGCGGGGCCAGATCCTTGATCTCAACCCGTGTGACTTTGACGCCCCACGGGTTGCTGGCCGTGTCGATCACGTGCAACAGCCGCGAATTGATCATGTCACGGTTTGACAGGCTTTCATCCAGATCCATCGACCCGATGACGGAACGGATATTGGTCATCGTCAAATTCGACAGCGCGCGGGTAAGATCACGAACCTCGTAGGCAGCACTTGAGGCGTCGATCACCTGATAAAAGGCCACCGCATCAGCGGAAACCATGGCGTTGTCTTTGGTGATGACTTCTTGGCCTGCGATATCCAGAACCGTTTCCATCATGTTTATTCTGGCACCCACCTTGTCCATGATCGGGATCAGGAATCTGAGGCCGGGATGCAGGGTTCTGGTGTATCGGCCAAAGCGTTCGACGGTCCAGTTTTCACCTTGCGGCACCGATTTGACCATCAGATAGATAAGGATGGCGGCAAATATCAGTACCACCAGAGCCGTAACGCCGGCTGATCCCAGCCCGGATAGATCGTTCATGATTCCTCCAATTGTTCCGAAATCGGAACTGATGTGGCTTATTCTGTGTGATTATGCCACTTTCTTTAGGTCTTGTAAGGGGTTTTTCCCTAGGCTTGAAGTTGATTATTGGCAGAATGGGTCAACATACGTATGGTCCCGATAATAAATAATCGGGCAGGCACAGGCGTTTCAAATGCATAAGCCAGATCATGAGGCTGAACCGCAGTTCTCGCAACCCATTCGTCAGATTCTGACGATGATGGTGGTTATCGGTCTTGTCGGGACCGGTGCCTGGCTGTCCTATGGTCCGATCATCGAGATTGTGCAGGCCAATCTCTATCTGAACGGTTTCATCGTTCTGGTGTTTTCCATCGGGGTTCTGTCGTGTTTCTGGCAGGTGTTCGGGCTTATTTCTTCGGTTAGCTGGATCGAAGGTTTTGCAATGGACCGGGCCGGGCATGAATTTGTCAAAGCGCCGCGATTGCTGACCTCGTTGGCGACGCTACTGAAATCCCGTGCGGCACGGATGCAGATCAGTGCGCAGTCGTCCCGATCGATCCTTGATTCGATGGCGGTCCGACTGGACGAAACCCGCGAAATCACTCGTTATATCATTAACCTGCTGGTTTTCCTTGGCCTTTTAGGCACGTTCTACGGGCTGGCCACCACTGTTCCTGCCGTGGTCGATACCATCCGATCGCTTGCCCCGTCTGACGGCGAAGGCTCGGGCGAGGTGTTTGGCCGCTTGATGAGCGGGCTGGAAAAACAACTGGGCGGCATGGGCACGGCCTTTTCGTCGTCCCTGTTGGGGTTGGCGGGTTCTTTGGTTGTTGGTCTGCTGGATCTGTTCACCGGTCACGGCCAAAATCGGTTTTACCGCGAACTTGAAGAATGGCTTTCAACGATCACACAACTTGGGTTTTCCGCCAATGACGGCGATTTGCCCGGTGGTCTTTATGACAGCGGTGCCAGCGACGTGGCATTCCATCGAATGGCTGAAAGCGTTGAGGAGTTGCACAAAACCTTTATCCGCGCCGAAGACACGCAAAGCGAAACCGGCGAACGATTGGCGGCGCTGACCGTGGCGCTGACGGCGTTAGGTGGCAAGCTGGGGCAGGAAAAGCCGCAAGACCAACAAGCCGAAGCGGCATTGCAGAACGCGATTGCCGAACAGAATCGCCTGCTGGTGCGTATTGCCGACGGTCAGGAACGGGTGGCGGGACTGGTGGAACACCGGGAAGAAGAAACCACAGACGCCGAAAGCCGGATGCGCCTGCGCAGCATTGATGTTCAGCTTTTGCGCATTCTTGAAGAAATGTCAGCCGGACGTCAGGATACCGTTGCCGAATTGCGCGCAGATATCGCCGCGCTGACCAAGGCCGTGCGCAGCCAGACCCGCAAGCCACCGACCCAACCGCAGGCAGCCCCGACGCGGGGGCGATAGCGGCCAATGGCAAAGCTCAGGCGCAGCAATCAACAGGTGAGTGCCAGCATCTGGCCGGGTTTCGTTGATGCGATGACCGCCTTGCTGATGGTTTTGATGTTCGTGTTGACGATATTTATGATCGTGCAATTCGTGCTGCGCGAAACCATCTCGACCCAAGACACGCAGTTGAATTACCTCAGCCAGCAGGTCGCCTCGCTGGCGGAAGCTTTGGGGTTGGAGCAACAGAAATCGGACGGTTTGGAAACCGAAGTGACCCGGCTGGACGGCGAGCTGATTGATGAGCGCACCGCCGCGCAGGTGCAGTCCGCCTTGATCGCCACCCTGTCCCAACAGACAAAAAACCAGAAAAGCCGCCTTGATCAGTATGAGACTGAGGTCAGTTCGTTTGAGGCGCAGGTGGCATCCCTTTTGGCAGAGCGTACGCAACTACGCCTCGACAAGGCCGGATTGGAAGGCGAGGTGGCCATTGGACAAGCTGAAAACGCCGGTCTGGCCGCGCGTATTTCCGAGGCCGAGGCGGCCAATCTGCGGGTTGTGTCTGAAAAAGAGGCGTTACAACTGGCCCTTGCCAGTGCGCGCGACGAAATCGACCAAGGGGTTGAAGCGGCCCGTCTTGCGGCTTCGAAACGCGCAGCACTTGAGGCGTTGATCGCGGAAACGATGGCCTCGTTAGAGGCGCGCGAAACCTCGTTGCAGGCCACGCTTGCCGCGCTGGATGCGACGCGCAGCAATCTGGGATCAACCGAAAGCAACCTGTCCGATCTTGAGGCGCAATTGGCAAAAATGGCGGCTGATCTGGCCGCAAGCCGGGCCGCACATACCGATGAGGTTGAAACGGTCGCGGCCCTTAAAGCGCGGCTCGCGGTTCTGGAAGACGGTCTGACCACCTCGCAAAAGGAACGTCTGGCGGTAGAGGCCGCTGTGGAACAATTAAGGGCCGAACTGGCTGCATCCAAATCCAACCTTAGCGATGAAGAAAAGGCGCGATTGGCCGAAGAAGCCGCCGCGATTGCCCTGCGCGCACGCCTTGCCGATACCGCCGCAGCCCTGACGGAAGAAGAAAAAAACCGTTTGGTTGAGGCCGCCGCCGCCAAGGCACTGCGTAAAAAGCTGGAAGGCGCGCAGGCTGAACTGACGGCGATGACATTGGCATTGGAAGAACAACGCCGCGCCGCAGAGGATACGCTGACACTGATGGCTGCGGCTGAGATTGCAAAAAAACAAGTCGATGATCTGCTGGCCGCTGCCCTTTTGGCACAACAATTGGCGGAACAATCCGGTGATGATGCCGAGGCGCGGATTGCGGTGCTTGAAGGCGACAAGGCCGCCCTTGATGATCGGCTTGCAGCGGTAATCGCCCAACTTGAATCGACCGGCGATGAAAGCAACGCTTTGCTGGCCGATGCCGCGCAAACCCGTGAAGATCTGGAAAAACGACTGGCGGCGGCGCTGGCGGCCAAGTTGGCAGCAGAACAAGACGCCACAGTGATGCTGACAAAATCGGAACAGCGGCGGGTGTTGCTGGCCGAAGCAAACACGTTGCTGAGCGATGAAAAGGCCCGCTCAGCAGAAAGCCAACGCGAGATTGCTCTGCTCAACCAGCAAACGGCAACGTTGCGCAAACAGTTGAACGCGTTGCAGGCTTTACTGGACGGGGCCAATCAAAAGGACATCGAGGCGCAAGTGCAGCTGGAATCCCTCGGCGCCAACCTGAACGCCGCGCTGGCACAAGTGGCGGCCGAGCAAAAACGTCTGGCGGCGGAACAGACCCTACGGGCCGAACTGGAAGAGGCCGAGCGGAAACGTCTGGAGGCCGAGGCGCAGGATCTGGAAAAATTCAAATCCGAGTTCTTTGGCCAAATGCGTGAACTTCTCGGCAACCGCGAAGGGGTCAAAATCGTTGGCGACCGCTTTGTGTTTTCGTCCGAAGTGTTGTTCGGTGCGGGCTCTACTGATCTGTCAGATGATGGCCGTCGCGCCATTGCAAAAGTCGCGGGCGTCATAAACGAGGTGTCAGGCGAGATCCCGGCGGAAATTGATTGGATCCTCAGGGTCGACGGGCATACGGACAATGTACCTCTTAGCGGTACCGGAATTTACAAGGACAATTGGGAGCTAAGCCAGGGGCGCGCCCTATCGGTTGTGCGCTTTATGATCGACGCGCTGGGCATGCCGTCTGAGCGTTTGGCCGCGACTGGCTTTGGCGAATTCCAGCCAATAAATACCGATGATACCAATGAGGCTCGGGCCCAAAATCGGCGGATTGAGCTGAAGTTTACTGAAAAGTAATTCGTCGCAATTTCGATTGATTGACTTTGATGGATAAATGTGAGTAAGTACTCACTCCATTTACGGAGTTCTCCAAATGTCCTCATCCTTTTCGGAATTCAAACAGATCGCGACGGCGCGGCCAGCTTTGATCGTGCCGGCTATGATTATGCTGATCTTTTCGCTGTTCAATCTGACGGCGCCGCCTGATCCCGCCCGCGCAGCCGCGGCCTTTAACCTTGGAATTGTTAATTTGGACGAGGGGCTGACCTTTCCACCGATCCGTGTTTCTTCACGGGTTTTGGACGGTCTGTCAGAAAACCTGCCTTTTAAGGTGATTGAATTGGCCGATGACAAATCCGCCCGCTCCGCACTCGAAGCGGGCGAGGTTGCCGCCGTGGTGTTGTTTGCGCAGGATTTCTCAAAATCTGCGATCAGTGACAAGGATTTTGAGATTGAGGTTTGGAACGCGCATCATCTGACTGTGACTGAAACTCAAATCGCGGCGCAATTGCCGATGATGATTGAGATGGCCATGTCCGCAGGCGTCGCCAATCTGCGGCTTGCGCTGGCCAAGGGGCGCATTCCCAGCGGAAAACTCCCGGTCACAGCAAAAGTCGAAACTTTTCATATGGCGGTAAATTCGACCGTACTGGTCGCGCCCTTTGTGATGAATTTCGCCACATGGCTGGGGGCTTTTGTCGGTGCGATGTTGCTCTTTCAGGCCACCAAACCTGTGAGTGACCCCAAAGGTCGCGCAAAACTTCGCACTTTGGTTCCCATTGCCAGTCTGGCAATCGCCAGTTTCATGCTGGCCCTGGTCGTTGCCGCGACCACTGGTCAGTGGGGATTGTTTCTGTCGGTCTGGCTGAACGTTTGGCTGGTTGCCCTATGCCTTGGATGGTTGTTTGTTGGATTGTTTTCGGCCCTTGGTATGATTTCCGTTGCGGTGATCCTGCCAGTTGCGTTTTATCAGGCGGCCCTTGGTGGTACGATGGCACCGGTAGCGGCGGCACCTAACTGGCTGGGTGCGACGGCTGATGTTGTACCGTTCGATTTGATTGGCCGGGCGTATCGTGGGGTGATGCATGGTGCCGATGGCGGGCTGCCGCTGATCTGGCTTGGGTCGGCGGCGGTGATTGGTCTGGCGCTGATCTGGGCCGCCGGATTTCTTGGCAAACGACTGGGCTAGCGGTAATGCAGACAGACGGTGCAATCACCTCAATTCTTGACGCTCTGGAAAATGAAGAGGGCCACCTTGCCCCTAAAAAGCGGTTGGTGGTTCAGTCGGCGGTTTTGTGTTTCGCCGAAACCGGGTTTGCAGGCACGTCAACCCGCATGATTGCTGATCGCGCGGGGGTCGCCGAGGCGACGATATTCAGGCATTTCGGCACCAAAAAGGCGCTGTTGTTAAGGATCACTAGCCCTGTTCTGAAGCGTCTGCTGGCCCCCGCTATTGCCCAAGAGGCGCGTGCCATACTGGAAAACACCCACGATGACGTGCGCAGCTTCATCCGTACAATCATGCTTAGCCGTCTGGGTTTCGCGGATAATTACGCGCCTCTGGTGCGGATTGTGATACAGGAACTGCCGGTAAACGCCGACCTGCGCGAAATTGTTTTCACAGCGTTTGAAGGGGTGTTTGGCGACGTGTTGTTGGCGGCGATCCAGAAGTTTCAGGAACGCGGCCAATTGATGCAAATGCCGCCCGATCGTCTGCTGCGGATGTTCATGTCGCTGCTGGCAGGGTATTACATCACCCGGACAATGCTGGCCCCCGGCGATTGGGACGACGCGGCAGAGGTCGAGGCGATGCTTGATTTTGCGCTGAGCGGCGTTAGTCAGGCTGGTGCCCCCGGTATCCGTGCGCTTTAGTCAACGTTGACCGTCAGATCCATTGACGACAATAAATTCCCGTCACGCCGATGTTCAACCCGAGCTTTGTAGTGACCGACCGGCCAAAGCAGTTGAGGGCGGCGTTTGCCTGCCAGTCGAAAGGCCTGCGCCTGGTTGCGGGTAAAGGTGGTTGTGTCGGTGATCACCGGTGTACCATCGGGAAAGAAAAGGGAAATCGTAACCTCGTCGGCTGTACGTACCCCAAACAGAAAGGCCCAGACAACAAGGGCAGGGGCCTCTGACCCCAGCTCGTGGATAACGGGCGGGTCAATTTGAACCTCGTCATACGAAATTGCATGGGTGGCGAAACCCGCAGCCAGCAGGCCGCCGGGTTGATAGGCAATTGGTATGTCCCAAAGCTGATCGCCCTGTTTTCCGCAGGTGACATTCGAGGTCGGGCGAAACGGATCAACCAGTTCGGTGTCCTGTGTGACTTTGAAATGGAGATGCGGAAACTGCGTCAATCCGCTGAGCCCTATTCGCCCAAGCTCCGCGCCACGATCAACCTGTTGGCCTGATCGCACCTGAACCGAGCCTTTGCGCATATGGCAGTATTGCGTGTGCCAGCCTTGCCCGTGATCGACCACAACCCCGTTGCCACATTCACTGGTGGTCACATCCGGCGCGCCATCCTCGCCCTGCGCGATATCCGGCATGTGGTTGCGCGTGCCTAAAACCACACCGGGGGCAGCGGCGCGAACTGCGACGCCCTCACCGCCAACTTCACGACGATGCACCAGTCGGATGTCGGTGCCTTTGTGGCCGTCGTAACTTAGCGGTCCACATTGATGATCGCGCGCACCCTTGCTGGGATCAGTGTCGACATATTGTTGGATGAAACAAGTCTGCCCAAGCGTGCAATCAACGGGAAAAGACAGGCTTGGCGGTCCGGCCAAAACAGCGACCGGACCCCAAAGCAGTATTGCCGCAAGTGCTGTGCGCAGGCTCACTCTGCCGTGAGCAGCGGTGGTTTGTTCCCCGAAAGGCGCTGTTTTTCCGGGGACAGGATTTTCAGCTCAAGCTTGCCATCTTTCAGCCCGACCTTGATCACACCACCCTTGGCCAGCTTGCCAAACAGCAATTCCTCGGCCAGTGGTTTCTTGATGTGTTCCTGAATAACCCGCGCCAGAGGGCGCGCACCCATGCGATCATCATAGCCCTTTTCGCCCAGCCATTCAGCCGCTGGTTTGGTCAGCTCGATCACAACATTGCGGTCCATCAACTGAGCCTCGAGTTGTAGAACAAACTTGTCGACCACCTGCAGAATCACGGCCTTGGACAAAGGCGCAAAGCTGATCACAGAATCCAGCCGGTTACGGAATTCCGGACTGAAAATACGCTCAATCGCGGCGGTATCTTCACCGGTTCGACGATCCCGGCCAAAGCCCATCGCCGATTTGGCCTGCTCGGACGCGCCCGCGTTTGTGGTCATGATGACCACAACATTGCGGAAATCCACCGTCCGGCCATTATGGTCAGTCAGCTTGCCGTGATCCATGACCTGCAACAGAATATTGTAAATATCCGGGTGCGCTTTTTCAATTTCATCCAGCAGCAAGACGCAATGCGGGTGCTGATCGACGCCATCGGTTAACAACCCGCCCTGATCGAACCCGACATAGCCCGGGGGCGCGCCAATCAGGCGGCTGACGGCGTGCTTTTCCATGTATTCCGACATGTCAAACCGCAACAGTTCCACGCCCAAAGTGTCGGCCAGTTGTTTTGCGACTTCGGTTTTGCCGACACCTGTTGGACCCGCGAACAGGTAATTGCCAATGGGTTTTTCCGGCTCGCGCAGCCCGGCCCGCGATAGCTTAATCGCCGATGACAGCGCGTCAATCGCCTGATCCTGCCCAAACACCACCCGTTTCAGCGAGGTTTCCAGATCGCGCAGAACTTCTGCGTCGTTCTTGCTGACATTTTTGGGTGGAATGCGTGCAATTTTCGCGACCACGGCCTCGATCTCTTTTGCGCCGATGGTTTTGCGCCGCTTGCTTTCGGCCACCAGATGCTGGGCTGCCCCTGCCTCGTCGATCACGTCGATGGCTTTGTCCGGCAATTTGCGATCGTGGATATAGCGCGCCGAAAGTTCGACCGCGTTTTTGATCGCATCAGCAGTGTATTTAATGTCGTGATGTTCTTCAAAGTAAGGTTTCAGCCCTTTCAGAATCTTGATCGAATCCTCAATCGTCGGCTCGACCACATCAATTTTCTGGAACCTGCGGGCCAGCGCGCGGTCTTTTTCGAAATGCTGGCGGAATTCCTTGTAGGTGGTTGATCCCATGCAACGCAGTTTGCCACCCTGCAAAGCAGGTTTCAGCAGGTTGCTGGCATCCATTGCGCCACCAGATGTCGCGCCTGCGCCAATAACGGTGTGGATTTCGTCGATGAACAGGATCGCGTCAGGGTGATCTTCAAGCTCGGTCATCACCGCTTTCAGACGCTCTTCAAAATCGCCGCGATAGCGGGTGCCGGCCAACAAGGCCCCCATATCCAGCGAATAAATCGTGGCGTTAGCCAAGACTTCCGGCGTTTGACCGGCGACTATTTTATAGGCCAGACCTTCGGCAATGGCGGTTTTGCCCACGCCCGGATCACCAACCAGCAAGGGGTTGTTTTTGCGGCGACGGCACAGAACCTGAATGCAACGCTCCACTTCATCGGTGCGGCCGATCAAAGGGTCAACGTCACCCTTGCGGGATTTGGCGTTCAGATCGACGCAATATTTGGCCAGCGCGCTTTCCTTAGCTTCGCCGTCCATTGTTGCCTGCGTTTCCTCGCTGAAATCTTCGGTGCCGGTCAGCGGCCGGTTTTCGGCATGGCTTGGATCCTTGGCTACGCCATGGGCGATATAATTCACCGCGTCGTAGCGCGTCATATCTTGCTCTTGCAGGAAAAACGCCGCGTTGCTTTCGCGTTCCGCGAATATTGCAACCAGCACATTGGCCCCGGTAACTTCAGTGCGGCCTGACGATTGCACATGGATCGCGGCCCGTTGGATCACCCTTTGAAACGCCGTCGTCGGCGCCGCTTCGGAACCGTCAATATCAGAAATCAACGTTGTCAGTTCTTCGTCGATAAAGGTTTCCAGCGCCTTTGCCAAAACGTCCAGATCAACGCCACAGGCCCGCATCACTTTGGCGGCGTCCGGTTCGTCAATCAGCGCCAGCAGCAAATGCTCTAAGGTCGCCAGTTCATGTTTTCGCTCATTGGCATGTGCCAATGCTGCATGAATAGCTTGTTCAAGTGTACTCGAGAATGATGGCATACTCAGCCCTCCCACCATGACCCGGTCTGCGGTTAGTCCCCAGACCCTTCGCAATCATGCAATGACTAGTCTTAAACTTCGGTTTTATTATGGCAGCTTCAAGGCCTTTTTCTTCAATTATCATCACGAAATGTGAAAAACATTATGAATCCGGCCATTTCTTCATTGTTTCATAAATTCTCTGCGGGGGTGCGGGGGTGCAAAACCCCCGCCCGTGGCGGGACGCAAACAACAAACTATCGTCAAAAGTCATAATCAGGCGTTAAAAATTGTCCTTACGGCGTCGGATTTCGGCAAACACGTCTACGTCCGACGCACCTTGCATGCCAAGCCCGGCCTTAACCTCGGGCAGGGCTGCGCGCAAAAACGGATTGGTGGCCATTTCTAACGCCAAGGTAGGCCCCATTGTGTCATCGCCCCGCGCTCGTGCCTCGGAAATTTGCCGGGCCCGGTCGATCAGGGCTTTGTTTTCCGGCTCAATCGACAGTGCGAATTTGGCATTCGAGGCGGTATATTCATGGCCCGAATAAATCCGGGTTTCCGGCGGCAATTCCATCAATTTCGACAGGCTGTCCCACATCAATTCTGCCGAGCCTTCAAACAACCGGCCGCAGCCCATGACCATCAGGCTGTCGCCAGTAAACACGGCGTTCCCGTCTGGGAAATAATAGGCGACGTGACCTTTCGTGTGGCCTGACACGTCATAGATATGGACGGGCTGCGTGCCCAAAGCAAAGGCATCGCCTTCGCCAACGGCCAATTCCAGTGCAGGCAAACGGTTCGCGTCAGCCCGCGCACCTACAATCGGTGCGGCCACGGCCTGATGCAGCAAATCCAGCCCGTCGATGTGATCGCTATGGTGATGGGTCAGCAGGATCTGGTTCAAACCCCAGCCCTTGAACGACAAAGCGCGCAGGATTGGAGCGGCTTCCGGTGCGTCGACGACAGCAACCTCGCCAGTCTCAGAGTCCTGTATCGCATAGGCGTAATTGTCGGACAGGCAGGGGATGGTCAAAATCTCAATTGGCATGGTTTTCACGATTCATTGATTTACTTGGGGGCATTGATTAGGTTCAGCGTTCAGATCTGATCAAAGTTTCCACTATCCCGGAACCAGATGCAATGCACTTGGATGTAGTCGACCTAAAGGCGTTTTACTACCGCACCCAACTTGGCCGTGTGGCGCAAAGGGCCGTGCGGTCGCGCCTGCGCGAAATCTGGCCTTCGGTCACGGGTGAAACCGTGGCCGGGTTCGGTTTTGCGGCACCGATGCTGCGCCCCTTTTTGAAACAGGCGCGGCGTGTTTTGTGCCTGATGCCGGGCGAGCAGGGCGTGATGCCCTGGCCTGAAGGCCAGCCCAATATCTCGATCCTGTGCGCTGAAACCAAGTGGCCGGTGGAAACTGGTTCTGTTGACAAGATGGTGGTTATGCACGGCCTTGAAACCTCAGAACGGCCCGGCCCGTTGCTGGATGAGATATGGCGGGTGATGACGCCGGGTGGGCGGGTTGTGTTCATCGTGCCAAACCGGTCCGGTCTGTGGTCACGCCGCGATGCGACACCGTTTGGCTATGGCCGACCGTATTCACTGGGCCAGATCGAAGCACAATTGAAAAAACACCGCTTCTTACCCGAACGCCACATGGCCGCGTTATTTTCTCCGCCCAGTCAAAAACGCTTTTGGCTGAAAATGTCACCGATGTGGGAACGTGTCGGACAATCTATATCGACGCAATTGGCCGGTGGCGTGCTGCTGGTTGAGGCCAGCAAACAGATTTATGCCCCCACGCAACGCGGCCTGCCAGAGGTGGTGCGACGCCCTCTTGGTGTGCTGGAAGGCATCGGACGGCCCAGCCCGGAACCCGCTTCGGGCCGTTCAAAGGGTGCAGACGCGCCTTAGGCCGGATTCGCGCAATGTTGTCATCCTGTGCCCAGAATTCCCGCAAGCGCTTGTAATCTGACGGTTTTTGAAGCTTCAAAGGGTCGCACATTGCCCTGTGGACAAACTAAATTATTGAAAAACAACGAAAAAAATTAGCGCATAGGCCAGTCTTAAGCCATTGCTTCGCCAAAAAACCTCTGCTATCACCGCGCCGATTTCAACGCATACATGGTCGTGTGCGTTTCTTATTCAACTGGCCCCTGATGAGCAGGTGGCCGGGAAGTCTAAAAGCGGAAGGGTCTTTGTGTCCGAAACAGCTTCTATTTCTTCGGGTGTTGCGTCGCGTTATGCGACTGCGGTGTTCGAGTTGGCCAAAGAGGCCAAGAAACTGCCTGCAATTGAAAGCGATGTAACGGCTTTGGCCGACGCGCTGGAGACCAGTTCAGATTTCGCAAACCTCATTTCGTCCCCCGTCTATTCGCGCAGCGAACAAGGTGATGCCGTTGCGGCTATTGCCAAGGCGTTAGGACTGAACACAATCACTGCTGGCACATTAGGCTTGATGGCGCAAAATCGCCGCCTTTTCATCCTGCCGCAATTGATCGACGCCGTGCGCGCCCTGATCGCCGAAGAAAAAGGCGAGATCACCGCGGAAGTTGTGTCAGCCAAGAAAATGACCAAAGCGCAGGAAATCAAGCTTGCCTCCGCGCTTAAAGCCGCGGTCGGCAAGACTGTAAAAATTAATGCGACCGTTGATGACGCGCTCATCGGCGGTCTTGTTGTTAAAGTGGGCTCGGTGATGATTGATAGCTCAATCGCCTCGAAGCTTTCCAATCTTCAAAATACAATGAAAGAGGTCGGATAATGGGTATCCAAGCTGCAGAAATCTCTGCGATCCTCAAGGACCAGATTAAGAATTTCGGTCAAGAGGCAGAAGTCGCAGAAGTAGGCCGGGTGTTGTCGGTCGGTGATGGTATCGCACGTGTACACGGCCTTGATAACATTCAGGCCGGTGAAATGGTTGAATTCCCCGGTGGTATCCGGGGTATGGCCCTGAACCTTGAAGCCGACAATGTCGGTGTTGTTATCTTTGGTTCCGACCGGGACATCAAAGAAGGCGACACGGTTAAACGCACCAAGGCGATTGTGGACGTTCCTGTTGGGGATGAATTGCTGGGCCGCGTTGTTGACGGTCTGGGCAACCCAATTGACGGCAAAGGCCCGATCAAAACCACAAAGCGGTCGCAGGCCGATGTTAAGGCGCCGGGCATTATCCCACGCCAGTCCGTACATGAGCCAATGGCAACTGGTCTGAAATCGGTTGATGCTTTGATCCCGGTTGGTCGTGGTCAGCGCGAACTTATCATTGGTGACCGTCAGATCGGTAAAACAGCCATCGCGCTTGACGCCATTCTGAACCAGAAGTCTTACAACGAAGCCGCAGGCGACGACGAAGGCAAAAAGCTTTATTGTGTTTATGTGGCCATTGGCCAAAAACGTTCGACAGTGGCGCAGTTGGTGAAAAAGCTCGAAGAAACCGGCGCAATGGACTATTCGATCGTTGTTGCGGCAACGGCGTCTGATCCGGCCCCGATGCAGTTTCTTGCGCCTTATGCAGCGACTTCAATGGCGGAACATTTCCGCGACAATGGCCGCCACGCGCTGATTATTTACGATGATCTGACAAAACAAGCGGTTTCCTATCGTCAGATGTCGCTGCTTCTGCGTCGCCCACCGGGCCGCGAAGCCTATCCTGGCGACGTTTTCTACCTTCACTCGCGCCTTTTGGAGCGTTCGGCTAAACTGAACGCCGATTACGGTTCAGGCTCGTTGACGGCGCTACCGGTCATTGAAACACAGGGCGGCGACGTGTCTGCGTTTATTCCGACAAACGTGATTTCGATCACCGACGGTCAGATATTTCTGGAAACCGAACTGTTCTATCAGGGCATTCGCCCGGCTGTGAACACCGGTCTTTCGGTGTCGCGGGTTGGTTCGTCGGCACAAACAGACGCGATGAAGTCGGTTGCTGGTTCGATCAAACTGGAATTGGCCCAGTATCGTGAGATGGCAGCCTTTGCCCAGTTCGGCTCGGATCTCGACGCCGCGACGCAGGCCCTGCTGAACCGTGGTGCCCGCCTGACAGAATTGCTGAAGCAGCCACAATATTCGCCGCTGACCAATGCTGAACAGGTCATCGTGATCTATTCCGGTACCAAAGGCTATCTTGACGGTATTTCCGTGGACGCCGTTGGCCGGTTTGAAGCCGGGCTTTTGACGCACATGCGTCAGAACCACGCTGATCTGCTGGCTGACATCACCGAAAATGACCGCAAGGTCAAAGGTGAGCTGGAAGATGCAATCAAATCCGCCGTTGAAGGTTTTGCAAAAGACTTCAACTAATATTGGCCTTTAGGGAAAAAGGAGCTTTGCTGACATGGCAAACCTCAAGGACCTGAAAACTAGGATCGAGAGTGTCAAAAACACTCGGAAGATCACCAAGGCCATGCAGATGGTTGCAGCTGCCAAGCTGCGTCGCGCCCAAGAGGCGGCCGAAGCCGGTCGCCCCTACGCCGACCGTATGACAGACGTTATGCGCAATCTTGCCCGGTCAGTGGCTGATGCGGCAAGTGCGCCTGCATTGCTGGCTGGCACAGGCAAGGACGACGTTCATTTGCTGATCGTGGCAACCTCGGAACGGGGTTTGTGCGGTGGCTTTAATTCGTCGATTGCAAAACTGGCGCGAGTTCATGCGCAAGCGTTGCTGGCCGATGGCAAAACCGTAAAAATTCTGACCGTCGGCAAAAAAGGCCGCGAGCAGCTTAAGCGTGAATTCCAAAGCCAAATGATCTCGCATGTGGATCTGTCGGATGTAAAACGCATTGGTTATGTCAATGCACAAGACATCGGTCGTGATCTTCTTGCGCGCTATGAAGCCGGTGAATTCGACGTGGCAACAATCTTTTTCAGCACCTTTCAGTCGGTTATCAGTCAGGAACCTACGACCCTGCAATTGATCCCCGCTGAGGTCGACAAAGATGACACAAGCGAGGCCGCGTTTTATGAGTTTGAACCGGACGAAGATGAAATCCTGACTGAATTATTGCCAGCGGCAATGATCACGCAGATTTTCACGGCTTTGCTGGAAAACGGTGCCTCTGAACAGGGCGCGCGGATGTCTGCCATGGACAACGCAACGCGCAACGCGGGCGATATGATCGACAAGTTAACCATCGAATTCAACCGTTCGCGGCAAGCAGCGATCACCAACGAACTTATCGAAATTATTTCGGGCGCTGAGGCGCTCTAGAGAACTGGAGAAACCAATATGGCTAATGCTGTAGGTAAAATTACACAGGTGATCGGCGCGGTTGTCGACGTGCAATTCGAAGATGAACTGCCAGCGATCCTGAACGCGCTTAATACAGAAAACAACGGCAACCCGCTGGTTCTGGAAGTGGCGCAGCATCTGGGCGAACGCACAGTCCGCGCCGTTGCGATGGACGCGACCGAGGGTCTGGTACGGGGCACGAAAGTGACCGACACCGGCGGCCCGCTTACGGTTCCGGTTGGCACAGCCACGCTGGGTCGGATCATCAACGTCATCGGCGAACCGGTTGACGAAAAAGGCCCGGTCAAATCCGAGGCGCGTCGTTCGATCCACGCCGATGCACCAGATTTCGCCGAGCAGTCGACTGAATCAGAAATCCTGGTTACAGGCATCAAAGTGGTCGATCTGTTGGCGCCATATACCAAAGGCGGCAAAATTGGCCTCTTTGGTGGTGCGGGTGTTGGCAAGACGGTTCTGATTATGGAATTGATCAACAACATCGCCAAAGTACACTCGGGCCTGTCGGTTTTCGCCGGTGTGGGCGAGCGGACACGTGAAGGTAATGACCTTTACCACGAGATGATCGAATCTGGTGTTATCGTTCCGGACGATCTGGAAAAATCGAAAATCGCGCTGGTCTATGGCCAGATGAACGAGCCTCCGGGTGCGCGTATGCGGGTTGCCCTGTCCGGTCTGACATTGGCCGAGCAGTTCCGCGATGAAACCGGCGCTGACGTTCTGTTCTTCGTTGATAACATCTTCCGCTTTACCCAAGCTGGTTCCGAGGTTTCAGCGCTATTGGGTCGTATCCCTTCCGCGGTTGGCTATCAGCCGACACTGGCAACCGATATGGGCGCCATGCAGGAGCGGATTTCGTCAACCAAAGCTGGCTCGATTACATCGGTTCAGGCCGTTTATGTGCCTGCGGATGACCTTACGGACCCTGCACCTGCGACATCGTTTGCGCACCTTGATGCGACGACCGTTTTGTCGCGTGCGATTTCCGAGCTTGGCATTTATCCTGCGGTTGACCCGCTGGACTCAACATCACGGATTCTTGATCCGCGCGTAGTTGGGGACGAGCATTACAAATGCGCCGCCGATGTACAGAAAACCTTGCAGACTTACAAAGCGTTGCAGGATATTATTGCCATTTTGGGTATGGATGAGCTGTCCGAGGAAGATAAACTGGTTGTTTCCCGCGCACGG
>JAJFIC010000038.1 GCA_021775315.1 Paracoccaceae bacterium
ACGTCAATCCGCTTGCGCCTAAGAAACCGCACTTTCCCGCCAAGGCGAAGAGCGTGATTTTTCTGTTCATGTACGGCGGCCCAAGCCACATGGATACGTTTGACTACAAACCTAAGATGTACGGGATGGATGGCAAAACGGTTGATGTGGATGATATCCGGGCGTTTGCTGAATGGGGTGCCAATGGTGGCAAAAACCCGCGCGAGATTGCCTATCGTCCGGCCCGGGTGCTGATGCAGGATTTCACCGGGGTTCCGGCGGTTGTCGATCTGGCAGCGATGCGCGATGGCATCAAAGCGCTGGGCGGTGATCCTGAAAAGATCAACCCGCTGAACCCGGTTGATCTGGTGATTGACCATTCGGTGATGATCGACGAGTTTGGCAATCCGCGCGCCTTTCAGATGAATGTGGATCGCGAATATGAACGGAATTTGGAGCGGTATACGTTCCTGAAATGGGGCCAGTCGGCCTTTAACAATTTCCGCGTTGTGCCCCCGGGCACCGGTATTTGTCATCAGGTTAATCTGGAATATCTGTCGCAGACTGTTTGGACCGACACCGATCAGAACGGGGATGAGGTTGCTTATCCTGACACGCTGGTCGGCACCGACAGCCACACCACGATGGTGAACGGGCTTGCCGTTCTTGGTTGGGGTGTTGGCGGGATCGAGGCCGAGGCCGCGATGCTGGGCCAGCCGATTTCGATGCTGATACCGGAAGTGATTGGTTTTGAGCTGACAGGCGCGATGCTTGAAGGCACGACCGGCACCGATCTGGTGCTGAAAGTGGTGGAATTGCTGCGCGCCAAGGGCGTGGTTGGCAAATTCGTTGAATTTTATGGCGCCGGGCTGGATCGTCTGCCGCTGGCGGACCGGGCGACGATTGCCAATATGGCGCCGGAATATGGCGCCACTTGCGGCTTTTTCCCGATTGACGGTGAGACCCTGCGGTATTTGCGGACCACGGGCCGTGACGAGGATCGGATTGCACTGGTTGAAGCGTATGCCAAGGAAAACGGACTTTGGCGTGATGCGGATTACGCGCCGATCTATACAGACACGCTGCATCTGGATATGGGCAGCATTGTGCCGGCGATTTCCGGGCCGAAGCGGCCTCAGGATTATGTCGCTTTGACGGATGGTCAGTCGGCGTTCCGGCGCGAGATGGAACAAACCTTTAAGCGCCCGATGGGCAAAGAGGTTGCTGTCGCGGGTGAAGATTACACGATGGAAAGCGGCAAGGTTGTGATCGCGTCGATCACGTCCTGTACCAACACATCAAACCCCTATGTCATGATTGGCGCTGGTCTGGTCGCCCGCAAAGCCCGCGCCCTTGGTCTGGATCGAAAGCCGTGGGTCAAAACCTCGTTGGCACCAGGCTCACAAGTTGTGTCGGCTTATCTTGAGGCGGCCGAGGTGCAGGAAGATCTGGACGCCATCGGCTTTAATCTGGTTGGCTATGGCTGCACCACCTGTATCGGCAATTCTGGCCCGATCCAGCCAGAACTATCTGCCGCCATTGCCGAGGGTGATTTGGTCGCCACGTCTGTTTTGTCGGGTAACCGGAATTTTGAAGGGCGCATCAGCCCGGATGTGCGCGCCAACTATCTGGCCAGCCCGCCCTTGGTTGTGGCCTATGCACTGGCCGGAACGCTGGATATCAATCTGGCCACCGACGTGATTGCAACGGACAAGGACGGCAATGACGTTTACCTGAAAGACATCTGGCCAACCACGCAGGAAGTCGCTGAATTGGTTGAAAAAACCGTTACGCGCGAGGCTTTCCTGAGCAAATATGCCGACGTGTTCAAAGGCGACGAGAAATGGCAGGGGGTCGAAACCACCGACAGCCTGACCTATGACTGGCCCGCGACATCGACCTATGTGCAGAACCCACCTTATTTTCAGGGCATGGCGAAAGAGGCTGGCACGATCAGCAATCTTGAGAATGCCAAGGTTCTGGCGGTTTTGGGTGACATGATCACGACCGACCATATCAGCCCGGCGGGTTCCTTCGCCAAAACCTCACCGGCTGGCGAATATCTGACGGATCGTCAGGTGGCACCGCGCGAGTTTAACTCGTACGGGTCGCGTCGGGGCAATCATCAGGTGATGATGCGCGGCACGTTTGCCAATATCCGCATCAAGAACGAGATGCTGGAAGGGGTCGAGGGCGGTTATACCAAAGGCCCGGACGGGGTGCAGACCTCGATCTATGATGCGTCGATGGCGCATCAGGCGGCGGGCACGCCTCTGGTGATCTTTGGGGGCGAGCAATACGGCGCGGGGTCTTCGCGCGATTGGGCGGCCAAGGGCACCAGCCTGTTGGGCGTGAAAGCGGTGATTGCGGAAAGCTTTGAACGTATCCACCGCAGCAATCTGGTTGGCATGGGTGTGATCCCGTTTGAGTTTACCGCAGGCGACAGTCGTAAATCACTGGGCCTGACCGGGGACGAAACGGTTTCCATCGGCGGCCTTGCCGGTGATCTGCGCCCACTAAGCGAGGTGCCGTGCAAGATCACTTTTGCGGATGGTGCGGTCAAAGAGATCATGCTCAAATGCCGGATCGATACGGAAGTAGAGATCGAGTATGTCGAAAACGGCGGCGTGCTGCATTATGTGCTGCGGAATTTGGCGAAAAGCTGATTGCCTGACACAGAACAAAGACCAAAGCCCCGGACATTGCGCCGGGGCTTTTCATTTTGGCATAGAAATGTGCTGGTGTGATGCAAACAAGATGCTTTGATTTTAGCCAACTGGTCGATAGATTTGGGCGAATGACCACTTGATACGCAAAAGGATTAAACCATGAAAAACCTGCTTCTTTCCGCTGTTTTGGCGACGACGATTGTGGCGCCTGTCACGTCACAGGCCCAAGGGCTTGAGCAATGGGGAACGGCCGGTGGTTGGGATGTGATGATCGACGAAAGTCTTGGCGATGGCTGCCTTATTCAGGCGGCGTATCAGGATGGCTCGGTCGTGCGGATCGGGTTTGATCGCAATCGCGGCACTGCTTATGTCACCGCGTTCAATGACGCCTGGGGCGATATCGAAGAGGGCGCGACCTATCCGATTGCCTTTGATCTGGATGGCAACGAATATGACGGCGAGGCGGTGGGTCTTTATCTGAACGGTGTGCCGGGTGCCGATATCAATTTTGATAACCCTGATTTTCTGTGGGACATCGCCCAAAAATACACCATGACGCTTTATAGCGAGGCGGGCGAGGTGATGGCGATTGACCTTGCAGGCACCAGTGTCGGGCTGGAAGCGGTTATCGAATGTCAGGAAGAAATGGGTTGAGCCAGATATCAAGCTATCACGCGCATGTGTATTTTGACGCGACGTCGGTAGAGGCGGCGCGCAGGTTATGCACTGCGGCTGCCGAAAAGTTCGGCGTTGTCATGGGCCGGGTGCATGAAAAACCCGTCGGGCCGCATCCACGCTGGTCGTGCCAGTTGGCGGCGACTCCGGCACAATTTGGCGAGCTGTTGCCGTGGCTGGCGCTGAACCGCGACGGTTTGGTGGTGTTTGCCCATCCGGAAACCGGCGACGCGTTGAAGGATCATCGCGATCACGCGATCTGGCTTGGAGCCGGGCTGGAACTGGACCTGTCGATATTTTCGTAACGGTTGTGCAGGTGATTTGTAACAGATTGCTCGCAAAGGCTTGATTGGTGTTGGCGAAACCTTGGCCCTAAGACTAGGATGACAGACAGGAACAAACCGGATCACAGGCATCATGCGATTTATCCTTACCAGCTTGCTAATGACGCTCGTTTCATGGGCACAACCCTTGATGGCCGACGACCAGCCGGTGGTGATCGAATTGTTCACCTCGCAGGGATGTTCGTCTTGTCCGCCTGCGGATGAGTTGTTGACGCAATTGGCCGGGCGCGATGATGTGATCGCGCTGGCGCTGCATGTTGATTACTGGGATTACCTCGGCTGGAAAGATGATTTCGCTTCGGTCAATTTTTCCAACCGGCAACGGGCCTATGCCAAGGCGGGCAACCGGCGCACGGTTTATACGCCGCAAGTGATCATTCAGGGCGTCAGCCCGGCGGTCGGCAATCGTGCTGGTGAGGTGATCAGCCTGATTGACCACCATTCAAACCGTGCACAGGCGGTGCTGCTGGAGGTCGAACGGTCGGGCAATACCCTTAGCATTTCAATCACGGCCAACGGCGGCTCTGTTGGTCAGTCGGTGGTGCAACTTGTGCGTTATGTTCCTGAAAAGATTGTGAAAATCAGGGGCGGTGAAAATGCCGGGCGCAGCATCACCTATAGCAATATCGTCACTGAATGGCGGCCTGTGACCCAATGGAATGGTCAGGGCGAGATTTCAGCAAAGGCGCATGTCACCGGGTCCGAGCCGATTGTCATTTTAGTGCAATCACTGGGTCTGGGGCCGATTATTGCAGCGCATGTTCTGCAATAAAAACCGCCACGCCAATCGTTTACAGCCCTTTCCAGCGCCGATGCATCCAGAACCATTGACCGGGATGGTCGCGCACCCGTGCTTCCAGGGAATCGTTCAGATCCTGGGTCATGGTGGCTGGGTCTGAGGCGACGATGGGCGGTTCAACCTCGATCTCAAAATCCACACCATTGGGCAGGCGGGTTCCGTAATAAGGGAACAGCAAGGCGTTGTATTTTAGCGCGAATTCCGCCGCTGAGGTCATTGTCAGCGCCGGTTTTCCCATAAAGGTCAATATGCTGCCTTCGCCCGCCGCCTGATCGTTCAAAAGCGCGATGGCCCCGCCTTTTCGCAGATGTTGCAGCAGGTTTTTGGTGCCTTTCAGGCCGCGCGGATGGTTGGGCGTAGCGATTTTGTTCATGTTTTTAATGTAGCGCGTGTTGGTATAGGCGTTGTTCATGGGGCGGTAAATCGCGGCAGTTTTGTGCCCGAGATCGCCAAGCAGGACGCGAATGGCCTGATAATTGCCGAAATGGCCAGACACCAGAATGACCGGCTGCTGCGCCTCAAGTGCGTTTAGCAAAATGGTCTTGCCGCCGCCGCCAAAACGGGCGCGGCGGGCATGTTTGACGAAGGTTCCGGTGATAAAGCTTTCCACCAGCAGGCGCGCGGAATTGTCTGACACCTCGTTGCACAAACGGGTCATTTCAGCGTCAGATATGTTCGGCCAGATATGGTGCAGATTGCTGCGGATACGTTTGTTGATGCCAAAAACCGGCGCCAATAGGCGTGTGGTGATCCAACCGGCAAAGGTCAGGCTGGTGCGATAGGGCAGCAGGGAGACAAGGCCAAAGAGCGCGCGCACAGGCAGGTCGATCAGAAAATTGACCGGTCCGCCGCGTTCAAACTCTGGTGTGGCCATGGTTTAACTATCTGCCTGCTTTTGCGATTTGGTATTCCCGGTGCCAGACATAAATCCCCGCAAGAACAATCACAAGCGCGCCTGCGATTACCCAGATGTCGGGATATTCGTCAAAGAACAGCATGCCCCATGTTGTGGCAAACACGATGCCGATATAGGCGAATGGTGCGATTGCTCCGGCCTCGGCCACGGTGAGGGCGCGGATCAGGCATAATTGGCCGATACCGCCGACCGCCCCCAAAAGCAGCATCAGGCCCCAGTCGGATGCTGTCGGTGTGGTCCAGAAGAACGGTACGATGATGCTGGCCACCACGGTGCCGATCAATGCGGTGTAAAGGAACGAGGTCCAGACCGGTTCTTCGCGGCCCAAAAACCGTGTCGACAGGGCGTAACCCGCGTAACAAAAGGCGGAACAGATCGGCAGCAGGGCGGCGGGGGAGAACACCTCGGTTCCCGGTCGGATGATGATCAATGTGCCAAGCAACCCTGCCGAGACGCCAAAGGCGCGGCGCAGTCCGAACGGTTCGCCCAAGATCAGGAAAGCGCCGATTGAGATCAGCATCGGGTTGACCGACATGATGGCGCTGGCCTGCGCCAGACCGACCAGAACGATGCCAAAGAAAAAGCACATCGTGGCGCAGAACAAAAACGCCGAACGGATCAGTTGCAGGCCCAGATAGCGGGTTTTCATCACCGATTTCAGGCGCGGCGACAGGATCAGAACTGCGATAATCGTCTGGCTGGTATAGCGCGCCCAAACCACCTGAAAAGTGTCATATCGCTGGGCCAGACCTTTGGCCAAAGCGTCCATCAATGAGAAAAAGAAGATGGTGGCGATCATCAGCAAGATACCCTGAGCCGTCGGGCTCAGCCGGTTGAATGCTGTCATTCCGGCGATGCCGCGCGCGCGACACCGATCATGGAATCACGGCTGACAAGGGCGGCAAGGGCAGTTTCATCAAGGTTTTCAGTGCCTTGAGGGCGGGCCGGAATGACGATGTAACGCATGTCTGCCGTGCTGTCATGGACGCGCACGGTCACATCATCAGGCAGCTCTAGACCAAATTCACGCAACACCGCGCGCGGAGTTTTGACGACACGCGCACGATATGCGCGCTGCTTGTACCAATCGGGCGGAAAGCCCAGCAGATTGCGCGGATAACACGAGCACAAGGTGCAGACGATGACGTTGTGAATATCGGCGGTGTTTTCAACGGCGATCAGTTTCAGCGCGCCGATGTCAAAACCCATTTCACGGCTGGCCTCGGACGCGTCGGCCATCAGGCGGGCCCGGAAATCAGGGTCGCACCAAGCACGGGCGACGACTTTGGCGCCGTCAGCGGGCGAGCGGCTGTCCATCTGGTCGATGGTGTGCATGACCTCAAGCTCCGTGGTCACGCCCTTTTCGATCAGCAGTTCGCGCATGGCGATTTCCATGTTTTGCCAATAGGTCAGCGGCTGATCCTGATCCGCGCGATAGGGGTGGCCAGACGAGCTCATGCCCTCGTGGCTGTGTGGCACGTCGTGGTTATGGTCGTGATCGTGGTCATGGGGCATTTTAATGCGCCTCCAGCGGGGTCAGCCAATGGGCAAAAATCTCGGCTTCTATCAGGTCATCAGGGTTTTCAGCGTCAGCCCCCCAAACCTCGGACATAGTAAAGCGGACGCGGTGCAGCGGCAGTTTGTCTGCCGGTACGCCATAAGCCAGTTGTTCGGGGTTGTGAAACGGGCCAAGCGTGCGTTCGATTTCGCCAATTTTGCCGCGCAAATAAGCCGGTGTGCGGATATGGCCCGGCGGCATCATGGTCGAAACGCGCACCATTTCTGGTTGGGGTTTGTCAGTCATGGTCATGCCCGCTATCGCCGTCTTGGGCGCAATCGCCATAGGTCAGACCGCGCGCGGCGACCTCGGCCATTTTGGCACCAAGTTCGGTGTTGGAATAGACCCCGGATTCCAGCAGATTTTGGTTAACCGAAACCACCCAGCGTTCATAATAGCTCATGGTTTCAAAGGCTTCCGGCCCCATATCTTCAAGGCAGCGGCGCAGGCCGTCAACGGTGAAATAGCCTTTGGTCGAGGTGATGACCTGCAACGCATCAACCCGTTTTTCCCATAGGGCGAAATCATGGTCATCAGCCACGATCGGGCCACCTTCTAGGCCGCCCATATCATGCCAACGCCGCCCGTCTGTCTGGGTGGCTGGTGGCGTGTCGGTTTTGTCGTTTGTATCGGTCATGAAAGGCAAACTACGGCAGGCGTTTGCCAAGGGCAATGATTTGTTACCTTGGTTTGATACTGTGGTTTGATGCGGTGGTTTGTGATCGCGGCGGATTGGCGTTAGGCTGGCTGGTGAACAGGGAAATGGGGATAGATATGGTTTTGGATATCTGGCGGTCTTTCCGGGCGATGCCGCTTTGGGTGCAGGTCTGGGTTTTTGTGATTCTGGTGCCGGTCAATATGTTCAGCGTGGTCTATTGGGCCGAGCCAAACGGGGTTTGGATTGCGGTTCTGGCGATCGGCGCGATGGCGTTGAACGGGGTTATTATGCTGGTTGAGCGTGGGTTTTCCAAGGCGATGGCCCTGCCGCATGTGGTGATCTGGACGCCGCTGGTGATCTGGATTGGCTGGATGTTGGTTGAGGGCGATGTTGCGGCTGGGTTTGGTCTGTATTTGGTTGTGCTGCTGGTTGTTGATTTGATTTCGCTGGCGTTTGATTTCAAAGACACAAAGGATTGGTTGGCGGGTGAACGTTCGGTTGCGTGCTAAAGTTTAGCGTTGGAATTGAGTATTTTTGCAATAAAGAAGCCGGCGTGGGGACAGGCGCCGCAGGCTCAGGTTTTTTGCAGCAGCAGGATGCGGTTGTTTGACGGCATTTGCAAAAGCGCGATTTGTTTTAGGCCCGCGGCCCGGCCAAGGTCGGCCAGATCGGCAGTATCCCGAATGCCCCAATCGGGGTTGTCGGCCCTTAGGCGGGCATCAAACATGGCGTTGCCGTCGCCGGTATGTTGACCGTTTTCCATAAAGGGGCCGTAAAACGCCAGCAGGCCAAGCGGTTTCAGGGTTTTGCCCGCCCCGTTTATGATGCCGTTTGCCACTGTGAATGGCGAGATGTGGATCACGTTGAGGCTGAGGATCAGGTTAAGCGGTGTGATCGCCTGCAATTCCGGTTGGCCCGGCCAATCGAGTGCGGCGTCGATTGTGATTGCGGGCAAGGTGGTGCTGTTTTCATGGGCGCGCCATGCGTCGATGCTGGCGCGGTGGGTGGCGTCAGGTTCAGACGGGGTCCAGGTCAGGTTGGGGAATGCGCGGGCAAAGTGCTGGATATGTTGGCCGGTGCCCGAGCCGATCTCAAGCGCATGGCCTGAGGCGTCGCCCAGAAATGGCGAAAGCCCGTCAATGACGGGGTTCGCGTTTTTTTCAACTGTTTTGGAGAAAATCCGACCATCGGGTTCGCTGTGAAACGCACCGGGGCGGAAAGCCGCGGTGTGTCCGGTGGTCGGTTTTACGCTCACTTGCTGGCGACCGGGCCGATCATCATGACCATTTGGCGGCCTTCCAGTCTTGGCATGTTTTCAACTTTGCCGATTTCCTCGACATCAGCGGCCACGCGTTTCAGCAATTCATGGCCCAAAAACTGGTGCGCCATTTCACGGCCGCGAAAACGCATGGTGATTTT